>JBJXGN010000272.1:0-16077 GCA_046160585.1 Kofleriaceae bacterium
AAGCCGATTGGGACGCGATGCTCGACACGCACGTGAAGGGCGCGTTCCTCGCGACGCAGGCGGTCTTGCGGGTCATGGTGCGCCAGCGCTACGGGCGCATCATCAACGTCGGCTCGCTCGCGGGCGTCAAGATGATGCAAGCACCCGTGCACTACGCGACGGCGAAGGCCGCGCTCAAAGGGTTCACGGAGTCGCTCGCGAAAGAGATCGGGCGCTACGGCATCACGGTGAACTGCGTGGCGCCCGGGATCCTCGACGAGGGAGTGAGCGATCACCTGCCACCCGCACGCAAGGACGAGTACGTGCGGCACTGCGCGGTGCGCCGCGTCGGCCGGCTCGAGGAAGCCGCAGACATGATCGCGTTCATCGCGTCCGAGCGGGCGAGCTACACGAATGGCGCGACGCTCGTTGTTGATGGCGCGGTGTGAACGAGGTGCCGCGGTCGATGCGCGCGAGCGTGGTGCGCTCGGCGTCCAGCGCCTCGCTGTCGAACGCGACGACCGCACGCGCGCCGGTTACGGGTGCGACTCGTGCCTGAGCGAGACCCGATGAGCGAGGGTGGTTTCGACGCTCGTTTCGTCATCGAGCATGCGTTGCTCGAGCCCGGTGAAGATTCGCACGCGGTGGGTCGCGAGCTCGCGGCGCGTGCAGTCGCGCAGATCGGCGCGACGCTCGAGTATCAGGGCACGCGCCCGATTGCAGTCCTCGCTTCGCCCGCACACGAGCTCTCGCCCGAGCTCGCCGGCTCGATCTCGCTCACGCATACGCGCACGCAGGTGTTCGCGGTCGCGGCACGTGTTGCGAAGCTCGGCATCGACCTCGTCGACTACGACGACGCCCGCATCGCACGCATCGCGGAGCGTTTCCTGACTGACGAGCACGACGCGATCGAGCGCCATGTCGAGCGCCTGCTGGCCGACGGACACGACGCGCTCGCTCGGTCTCTCGGCGCCGACGAGGCAGCTGCGCGCGCCGACGCGCGACAGCGTGCACGTGCGATGTGCTTCGCCGCGAAGGAGGCCGGCCTCAAGGCGCTCGGCCTCGGGCTCCTCGATGGCGGCGTGCTCGACGGCACCTCGCCTGTCCGTGTCGTCGAGCTCGGTCCTCCTCGGTACGCACCGCTTGCGAGTGGGGACCTCGAGCTCGCGCTCCACGACGTGGGTTTCTCGGTCCTCGCGATCGCTCACGCGTAGGCGATGTAGGCGTGTCGCGTTGGCGGACGCGCCAACCCGACGGAAGCACGCCCGTCGCGATGTATTCCGTCGACGAGCGTGGTGATCGCGCCACACCGATCGCGTGCCGTCCGTTGCCACTGCGTAAGTTCCGGGCACGAGTCACGATTTCTTCTACAGAGACGTCGCGCAACTCGACGCCGCGCGCTCCGTCCGGATCAGGGAGGCCCATGCAAGCACTTCGACTCGCGCTGCTCTCGTCGGTTCTGCTCGTAACGACCAGCGCCTATGCACGCTCGCACGTCTCGCACGACGACGAGGTCCCCGGGACCTACACGGACACCACGAAGGACAACACGACGAAGGTCGCCATCGCACCGTCGCAGTCCACTGGGTGGTCGTGGCCGTTCCGCCTCGAGGGCGGCATCGGCGTGCGTTGGGGCAGCTTCCTCATCAACAACGTCGACGCCAAGAACACGGTCAAGCAGTTCCACCTCGACGGTGGCCTTCGCTTCGGCGAGAACCGCATCCTCGTCTACGCGCAGTACGCGCTGCAGTCGATGCAGATCCCGCTCGACGAGCTCGCGATGCGCACGGGTCTCCCGGTGTCCATCGGCAACGGACGCGGGTTGATGCATCGCTTCGCCGCCCATGGGCGCTACTCGTTCGGGCGTGCGGGAAAGCAGGACGGCGGCCTCGATCTCTTCGCGGACGTGGGTGCCGGCGTGCAACACATTCGCTGGGACGCGGGCGGCGCGTGGACGCGACCGGATCTGCAGCTCGCGCTCGGGCTCGCGGCGTTCGGCATGGGCGAAAAGCAACACGGCGGTATGACGTTCTCCGTCGTGCTCACGCTCGCCCCGCGCAACGACGTCGAGAATGCGGGGATGGCGTGCGGCGGTCCGTGCGACTACGCGACCGAGCCGACCGGCGTTGACCGCAGCTTCATGTTCGACGTCACCTTCATGTTCGGAAAATGACTCCACGCGCGATGCTCACGACGATGGTTGGTCTCGCACTCGCGAGCGGGTGCGCGCGTTCAGCGCCACGCGGGCCTATCGCGCTGCCGGATGTGACAAACGATGGCAGCGCGAGCTCCAACTCGAACATCGATGCGAGCTCCAACTCGAACATCGACGCGAGCTCCAACTCGAATATCGACGCGAGCTCCAACTCGAACATCGACGCGCGCTCCAACCCCAACCGCGTCGTGCTTCTGTCGATGCGCGATGTCGAGCCATACGAGTACGTTCCACCGCGCGACCCCGAACCACCACCGCCGATCGCGGTCGGCGCTCCTGTGTATGGGATGCTCGCAGGCTCCGCGATGGGCATCGTGTTGAGCACCGGTCTCACGTTGCTCACCGAGCATCGCTGGCCGGATCGTCGCAAGCGCGATCGCGATCGCCTGGAACGCGCGGTGCTCTATGGCGCGGGCCTCGGGCTGGTCGGTGGAACGTTCACGCTCGCGAACAGCATCGCGGAGCGCATGGAGTGGCGCGAGCGCGAGAAGCAGCGCGCAGCGCGCGAGAAGTGAAGCTCGCGCGAACCCTTCGAGCCTACGTCAGGCGAAGTCGCCGACCGTTCAGTCAGTCGACCGTTCAGTCAGTCGGTGTTCGGTGCGGGCTCGGTGATCGTGATCGTCGGGTTGCCGTTCTGCGCCCAGGCTTCGAGTCGATACGTGATGGTTTGCCCGTCGCAGTCGAGATCACCGACCGCCTCGGCGATAACATTCGTGCCGTCGGATCGATAGCGATACTGGAACATATGCGGCTCCGTGATCTCGAAGTCGAGTGCCTGCCAGACGGGCTGTTGCCACATGTCCGGCGTCGATGCGCATTTCCCGACCGGACTCGCGCAGCAGCTCTCGCCCGGCGTGAGCGCGACCTCGCCCACGGGGAACTTGGATTCGATGGCGTAGTAGACCTTCAGGTTCTTCCCGAGCTTGTTCAGCAACAGGCTCGGTTCGCTCTTCTTGGACGTCTTCATGTAGTCCATGAACGCGGGCACCGCGACTGCGGCGAGGATGCCGATCGTCGAGACGATCAGCATTCCCTCGGTTCCCTGCCCGACGAGATCGAAGTTCGCCACGAGCCGGTTGCCTTCGCGCCGTGGCTTCACGGCCGCGACGAAGCTCTTCGCGTATGCGGCGCTGATGATCGCGAGCGCGCCCGCGGGCGGTGGGAGGTTCCCCGCGATCGCTTCTTGCTTCGCGTGTTCGGCCTGCTCGAGAGCGAGCGCGATCTGCTGATCGATCAATCCCTGCACGGACGTGATGGCCGCGTCGCTACCGTCCACGACCGCGCGGAGCTGCGTCGGCCCGACCGAGACGGCCACGCGCGATAGACCCGCGATCTGCGGCGGCAGGGGCAAGTCCTTCGGCGCGATGATGGCGAGCGCGACCACTGCACCCTTGGTCTCCGCGCGAAGCCAGTCGACGAGCGGCTTGTTCTCGACGACCACGCTCTTGCGCTTCTGCGCCATCGTGTCGAGCACGCCGCGAACGGCGTCGTCAAGCCCGACGACCACCGTGTCGCCCTTCATCGCGACGCTGATGCCCTCGCCGGGTACGCGCCACACCTTCGCGCCTTCGTAGTCCGCGGCGCCCGGGATCTTGGGTGTCCCGGCCACGGTTTTTAGCAACACGGCGCCCGACACCGGCGGCCCCGCGGCGAACGCGACCGCGTATTGCAGCTTCGATACGTCGACGCCGACGTACCGATCGAGGTACGCGCGCAGATCCTTGTCGAGCTCCTTCTGCGTCGCCGGGTCGAGCGAGAGGCCCGCACCGCCCGTCAGATACGACCACGGCGCGATGTTCAGATCGACAAACGCGATCGCACTCGCGTTGCCGGGCACCGCCGCGATCAACGCGTCGATCGCGGGGCTCGTGACGCTCGGCGCCACCGCGGGCTTGTCACTACCACCGTCCTTCTTGCAGCTCGTGATCGACATCGTCGCCAGCACCATCACCCACGCTGTGGCCTTCATGGGCCGGACCCTAACATCTCTCGCGCGTCGGTCAACGCGCTTCCATCCTGCGCGGCGATGACTCACTCGCGACGGTACGTGACCGCGTTGCCCGTCGACACGTTCGTCAGCTGCAAGAGATCGCCCTCCGCGTCGCTGCCGACGGCGACCGCGTATTGCTGGGTGATCGAGTAGGAGCCCATGCTCTGAACGTTCGTACCCGAGCAGTCGTAGGTCGTCTGGCTGCCGCTCGTCGATTGGATCGACAACATGCTGTTCGCGCCCCACTGCGCCACACCGACCCACTGGGTGGTCCACGAGCTGTTGCAACCGTTGAATCCGGTCGCGAGAGCGGAGCTGGCCACGACGGTGCCATCGGGCCCGAACTGGTAGTTGATCAATGTTCGGTAGTCGCTCGACGACCAGGTGCCGACGATCTCCGACGGCAACGGGGTGCCCTGCGGACCGCCACCGCTGCCGCCGCCACCACCGCTGCCGCTGCCAGGTGCATCTTCGAAACACGCATCGACGAACGCGCCGCACTTGTCCTCGATGCAGTCCCAGCTCTCGCATCGTTCCTGCTCGATGCAGCCGGCGAGGCTGACGAACTGCAGCTGCGCATCCGTCGTGCCGTGTCCAATACACGTGCTGACGCAGGAATCCGTCGAGCAGTCTCCGACGCAGTCGACGATCTCGGGGCACGTATCGGTCCCGGTTCCGCCACCGCCGTTGCTGCCCGATGGGCGGCCATTGCCGTCGTTCCCTTCCGTCCCACCACACGCGACCACCGACGCCATCATCACTGCGACCAAGACAAAGCGTTTCATCCGAGCTCTCCTGCCCACTCGATCGGGGCAACCCGCAAGAGCAAATGCCTGCGATCCGTCGCAGGAAATCGTGCATGGTCGCGAAATCAAGGCAGTTCAGACGCGCGCGGACGCTGACTTTCGCGGGCGTGCAGCCTCCGCGAGTAGCTCGGCTGCATGCGCCTTTGCCTTCGATGTCGCCTGACCGCCCAGCATCCGCGCGAGCTCGTCTTTGCGCGCCGCGACGGTGAGCTTCTTCACGCGCGTCTCGGTGCGCCCCGCGACCTCTGCCTTCTCGACGTGAAAATGCTGGTCCGCAAACGCTGCGATCTGCGGCAAGTGCGTCACGCACAGTACCTGCCGACCGCGAGCGCCTGTACCGCGATCGCCGGCGACCGCGCGGATCTGCGAGCCGACGACCTGCGCCGTCGCACCGCCGATGCCGGCGTCGACTTCGTCGAAGACGTACGTCGCTACGTGGTCGGCGCGACCCGCGGACTGCAGGCCGAGCTTGAGCGCGAGCATGATGCGCGAGAGCTCGCCGCCCGACGCGATCTTCGTGAGCGGACGGGCGTCTTCGCCTTTGTTGGACGCGAGCACGAGCTCGACGCGATCCGCGCCGTGCGGGCCGAGTCCTCGACGCAGAGGCGTGCCCTTCGCCTTCGCTGCGCCGGTTGGCGGCGAGGACTTCGGCGCGCCATTTGGGGTGGGCGTCTTCGGTCCACCGGTTGCGGACGAGATCGACGAACCGCTCGCCGTCGAGCTCGCACCGTTCGACGAGCTCGACGAGCGGTTCGCGCCGTTGGACGAGAACGAGCTCGACGGATCGGAGATCTCGATTGCATCGAGCGTCTCGATCGAAACCTGAAGGCGCGCGGAGCCCATCCCCAACTCGACGAGCGCGGCGCCTACTTCCTTCTCCAGCTTGCGCGCGGCCTTCTTGCGCGAGGCGGTCAACGCCGCGGCGGCGGACATTGCCGCTGCTTCTGCCTTGGTCCGCATGGCCAACACGTCGGCCAGTGTCGCGTCGCGTCCCGTCAGCGCGTCGAGCTCGGCGCGCAGCTGCGTCGCCTTGACGAGGATCTCGTCGAGGTTTGCCGCCGCGTGCTTGCGGACGAGCCGGCGGATCAGGGCAATGCGTTCGTCGAGGTACGCGAGCCGCTCGGGATCGCCTTCGAGCTTGTCCGCGTAGCTCCGGAGCTGATCGGCGGCGTCGTCGATCAGCGTCTCGATCTCGGACAGCTGCTTGGCGAGGGGCTCGAGGGTGGCGTCCGTGCGCATCCCTCGCTCGACCTCGCGCGCGGCCGCCGCGACGCGATCACGTGCCGAGTCGTCGCTCCCGTAGAGTGCATCCTCCGCGGCGCGCGCTGCGCCCTGGAGCAGATCGACCGACGCGAGGCGAACGCGCTCGATCTCGATCATCTGATCTTCGCCCGACGCGAACGCCGCAGCGTCGAGCTCCTCGAGCTGGTAGCGCAGGTAGTCGATGCGCGCCTCGCGCTCGCGCTCGTCACCGCCGAGGGCGGCGAGTGCGTCGTCGCAGCGGCGCAACTCGGCCCACGCCGCGGACATCGCCTCCACGAGCGGCTCGGCCGCACCGAACGCATCGAGTAGATCTCGGTGACGCGACGGATCCACGAGGCCCTGGTGCTGGTGCTGGCCCGACAGATCGACGAGCAGCGCACCGAGCTCCGCGAGCCGCGCGGCCGTGGTCAACGCGCCGTTGACGTACGTGCGCGAGCGGCCACCGCGCTGGATCACGCGACGGATGAACACCGCGTCGCACTCGCGATCCTCATCGCGCGACGAGCCCTGCCCCGACCCATGCCCCGACCCATGCCCCGAGCCCTGCCCCGACCCATGCCCCGAGCCCTGCGCCAAACCTGGCGATGGACCGCCGTGCGAAGCCGCGCCTTGCGAGCCCAGCCCCGGGAGCCCGGCGCCTTCGAGGACCGCGATCACACGGTCGCGCAGATCCGCTGGCACCTCGACGATCGCCTCGACGACCGCTTCGTCGGTGCCCGTGCGCGGGATGTCTGCCGACGCGCGACCACCGCGCAGGAGGTTCACGGCCTCGACGATCAGCGACTTGCCGGCGCCTGTCTCCCCAGTGAGGACGTTCATGCCCGGACCGAGCTCGATCTCGACGTCCGACAGGATCGCGAAGTTCGTCACGCGTAGATGCCGCAGCATCACGCCCCCCCTTTTTTCGTCGGCGAGCTGCCCGCGTGCAAGTGGGGTACGGGCACCGACGACCGCGCCGACGAATCCGCGCGCGCGCCCCAGTGGAGCTTGTCACGCATGACATCGAAGAACGTCTTGTCGCCCTGGAACATCACGAGCGGCTTCGCGCGCGTCGTGACCTCGACGATGTCGCCCGCGAGGAACGAGTGCCCCCATTGCGCGTCGACAGTGATCATCACGCCGCGTACGTCGGCCGCGAGCTGCATGCGGATCATCGAGTCGGCGCCGATCACGAGGGGGCGGTTGGTCAGCGCATGCGCGCAGATCGGCGTGAGCGTCATCGCCGCCTGATCCATGGACCGACCGGGCACGACGATCGGCCCACCTGCGGCCATGTTGTACGCGGTGCTGCCCGTGGGCGTGGCGACGAGCAGGCCGTCCGCGCGGTACGAAGCGACGAACGCGTCGTCGACGAATGCGTCGATCTCCACGATACGCGCCATGGCGCCCTGGTGGAGCACCGCATCGTTGAGCGCGTACTTGGTGACGGGATCCGCGCCCTGTCGCTTGAACGTAACCGCGAGCCGCATGCGCTTGGTCAGCGGCAGCGCGCCGGCGAGCGCGGCTGCGAGCCCGGCCTTGGCCTCCGACGGTGCCCACCCGGCGAGAAACCCGAGCTGCCCGAGGTTCACGCCGAGAACGGGTCTCTCGTGATCCGCGACGAGCCTCGCAGCTCGCAACATCGTGCCATCACCACCGAGGGCGACGGCGAGATCCACCGCCTCCCCGAGCGCGGATTCCGGCAACACCTCCGTTCCCGTGGGGGTGATTTGGTCTTCCGTAGTGACGACCGGGATATGGCCTTGTTGGCGCAACCATGGGACTAAGTCCTCGAGCAGGGCACCCGCCTCGGTCTTGTCCGGCTTGAGTATGAAACCGACTCTCGACACACCTCGTTCGTACCATGCCCACCTGACACTGAACGAATCCTCAGGTCGCCATTACACGTTTGCGGCTTGACTACCTTTTCTCGGCCTTGTACACGATCCCCCCCTCCGAGTACTCCCATGAACACGCAGACGACGCAGAAGAGCTCCTGGCTCACCAAAGAAGCCGGCGAGGCACAGCGCGAATGGTTCCAGATCGATGCGACCGGGCAGACGCTCGGCCGCCTCGCGTCTCGAATCGCGCTGGTCCTCCGCGGCAAGCACAAGGCCACGTACACCCCGAACGTCGACATGGGTGACTTCGTGATCGTTCTCAACGCGGGTGGCGTTCGCCTCACCGGCTCCAAGCCGGACAAAAAGGTCTACCAGCACCACACGCTGTTTCCCGGTGGTATCCGGACGCGCCTCGCGAAGGACGTCCTCGCCACCGATCCCGAGCGCGCGATCCGCGAAGCGGTGTGGGGCATGCTGCCCAAAGGCCCGCTCGGCCGTCGCGTCCTCAAGAAGCTGAAGATCTACAAGACCGCCGAACACGATCACGCCGCGCAGAAACCGCGCACGTTGACGATCAACTAAACCGCGGAGCGCGAGACAACACTATGGCAACGCAGAAGACCTACGCTACTGGACGCCGCAAGACGGCCATCGCCCGCGTGTGGCTCACGGCCGGCGACGGCAAGATCACCATCAACGACCGCAGCGACGAGGACTACTTCTCGCGCCCGACCGCGCGGATGGTCATCCGCCAGGGCCTCGAGGAGGTCTCCCTCCTCGGCCAGTACAATATCGACGCCACGGTTCGTGGCGGCGGCATTTCTTCGCAGGCCGGCGCGATCCGCCACGGCATCACGCGTGCCCTGATGAAGATCGACTCGGACCTGCGTCCGAAGCTGAAGGCGGCCGGGTACGTCACCCGTGACCCGCGCAAGAAGGAGCGCAAGAAGTACGGTCAGAAGGCCGCGCGCGCTCGCTTCCAGTTCAGCAAGCGCTAACTCGCTGCTGTCCTGCCAACGCCGCGGAGCTCGTCTTCGCGGCGTTTTCGCGTTTCGGCCGAGAACGATGACGCCCTGTACCCGCCGCCATGACGCCATCGGTTACCGCCATGACGCCGTGAAGGGAAACGCGTCTCGATCCTGGCGAGAACATGCACTCGAATACGGCTTCGACCGATCATTCCAATGAGCCACGTCTCCATGCATCTCGGCCGCGTGATCGCATCCCGCGCGGTTCATCGTGCGATGCGCTCGTAGCGCCTGCTCCGTAGCGTGATGCGCAGCTCGTCCCGACGCCGTGTCGTCGCCGACAAATCGCGCCAGCGTCGGTTTTGGTGCACGCTAGGGGCATGTCGTTGACCAACGCCAAACCGGTCGCCTTCCTCGCGACCACTCGTCCCGCCGACGCGACGGTGTTCTATCGCGACGTGCTCGGACTCCGCCTCGTCGAGGAGACCGGGTTCGCGCTCGTGTTCGACGCGTTCGGTACCATGCTTCGGGTGCAGAAGGCGGACGAGGTCCAGCCGCCGACGTACACCGCGTTCGGATTCGAGGTGAAGGACCTCGACGCGTGTGTGACGTCGCTGATCGCGAAGGGCGTCACGGTGCTCAAGCCCGAGGGCATGGATCTCGATCCGAACGGCGTGTGGACTGCGCCGGGTGGCACGCGCGTGTTCTGGTTCTACGATCCCGAAGGCCACGTACTCTCACTCTCCCAGTGACCGCCCTGCGCGGCAGGTAAACACGACATCGCTCGGCAGTCGCAGTAGGCTCTACCCTTGCGCTTTCGCGCGCCGATCCTCGTCAAGTTGCTCGTCGCGCTGGTGTTGCCGGCCGCGCTGGTGTTCACCGTGTTCGCGTTCGTCGCCCACGAGGTGAGCCGCCGCGACCTCGACGAGGAGGTCGGTCGACGCCTGCAGGCGATCGCCGCGAGCGCCGCGACCACGGTACGCGGAAAGTACGTCGAGGAGCTCGCCCCCGGCGACGAGGGGCAACGAGCGCACCAGAACTACGTCACGAAGCTCGCCGTGCTGGAGGCAGCGACGGGTGCGCACCTCTACATGTTCGACAAGCAGTTCAACAGCCGCCTCGACACCGACCTGACCGTGGCGATCGGCACGCACTACTACCACGTGGAGCTCGATCGCACGGAGCTCGCACGCGTGTTCGACAAGGGCGAGACCGTCGCGTCAGTCACCTTCGAGGGCGATGACGGGCGGGGCGGCACGAAGACGTACAAGGCCGGCTACGCGCCCGTGCGCGCCGAGCTCGACGGTGGACCGATCGTCCTCGCGATCGCCGCGCAGGCGCCGGCCGCGTACTTCGAGCGCCTCGTGGATCTGCGCCAGCGATTATTCTTGTGGGGCGGAGGCCTGATGCTTGTCGGCGTCGCCGCCGCGGTGATCGCGACGCTCCTCATCACGCGCAACGTGCGGCGCCTCGCGAGCGCTGCTGAGCGCATCGGCGCCGGCGATCTGCGCGAGCCGATCAAGGCGCACTCGCACGACGAGCTCGGCGTGCTCGCCCAGACCATGGATCGCATGCGCGGCCAGCTCGCCGAGCGCGACGCGCGTATGCAGCAGATGCTCGCCGGCATCGCGCACGAGGTGCGCAACCCACTCGCCGGCATGACGCTGTTCGCGGGCATCTTGCAGGACGAGCTGCCCGAGACGGACGAGCGCCGCGGACACGTCGATCGGATCCGCAAGGAGCTCGGCTACCTCGAGCGCGTGGTGAACGAGTTCCTCGAGTTCGCGCGCCGCCCGCGCCCCGAGCTCGCGCCCGTGCCGATGCGCGAGCTACTCGAGGAGATCGCGCAGCTCGCATCGACCGAGAAAGTCCGCGTTGCGGTCACGCTGATCGACGAGGTCACGGCGAACGCTGATCGCTCGCAGCTGCGGCGCGCGATCCTGAACCTCGCGCGCAACGCGGTGCAGGCCGCGGCGGCGGCCGATCACGAGGGCGAGGCCGTGCGGCTCTCGGCGCGGAGCGAGGGCGACACGCTCGCGATCGCGGTGTGGAACCGCGGCAAGGAAATCTCTCCCGAGACCTCCGGCAAGCTGTTCGAGCCGTTCTACACGACGCGCGAGAAGGGCACGGGACTGGGGCTCGCGTTCGTCCGCGAGATCGCGCTCGACCACCACGGGCGTGTCGACGTCGCGAGCGCCGACGGCGAGACGACGTTCACCATCGTCATCCCGGCGTGATCGCGAGGAGTGTGCGAGCTCGAGATGGCGATGACACGCGCCGGGATCGACTGTCGTCGACCTCACGTTTGAGGCGGTTCGGGCCGACCACCGAGCTTCGCTTCGATCGCTAGCTCGTCGACGGAAGCTGCGCCCGCCCACGCGGTCGTGATATCCACGTCGGGATGCCCGTCATCCTGATCGTCGACGACAACGAGACCATCCGCGAGGGCCTCGCGCACATGGTCAAGAAGCTCGGCCACGAGGCGATCATCGCGACCAGCGGCGACGCCGGCGTTGCCGCCTTCAAGAAGCGCCCGGCCGACTTCGTCATCACCGACCTCAAGATGGAGGGCGGCACAGGCGTCGACGTGCTCAAGGGCATCACCGCGATCGATCCCGACGTGCCGATCATGATCATCACGGGGTTCGGCAGCGTCGAGACCGCGGTCGAGGCAATGAAGCTCGGTGCATTCGACTTCATCACGAAGCCGATCCAGCCCGAGGTCGTGCGGCTCAAGGTCGCGAGCGCGCTCGAGCTGACCGCGGCACGGCGCGCCCGCAAGCGAAGCGAGGCGACCGCGAGCACGCTCGCCGCCGATGCAGACGCGCGGTTCCCCGAGCTCGTCGGCGGCGGCGAGAAGATGGCGATCGTGCGCCGCACTGTCGAGAAAGTCGCGGCGAGCGACACGACGGTGTTCATCGCCGGCGAGAGCGGCACCGGCAAGGAGCTCATCGCCCGCGCGATCCATCGCCTGAGCAAGCGCAAGAACGGTCCGTTCATCAAGGTCAACTGCGGCGCGCTGACGGAGACGCTGCTCGAGAGCGAGCTGTTCGGTCACGAGAAGGGAGCGTTCACCGGCGCGATCAAGCAGAAGCTCGGCCGCTTCGAGCTCGCAGACGGCGGCACGCTGTTCCTCGACGAGGTCGGGGACGTGCCGCCTGCGATGCAGGTGAAGCTGTTGCGCGCGCTGCAGGAGCAGGAGTTCGAGCGTGTCGGCGGCGAGGCGCCGATCAAGGTCGACGTTCGCGTGCTGTCCGCGACGAACAAGGACCTCGATGCGGAGGTCGCGTCGGGCCGGTTCCGCCAGGACCTGTTCTTCCGCCTGCACGTATTGCCCGTGAAACTGCCGCCGTTGCGCGAGCGCCGCGAGGACATCCCGCACCTGTGCGCACACTTCGTCGGCAAGCTCGGACCCAAGACCAACGCGCGCATCCGCGCCGTGGGCGATGCAGCGCTCGGTCGCATCATGGCCTATCACTGGCCCGGCAACGTGCGAGAGCTCGAGAACGCGATCGAGCAGTCGCTCGTGTTCGCAGAAGGCGAGGAGATCACCCCCGCCGCGCTCCCCGCGTTCTTGCAGGGCGGCGCGGAGGACGACAAGCTCGACGTCCCGCGCGAGCTGTCGCTGCCCGAGATCCTCGACGACCTGGAGCGCCAGCTGATCCTCAAGGCCTACACCAAGGCCGCCCGCGTGAAGACCGAGACTGCCCGATTGCTCGGGATCAAGACCAGCGCGCTGTACTACAAGCTCGAGAAGTACGGCATCGAGTAGGCTCGAACGGGCGCTCGCGCACGTCTGCGGTCCACGTAGCGAATCCGGCAACGGTGAATTCGAAGAGCGTGGGTACCGATCCGCCCCTGCGAGCGGTAGTGCTACCGCATGGTGGACTACACGCTCTATTTCTCGCCCAGCGCCTGTTCGGTCTCGCCGCACATCGTGCTCGCCGAGGTCGGCGCGAGCTACGCGATCGACAAGGTCGACCTCAAGAACAAGAAGCTCGCGAGCGGGGGCGACTGGCTCTCGATCAACCCGAAGGGCTACGTCCCCGCCCTGCGCATTCCGTCGGGCGACATCATCACCGAGGGCGCCGTGATCGTGCGCTACCTCGCAGACACGTTCCCCGCTGCGAACCTCGCGCCACCAAACGGGACGATCGAGCGCGTGCGCCTCGACGAGTGGCTGCACTTCATCGCAACCGAGCTGCACAAGGGCATGGGTCCGCTGTTCAAGGTCCTCGCGGGCGACGACTACAAGAAGAACCTCCGCGAGGTCGCACTCCCCCAGCGCTTCGCGACGCTTGCGGCTGCCGTGAAGCCGTACCTGATGGGCGCGCAGTTCACCGTCGCCGACGCCTACGCGTTCTACGTGATGCGCTCGTGGATCCATCACCAGAAGCAGTCGCTCGACGCGTGGCCGACGCTCGTCGAGTACTACCAGCGCCTCGCGCAACGCCCGTCTGTCGCGAAGGCGCTCGTCGAAGAAGGGATCACCGCGTGACGCGCTATGAAAATGCCGCGTATGCCGCGCTCCGGATCGTCGCCGGGTTTTTGTTCCTGTTTCACGGCGTGCAGAAGGTCCTCGGCTACTTCACGGCCAGGCCGCAGCCGGAGGTGCTCTCGCAGATGTGGATCGGCGGGATGATCGAGCTCGTCGGCGGCGCGATGATCGCGCTGGGCCTGCTCACGCGTCCCGCCGCATTCGTCTCCGCGGGCACGATGGCCGTCGCGTATTTCCAGTTCCACTGGAAGCTGCAGGGTGGCGAGCAGATCCTGCCGATCGCCAACGGCGGCGAGATGGCCGCGCTCTACTGCTTCGTGTTCCTTTTCATCTTCGTCAAGGGCGCCGGGGTCGCATCGCTCGATGGCGTCCTGCGCCGCTCCTAGATCGAGGTCGTCGCTCGATCTCTCGTCGCTCGATCACTCGTCGCTCGATCTCTCGTCGCTCGATCACTCGGGTACGTCGGCGCTGCCCGCGCCGCTGCCGTCGGGATCGAGGAGCGCCGTGCGGCATGCTCGCAGCTCGGTCTCGAACGCCTTGCCCTTGCGGTCCTGCTCGGCCGTGGGCTTTGCATCCTTCGCGAGCCTGTCGCGCATCGTCTTCTTGAACTCGCGGCGAGCTTCGGACACGCGATCCGCGCACGCGGCGTCCGTGCACGCGCACATTTCGGTCTTGAACTTCTCGAGCTGGACGAGGATCTCGTCGAACGCGTCGCTCTTCTTCTCGGCACTGCCGCAGCTCGCGAGCCCGAGGCCGAGGACCATCGCCAGCGCGCGCATCATGCGGCGATCCTAGCAGTCCTGTGCGAGCGGAGCGATGCTTGCTCGCGACGCTACGGAGCGCGACGCGGCTGATCCCGATCGGACGGACCGCTCGGCTGCATGACACCCGAAGGCGCACCGGACGAACCCGACGAACCCGACGAACCCGCTGAACCCGACGAACCCGACGAACCCGCTGACCCCGACGAAGCCGACGAACCCGACGAGCCCGACGAACCCGACGAACCAAATCGCTCCGGCGCAGACACCAACTCCGTGACTCGGGCGCCCGCGTCACGATGACACTTCTGCGCGAGATCATCCCAGTCCCCCGACAGCCCGTAGTGCCGGACCATTCCGGCGAGGACACGCCCCGTAGCCGCGACATCCGCGCTGGCCGAGTGCGCGGACGCGAAGCCCTCGCCGACGAAGCGCTGGTGCGCGTGCTGGAGGCTGCGCGGCTCGAACTTTTGCCACAAACGAAACGCGTCGACGATCTTCTTGTGCGAGAGCTCGAGCGGTGGCCTCCCGATGCGGACGTACTCCGCCTGGAGCATGTCGATGTCGAACGCGATGTTGTAACCGACGATGACCTCGGCGCTCGCGAACACCTCCGCGATCTCGTCGGCGAGCTCGGCGAACGTGGGGGACTCCGCGAGATCCTCCTCGCAGATGCCGTGGAGCGCTCGCGCGCCGGGGTGGATCGGTGTGCTCGGCTTGATGCGCCACACCTGACTCGGTGAGTCCTCGTGCAGACCGTGCTGCACGCAGAGCTCGATCACCTGATCGATGTTGAAGTTCGTCCCTGTAGTCTCGCAGTCGAAAATCACGATCCGAAGAGGACTCGTGATCGGCGCGCTGCCATCGGCGAGCGGCGGCGCCGGCGCTGGGGCCGACGACTCTCGCCATTCGAGCAGGGACAACGTGCCGTCCACGCAACGACCCTACACAGTCCCTCTGACACCCACTCCGGACCCGGGATCGGCAAAGATCCAAGCGATCGAAATGCGTTAGCCTTCGCCCGAGATCGACCTCGGAACGCAGTCAGCGCACACGCGTGAAAGGTACCATCGCCTCGTGCATCGGTCGTCGATCCTCGTCGTGTGCGTTCTGGGGGCCTGCAAGGTGAGCGAGCCCCCACCGATCACCTCGACGTGGCACGACGGTTTCGAGCGCGAGTCGCTCGGCCCGAACTGGTCCGCTACCGGCGGCGGGTATCGGATCGAGGCGGGTCAGGTGAACGCGAAGGGCGCCTACAACCACCCGCTCTGGCTGCGCAAGAAGCTCTCGCGCAACGTGCGCATCGAGTTCGACGCGTGGTCGACCGAGCCACGCGGGGACATCAAGGTCGAGGTGTTCGGTGATGGCACGTCCTACGACCCCGACAAGGGCGCGTACAAGGCGACCGCGTATATGGTGATCTTCGGCGGCTGGAGCAACTCTAAGTCGATGATCGCGCGCTTGGACGAGCACGGTAAAGACATGGTCCAGCGCACGGACGTGAAGGTTATTCCCGGGAAGCACTACCACTGGCGCATCGAGCGCAAGGACACGAAGGTCTCGTGGTTCATCGACGACATGACTACGCCGTTCCTCGAGCTCGACGACAAACAGCCGCTCGAGAAGGATGGCCACGAATATTTCGCACTCAACAACTGGGAGACGGATACGTGGTTCGACAACCTCGTGATCACCCCGCTCTGAGCGGAGCGATTTCCGCATAGCCGAGCGCTTCGCGAGGCGATTGGGCGCTTCGCGAGGCGATTGACCGGGTCGC
>JBJXGN010000273.1:0-4227 GCA_046160585.1 Kofleriaceae bacterium
CGTGCGACGACCTCCTTGCCCGTGCCGGTCTCACCCTCGACGACGACGGTCGCGTCGGAGCCGGCGACGCGCTCGAGCACCGCGAACACCTCGCGCATCGCGAGCGATTCGCCGACGAGCTCGCCGAACTTGCGCGCCTGGCTCGGCGGAATGTCGAGCGGCGCGGCCTCGGGCTCGATGCGCATCGGCGTGCGAGCGACCATGAGCACGGCGCCGGGCGGCAAGGTGATCTCGCCGGTGACGCGCGAACCCTGGAACCACGTGCCGTTGCGCGAGCCGAGATCGCGGATCACGAACCGGCCCTCGTGCGCGCGGATCGCGACGTGTTTGCCGCTCACCCGATCGTCGCCGAGAACGAGGTCGCAATCGATGTGCGAGCCGACGATGATGTCGGTCTCGCCGATCGCACAGGCACGCCCGCGGTCGGGACCCTCGAGCACGACGACCTGGCAGCGCATGCGCCCGGTCCCACCGTCGAGGATGTCGCTGAACACGGTCGCGGCGCGGCCCACGGGAGGAGTTTCGCATCAAGCATGACGAACGTCATGCGTGGGGAGTTGCGAAGGTGATGACATGCAGAGGCAGACGTCGATGACCGCGCGCGTTTCGATCGGTCCCTACGCACTCGTACGCCGGCTCGGCCGCGGCGGCATGGCGGAAGTCCACCTCGCGCGGGCGCACGGCGCGAGCGGCTTCGAGCGGTTCGTCGCGGTCAAGACGCTCGCGCCCGAGCTCGCCGGCGAAGCGGAGCTGGAGCGCGCGCTGATCCACGAGGCAACGCTCGCGGGCCGGCTCGCTCATCGCAACCTCGTCGCGGTGCTCGATCTCGGCGTCGCCGACGGCGGGTACTTCGTGGTGCTCGAATACGTCGATGGCGGGGACCTCGCGACACGCGTGCGCGCGCGCCCTCTGCCCGAAGTCCTCGCGCTCCACATCGTGCACGAGGTCGCGCTCGGGCTCGCATACCTGCACGATGCGCGCGACGCGCGCGGCTTGCCACTCGGGATCGTGCACCGCGACGTCGCGCCGGCCAACGTGCTCGTGTCGACGACGGGCGACGTGAAGCTCGGCGACTTCGGCGTCGCGAAGGCCACCGCGCTCGTCGACCGGACGGCCGCCGGTACGCGCAAGGGCCGCTACGCCTACATGGCGCCGGAGCAGCTCGCCGGCGCGCCCGTCACCGCGGCTGCAGATCAGTTCGGACTCGCGGTCACGCTCGTCGAGCTGCTCGCCGGGAATCGTCCGTTTCCCGGACAGGACACGGACACGCCATCGTGGCAGTTGCTCGAGGCGATCCGCACGACGAAGCCGTCGCTCGACGGGGTCGCGCTGGAGCTCTGGCCGATCGTCGCGCGCGCGCTCGCGGTGGCGGCGCGCGACCGGTTCGCGTCGGTCGACGAGCTCCGGCGCGCGCTCGCGGTGATCCAGCGGACACGCGCGCCCGTCGGTGCGGCGGAGCTCGCCGCGTGGGTCCGTTCGACTGCTCCGTGAGCGTCGGTTCTCGCGGCGCAGTCAGAGCGCGACGACGATCTCCCATGCGGGAGACTGCGACCACACCCGCAGCGAGCCCGTCGTCCCCTCGAACTTCAGCGTCGCGTTCACGGGCCCTTTCGTGTCGTTGTATTCGAGCGTCTCGTCGCCCTTCGCCGACGAGCCCATGTCCGCCTTCACCTCGGCGCGCCCGCGATACACGACCGTGCCCTCACCAGCGTCGGCGGTGTCCGCACACGTCGCGACGACGTCGGCGAGCGTCTCGCCGGTCTTTCGAGAGAGCGTGCCCTTACACACCATGTCGACCTTGACCTGCTCGTGCGTCGACGAGGTCACCTTGCCGTCGAACGATCCGTCGAGCTTCTGCAGCGAGTTGACGCTGCCGCCGGCGCACGCGACGAGATCGATCTTCTGACCGTCGGCGTCGAGCGTCGCGGCGACTACGTTCCACTCGTCGTTCACCTTCACGGCCTTGTAGCTGACGGTGCCGCGGTTGTTCTCGCCGGTGTACGGCACGCTCCACGACGCAGTCCCTTCGTCGCCCGAGATCTCCGTGCTGCCGCACGCCAGGCCCGCGCGTGCCGGCCGCGCATCCCCTCCGAGGTACTTCGTCGCGAGGTCGCAGCGCCGCACGACGGACGTCACGGCCTCGTCGGCGCCACCGCACTGCGAGAGGAATGGCGTCGCCATGAGCGCGATGACAAGGACGATGACGGCGATCGGCAGCCCTACGAGTAGCTTGGTCACGTGCCCTCCTTCTCGTCGGCGTCTTCGACCTCGTCGGCATCACTATCATCGCCGACCTCGGGGTCCTCGGCGTGTTTCAGCAGCTCGACCACATGGCGGAACAGCTTGCGCTGCGCGCCGGGCGGTCGCCCGGTGTCGCGCTCCTTGCGGGCCGCGTCGATCAGCCTCCCTAGCTCGGCCTCGTCGCCGCGATACGTGAGCTCTGCGGCGGCGGCGATGCCTTCCTCGATCAGGCGCGCGCGCCACTTCTCGGCGAGGTGGAACGCCTCCGTGTCGAGGTTGTTCGACTCGTGCACCTTCGCGAGCTTCGCGTCGAGAGCGGCGAGGTCGTGACTTCGCAGCTCGCCGGCGATCGTGCGTTCGGCGCGACGGCGCGCATTGGGCGACGTGATCGCCCGCGCGGCGATGATCGCGTCCTTCAGCTCGAGATCGATCACGAGCTTCTTCAGTAGAGGCTCTTTCAATTGCATCAGCTGGCGCGCGATCCGCGCCGAGCGATCGCCCTCGCGCTTGATCTTGCCGCGCGCGATCTCGCGATTCGATCGATCGCTGCTCCTCATGATGCGAACACCGCCTGCGCCACCTTGCGGTGGAACCAGTGTGCACCTTGCTCGTCGTTCGGTGCAAAGCGACCGCGCGGCGCGAACCCCGAGCGCAATCCACGACTGACCTGCGCGAGCGCGTCGACGTCCTCGGCGTCGACCTGCGCGGACAACCAGCGGCGGTCACGTTGCGCGTGTTTATCGCGATCGATCGCCCACTGGTACCAGAGGAAGCGCGTCGCGTCCGGGCGCGCGGGGATCGGCTGGTAGCAGTTCACGGAGAGTCCCCATGGATAGAAGTTGAGCGTCAGGTTCGGCCACACGAACCACCACAGCGCGAACACGCGACGGCCTTTCGGATCGTGAAAGCGTTCGGGAAGGTGCGCCGGATCGAAGCCGTCGTCGGGCTTCGCCGCGTACACCCACTGCAACGCGGCGTCCGCGTACAGCTCCGTCTGGTAGCTGCCGAGATCGATCGCGTCCGCGAGTCCCCCGGGCGGACGATGCACGAACGCGATGTGGAACCGATCGAGGAAGTTCCACGCGTGCTGCTTCCAGTTGCCGGCGATCTCGCGTGACTCCATCGATCCGCGCTCGCCGAGCGGCATCCGCGCGAGTGACGCGTCGACCTCGGCGAACGTCGTGTCGAACGCGCGAGCGCGATCGAGGTTCGCGAACAACATGTGGCGCCAGCTGCGCACGCCCAGCGGCGTCAGGTGATCGCAGTCGCGCGGGAAGTCCGGCATGTCCTTGCCGAAGCCGGTCTGCGACACGAAGCGACCCGTGCAGTCGAACTTGCGTCCGTGCTGGCCGCACACGAGCGTGGGGCCGCGGCTCGCGCCGAGCACGAGCGGAAACCATGCGTGTGTGCACGTGTTGGGGAACATGCGCAGCTCGTCGTCGTCCCAGCCGCGCTGCAGGTACAGCGGGCGCCCGAGCAGCGACACCGGCACGCGCGTGCCGCGCGACGCGACCTGCTCCTCGAGCGGGCGCGGATCGTCGCCGGTCTCGGGCAGGACCTGCCAGCTCGTGCGGAACACCGTGTCGAGCTCGCGCGCGAGGAACACGGGATCGATGAAGGCCTGCGCCGGCAGCGTCTCCGCGCGCCGGATGTCGGCGTCGACATGGCACTCCGTCGCGGTCAACACGCGCAGCAGCATACGCTCTTGACTTGTGTCACCGCGTGACACATCGTGTATCACATCGTGACACGCAAGAAGGGCGACGACGACGACCCAGAGGAGCCGGAGAAGAAGGAGCGTGTGATCCATACGCGGGTCCCGGAGAGCCTCGAGGCGCACCTGCGCGAGCGTGCGCAGGAGCTGGGCATGAGTGTCTCGAACCTCGTGCGCAACGTGATCGGGCACGCGTTCGGACTCGTCGGTGATGTCGCCGCGGACAGCCACGCGATCGCGAAGGCCGCGCGCGGCGAGAAGCGCGCGACGTC
>JBJXGN010000274.1:0-14681 GCA_046160585.1 Kofleriaceae bacterium
ACGACCCGCTCGATCGACTCACCGAGGTGCAGTACTTCCCGGACTTCAACGCCAAGGGGACCTACACGCTGTTCCAGCTCGTCTGGATCGGCGACCGCCTCGTCGGCTACTGGCAGACCGATCAGCCAGGCGGGGTGACGTCGAAGCGCTACGTCGGCACCGACGAGACCGGGCGGCCGATCGACATGTTCAGCTGGCCGAGCTCAGGCGACGCGACGCGGATCTGGGCGGTGAATCCGTTTGCGTGGGGCGAGATGCAGATCTGGCCGCTTGGCGCAGGCATCTTCCAGCCCGTGCTGTTCGCGGGGCAGTACATCGACGACTGGACGGTGGTAACTCTCGCCGATGGGGTGACGACGCATCGGCCGGGCCTCGTCTGGAACGGATATCGAACGTACGACCCATTCACAGGGGGCTATCTTCAGTTGGACCCTCTGGCAGCGCGGACTTGGTCGTACTATCTGTACGCAGACAACAACCCTGTGTCGAGCGATGATCCGACGGGACGGGCGACCTGGGATGGCGGGGAATGGGATGGTGAAGGAGAAACAATCGTAATCGAAGGAACGTCTCCGGAGGAGGATACCATCGAGCCGATCTGGTGGGGGCAAGACCCCTTTCCGACAAGTCCATGCGTCACGGTGGAGTGCCTGGTACCTACACCGCCTGGCGGAGGCTATGGTGACGACGCTCATTGCTCTCGGCACTAGCAGCGGCGGAACTGGACCTTGAGATGCGGTTTCCACACCTTAGCTCCGCCATCCCGGCGGAATACAACGCCGACATCAGGTTCCGTTGAGACTATGGCTTCGGCTTCACGCCGCGCTGGAGCGCGACTGCAATCATCCCGTCAAACGTGTCGCGCAGCGCCCACGCCTTCTCTTTGTACGTGGCCATCGTGCTGGCGCGGAGTAGGCCGTCGCCGAACGCCTTGCCGACGCCCGTGCACGGCGGGTCGCGCTCGAGCTTGGACGACGTGCCCTCGTAGATCCGGAAGCACGCCTCCATGCCCTTCGCGTTCGCGGTGCCTTCCTTCATGCCTTCGTTGTAGAGCGGCGCGCCGATGTCGATCGCCGACATGATCGACTGCACGACCTCGATCAGCTGCGCGTCGCTGCAGCCGTCGAGCACCGTGATCGGGTGCTTCGGGACCATGCGCGTGATCTTCACGTCGTCGCCGGGCCCGTCGTCGCGGCCGCTCGAGGTCTCTTCGGCGAAGCGGTCCATGGTGATCACGGTGGGCTGCGCGATCAGCGTCTTCAAGTAGTTCGTCGGCACCGCGAGGTTGATCGATTGCCCGCCCTGGATGATCGCGGTGGTGACGCCGATGACCTCGCCGAACTGGTTGAACAGCGGGCCACCCGAGGAGCCCTGCGAGATCGCGGCGTCGATCTGCAAGAGCTCGAACCCGCCGGGCGGGCACTTGCGCTCGACCTTGTTGCCGTCCTTGTCGGTGACGATCTCGTTCTTCATGCACAACGTGCGGCGCTGGCTGACGAGCCCGCTCGAGACCGAGAACTCGAAGATGCCGAGCGGGTTGCCGATCGCCACGATCTGATCGCCCGCGGTCATCTGGTCCGAGTCGCCGAGGCGCAATGGCACGAGCGACTTCTTGGGCGGCGTGATGCGGAGGAGCGCGAGGTCGCGCGCGGGGTCGTAGCCCGCGATCTGGGTGACCAACATCTCGGAGCCGTCGAACAGCTTCACCTTGATCTGCTTCTCGCTCGCGACGACGTGGAGGTTGGTCGCGACGAGGCCACTCTTGTCGACGATGAAGCCCGAGCCGATCTTGTCGTCTCCCGCGGTGATCACGACGATGCCGCCGCTCGACTGCTGGACGATGTCCTTCGGTGTCATCCGCATGCGCGGCGAGTGCGGATCCTTGGTGGGACCGCACGAGATCGTCAGCCCGATGGCTCCAGCGACGAGCCAAGGGACGAGAAACCACTCGCGGCGCATGCTGCGATGTTACGTCACTGCGGCGGGGTGGGCGAGGGCGTGTTCTCGCGTTCCTGCGTGTTCAACCGGATGGAGCGCACGGCGTTTTCGCCGGCGGCACGGAAGCCCTTGGGATCGCGCTTGGGATCGACGCCGCTCTTGACGCCCGCGTCGAGGTGCTCCTGGTACAGCGTCATACGGACCTCCTCCCAGGACGGGCAACCGCCGGCAAGGGCGCGACACGAGGCGAGCGCGCGGGTCGCGTAGTCGAGCGCGGCCTTGACCTCGAGCTTGTCGACGTACGCGACCGACGCGGCGAGCAGCGCCTTCCACTCCGACGGCGAGCTCTTCGCGGACGCGGCGCCGGCGACCGATGCCTCGATCGCCCAGTCCTTGTGGTTCGCATCGCCGAGGCGGCGCGTGAAGTCGCCCAGCTTGTTGCCGTCCGCGGGATCGGCGATCGTCCGTGCTTCGCTGAGCGCGAGCGCGAACTGTGCCGCGTCGTCGCCCTTCGCCGCGGGAGCCGCGAACATCTCCCGCGCCGGCAACACGACCATCACGAGCAGCACGGTGATGACCGCGAGGTCGACGAGGCCGATCGAGCTCGGAAGCTTCATGCGTAGACAGACACTACTTCGTGCGATCCGTTTCTGCTGATCACCGCTCGCTGAAAAATCGCTCACATGTCGCACATGAACGCGAATTGGGTGATCGCTGTCGCTTTTTGCCCCGAGGGGACAAACGTTCGTCCCGAGATGCCCCGGCGTTTTCGTGTTCGCAAATCGCGCATGTGCCCAGATGTCGCGCGCTTGCGCGCACGGATCGACCGTTGCACTCGCGTCTGCGACCAGACCTGTATCGGCAATCTCAGCGGAGGATGTTCTAGATGCTCACAGCAATTTCGACCGCGTTCCATAAGGGCGGATGGGGTATGTGGCCCATCCTTTTCACCTCGGTGATCATCATCGCGATCATCGTCGAGCGCGCGGTGTACCTGTTCCGCGCTTCGGTCGACAAGGACAAGCTTCTCGCGCTCCTCAAGAGCCAGGTCATGTCCGGCAACGTGCAAGGCGCCATCAAGGTGTGCTCGGGTAACCCGACGCCGATGACGCGCATTGTCCAGGCCGGTCTCATGAAGTTCAACAAGTCGGACGACGAGGTCCAGGCTGCCATGGACGAGGCCGCGCTCCGCGAGCTCCCCAAGATCAACACGCGTACGCCGTACCTCGCGATGCTCTCCAACTTCGCCGTGATGGCCGGTCTCCTCGGCACCATCGCCGGCATGATCAAGAGCTTCGGCTCGGTCGGCGCGGACGAAGGCGGCAACAAGGCGGCCCTCCTCGCGGAAGGTATTTCCGAAGCACTGAACTGCACCGCGTTCGGCATCGGCACGTCGCTCATCGGTCTGCTCGGCTACTCGCTGCTGCAGGGCAAGACGACGCACGTGATCGACGACATCAACGAGGTGACCGTGCAGGTCGTCAACCTCGTCACGTCGCACCGCGCGCAGATGCAGCCCACGGCGTAGTCGTTCCTCGCTCGAGTTTTCAACCTTAGCGAGGAGGACCCACCATGGGTGCAGCAGTAGGAACAGACGAAAAAGGAAGCGTCAACGTCGAGCTGAACATCATCCCGTTCATCGACCTGATGAGCTGCTTGACGGCCTTCCTTCTCGTCACCGCGGTCTGGGTGAACATCGCCCAGATCAACATCCAGCCGAAGGGCAAGACACGCGACACCTCGAACGTCCAGAAGGACGACGAGACGGTCGTGCTGTCCGTGCTCGTGACGGCGGACCGGATCTGGGTCGGACTCTCTCGTGTAAACGAGTTCCAGGAGATTCCGAAGATGGCGACCGAACAGGACTGGGCGAAGTTCGAGACCACGCTGAAGGAGCACAAAGCCTCGGCGTTCTTCTCGGATCGCGCTGACCTGGAAATCGCTGCCGAGAGCACGACCACCTCTCCGGTCTCATACCAAGATGTCATTCACGCGATGGACGTGGCCGTGAAGGTCGGGTTCATCGACGTGGGACTCTCTGACCCGGCGGGCCTCGCGGCTCGACCGTCCTTGTAAGGAGGCCGCATGCCCGTTCACGCAGCAGGCCCACGCCTCTACCGTTCAGTTCCGTTCAAGCACCTGGTCAGGAAAGCTGGCTCGACGGCGGGTGCCCGCACGTCGAACATCTCTCTGAACCTCGTGCCGTTCGTCGACATGATGACGATGCTCGTCTGCTTCCTCCTGATGGTGTTCTCCGCCTCCGGCGAGCTCCTCCAGGCGCAGCGCGGCCTCGACCTGCCAACCGCAGAGTCGAAGCAGACGCTGCAGCAAGCTCCGGTCATCATCGTGACGAAGTCGGAGATCACGTACCAAGGACAGTTGATCGCGACCGTCGAGAGCGCTCTGCGCGACGATTCGCCGACCTTCAAGATCGATGCGCTCTACGAGCGTCTCGACGCTGCTGCGAAGCAGATCAAAGAGGACGTCGGCATGGGTAAGCTGCCCAAGGATCTCGCGAAGGCCTGCGACGACGCGAAGAACAACATCCGACCACAGCCGGGCAGAATCTGCCCGGATGGTCTGGCGATTCTTCAGGCGGACGAGTCCACGGATGCACGCTTGATCAACAAGATCGTGAACACCGCCAAGGCAGCTGGCTTCGACAACCTTCTGTTCGCCGTCAAGAACAAGTAGTTCTCGGGGACGAACAGAGATCAGGAAAAGAGACCTCATGACGCGCCTACTGGCTCTCGTCATGCTGGTGGGGCTTGTGGGCCTCGCCGGCTGCCCGGACGACCAATACGACTACAAGACCTGGACGAAGCAGCTCGACGATTCGAATCACGTCGAGCGCGCCGTGACGGAGCTCGAGCAGCTCGGTCATCCAGGTGCGATTCCGGCGCTTGGAAACGCGTGGAAGTCGCAAGGCAAGCCCGTTCGTTTGCTCCAGGTCATCATCAGCCTGGCCCGCCCGCTGACACCGGCGGAGGCAAAGGCACGGTTCGTCACCGACTTCGAGAAGGAAGGTCGCAAGGCCTCGTGGGACGCGGCGATGCCGTTCCTGACCGAAGCGCTCACCGGCGTCGACGAAGCGAACCCTCGCTCGGTCGATTCGGCGGGCAAAGCCGCCGACGCGATCGGGGAAGCACAGCAGTCCGCCGGCCTCGACGCGCTCATCGACCTCGCGAGCAAGCCCGTGTCGAAGAAGCTCATCGCCGCGCAGGTCGGCGCGGTCCGCGCGATCGGCAAGTTCGCGTCGACGGAGAAGGCGCGCGCGGCCGCCGCACTCACGAAGATCATCGACCGCGAGCCACCGCCACATCCGCGCACCGCGAAGGACAAGGAGCAGGGCCGCGCGCTCGAGGAGAAGTTCGGTCTGTTCCTCGGGGTCACCGGCGCTGCGATCAACGCTCTCGGCGACCTGCGTTACCCGGCCGCCGCCAAGACGCTCGCGCTCTCAATGTTCCGCACGCCGGAGCTGTTCATGCAGATCCGCCGCGCGCTCGTCGCGACCGGCCCGTCGGCCAAGGACGAGCTGCGCAAGATCCTCCGCGGCGATCACGCCGAGGTGAACCAGCTCTTCAAGGACAAGCGCCTCGACAAGTACTGCGGTGACAAGGGCGACGCGCCCCCCGATCAGTGCCAGCCGGTCAGCGCGAAGGACTTCTACCCGGCCGTCGTTCTCGGCGACTTCTACGATCCGGTGGCGACGCCCGATCTGCTCGCCGCGCTGAAGCGCCCGCCGATGCCCGTCTACTTCATGGACGATCAGCCGTCGCCGAACACGCAGTACAACGCGCTGTTCGACGCGCTCCGGAAGATCGGCGCAGTCGACGCGGCCGGACCGGTTCGGGCGATGTGGATCGGCGCCGCGGCGCCGCGCAAGAAGGGCGCCCCGCCCGAGGGCGATCTCAACACCATCATCCTCGCGATCAGTGCGTATCCCTTCCTCACGCGCGACGGCGCGGGCGTCGAAGAGCTCGGCAAGATCGCCGCGGACAACGACGCCGACGATCAGCTACGGCAGGAAGCAGCCACCGCGTTCGCGCGCCTTTCGACGTCGTCGAAGTCGCTCGACGTCCTCGAGGGCCTCGCGGACAAGTACTTCAAGGCGTCGGCCGACAAGCGCAAAGAGGCCGATGGCAAGCCGAAGGCGGAGGCGGCCGCGGCCGACAAGGTCTTCGAGGTGCAGAAGAAGGCGCTCGAGAAGGCGAAGACCGACCTCATCAAGCTGACCAACGACAAGTCGAAGACCGCCGAGGACATCAAGGCCGCGACGACCGCGACCAAGAAGCTCGAGGAAGAGTTCAAGACGCACAAGAAGAAGCACAAGGAAGCCACCGCGCAGTTCAAGGGGCTCGAAGGCGCCGTGAAGGCGTACAAGGGCTACGCGCGCATGTTCCAGACGCACATCGCACGCATCGAGATCGCGATCCGCTGCAAGCAGGACAAGGCCTGCTACGTGGGCGCGCTCAAGCTCAAGCCCGAAGAGAGCGCGAAGAACGTCGCGCAGTACATCAAGGACATCAAGGCGTGGACCGACGACGAGAAGAAGCAGCTCGTCGAGGCAAACGTCGAGCGCGCGATGCTCGAGATCGGCAAGATGGGCGCGAAGGCGGCCGACCTGACCGACACGCTGCTCGACGAGGCGAAGAGCGACGTCCGCCTGGTTCGCCAGTCGGTGCTGCTCGCGCTTCCGAAGATCGCGAAGATTCCGTGTCTGAACTGCGAGGCGAAGCTCGACGCCGCCATCAAGGCCGGCGAGGGCAAGAGCACCATCGGCGACTTGAACCTCGAGACGACGATGCTGCGCAACTACTTCTCGTGGGCCGGCGGCAAGACGCCGGGCGCAGCTCCGGCCGAAGCCCCGCCGAAGTAGGGCATCGTCCAGCCCGTCCGTTCTAGGCTACCCTGGGACATGGACTTCGAGCTGACGAGGAAGATCCTCGCGGCACGCGAGCCCCGGGCGAACGGTACGTCGTTTTCGGCGCAGTGGCCCTAGCGATCGGGCTCGATGAACAGATCGAGATCCTCGGTAGCGCGCGGGAGGCCGTGGATCGGGACAACATCGAGCGCGTGAAGTGGGCGTTGCGATCGGTGTTCGACGATCCGTGCATCGACGACATCACCGCGGAGGATCTGCTCGGCGAATACCCCGCGATCCAATACAACCCACCGGACGGGACGTTCCATATCGATCTGTTGACGCGTCTCGGTGAGCTGTACGACTTCGCGCTCGAGTCCGAGCGCAAGCTGTTCGGCGATCTCCCGGTCACCGTCGTTACCCCCAAGATGCTGGTCCGGATGAAGCGTGGAACCGTTCGTCCTCACGACTGGGCGCGGGTGGCGAAACGCTTCAAGCTGGAGGACGAGTGATGCCGATCAAGAAGTTCCGGGACATCTCTGAAATGTCCGACTCGCGGTTGGAGCCCGGGAGCCAGGAGCTCGCGACCGCGATCCAGAACGTTTGGGAAGCTCGCCAGGCGGGTGTGTCCGCTGCATTTTCCGCCTGGCGTCTACAAACACCGGTCGATCGAAGCAGCGGAAACCCTGCGCGAACAATGGGAGAACGCCAACTTCCTCGCCCAGCAAGAGCGCACGCGGGTCAAGCAGGCCTAGTTCGCACTTGCGGGAAAGCGGCGAGCCGGGTAATCCGTACGTGCTCGGGGCGTAGCGCAGCCTGGTAGCGCATCTGGTTTGGGACCAGAGAGTCGCAGGTTCGAATCCTGTCGCCCCGACAAGTGAACGCCCTCGGAGACTCCGAGGGCGTTCCTCTATCGGGCGTACGCACGTCTGCGCGACGAGCCTTGCACGACTCGCGAAGGCTAGCGGAACCTCGACGCGGCCCACGCACCCGCGCGTACGAGGATCGCGCCGCGCTCCTGGATCTCCTCGGGAAGATCGCCGCGGAACGCGTCGTGGAGCGCATCGGCGAAGTCGGCCGCGCTCGAGAACCGATCGGATGCGCGCTTCGCGAGCCCGATCGCGAGCACGAGGTCGACGTCGGATGGCATCTCGACGAGCTCGCTCGGCCGGCGCGGCGATGTGTGGATCACCTTGTACAGGGTCTCCGCGATCTCACCCGCGGCATAGGGCGGGTGACCGGTGAGCGCGCGATACGCGATCGCGGCGAGTGCATATAGATCGGTGGCGTGGTCCACCGTCGAGCCGCTCGCTTGCTCGGGCGCCATGTACGATGGCGTGCCGACGACGTGTCCGGCGGTCAGCGTGTCACCCGCGTCGACGGCGCGCGCGACACCGAAGTCGAGCACCTTCCAGGTCGTCCCGAGGTGAAGGAACACGTTCTGCGGCTTCAGATCGCGATGGACGATCCCTGCCGCCGCCGCCGCCGTGATGCCGGCGCCAACCTGGCGCACCAGATCGGTCACCTGATCACCTGGTAGCGCGCGTTGGTTGCGTAGCACCTCGGCGAGCGTCTTGCCCTGTAGCCGCTCCATCACGAGGTACGGCACCGGCGACTCGCCGACCTCGATCACGCGTACGACGTTGTCGGCAACCAGCGTCATCGCCGTGCGCAGCTCGCGCAGGAACCGGAGCACGTGGTTCAGGTTGCCGAGCGACGCCTGCGACAACAGCTTGATCGCGACCGCGCTTCCGTCGGGTGCCGTGGCCTCGTAGACCTCGCCCATCGCTCCGCGGCCGATGACTTCGCCGAGCTGATAGCCGCCGATCGTCTGATCGGAGAACCGCCCGCGCCCGGATCGCAGCGCGCGCTCGAGCTCCTCGCGCGCCTCGAGCAGAAGCGCCTCGCGATGCGCGGCGAGCCGCACCGCGCGCTCGAGCTCCCCGACGGCGGCAAGCGCGGTCTTTCGCGAGATGCGCGCGGTGATGTACGTCGCCGCGAGCACGACCTGTGTGAGGCCCTGCACGATCCATTGATCCCGCTTGGCGATCGGGACGATCTGAATGATGCCGGTGTCGCCCACGGTCTCGGTGATGACGAGGATCGCGAGCAACCCTTGCATGCCCGCGCACACGATGTAGACCGCCGCCGCCAACCCCTTACTCTTGCCGAGGCCGGTGAAATAGATGCCGAGCACGAGCACCACCGCCGCCGGCGAGAACACGCCGAAGAACGGGATCACCGACGTCACACACGCGGCGGGGATGAACCAGCCGAGCAACGTCGTCGGCCGGCGGAACGCGAGCGGGTCGCTCGTCCGCACGTAGAGGAACAAGATCGACGCGAGTGCACCACCGACACACGACAGCAGCAGCGCGCTCGCCGTCGGGTCGCCCGGCAGGAGCGGCACGCTGAACCCCCCGGCGATCGCGATGGACGCGCCGATGACACAGAAGCGCCGGGTGCGCAGCAGCTCGTCACGCTCCAGCGCTTCGAGCGGCGAGCCGATTGTCGTCGAGCCACCGTGGTGCGACGTGCTCGACGGTCTTGGACGCACCGGCGCCGCCGTCGAGACGCTCGGCTCGTCGAGCAGCGGCGCTGGGGGCGACGAAGGCTGGCGAAGTGCACGCTCGCCGGTGATCGAGTCGATCGTGGGCTCGGGCGCCGGCAGGGGCAGCGGTGACAAACGATCGACGAGTCCGCGATCGTCGACGGCACCCGCACGTGGATGCGCGCCCTCGACATCGGCACCTCGCTCTGCGCTCGGGCTCGCGGCTCGTGCTTCGTGAGCGTCGTGTCGCCGTATTGGTGCACGATCCACGACGGTGCTCGCCGCGCGTGACGGTTCGCGATCCGCAACGCTTGCTGCGCGTGGGGGAGCACGGTCGGCATCCTCTGATGTTCGTGTCGGCGTACGACGGGCGACGGGGCTCGCCGCGCGGGTCGGTGCACGGTCGGCGCCGGGGCTCGCCGCGTGGGTCGCGGCGCGAGCATCGGCGTGGTCCGCTGTTCGGCTGACAGGCGAGTCGGCGCGCGTCGGCGGCGGCTCGCGTACGATGGGTGCCGTTACGCGATCGACAGGCGTGGTCACGACGCGATCGATGGGGTTCGTCGCACGCTCGTGCGGGTTCGTGACGCGCTCGTTCGGGTGCGCGATGCGCTCGATGCGCGGCGTCGCCGTATCGTCCGACGGCACGAGGCTCGGGCGCTTCCGCTGGATCGCGGTTGCCTCTGGGCCCTCGCCCTCGTCGTCGATCACCTCGGTATGCTACGCGCCCGCCCGTGGGTGGTCGAGAAGACAACACGCACGACGCGCGAGGTCCGGCGGGCGATGCGAGCACCGCGCCGGTCTGCGTCGGGCTCGCCTGCAGCGAGGTCTCTCGAGCGCGGGCGTGTTCGTCGGTGATCGCGACGAAGCGGTCTATCCAGGCGAGGCGCTACTCAGCGGTCGAGGAGACGCTCGTCGAGCCAGGCCAGAACGGGGTCCACGGGCAGCTCGGCATGGACCGGGATCAGCAACGAGCTGTCGGCACCGTTGGCCTGGAGCGCCGCGTCGTATTCGTCGGCGAGCGCGACAGGCGGCATGATCGCGACGAGGCGAAGGTCAGAGAAGATGCTCGCGATCTTCGTCGGTAGCGGGAGCGCGGCGACCTGGTATCCGCACTCTTGAATGAGCGTGCGCCAGGGCTCCGCGTCCACGAACACGACCGCGTTCGTGCGCCGCCCGAGCCGGAGGAGATACTCCGAGAGAAGATCGAGATATCCGCGCGGGCCGTTCGTGATCAGGAGCCCGGCGCCCCGCTTCGAGCCCTCGGTGAGGACATAGCGGACCTCGGCCTTGACCGTAAGCGTGCCGCTGCCCGGTAATTCGAGCGTGATCGAGACCTCCTCGCCGACCACGAGCTCCGTCGCGTCGCGGATGAACATCCCGCCGAGCGCGAGCGTGTCGGCGTATTGCTCCACGAACTCGACGGCACGGCTGTAGTGCACTTTGAGGTGGACCTTGTGTCGAGGATGGCGCCGCCGTTGTTCGTACACCGGGTCCCCAGCGTATCAGGACCCGGGCGCGCCGATCGTCGCGAGCGCAACGCGTGCGATCTGCTGATCGTGTGGCGTCGCCAGCCGCTCTGCACCGACGAGGCCCGCACGGAGCGCCTTGATCGCTCGGCGGCGCGAGCCTGCGAGCTGGTGATGAACGCCGAGGCGGATCGCCGCCGGCGGCGACGCGATCGGCAAGAGACGCGCGAGCTTTTCGAGCTCGGCGATCGCCGCGCGCGCAGGATCGGCGTACGCGTCGTCGCGTGTGCGCTTCCACAGCGCGAGGTAGGAGTCGCACAACCCGACGAGCCCTTCGGTGATCGAAAACACGGGTGGCGTCTTGCCGCCGATCGCCGCGGCGCACGCCTCGGCCGCCGCACGCGCGCGGGCGACGTCGCCGGACTGCGCGAGCGCACTGGCGAGCATGCCGCCGCACAGGATGCGCGACGCGCGATCGTGCATGTGCGCGAGCATCTTCATCGCGCGCTCGAAGTCTGCGATCGCGGCGGCGAAGTCGCCCTCGTAAAGCGAGACGCGCCCGACGGTGTAGATGCCCCACGCCTCGTGCTGGGCGTTCGCGCGGCTGCGTGCGGATTCGCGCAGAGCGATCGCGAGCTCGCGCGCACCGCGGTAGTTGCCCGTCGCGAACTCGGCGTGACCGAGGATGGTCATCGAGTCCTCCGCGTCCTGCGGGTTCCGGATCTCGCGGCCGAGCGCGAGCGCCTCGCCGGCGGTCTTGCGGCACTCGTCCCAGGCGCCGATGCCGATCGCGAACGCGGCCTCGGTGTTGAGCGTCTTGAGGAGGCCGGTCGTGTCCTTGGTACGCTGCGCGACGGCGCGAGCGCGCGAGAAGTACCCGCGTGCAACCCCCCCGAGTCGCGCGATCCCGGCCGCGTATCCGAGCTGCGCGTAGATCTCGGCGATCGGCAAGTCGTCGCCGCCGCCACGCTCGGCGAGGTTGATCGCGGACAGCGCGGCGTGCACCATGCCGAGAGAGTCGTCGTTGAAGAAGTAGTGCGTGGTGAGCTGTGCCGACGCGAGCGCGGCCTCGACGATCGCGGGGTCGGCCCTCGTGGACGGCGGGCGCCGCAACGTACGCGACCATAGCTGTTGCGCGAGCCCCGCGGCCACGCGCGCGCCGAGGCGGATCCTCGACGAGGGCAGGGCGCGATCGAGCGTGTCGAGCGCCTGTCGTGAATACGCCGCGAGTCCCTGCAGATCGCCGAGCGCGTAGCTCGCCTCGCCGAGGCGACGCAGCCAGCGCGCGCGCTTCGCCACGGGTGCGGTGTTCGCGAGCTCGAGCAGGTGCGCGAGCATCGTGCGCGCTTCGCCGAACGCAGCGGTGTCGAGCGCGTTCTCGGCTGCGCGCTCGAGATAGTCCGCGGCGAGGCCGCGATCGCCCGCGCGCTCCCAGTGGTGCGCGAGCTCCGCGAAGCGCAGTGGGAAGTCGGCGTCCTCGCGATGATAGGCCTCGACGGCGATCGCGGCGCGGCGGTGCAACACGCTGCGTGTCTCCGCCGACAACGTCGCGTACGCGAGCTCGCGCAGGCTGTCGTGCTCGAAGCGCAACATGCCGTTCGCGTCCTCGACGACGTGGCGCTGGATCAGCTCCGAGATGCCGCTGTTCGCGTCGTCGGCCCCCATCGCCGCGGTCGCCGTGAGCACGGCGCTGTCGCACGAGCGACCGAGGACGGCAGCAGCCACCGCGAGCTCGCGTGCGTGTTCGCCGAGCATGTCGAGCCGGCGGCGCAGCAGCTCCGGCACGGAGCCCGGTGTCGGTAGCTTGTCGTAACTGTCGTCGTCGCGCGGGCGGATCTTCCAACGCCCCGAGTCGTCGCGAACGATGACACCCTGATCCACCGCGATGCGCAGATACTCTGCCGCGAACAACGGATTGCCGCCCGACCGAGTCGACACGTAGTCGGCGAGCATCGGCGCTTCTTCGTCGAGGGCGAGCATGTCGCGCACCATCGCGCCGACCGCGTCGCGATCGAGGCGCGGCACATCGAACCGCTTCGCGTCGAGCGCGCGCAACGTCGTCTCGAGCTCGGGTGTCATCTCGTCGCCGCGTACGGTGAGGAGCAGCGCCATGCGCACGCGGCTGAAGAAGTCTTGCCCGACGAAGCGCAAGAACGCGAGCGTCAGCTCGTCGGCCCATTGCATGTCGTCGAGGACGAGCAGGATCGACTCCTCGGACACGACCGACGAGAGCACCTCGCGCAGCACGCTGAACAAGCGGTACCGCGCCACGGCCGTCGACGACCGCTCGGTCGGCCGCACGAACGGCACGAGCGCGGGCTCGTACGCGATCAGCAGGTGGCCATCCGCGCCGAGCACGCGATCCGCCTCGAGGCGACCGCCCTCGCGGCACCGGTCGGCGATCGCGCGCAGGAGCGGGCGTAGTGGGTGGAGCGGTGCGGCGCGCACGGCCTCGTTCACCGCGACGGGATCGCACTCTCCCGCGATCACGCGGATGCCGACGCTCGCCGCACGCGTCGCGATCTCCGCCGCGAGGCGCGTCTTGCCGGCGCCGCTCGCACCGACGAGCGCGAGGCAGCTGCCCCGCCCGACGGCGAGCTTGCCGAGCTTGCCGTCCACCTCGCGGATGATCTCGCCGCGCCCGACGAACCCGGCGCGGTACGTGTAGGACCGCGAGCGCCGCGGCTCCGGCAGTGGCTCCGTCGAGCCTTCGTCGGCGGCCACGCGCGCGAGCGCAAGCGCGACGTCGTCGGCGTAGCCGATGCGATCGCGCGGCCGCTTCGCGAGCATTCGCATCACGAGGTCGTCGAACGCCGCGCACGCGGGCACGAGCTCCGACGGTGGCCGCGGCGGGTTCTCGAGATGCTGGAGCAGCACGGGGCGCGTGCCGTCTTCGAGGAACGGAGGTCGCCCGGTCAGCGACTCGTAGAGGATGCAGCCGAGCGAGTAAATGTCCGCGCGCGCATCGACCACCTCGCCGCGCGCCTGCTCCGGCGCCATGTAGTGGATCGTGCCGAGTGCGAAGCCGCCGAACTCGAGAACCTCGCGCGCCTCTGCCGCCGCGAACTGCGCCGCGAGGCCGAAATCGAACAATACGGGCCGGTCGCGCCCGTCGACGCTGACGAGGAAGATGTTGTTCGGCGACAGATCGCGATGGATGACGCCCTGGCCGTGCACGTATGCGAGCGGATCGCAGATGTTGCGGAACAGCGTCGCCACGTGGAGGAGCGAATACGGCGGCGGCCTCGGCGGGGCGCGCCGCGGTGCGATCGGTGCGAGCTCGTCGCGCCCCGACTTGCTCGATCCCTTCTTCAAGTTTCGCGTGCTGTCGTCGGGACCATCCGGCGCCGGGAACCACACGCGGAGGTCATCGCGCAGCGTGCGGCCGAACAGCAGCTCCATCGCGTACCACGGCGTCCCGTCACCGACGACGCCGTGATCGCGGATCGACACGACGCCCGGATGCCGGAGCTCGCGCAGCATCAGGATCTCGCGACGGATCGACTCGAGCGTCGACTCCGTCGCGACGCGTACGGTCTTCACCGCCGCGGACTCGCCGTTCTCGTGGATCGCCTCGTAGACCACGCCCATGCCCCCGCGTCCGAGGACGCCTTGGACCTGGTAGCTCGCGATCTGGCTCGGGTCACCCATGCTGGTTCACTGGTCGGCTGTCGTTCGGCCGTCGTCCGGTCGTCAGCGCCCCGGGCGCCCCGGGCGCTCTGCGATCACGCGACCCGGCATCATCGTGAAGTCCATCTGGCACCAGAACCCGAGCTGACTCTTGAGCGTGCCCGTGCCGAGCCCGCACTCGCTCGCGATCGGATGGCTGTCCGCCGGCGCGATCACGATGTCGTGCGGATGT
>JBJXGN010000275.1:0-2822 GCA_046160585.1 Kofleriaceae bacterium
ATGTGTACGCCGAGGCCTGTTTCCTCACCCACTTCGCGCAAGGCGGTCTGCTCGATGCTCTCGCCGTGCTCGGGGGTTCCCTTGGGGAGCGCCCACAGGGCCTCGCGCACTCGTCCGCAGAGCAAGACTTCGATGCCCTGGGCGCCATGCCGAAACACGACGCCGCCTGCGGAGACAGCCTGCTCGACTCGAAGCTCAGTATCGCGCGTCGTCATTCGTCGTCGTCCTCAGAGGCATCATCGGCAACCGCGTCGTCCAGATGCAGTTTGAAGCCGAGTGGATCCTCGACGAAGTCGTCCTCCGCGAGCGCGTCCCGCACGGCCTCGAGGACACGGTCATCTGATGATTCTGAGGCGACAGCGTGCAGCACGGAGCGTGCGGAGGGCCCGCCGATCAGGCCCAGTGCGGTGATCGCCGCTTCCTGCACCTCGGCGTCGTCCTCACCCGTAAGTTCGGCGAGGTGCGGGATCGCTTCTTCGTCGGCCAGTCCGCCAGCCGCCGTCGCGGCCTCGAATCGCATCTCGGCGTCGTCACTGCCCATCTCGTCGATGATGATCGGCATCCATTCGAGGTCGGCGTTGCGGCCCATGGCGTGGACGGCGCTGATCATGAAGCGCCGGTCACCCGTGCCGTACGCCTCCTCGATGAGGTCGTGCACCCACTCCTTGCCGCGAACGCCGAGCGCCTCGATGGCACGGCCGCGCACCTCCGTCAATTCGTCCTCGTCGTGGGAGACCGCGCGGAGGGCTTCCTCGACGTCTTCCGACAACTTGTCCTCGCGATCCGTCAACTCCGCCCGCATGAGGAAGCGGCCGAGTCCCAGGGCGGCCTCGGCGCGGACGATCGCCTCCGGGTCGTGAAGCATGCGGAGCAGGATGGCGACGAGGTCGTCCTCTTCGTATTCCCAGAGCGCTTTGATGGATTCAGCGCGAACCTGCACGTCGGGGTCGAGCAGGCCGGCCATGAAAACCGTGCTGAAATCGAATTCGACGTTGTCCTCGATGATCTGGCCGAGCATGTCGATCACATCGCGACGGCGTTGGATGCTCAGCGTGCCCCATACGTCGAGGAATCGGTCGCGATTCTCGCCACCCAGCCCGCTCAACGACGTGAGTTCCTTTGCTGAGGGCGGATGCTCGGGATCGGTGAGTGTGGGAAGCAGCGTATCGAGGGACAATGAGCGCGCTCCTGAACTTACAGCGCTCGGATAGGCAGCGACATCCTTTGCATCAGCCGCACCGTTGCGTGATTCAGTCTAGGAAGCACCGCGAGCGCGTGTCAATGATCACGCGGTGGGTTCGATGGCGTACCCGTACGGCCATCAGTCGCGCTTCGAGACCGATGAAGACACGGGTTCGCGAGCGACGCCCGAGCGCGAAGCGACGGAGGTTGGATTTGAGCGTGTGAAGCGCGTGCGCACGATCGCGCGCAGGACGCTCCAGCCGACGCCGGGACTGAGCTTCTTGCCTTCATCGACCGTGCGCGGTTCGTAGGTCACAGGCACCTCGACGATGTAGTGGCCATCGCGCAGGAGGCGGCAGGTGATCTCGGCGTCGAGGTCGAAGCCGTTGCAACGCAGATCGAGAGAACGCGCGACGTCGGTGTGCATCACCTTGTAGCAGGTGAGGATGTCCGTGAGGCGGGTGAGGTAGAGGATGTTCGTCGCCCATGTCAGCAGGAAGTTGCCGGCGTAGCCGACGAGCGGCGTGGCGCCGCGACCGCGCCCCTTGAAGCGCGAGCCGAACACGACGTCCGTGCGGCCCGCGACGATCGGTGCGAGCAGCGACGGGATCTCGGACGGATCGAGTTCGAGGTCGGCGTCCTGCACCATGACGATGTCGCCGGTCGCGCGCTCGAAGCCAGTGCGTACCGCGCGGCCTTTGCCGCGTGCAGCGTCCTCCAGGACGAGCACCAGATCGTCGGCCGGAGACAGGGCGAGTAGCACATCCCGCGTGCCGTCCGTCGAAGCGCCGTCGACTACGATGACTTCCTTCGGCATGCCGCAGTCAACCGCGCGCACCCGCTCGATCAGCGGCACGACGGTGGAGCGCTCGTTGCGCACGGGGATGACAATCGAAACCTTCATCGGGCGATTCTACCGCAGGCGGATGAAGTGCGCCGTTCGAACCTAGCCGTGGCGTTCGGCGAGGAGGCGGGCGGCGTCCTCGAGCTGGTCGAGGCGGTCGATCGCGAGCCATTCGCCGTCGAAGTGGTAGGCACCGACGGCTCGCCCATCAGCGATGAGCCGGTTTACCAGATCGGGCATGTCGAAGGCGACGTCACGGGGGATGAGATCGAGCGCGGGGGATTCGATCGCGTAGATGCCGGCGCTGACGATGTCGGTGACGGCGGGCTTCTCGACGATGCTCGCGACGCGCTCGCCGTCGAGCTTGAGGACGCCGTACGGGTGGTGTAACTGGAAGTCGCGAGTGGCGACCGTCATGGCACACCCGCTCGCGCGATGCCGATCCATTAACGCGCCGACGTCGAGGTCGGTGAGGATATCGCCGTTCATCACGAACAGCGCTTCGCCCGGGGGGAGGTCGAACGCGTCCCGGACGAGGCCCAACGGCCCAGCGGTACCGAGCGGCGACGACTCGCGGACGTAGTCGATCTGGACGCCGAGCTGAGAGCCGTCGCGGAAATACGTTTCGATCAATTCCGCGCGATAGCCGACGGCGATGATGAACTCGCGCATGCCGAAGGACTTGAGTCGCTCGATGATCTCTTCGAGGATCGGCTTCTCGCCGATGGGCAGCAGCGGCTTCGGGATCGTGTATGTGAGGGGGCGGAGTCGCACGCCTCGGCCGCCGGCGAGGATT
>JBJXGN010000276.1:0-10607 GCA_046160585.1 Kofleriaceae bacterium
CGAAGATCCGCACATCGGCCATCGACTGCGACGTGCCGATCGTGTGGCCGCTCCCCGGCACCATCAGATCCATACGCGGGATGCACAACGTGAGCAGGCCACCCGGGTTGCCGACCTGTTGGCCTTCGATCGAGATCGAGATCACCGGTGTGACACCGGGCTCGTTCACGTCGGGGATGCCGTTGCCGTTTTGGTCAGGATCGGGGCAGTCGTTGCCCGCGAGTGACGTGAGGTTCTCGTAGACGATGGTCACGTCGGCGCTCGACACCGCGAGCCCCGACGACGGTGCCCCCATAGGGCCGCACTCGTCGTCGCCGTTGCACGCGGTGAGCGCGAGCGGGACGAGCGCGAGGCTAGTACTCGAAAGGAACCGTGAGCGCGACTTGAGCTGTGATCGCATTACCGAACCTCGGGTGCAGGAGTCCGTACGACAGTATTCCCTCGAAGCGCGAGCTCGCCCAGCGGTCCTTCATGCCGAAGGCCTCGCCGAGAACGCCGAGCTTTGTTTCGATCGTGTGGCCGGTGAACGAGTCGAGCTTCACGTCGTCGCTGAGATACGGCTCCATGGCGGGATCGCTCGTCGGGTAGCGATCGCGATAGAAAAACGCGCCGTCTTGTCTGTGATAGCGATAGCGAAGGCTCGCGTCGGCCGTGAACCCGACCTGTTGCACGATGCGAACCTCGGGCGTGTGTGCGTGCACCTTCCAGGTGTCGCGGTAGTAGCGATACGCGCCGATCAGTGTCGTCTGGGATCGCGGGATGAAGTAGCGCACCGAGACGGCGCCGGCTTCGCGCGTGCGCACCGTCGGATGGCGCTCGGCAGCTTCGCCCATGTCGGTGATCGCGGTGCGATACGGGTTCGACTGGTAGCCGTCGAGGCGTGAGAGATCGATCGTCACGCCGAGGACGAGGTTCTTCGTGATGATCTGGCTCGCGGACGCGAACGCGATGAACGTGCCGAGCGAGCACGCGGTGGCGCTCTCCGTCGGCGAGCACATGATCGTCGGCGTGGCGAGGCCGCCCTGGTCGCTCGCGGCGCTGATCTGATCGGCCGCATAGCCGAAGCCGAGGCCGAGCACGGTGTTCTTCTGCGCGAGCTCGACCTCACCACGCGCACCGACGTACAGCGAGCGATAGTCGGACTCGTTCGAATACTTTGCCTGACCGCTGAGCTTGAACCCCTCGAACAAGTGCGTGTACGAGCCGCCACCCTCGACGCGATTCTCCGTGAACGCGGTCGCGTTCTCTGCGCCCGACGATGCGGACGCCGACGTGATCGCGTCGACGAGGAAGTGTGCGGTGACGAGGCCGTTCGTGCCGGCTTCGAATGCGCCATCGAACATCGGCTGGATCACGCGAGTCGCGCGCTCCTTGTAGTAGACGCCACGCATCGACAGCGTGCCGTCGGCCGCGACGGGAGTCGCGGCGCACAGCACCGCGAGCGCGAGACCTAGTTGCAGCCGCATCCGCCGCCCGGCTCGCCTGTACCGCCGTCCGCGCCTTCGCGCGAACCCGATGCGTGTTGGTTGAAGCGCGCCTCCCCGGGATCGCGATCATTGGTCATCGATCGTTTCGCCAAGTTGCCACGTTCGTGCGCTCGAACCCTCACACAACCGGCGACGGGGAGCGCCATGGACACGACAAGCGCGAGTACAGCTGCGCGACGTAAGGTCACCACGACGGGGCGCACCATATCACGCAGGCAGTGTTAGCTGCAGTCCCGCACCACCCCCGCGCGGATCCGTTGTACACCCGCGCCATATGAAGACCGTGCCGTTTGTCTCCTTGATCATCCTCGCAGCGTGCGGTGGTGCACAAAGCACAGGGACCGGCACGGGGGGCACGGGCAGCGGAAGTGCAACGAAGCCGGCTGCGGCCGGAGACGCGGTGTTCGAGCTTCCGACGATCGACGTGCGTGGCCTGGTGTTCGAGCCCGAGGCGCTCGGGCGTCCCGGAATGCCGCTCGTCGACGCGAAGAAGAAGACGACGATCGAGAAGCAGCGCCAGGTGTTCGCGTCCGCGAAGGACCCGGTCCAGAAGGAAGCCCACGCCGCGATCCTCGCGACGCTCCTCTACCAGAAGAGCAAGGAGGACAAGGCGAACGAGAAGGCGCTCGTGACCGAAGCGCGCCAGGCGCTACGCGACGCCGCGAGTGTCTCCGGCGACAAGGTCGACGAGATCACGCTGCGCCTCCTCGGCAGCTACGAGCTGTTCCTGGAGGACTTCGCCGCCAGCGAGAAGGCGTGGGCCCTGCTCGTCAACAAGGACCCCAAGAACAAGGACCTCCAGTACAACAAGGCGTGGTGGGCGTTCTCGCTGCTCAAGCAGTTCAAGAACGCGGACGCGCTCGCGGTCGTCAAGGACGAGACGCTGTCCGAGAAGCAGCCCGAGCTCGCGTACGTGACCGCGTGGGCGAAGTGGCGCACGGGCGATGACGCGGGTGCGTGGACCGCGCTCGTCACGACGTCGAAGGGCTGGGGCGGCAACCCGAACCGCGAGGTGATCGATCGCGATCTGTATCTGTTCGCCGGTCGCGCGAAGAACGTCGCGCTCTCCGAGGTGACCGGCCCGCTCTACACGGTGATGGGCGCGAAGGACAAGCGCCAGCAGTTCCAGGTCCTCGCGAAGCTCGGCCTCGAGTCGTATCAGTTTGCAGGTCGGTGGCTGGACGCCGTCACCGCGCTCGACAAGGCGTTCGAGGTCGGCGGTGACACCGTGATGGTGAACGAGAAGCCCGTGCTTCGTTACCAGCAGGCGCAGTTCTCGATCCCGCTCGATCAGCCCGAGCTGTCGGCCAAGCTCGGCAAGGCGATGATCGACTCGCTGCCCGGTTGCGGCGCGAAGTGCTCCGAAGAAGACAAGCAGGCGCTGATCAAGAACGTGTACGCGATGGGCCGCTTGTTCCACGTCCTCTACGCGACGGCGAACGACGTGCGTTTCTACCAGCCCGCGCACGACATCTACGCGGCGACGATCGGCCTCATCATGGACAACGCACTGCGCGCCGACGCGCAGAAGGACATGGCGGTCCTCGAGACGACGCTCAGGAACACGAAGGCCGGCACGGGTACGCACGACAAGGCGGCGATCGGCGCGCTGCTTCAGCGCCACAACCAAGAGGTGCAGGCGTGCTACGAGGTCGGTTTGTCCTCGAACCCCAAGCTCGGCGGCTCGCTCGTCCTGAACCTCGAGTCCGACGAGTCGGGCGCGATCAAAGGCGCGTCGACGGAGCCCAAGGCCGGCGCCGAGGGCGTATCGGCGGTCGCGGGTTGCGTGATCGAAGCGACGAGGCTGTGGAAGCTGCCCAAGCGCGGCAGCCGCGGCGCGACGCGCATCAAGCTGACGTACAGCCTCGCGAAGAAGTAGTTCTCCTCGAAGATCGAAGCGTTTGAGATCGTTCGATTCTCCACGGCACGCAACGGAAGAACGAGGGACGAGTCGTCGTCGGACGCGTGATCGTTGAGGAATGCGCTGGGTAGAAGCGGTGTAGAACGGCGAGCCTGTCAGCGGTGCTTGCCATCGTGCCGTCACGGGCTGTCGCGCGGGCGCTAGCTCTGCCAGTTGGCAGGATTTGAGCCTGTCTTTGACATGGTCGCGATTTCGCAGCGGGGTTTCTCGACGGCTCGAGATCAGAGGGTTGCTATCTATTTCGGATGCCAAAGCCGGAGGTATCGCCGCGTTCATCGAAGAAGCACGGCGATGACGAGCTGCGAATGGCAGCGCTGACTCGCGATGACGTCGCGAAGCGTCTCGGTGTCAGCATCTCGACCGTGCGTCGCCTCGAAGGAACGCCGAGGCTGACGATCTGATCCAGGACGCGGCGATCGCGGCGATCACCAGCGCGCGGACTTCGCGGCCGCCTTCGCCGCGGCCACGTCGGCCTGGCTCGTCTTCGATCGCGCGACCGCGTCGTCGTACTCCTGCCGGCTGATCGCGTTGTTCTTCGAAGTTGCGGCGAAGCACGATGCCGTTCACGCGCGCGCGCACCTCGGCGACGCGAAACGCAGAGGTTCGACCGGGCAGCTCCTTCACGAGCGTCACCGCGCGAGGGGCGATCGTCTCGACGCTCACTTCATGCGGTGGTGGAGCTGATCCACCGGCTGCTGCGGGCGCTGGATCGGAGCTACATCCAGCCGCGAGTAGCAGCGCCAGGACGACGGACTTCATCCAAGCTTGCTAGCAAGCCGTGTCGAGCCACGCGAGCGAACTAACGGTGTTGTTTTGTGAATTGACCGTCGTGCTGTCGGGCGGTCACCCGGACCGCCACGCCGAGCCTCCGCGGTACGTTCCACGCGGCCGACGTCAGAGGTCGCCGCGACGAAAGCGGTTCATGATCTCGAGCTTCTCGGGCGTGAGGGAACGCGCGAGAAAGCTCCGCATTCGCTCCAACCAGCGAAGCTTGTCCTCGGCCGGGACATCACGAAACGCTTGCAGCTGCTCGAGCGAGTAGACATGAACGACGCCACGACGCGTCGGTTGATCAGCCATGGTTGGCTCCTCGCAGTCGGCGGAGCGCGTCGGCGTCGGCTAGATCCTGGTCACGTCCCGCGATCTCTTTCATGCGGATCAAGTCTTCGACCGCAGCGACGTGAAGCAGGAGCCCGCCCGCCTCGATCCGCTCCGCGCGCGACGCTAGCTGTGCGAAATCCAGCGGGCTGTCGATCAGAACATCGATGTCCGAAAGTGGGTGATCGGGAAGATGAAACGTGAAAGCGCGCATGCCCTTGTCGGCGATCCAGGCCCTCCGTTGCTCGGGATCGCACAGAGCCTCCGAGGGGACTGGTGCACGAGGTCGATAGCCAAGCCGATTCATCGCCGACACCAGCCGTTTGACGTTACTCGTCTCCAGGTCGATCACGAGATCGAGATCCGCCGTCGTGCGAGGCACACCGTGGAGGATGACCGCAGTGCCGCCGACCACGATGAAGCGCACCCCGCCGTCTCGCAACAGGACCAGCACTTCCTCGAAGAACATCGACACGCCTCAGCATAGCGCCGGCCGCGCCCAGGTGGGCGTCGATCGTCTCGCGCGGGTCATGGAAGCGAGCTCGACGGCGTACACGTGCTCTCATCGAGCGACTCTCGAGCCGCGCGTCATGTGTGCGACCGACACGGTTCGCGTGGTGCAGCACCACGAACCCTGCGGCGCTGCTTGCGATCACAACCCTTCTTCTGTTGGACTGGATCTTCCATGCTCTTCGGGTCGTGGTCTCGTATTGCTTGCCTGGCGATCCTCCTCGGATGCATGGGCTGTGATCGCGTGTTCGGTCTCGAACGAGATCCTTCCTGTGGTGATGGCGTGCTGTTGCTCGAGGAGGATTGCGACGATGGCAACGCGGTGGCCGGTGATGGCTGCGGGCCCACGTGCGCGATCGAGCCTGGCTTCGAGTGCCCGGAGACCAAGGAGTTCTGTCTGCCGGTCCTCGGGCTCACACGGGGCCCGGTCGAGACGCAACTCGAGCCCGCGGGCGCAGTCGGCGGCAGCATCGACGAGGTGTTCGAGTGCCCCGCCGGCGAGGTGCTGATCGGCTTCCAAGGCTACGCCGACAGCGCAAATGGCAATCTGGGGCGCATCAACGCGCTCTGTGGATCGATGGCGCTCGAGCCCGATGGCGACATCGCGGTCACATCCTCGAGCGAGAGCGGCTTCCTCGGAACCACCGAGAACAGCGGAGGGCTCCTCGCCGCGAGCTGCGATGCAAACGAGATCGCGGTGGGGTTCGTTCCCGAGACAAACACCTACGTCTCGGGCTTCGAGTGGAGCTGCCAGGCGGTCTCGCACATCGGCGGAGAGCTCCAGTTCGGAGCGACTCGCGCGGTGTGGTTCGGACTCGCGGGGGACGCGAAGGAGATCGCGCGGAGGTGCCCGCCGAACGCGATCGTGACGGAGGTGTCCGCCAGCTTGGGCAGTTCGGTCGACCTGATGGGACTTGGCTGTAGCCCGCTCCTCGCTGTGGTGTGCGGGGATGACATCGTGACCGCGCCCGAGACCTGCGACGATGGCAACCTGGCGCGCCGCGACGGCTGTGATGCCCGGTGTCAGAGCGAATAGTCAGCGTCGACGGAGCGGATCAGGTTTGCGGCAGCGGGAGCGTCACGGTGAAGCACGCGCCGCGCTCGGGCATCTTGCGGTAGTTGATCCTGCCCGAGAGCATCTGCATCACGTAAGCGCTGATCGCGAGCCCGAGGCCCGTGCCGCCGTTGGTCGTCGACGCGAATGGCTCGAACATCGTGTCCGCGATCTCCGGAGCGACGCCGGGGCCGTCGTCCGTGACGGTGAAGTGCACCTCGTCGTCGACGATCTTGACGGCGAGGTCGACGGTGCCACCGACGGGCGACGCGTTGGCCGCGTTGCGCAGCACGTTCGCGAGGACCTGCAGGAACAGAGACTCGGTGACGGCGAGACTGACGACAGGGAGCTCGTAGCGTCGCGCGCTCGCGGACGTAGGGGCCCGCGAGCTTAATCGCGCGCTCGACGAACTTCGACAGGTTGACCGGTTTGAGCTGCACTTCGCCGTCGCGGATGAACTTGCGCATCGTGACGAACAACTGCACGGCCTCGTTACCGGCGGTCGTGGCTTCGGTGACCGCGGACTGGAGCTCCGGAGCGGCGCCACCTTCTTCGGCGTAGGTCGTCACGTCGTCGAGGGCGACGGTGAGCGCTTGCATCGTCGACGCGAGGTCGTGGAGCAGCGATCCGGTGAGGGCGCCGAGCGTGGCTTGACGCATGAGCTGGTTGAGGCGCGCGCCGCCCGACGCGGTGGGCATCGGCATCGAGGTCGGACGCGCTTCCAGTACGCCGAACGAACGCTGCGCGCGGTGCGCCATGTACTGCACGATCTCTCGCGCGGACTCGGTGACGCCGCGAGCTCGCAGACGTAACGAGCCTTCGGGATCGAGCTGGAGATCGAGGTACCAGCCGCCACCTTCACGCGGGACGGCGCCGCCGGTGAACGGATGATCCACGCCGTCGGCGCGCACGACGGTGGCGCACGAGACGACGCCGTCGACGGTGAGCGCGCGGCGCACGACTGTCGAAGTAGGTGGTTGCCGCAAGGGCTTCAAGAATCTCAACCGTAGGCCGTCCAGTAACAGAGATCGACAGCTTGTTCGACGTCGCCACACCGACAGCCTACTCCGACTCCGCCACGCCCCGCTGCTTCGTTTACGTTCGTGCCCATGGCGCAGTCCCCGCACTTCACGTTCACCGGCCTGACCCGATCGGCGCGTGGTCTCGTGCTCGTCGGCAACAGCGTCGTCGCGTCGTCGGACGATGACGGGACGACGTGGCGGTACCTGCGCACCGATGACAAGACGCCGTATTTTCGCGGCGTCGCGAGTCTCGGCACGGCGCTCGTAGCTCCGCTAATCACCAGTGTCATACGCTCCACGAACGCCGGCAAGACGTGGAGAATCGCGCCGCTCACCGGTAAGTGGGCGAGGTGGTACGAGATCGCCGTCGCCAAGGATGGCAGGTCCGCACTCGCGGCGACCTCTCGCGGTGTGGCGCGAGCGACCGGCGCGCAGTGGACGATCGTCCAGGACGGCGACCTTCGCGCGATCTGGGCTGGCGATGCCGTCGTGATCGCGGTCGGGCACGACGGCGTGGTGCTGCGATCCACCGACGGCGGCAAGACGTTCGTGGCGGCGAAGGCCAAGCTTCGCAACCTCGAGGCCATCAGCGGATCGGGCAGCGACGTGTACGCGCTCGCAACGGGCGGCGGTGGCGTGGTGCATTCGAGCGACAACGGCATCACGTGGCACGCGCGTACGGCGCTCGGAAGAAAAGCGCTGCCGAGCATCGTCGCGCTTGGCAACGGCGTGGTGCTCGCGATCGCCGGTTACGGCAAGGTCGCGCGATCGACTGATCATGGACAGCGCTGGGTAACCACCGAGGTCAATGTGGCGCATCGGCTCGTGGTCATCGGCGAACGCGTCTGGGCGATCGGCACAGGCATCGCGTGGTCCGATGACACCGGCCAGACCTGGACGACCGTCTCGTTGCCGATGATCGCCGAGGGGCTCGACGATCAACCTGCTGTCGAGCACACGAGACCGCCCCCGGGAAGCAAGACCACGGCCGGCTGGCAGAAGATCGCGACGAACACGAAGCACAGTCTCGAGAGCATCTTCGCGATCGACAACACGATCATCATCGGTGGCAGCGGCGTCTATCTGCGGTCCGTCAATGACGGCCCACTCAGACTGAAAGAGACCCCGGTCCCCGAGGGCAAGTCCTACCCGATGGGCTTCGAGGCGATCCACGGCGCATCCGCGGCGGAGCTCTACGCCGTGTGCGGCCGGCACGCGATCGCCCGCTCGACAGATCTGGGAGCGACGTGGACCTGCGTGAAGTCTGTTGTCCGCAACGGACCGATCCTCCGTGCCGTGTACTCACCCGCGACTGGCGAGGCCCTCGCGATCGCCGACACCAAGCACTTCCGGTTGTCACCCAACAGCAAGCGTTGGAGCGAGTCGGCGAGCTGCGCGGCATCGGCGATCTGGGCCGCTGCCGACGGGACCGTGTACGGCGTCCATCGCAACGAGATTGCGCGTTCGACAGATCGCGGGGTGACGTGGAAGGTCATGAAGATCAAGTGGGCCGACAGGATGCACGCGATCTGCGGCAACGCGGACGGAATATGGATCGCCTGCGGCGACGGCACGGTCTTGTTCTCGGCGACCGGTGGTCGCTGGACGAAGCAGCCGACCGGCGCGACCGGGCTCCGCGCGATCACCTGCGTCGGCAAGCGCGAGCTCTACGCGGTCGGCCTGTTGGGCACCGTCGTCCACACCACGAACGGCGGCACGACCTGGAAAGTGATCGACGTGGGCAGCAAGGAGTCGCTCACAGCGGTCTGGGGCGATGGCAACCACGTCTTGATCGCGGGCGACAAAGGCCTCGTCATCCAGCGCTGCTGAGTCGGCGATGGTACCGAGTCGCGAGTTTGGACCTCGAAGCGATGTCCGCTGCGCGGACGTACGCTGCATCGCGCAGCGATGTGTCAACCCGATCTCGGAGCGGACCCGGATTGCCCGACGAGGTCAGGAACCTCCGTTCTTCGACCGGTCGCGCGCGCTTACCACCACGGCAGGTCGGCGCCGATACGCTTCAGCTCGGAGAACGTGAGCGACTCCAGTACAGGTCGCGTCTGAACGGCCAGGTCAGCGGCGATCGGGATGCGCTCGTCGTCCTCGATCTCATCGAGCCGGTCCGCGCCGACTAGCGCTGCCACACGCGCGCGATCGAGCCGCGCAGCCAGGCGGACGAGCAACCGGTGATCGCGACAGGCCGCGAGGCTGCGTCGGAGCGCGCGCTCGCGGTCGCCGTCTGGCGCCGCGCACCGCATCCAGCTGGCGAGGACGTCGCCGGCGGTGGCGACATCGGTGAGCAGCTCGACCAGCCAGTCGGTCTCGTCGAGCGCCGGTGCGCGGGCGCCGGGCTCGATGGTGATCGTGCAATCCTCCCGCTGCGGGATCGTGGCCCGCACACCGCAGCGTGCGAAGACGCGCTCGAGCGTGGGGGCGTCGCCATCCCACGGCACCGGCAACACCGACGTCAAGTTGCCATCCCGGTCGACGTGGTCGCCGTGCGCGTGCGAGGTCCAGAACACCGCCCCACCGAGGCAACGGCCGCGCCGTTGTTCCTCGCGGACGTCCTCCCAGCCGTAGGACGCCGCGCTCCGCCAGCACGGCTCGGCGAACCAATCGCGCGCGCGCAGAAGCTCGATCACGTCGATCAGGCGCGCCAGATCGCTCGGTGCGGCGTCGCGGCTGATCACCGCGACGGTTGCATCGTCGACGCTGACTCCGAGCCGGCCCTCGGCGAACGCCGCCTGGATCCGGCACCAGCCGCCGCGATACGAGCTGCTCGTGAAGCGCATTGGCAGCGTGCCGACCAGCTGGCCGTCGCCGTCGAAGACGTGCTCCCAGGCGCCCGGCTCCCAGCGCAGCCGCGCGTCACCCTCCTCGATGATGTCGAGGGAGACCGCCTCGCCGCACTGCCAGCCCGAGCGCTCCAGGGCGGCGATCGCGAGCTCGACGCGCTGCCGATCGGTCGCCATCAGGCCCCGGCTCGAGCGTTCTTGATGTCATTGATGCCAACGTGAAGCTCTGCAGACAAACGTGCGGGTCGTGCAGGGGACCGCGCGTCTCTACAGCGTCGAGACAGCTCGGCGAGCTCTGGCCCGCCGGGCGGCGATGCAACGAACGTCGACGAGCTCGCTCGCGCTCTCATCGGCACGCAGGCGATTCCCGCAGGTGGACACATCGTCGAGTATATGACGACTATCGGATCGATTGCGGCCTGCGGGAGAGATGTCCGCTGTGCGAACGCACGCTGCATCGCGCAGCGATGTACGGACCCCGGTCCGGATCGCCCGACGAAGTAGATCTCGCGTAGAGTCGAGACATGGCAGACTGGGAGCTGACCTTTCGCACGCCCACTCACGCATCGATCAAGATCGAGGCGTGCCAGCAGCTCCTCGCTTCGATCCATGGAACCGAGGCGACGACAACCTACGGCCCGGTCGAGGGAAATCCCTACGACTCGTACTGGGGCGGCATCACCGTCGAGACGACGAGCGCGGATGGCGCGATCCGCGTGG
>JBJXGN010000277.1:0-25807 GCA_046160585.1 Kofleriaceae bacterium
GTAATCCGATCCAGTTCACCGCCGCGGTGGCCGGCCAGCACTTCATCGTCGTCGATCACGAGAACCCCGCGACGAACGCGGCGTACACGCTGACCGTCACCAAGCAGTAGCCTGTTGGACGCGCCCCACAGGCGCCTCGGACCGTAGGATCCAGCCAACAGGCGATCGACGCAGAACCCCGGTGACCGCAGGGTTGTCGGGCGGCACGGTGGTTGCTCATCGCCCGCGCATGAAGAGCGCGTGGGTCCTGTGTGTCGGCGTGATCGCCGGCTGTGAGCTCGGGGGCGATGGCCGTCCCGATGGCGAGGGTAGCGGTGGCACCGGCGGCGTCGACAAGGCCGCGTGTGTCGAAGCGATGAAGAGCGCGCCGTCGTCTGCGCCGGGCTTCGATCCGCACGATGCGCTACCGACCGCGATGCGCAACACGTGGGCCGCGACGATGCCGCAGGCCGGCGACAACATGTATCCGGGTGGGCGGTACCGGACGTTGGTCGCCGATGGTGCCGGCTCGATGCACCCCGGCTGCACGACGGCGGGCCTCATGTACACGCCGGCGAGCATCGCCGGGTATCCGTGTGCCGCGCGCGAGTTTCCGTTTCCGACCGGCGCGAGCGAGGACACGGACAAGCCGATCGTGATCCTGGTGCACGGCAACTCGGAATCGCCGACGGGCTGGATGAAGTTCGTGCACGCGGATCCCGCGTCGTTAAACTTCCCGGCGGATACCACGGCGCGCGATCAGCTCGCCGAGCTGTTGCCCGCGGCGGGCTTCCGCACCATCGCGGTCGATTTCCGCACCGACAAGATCGACGACCCGAACTCGCCCGAGGGCAAGGACACGGGCAACACGCCGAAGAACGCCGACCACGGCTGGAACGTTCCGATCGTGCAGGGGCTGATCAAGTCGATCGCGAACGCAAACCCGGATCGCAAGATCTCCGTCGTCGGATTCTCGCTCGGCGCGACGTCGGTGCGCGATGCGTTGCGCCGCTTGTGGATCGAGAACCAGGACGGCGATTGGGACATCAACATCTTCGAGCGCGTCCAAGACGTCGTCGTCGCCTCGGGCGCGAACCACGGTGTCGTCAGCTTCGCGAAGCAGTGCGGGGTGAACTTGACGATGCGCGGCACCGTCACGTGTCAGATGGGCCAGCGCAATCAGTACACCGCGACGAAGTTCCATCGCCCGCTCAACGGTCCGCCGATCGACGGCGAAGACCAGTACGGCGGCTGGTGGGAGACGCCGTGCGCCGACGGTGACTACGCGTTCGGCAAGCGCAACGCGTGCGGCGACAACGCCGTCACGTACACGACGATCACGATGAAGGACCTCGAGAACGGCACGCAGCAAGACGAGTTCGTCAGCGAGCACGCATCGCGTCTCTACCCGAAGGCGTGCGCTGACAACGTCCTCTCCGACCTCACCGACTTCGACACGAGCGGCTACTTCTACAACGGGTTCTTCCGCAACCACTACGGCGCCGTTCGCAGCCCCGCCGGCCTCGCGAAGATCACCGCTGCGCTGGAGGACTGAGTCATGCGCCACATCCTGTTCGCACTGCTGTTCGTGACGCCGACGCTCGCGATCGCCGACGACATCGAGCTCGAGCCGATGCAGATGCGTCCCGCTCGGTCGAAGGCGAAGAAGAAGGTCGCGGAGCCGCTCGCACCGGCCAAAGAGCCCGTTGCGGAGAAGCCTCCCGTCGAGCCCGCGACGATCCGGATCATCCCGGCCACCGCACCCGCGAAGGAGCCCGACGCGAATGACACGTCCGACGAACGTCCGACGCGTAGCAGCGGCGCAGGCGATGCCGAGGTGATCGACAACCCGTTCCCCGCGCCGAAGCGCGTCGCCGCGAGCGAAGGTGCCGCCGCCGTCGAGCCGGCGGGCAACCTCACCGCGCGGGCGCCTGCGATCGCCGGCAAGAGCGAGCGCTGGATCCAGCCGTACGGTGCGATCGCGGGAGGGGTTCACCTGCAGTCGTTCAACCAGCCGCCCGACCAGAAGACGCAGGAGCAGAACCCGACGGTCGCCGTCTCGCGCCTCGGTCTGCGCGGCGGCGTCGGCCAACATGTGACGTTCGCGAGCGAGTTCGAGGCCGCACTCGGCGGACCGATGGGCTATGGCTCGTCGGTGTGGGAGGGCCAGGCCGCGATCGCGATCCGCGACCAGTTCGTGCGCTACACACGCGCGGGGTTCTCCATCGCCGCGGGACGCATCGCGGATCCGGCGAGCTACGACTACGTGTCCGCGCACCTCGGCGACCTCCTGTATTCGGACCTCTACACGCGCGACCCGCTGCTCTACTCCGGCGCCGATCGCGGCAACGGTCTGTACGCCAGCTACGACGTCACACCGAACACCAAGCTCGGCGCGACGTTCCACTCGACAAACCCGACGGGAATCACCGGCACGCTCGCGATCGGCGGCAAGCTGCAGCCGTTCGACCGTCCGTTCTATCTCGCAGCCGCGCAGGTCGGTAACTCGCAGAACAACCTCCCCGATCAAAACCTGCACATCTACTTTGGCTCGCCGTCGGTGATGTGGTCCTCGGAGTACGTCGAGGCGAAGGCCGAGATCCAGATGTACTCGCTCGACACGCAGCAATCGATCGACGACGACCAGGCGATCCGTGGCTACAACCTGCGCGCCGGCGTGCGCGGTCGCATCCCCACGGCCATCGGTCGCGTGTCGCCGTACCTGAACGCATCGCGCAACAAGAACGAGATCCTCGATCCGATCGATTCGAAGTATCGACTCCCGGATCTGTTCCGCAGCTACACGGTGTCGCTCGGCACCGACGTCGACATCCACGAGAAGAGCGGCATCGGCGCGTCGTACGCCGTCGTCGACACGCGCGAGCCCGAGCACCACATGCGCGAGCACTACCTGAACCTTGGTGCGAGCTACTTCATCGAGGACAGCTTCGCCGTCAGCGTGCGCGGATCGATCTTCGCGCAGCAGATCAGCGGCGAGATGATGACGACCGGATCGCGGTCGGTGTTCGTGACCGCGCGCCTCGTGCTCGATTGATCAACGGCACCGGGCGGGGACGTCCGGATCGCACGTAGCCGTCGGGAGCGCATTTCGCTTGCCGACGGGATCATCGTCGGTGTCGGCCCCTACGACCGTATCGTTCCGCACGGTTCCCCTCAGGCGCCGGCCTGGAAGGCGAGCAACCGGGCGCGGGGTGCGATATCGTCGAGCCGATGAGCTCGCTCGAAGCCGCGCTGCAGCGCGCACTGGCCGTCAGGTTGAACCTACAGATCAGTCTGTCGCAGCTTTCGATGATCGAGGAGGCGATGGACATCCACCTCGATCGCTGGCTCGAGCACATCCCGACGCCACCAGAGATGCCGAACGGCGAGAGCGTCAGCTACCTCGCGATGCTCGGCAGCGATCTGCGTCGCGTGTGGTGGGGCGCGTGGGGACACCCGGGTGGGTTCGTTCCGAAGATGGCCGACTACTTCAAGCTCTGCAACATCGCGCGCAGCGACGCGCAGGTTCTCGATCAGATCGGCGAACAGCTCGAGCCAGTGCTCGTCGGCTCGTGGATCGGCGTGTGGAGCGGCAAGGTGACGACGGGCTGGCACTTCTGGGACCAGCGCCCGTGGACCGCGATCGAATCGCTGTTCGGGACGCACGAAGCGAAGTACCAGCTGAAGAAGTTCGTCGAGGACTCGAAGATCGATCACATCGATCGGTTCACGCAATCGATCGGCGATTCGCCGTACTCCGAGGTCGAGCTCGCGATGCCGGGCGACACCGTCGAGGCGCAGGTGACGCGACTTTCGGACGCGTTCGCGCACTTCACCGGAGCGCCGCTCGCGGCTGCGCTTGTCGAGCGCCTGCGTGCCGTGCCGCACCCGCAGTTCTCGCTCGCGGTGCGCATTCGCGGCGGCAAGATCGCGCGTGTCGGTGCCCTCGCGCCGGGCGTCGCGATGGCGGACATCGAGGCGCTGTGCAAAGACGCGCAGGTCACGGTCGATCCGAAGCTGCACAAGCTCGTGGGCGCACTCGGTGAAGGCATCTCTCGAGTCGAATACGGACGCGCGGGAGATCGTGCTGGCGTCGATGTCTACCTCGAGCCCGCGGACGTGTCGCCCAACATGCCGAAGCGCGAGACACCTTCGGCATCCGAAGCGAACTGAACGTGCGCGTTCGCGATGGATATCTCCTCGCGAGCGACGACGGGTTGATCGCGCAGTCCGAGGTCGATCGCTATCGCGCGTCGGGACCGGGCGGACAGCATCGCAACAAGACCGAGAGTGCGGTGCGCCTGCGCCACAAACCGTCGGGCGTCTCCGCGATCGGCGAGGACAGCCGCTCGCAGAGCGAGAACAAGCTGCATGCGGTGCGACGACTACGCGCGGCGATCGCCCTCGAGGTGCGCGAGCCCGTGACGATCGAGGGCTACATTCCGTCGCTGCGACTCGCGGCGTTCGTGGCGGCGGGAACCGCTCCGCTCGGCGCGAAGACGCGCACGACGGGTGCGTACTGGGCCGCGATCGCGGAGCTGCTCGATCTGCTCGTCGCCGGCGAGCTCGAGATCGGGGCTACCGCACAGCGGCTCGGCATCTCGACGGGCGCGCTGTCGAAGCTGCTGCTGCACGACGACCAAGTCGCGCGCGTGGTCAACGACGCGCGGCGCGCCAAGCAGATGCGCCCGCTTCGCTAGCTGCGATCAGAACGAGCCGCTGAGGACGGGCATCGTCGTCGTCGGATCGCTGATCCGCGGCGCCGACGGAATCGAGACCCGCAGCGACGCGTCGGGATAGAGCTGGCGGCGACTGACATTGAAGCCCAGCATCGCGCCGAGGGTCGGGGTCACGACGAGGACACCGACCGCGAACGCGGCATTCTCGAAGTTGTTGTTGCTGAAAACGATCCGCCAGCCGAGGAGCGTGCCGCTAACCGAGCCTGCGATCGTCCAGCCGAGCGAGTAGTCCGTGGCCTCGTTGTCACCAGCGAAGATCACGCCGGCGGTCGTGCCCGTGACGAGGCCGAGACTTCCGAACAGGAGCACACCGCCGAGCTCGTCCTCGCTCGTGCTAGCGCCGAATAGGCCACCGAGGAGTCCGACGCCCGCGCCCATCACGCTGCCGAGGAACAACTGGCCGATACCGTTCCGCCCGCGGTCTCGTGGATACGTCACTGCGCTGGGGTTCGATACCGCCGTCCTCGTCGGGCGCTGTACGACGGGCCACTCGGGATCGACGGCATACACGCGCGCCTTCGGCTTGCACGCGGTGATCGACGGATCTGTGGAGATGACCGCGGCATGGAAGTCAGGGTCGAGGCGTTCGATCCGTGCCGCGAGTGTCCGAGCTCCGACACAATCGCCCCGTTCCCCGGCGCTGTGGGCGCCGCGTGCGAGGCCGAGGAGTTCCGGCGATGTAGCCCGCGAAGTGTGCGGCATCGGAACGGGCTCGACGGTGCCCGGTTGTGCGACCGCAAACGTAGGAATCAGGAGGACGACGGCGGCAAACGAGCGCATCGCCGCGGAGTCGTGCACTCGGCGCGCCACTGGAAAACTGTGGAAACCGGTCAGCGCGCCGCGCGCAGGATGGACGGTGGGAGCAACGCGCGAACCTGCATGCCGCCCGGCACCGCGCTCCCCTCGAGCCACACAACGCCTGCCTTCTTCAGCACGAGTGCCTCGCCGTGTCGCGTGTCTCCGAACGCGAGCCACGCGACGAGCTCGCCCAGCCACGGTTCGTGTCCGACCACGGCGGTGTCCTGTCCGCGCTCCGCGATCAACGCGAGGAGCTCGGCGCGCGGCGACTGGATCAGCAGATCGGTAAGCTCGGGCGTGGCATCGCACAACTGCCCGAGTCGCTCGGCGGTGTCTTTGGCGCGCACCCACGGGCTCGACACGATCCGGTCGAAGCTGATGTCGAGGCGGCGCATGCCTTTGACCGCCTGCTTCAGCTTCTGGATCCCATCGTCGGTCAGCTCGCGCGCGCCGTCGGGTTGGCCCGGACCGGCGTCCTCGGCGATTGCGTGACGGACCACGTAGAGCTGCATCTGCTGACTCTATCTCAGACAGCGCGCTCTCCGACGCAGGGACAGCGCAGTCGCACGCGCCGGCCGTGGTAGAGAAGCGCATGGCCAAGGACATGATCTGGCGCCTCGGCGACGAGTACGCCGGCGTGCCGCTCGATCCCCTCGATTGCGATGCGGATCCGATCGTCGAGTTTCGCGCGTGGTTCGATGCCGCGGTCGCCGCACAGGTACCGTCGGTGAACGCGATGACGCTCGCCACCGTCGACGAGAGCGGCCGTCCCTCGGCGCGCATCGTACTGCTCAAGGAGATCGATGATCGCGGCTTCGTGTTCTTCACGAACTACGAGAGCCGCAAGGGCAAGCAGCTCGCGACGAACCCGTACGCGGCCCTCGTCGTGTTCTGGGAGCTGATGCACCGACAGATCCGCATCGAGGGCCCGGTCGAACGCGTCACCGCCGCAGAGTCCGACGCGTACTTCGTGACGCGCCCGCGCGGTTCGCAGCTCGGCGCGATTGCCTCGCCGCAGTCACAGCCGATCCAGTCGCGCGCCATCCTCGAGGATCGCATCGCCACTCTCTCGACCACGCTCGGCGACACACTACCGCCGCGGCCCGAGCACTGGGGCGGCTATCGCGTCCTCCCGGAGCTCGTCGAGTTCTGGCAGGGGCAACCGTCCCGTCTTCACGACCGTGTGCGCTACACCCGCGGCACCGGAACGTGGCTGCGCGACCGCCTCGCGCCCTGAGCAGAGCGGTCGGCGCAGGCGGCTAGGGTGTGACGTCGATCGAGAGCGGGACGCTGATCACCTCGTCGCCCTGGGAATCGACGCTTCGGCCGAACACCTCGATCGTCTTCGTGCCCGCCGTCGAGAACCTGACAACGGCCAAGTGCTCCAGGGACCGCAGCTCCTGGGTGCAGATCGCGCCGGTGGGAGGTCGCGAGTCGTACGGATAGATCACGACGCGATCGGCGGTCTGCTCGACGTCGGTGCGAACGTAGTGAACACAGCCGCCGCCTGCTGTCTCGACAACGATGTGGATCGGCTCCCCGACGCGCGCCGAGCCCGGGACTTGGACCTCGGGACCGTCGCCGTAGAACAGGATCGCACCTAGCTGAGCATCGACGTCCGAACCGCCATCGAGGGCACAACCGGTCATCGTCACCACCGCCAACACGGCAAATCTCATGGCCCGACTGTAGCGAACTCCGCGCAGTTGCGGGCGGAAAAGAAACTCCGCTTGACATAGTGTCTGATGCACACTAACAAGAGTGTACGATGAACACTAAGTCGAGCATGCGAGGCGCGGCGGCCGCGGTGAGCGGAGCGCGCCACGTACGTCTGGGCCGCAATGGCCAGGACGCGGCGGCGATGTGGATCGGGGGGGCAGTCGGTGCCGGCAGCGCAGCTGTTGGTCACATCGGGGCGGTCGTGGTCTGCGACGGCTGTGGGTCAGGCGCGAGCTCGGAAGTCGGCGCGCGCCTGGGAGCACAGCTCGTGCTTGCCGCCATCGTGCGCCGCCTGGGTGCGGTGTTGCTCGATCCAGCATCGCCCGAGCCGCTCGATGTGGCATCGATCGATCGGGAGTCGCTCGATGGCGCGTTCTGGGGCCTCGTTCGCTCCGACGTCGTTCGCGCGCTCGACGTGATCGTGCGCTCGATGACCGACGCGCGTTCTCCATCTGTGCCCGCGTGGGTCGCGCGCGAGCAGATCGTTCACGACCACTTCCTGTTCACGACCATCGCGGCGGTGATGATCGACGACGTGATCGCTGTGTGGGCGATCGGCGATGGCGCGTACGCGATCGACGCAGGCGTGCGCGAGCTAGGTCCGTTCGAGAACAACCAGCCGCCCTACCTCGGCTATGACCTGCTCGCCGACGCAGCACATCTCGATGCCCGGCGTGTCGATCCCCAGCGTATCGATCCCCAGCGTATCGATCCCCAGATCGGTCCCCAGCGCGATAGCGAGGCGCCCGACGCTTGTCATGCGCGTGCTCGCATCGAAGTCACGCGCGGAAGCAGTGTGATCGTCGCGACCGATGGCGTCGCGGAGATCGGGCTCGACCGCTTCGCGGGTGTCGACCGGTTCGTGGCGCACCCGGACGCGTTGCGCCGCCACCTCGCGCTCCTCGCACGCACCGACGAGCGCATCGACTGGGATGCGCGCCGCGTGATGCGTGAGCCCGCATTGCTGCAGGACGACGGCGCCGTCGCGATGCTCGTCCGCGATGCCCGGCATGGAGGCGCATCGTGAATCGGGTGTTCGCGAACATCGAACGCGGAGGCACGTCGTGAATCGCGTCGTGTGGATCGACGGCGAGCGCGTGAAGCTCGAGCCGAGCGCTCTGCTCGGGCAAGGCGGCGAAGCGGAGGTCTATGACCTCGGGGATAGCCGCGTCGTGAAGTGGTGGAAGCCCGCCGAGCACCCAGACTTCGACGGGATCCCCGCAGCGCAAGACGCGGCGAAGGAGCGCATCGCGGTCGGCGCGAGCAAGCTGCGTGCGTTGCCCGCATTGCCGGCGGGTGTGGTCGGGCCGAGCGGGCTCGCACTCGCGAAGAAGGCCGGCGCGGTGGTCGGTTACGTGATGCCGAAGGTAAGCGGTGTGCCGTTGCACTCGTACGGCGAGCCGAAGTGGCGGCGCGACAACGTAGTCGACGGTGGCGACGTGGTCGCCGCGCTGCTGTCGCTGTACGACGCGATCGTGGGGCTGCATCGCGCGGGCATCGTGATCGGTGACTGCAACGATCTGAACGTGCTGGTCGATGGCCGGCGAGTGCACCTGATCGATGTCGACTCGTACCAGTTCGGCGCGTTCGCGTGTTCGATGTTCAGCGAGCGGTTCGTGGATCCGCGGCTGTGCGACTCGCAGGCGCTCGTTCCCGTACGGCCGCACGATCCGGCGAGCGACTGGTTCGCGTTCGCGACGATGGCGTTCCGCACGCTGCTTGGTGTGGGGCCGTGGGGCGGCGTGCACCAGCCGAAGGACCCGACGCTGCGCGTACCGCCGACGATGCGCGCGCTGAAGCGGTTGTGGGTGCTCGCGAAGGACATCGTGTATCCGCGAGCCGCGCGCTCGGCGAACGTGCTGCCAGACGAGCTCGTCGACGTGTTTCGCGCGATCTTCGAGAGCGATCAGCGGGGTGTGTTTCCGCGCGTGGAGCTCGAGCGGCTTCGGTTGCGGCGGTGCTCGGCGTGCGGCGAGGAGCACGGACGCGTGCGCTGTCCGGCATGCACGAAGGTGGCGCACCTGCCGCCGGCGGTGGTGCACGGTCGTCTCACGTGGCGCGTGATCGACGCGAGCGAGGTCGCGATCGCAGGACGCGAGCTCGGTGCGCACACACAGCCGGTGTGGATCGCCGGTGACGCACTGATGCGGCAAACGCGGATCGGGCCCGAGCGCGTCGGGAGCGTGTTGACGCGCCAGACGCGCGCGTGGGCGAGCGACAAGCTCGGCGTCGGCTTCTATCGCGCCGGAGGCTACGCGATCGGCTTCGTGTTTCGTCCGGACCGCGGCGTGCTCGACGATCGCGTGAAGCTACCGAGGCTGCGCGGTCAGCTCGTCGACGCGCACGCGACGATCGGGGCTGATCGCGCGTGGCTGTGGTTCACCACCGTCGACGCGGGGCGGCTCGTCACGACGTGTGTCGTCGTGGGTGCGGATGCGCAGGTGATCGCGAGCGCGACGCTCGCAGACTCGCCGTGGACCGCGGGCATCGCCGGCGCTTGCGCGGCGGGACCACATCTGTTCGTGCCGACCGATGATGGCATCGCGCGCATCGAGATCGTGCAAGGCACCATCACACAGACGCGAACGTTCGCGGAGACGGCGCCTCTGGTGTCGGCCGGCGATCGACTGGCTTTGAACACCAATGGCGGCATCGACGTGGTTCGTCGCCGCGACGCTATTCGCATGACGCTGCAATGACGCTCGCGTGAGCGTCGAAAGGACCGACATGACTCGTACCATCGCTCCACTTCCCAGCCCCGCGTTGTTCGACGGCAAGCGTGCCTCCGACTACGCCTATCGTCCCGATGCCGCGAAGGTCGCCGCAGACGCGCAGGACTTTCGCGCCAAGCACTCGCTCAAGCCCGCCGCGTCCGACGAGACGCGCGTGCACTTGCTGCTGATCGACGTGCAGAAGGACTTCTGCTTCCCGGAAGGCTCGCTCTACGTCGCGGGCCGGTCCGGCACCGGGGCGATCGACGATTCGCGGCGGATCGCCGAGCTGATCTATCGCAACCTCGGCGCGATCACCGACATCACGACGACGCTCGACACGCACCTCGCGTATCAGATCTTCTTTCCGAGCTTCTGGCTCGACAAGGGTGACGCGCCGCTCGCGCCGTATCGCGTGGTCACGTCAGAGCAGATCCAAGCAGGCGAGGTGCGCCCGAACCCCGCGATGGCGAAGTGGCTGTGCGGCGGCAACTACACGTGGCTGTGCAAGCAGGCGCTGCACTACACGAAGGAGCTCGAGAAGGCCGGCAAGTACCAGCTGTATCTGTGGCCGCCCCACTGCTTGCTCGGATCGGATGGCCACGCGCTCGCGGGCATCATTCACGAGGCGCGTCTGTTCCACGCGTTCGCACGCACGTCGCAGTCGAACGTCGAGGTGAAGGGCGGCAACCCGTTGACCGAGAACTATTCGGTGCTGCGTCCCGAGGTGCTATCGCGCTTCGACGGTGCGGCGCTCGCCCAGCGCAACACGCAGTTCGTGTCGACGCTGCTCGCGGCGGATGCGGTGATCATCGCGGGCCAGGCCGCGAGCCACTGCGTGAAGAGCACGATCGACGACCTGCTCGACGAGATCGCAGCGCAGGACATGTCGCTCGCGAAGAAGGTGTACCTGGTCACCGACTGTATGAGCGCGGTGACCGTTCCCGACGGCAACGGTGGATTCGTCGCGGACTTCACACCGCAGGCGGACCAGGCACTCGCGAAGTTCGCGAACGCCGGCATGAACCTCGTGCGCTCGACCGATCCCATTTCTAGCTGGCCGGGCATCCGGCTCTAAGGAGACACAGATGAGCAAGGACGATGACAAGACCGACGAAGGTCGGTCGCGTAGCAGCGCCGCAGGCGCTGCGGAGGTAGATGACAAGGCGAAGAAGCTCCTCGAGGACGCGCACGCGCAAGGCGCGCTGTCCGCGAAGGCGCTCGCGACCCTCGACGTGGTGGACGTCGGTGCACAGATCCAGGCGGGCCTCGGCGTGACGATCGACGATGTCGCCGCGAGCGAGGTCGTGCTGGTGACGATGATGCCCGACGATTCGTCGTCGATCGCGGGCGCGGGCAATACCGACGCGGTCCGCGATGGTCACAACTTCGTGCTCGACGCGCTCGGCGGAAGCAAGCAGGCCGGCGAGGTTCTCGCACACACGCGGTACCTCAACGGCTTCGTGCTCACGCCGTACACCGCGCTCGACCACGCGGTGAAGATGACGAAGACGAACTACAACCCGAACCTCGGCACGCCGCTGTACGACCAGACGTGCGTGATCCTCGGCACCGTGATCGCGAAGTCGCAGGAGCTCGCGCAGGCCGGCATCGCGGTACGGACGGTGACGTTGATCATCACCGACGGCGGTGACTACGGATCCACGCGCTGCCGTGCCGACGACGTGAAGGCGATCATCAACGACATGCTCGCGCAGGAGAACCACATCGTCGCGGCGATGGGCATCAGCGACGGTACGACGGATTTCAAGGCCGTGTTCCGCGCGATGGGAATCCCCGACAAGTGGATCCTGACGCCCGGCAACAGCGCGAGCGAGATCCGCAAGGCGTTCGCCGTGTTCTCGCAGAGCGCGGTGCGTGCGTCGCAAGGTGTGCAGCTGGGCGGCTTCAGCAACTAGCTTCGAGTAGCATCGCGGAATGGACGGCAACCACCCGTTTCCGTATGTGGGGAGCGGCATCGCGGCGGCGCGCAAGCACATGGAGCTATGGGTGTGCTTTCGCGACGACGTTCCCAAGGCTGCCCGAAAGGCGATCGAAGCCAAGGTCCCCGAAGTCGTCGGGGGCTACTTCAATTGGTTCGATCGCGTGTTCGTGTTCGGTCACGACGACGACTCGCTGCAGTGGGTGGTCCGCGCCGCGTACGCCGACGCGCACGACGAGGCAGACGAGCACGAAGCCGACGACGAGATGCCGTCGGACGCGATGTGGAAGGCGTTCAACGCCGACATCGACAAGTGGCTACTCGACGTTCACGCGAAACATCCCGTCGCAGTGTTCGTCAAGCCGATCGACGAGGAGTACTCGACCTCGACCGACGCGTGGCACGACTGGAGCTGCGAGCGGATCCCGACGGCCGTGCTACCCGTCGTGAATCAGCTCGGCAAGAAGCACGAGCCCGTGGCCACGTACCTCGCACAGATGTGGCGATCGTGGGCCCTGGACCAGCCGTTCGAGCGGCAGCAGGAGCTCGTCGCCGCGCTGACGGATGCCGCGCGTGCGGAGCTGCGCAAGCGCAAGGTGCTGTTCGTGCCGAAGACGAAGCCGCCCGAGCCGAAGCAGCCGACGCTCGACGAGGCGGAGAAGATCTGGAGACAGTGCGCCGCGGACCTCGCGCCGATGCCGCGCGGCATGCGCCTCGAGGATGCGTTCACCGCGAAGATGATCGAGCGCGGCTTCGACCCCTCGTTTTCGCTATGGAACCACCACACGGCGCTCGAGCAGGCGAAGCGAACGGGCGACGCGATCGCGCTCGGCCGCGCCGCGATCGCGTCGGGCGTGGAGTTCCCGACGCACTGGTGGACGTCGCTGGCCGACAACCTGCTCGATCAACGGCGCATCGAGGACGCCGCCGACGCGGTGACCGAGGTCGTCGCGAACCTCGAGAGCTACAGCGCGGGGATGTTGCGTGTCGCGATGAAGTGGCATGCGGCGGCGAGCGAGCCGCTGGTGGAGGCAATGCTCTATCACGCGGGTCGCGAGTGGTTCTCGTCGTGGACCAGCGAGTTCACGAAGGACCAGGCGAAGAAATACGGCGTGCGACCGCCGGATCTCTCCGCGCAGTTCATCGCGTGGATGGTGCGCTGGTGTGGCGAGAAGTACTTCCGCGAGCTGACGACGCTGCCGCGGATCGGTCACTGGCTCGTCTGGTTCGACAAGGTCGGCAAGTCGATCGCCGGCGAGCTCGCGAGTCGCGTCGAGGCCGAGCGCGACCGCCGCGTCGCGATGCGCGCGGCGCTGGAGGCCGCGCCGGACGAGGCGACCGCGCAGGCGCTCGTCGATCAGATGCTCGCGTTCGCGGATCCCGAGGACGCGTCGGCGATGTTCCACAAGATCCGCACGAACGCGCCGCTCGCCGCGTACGCGTACCTCGTCGGCACGATCACGAGCGAGGGCCGCAATCACTATCGCTATCCGCGCGGGCAACGCGTCGACGCGATCGTGTGCCTGACATACCTGACACTGAACAATCCGCCGCTCGCCTCGAAGATCGAGGAGGCGTACGAGATCGGTCGCGGCTACATGCTCGTGAACAACGCGTCGTTGCAGTTCAACCTCGCGTGCTGTGCGGCCCGGCTCGACCGTCGAACGGACGCGCTCGGTCACGTCGCGCGTTCGCTCGCGCTCGACTTCCCGAACCCACAACAGATCCACGACGACAACGACCTCGTGCCGCTGCTCGGCGATCCGGCCTTCGAACAAATCTTCGTTGCGGATGCGGCGCGCCGCGCGGCACCCAAGCCCGACGACGACGACGACGTGGTCGACGAGCGCACGATAAAGAAGGCGAAGAAGCCTGTGGCGAAGAAGCCCGTGGCGAAGAAGCCCGCGGCGAAGAAACCCGCGGCGAAGAAGCCCGTGGCGAAGAAGCCCGCGGTGAAGAAGACCGCGGCGAAGACGCCGGCGGCAAAGCCCGCAAAGCCTGCGGCGAAGAAGCCTGCGGCGAAGAAGCTTGCGCTCGAGAGGCCCACGGCTACGAGGAAGTCGAAGCGGCGGTGACCGGTGTGACGCGACGCGCGACGTCGGCGTTGTGTGTCAAATCGTGGTCAGTTCGCGTGTCAGCTCGGACGCCTAGTCCGTGTGGGGCAAATTGTCCACGCTGCAGTCGGTGCACAATTCCAGTGTGGTGCGCGTGGTAGGTAGCACCCCACGATCGCGGCGCGAAGAGAACTTCTCACCGCACTGCGTACAACGACGTTCTTGAGGGCTACTGGTGGACTTGGTGGTGGGCTGCGAGGCTACGGCCATGGTGTGCAACGAAGCTGCGAACGATATGCCACTGCCGCGGTTGGGTTCGTCACGGTGATCGTCTACGCGATCGCCTGACGTCGCGCGTCATCGAGGCCAACCGCGACCGCGACTTCGTCTCGATATGCAAGCCACGCCGACAACGTTGCTTCCATCGCAGCTAGTACGTTGGCGTACTCCGAGGCGGGCACGTGATCGAGCAGGATGCGCCACGCCGCGGCGCGATGCGATCCCTCGACCTTGCGGTGCGCCTTCGTCAGCGCGAGCGCGTCGAGCGGCAGCTGGTAGTGCACGACGAGCGGGTGCTGCTCGAGCGGTGGCGCCGGGCGCTTCGGTGCGGTTTCGTCGAGCTCGCCGCGCTCGTGATCGGTGCCCTCGAGGAAGATCGTCGTCACCGCCGCCGCCTCGCACCAGCCGCGCTTCTGCGTGTAGTGATCGAGCGTCGCGCGAAACGCCTTCGCGGCGGGCAGTAGCTCGATGCGATCGAAGCGCGAGAGCTCGAAGCCGAGCCCCTTCGGGTACTCGAGGAACAGCTCGGGGTGCGGGCGTCCGGCAATGAGCCCACCGGTCTCCTCCTCGAACAAGTTCTCGGCGAGATCGCGTCGCGCTTCGGCCACGGGGCACTGCACGTACGCCCATCCGATCATCACGGGGAAGTCGCGAACGTACGTCTCGTACTCCTGCTCGAAGTGCAGGTGCAGACGCTCGCGCGGGACTTTGCCCGACGTGAACGAGGACCACGCCCAGTGCTTCTTGCGCTCCATGATCTGGAGCAGCGCTTCTCGGAAATCATCGCGAGTGGAAACCACACCTCAGTCTACGGTGGGAACCAGGGATGCGGCGAGATCCAGATGGAGCGAGGCGTTGCCGTCGCTTGCCGTGACGCGCGGCACGGCGCGCTGGATGACGAGATCTGCGGGAAAGCCCGGTGCGCCGAGCCGTCGTTCGACGAAGATGTCCGTGAGGATCGCCGCAAACGCGCTGGTCAGCGCTCCGTGAAACTCGGATCCGCGTCCGCGCACGGCGGCCACGAGGTCCGAGTAGCAGGGTGCGAGGCGCGTCGGTGTGCGCTCGCACGAGAGGTCGAGCGCGCCGAGCTGGACATCGAGAGCGCCGATCGCGTCGCGTGGGCTCGCGCCGAGCTTGAAGTCGAGACCGCCCCACACCCGACCGATCGTGGTGCTCGCGCCATCGGCAATCGTGACGCGCGCGTCAGCGGACAGGCGCAAGTGATCGCCCGCAGGCGCGATCACCGGCGGTAGTGCGAGCCGGACCGGCGAGATGCGCAGCGAGAGCAGCTCCTGCACGATCGGGTCGGCGTTGAACTTCGTGTGCAGGCCGGCCTTCTCGAGCTCGCGATCGAGGAATCCGCCGCGCCACAGCTCGTAGAGCACCGCGTTGAGCGCGTCGACATCGAGGTCGATCGCGATCTGCGCGTCGCTCGCGATCACCCGGCGCGTCGCCGTGCCGCGCCTCGGCGGCAACACCGACGGATCGCGCCCGAGCGAGCCGATCTCGACCGCGAACGGGATCGCTCCGAACGAACCTTCGATGACCTCGGGTGGGTCACTGCAATACGTGAACGTCAGCGACTGACCGTTGCCGAGGTCGAACGGCGGGGGCGGCGCCAGCGTCGATACCAATGCGTCGTCGATCTCGTCGCGCGCGAACCGGGTCGCGAGTGCGTCGCCGCCGATGCGATCGCTGATCCATTGCGCGACGCGATTGCCGAACTCGAGCTCTGCACGCGAGGCGACGCGAAAGCGCAGCTCGGGCGGCAGCGGCATCGGCGCGCTCGACGCCGGTGGGGGTGTCGAGCCCGATGCAGGTGTCGAGCCCGATGCGGGTCTCGAGCCCGGTGCAGGTGTCGAGCCCGATGCGGGTGTCGAGCCCGGTGCGATCGGAGTCGGGATCAACGCGATCACGACAGGCACGTTCACCCGACCGAACAGGATCTTCACGGCGGCGCGCACGTAGCCGTTCGGTGCGTCCTTGACCATCGCGCGATCGTCCGGGTGCCACTCGAGGCGCGCCCAGCGCAGACCGATCGACTCGATCTTCTCGTAATCGCCGGCGCCTGTGATCGACTGGCCCTTCAGCACGCGCTCGAGCTCTAGCTTCATCTGGCCGGCGATCGTGGTCGGTGAGAGCGAGCCATCGTCGAGGAGCTTCTGCGACACGGCGACGCGGCCGCTGCACGCACGCGCGCGCGGATCCTGGAACGGCCCGACGAGCTGCGCGGCGCCGACGGATCGTGCGAAGCCACCGCGATACGCGATCGACCAGCGCTTGCGATGCAAACCCGGTCCGGGCGGCGCATCGTCGATCGACTCGACCACCCGGTCCTCGAACGCCGCCGGCACATCGCCGGTGATCGAGAGCGTCGGCGCCGCATAGGGCCCGCGGATGTCGACCACGAACTCGTCGCTCTGGCATTGCTGCGCGAGGATCGCAAAGCCGACGACGTGCGCCCCGACAACTGCGATGCCGAGCGACGTCGGCAGCGCGTTCACGCGAGTACCCACATCACGCTCAGCAGCTCCCACGCGACGACCCACAGCGTGCACGCGACGACCGATGCGGTCATCCCGCGCGTCACCGCGTCGGCCTCTGGTTTGGGCGCGCCCCCCTTCGCGACAACATCGCTGGCGATGCCCCACGCGTAGATCCACACGAGGAACCCGCAACGCAGCGCGTACGGCATGCGCTCCGGTCGCGGATCGACGAGGTCGCCCGTGAGCAGCTCCCACGCGTCGGGCACGTCGTACGCGCGACACACGAGGAGGCCGCCCGCGATCATGCCGAGCGCGAACAAGATCGCGACCGCGAGGTAACACAGCGCGACCGAGAGCCACGCGGGTCCCCACAGGTACGAACGCCGATCCACGCCGAGCGCGTCGAGTGCGAGTGTCTGCTTGGTCAGGCCCATCGACCCGAGCCACGCGTTCGTCGCGGATCCCGATGCGGCAACGAACAGCAGCGCCGATAGCGCCGGTGCGAGCGCGACGACGTACGAGCCGCCGATCTGCCGCAAGAGTGCGTCGGGGCGCACGCCCGCGCCGCCGACCTTGCTGATCACGTACAGCACCGTGTAGCCGATCAGCGTCGACACGATCAGATAGAACGGCAGCGGGCGCAGCAGCGTTTGCTTCGCCACGCGCCACGCGACGATCGCAAAGTCACGCGGGTGCTTCACGAGCTGGACCGGCGCCCGCAGGAGCGAGATCATCGCGACGCGAAACGGCGCGACGAGCGGATCGATCACGCGGGCGAGCTTGGTCAGCGCGCTACGGGGCTTCGGCGTGCCGGAGGGCGGCTTCTTGTCACCGTGTTCTTCGAGGTGCGACACCATCGCGGCCTCGAGCTCGACGAGCCATTGCCCGCGCACCTCGGGCGCATGGCCGGGCTCCTCGAGCGGGCCGGGCCAGCGGTCGACGAACAGCTGCTCGAGGCGGCGATGCTCGAGCGACAACAGGAACAGGCGATCCGCGACTCCGGCGGCGAGCGCCACGTCGTGCGTGACGACGATCGCCGAGATGCCGAGCGCCTTGACCTGCTCGCGGATCAGGCGCGCCTGCTCGCGTACACGATGTGGATCGAGGCCGACCGACGGCTCGTCCAGGAACAGCAGCTTTCGCTTCGACGCGAGGACACGCGCGACGGCGACGCGCTGCGCCTGGCCGCCCGAGAGTCCCGTCACGGGCGTTCCCGGCTCGGCGAGCTTCGGATCCAGACCGACACGCTCGAGCCACTCGGCGGCCTCGGTCTCGGTCGGCGGCGTGCCCGCGTGGCGCAGCGCGAGCTCGAGGTTGCCGCGCACGTCGAGGTGATCGAACAGCGCGCCGCGCTGGGGCACGAGGCCGAGCTGGCCGCGATCGAGGTCGAGCGTCGTCGCGACGATGTCGAAGCCGGCGGCGTCGAGCTCCTCGCGCTCGAACAGTACGCGTGCGAATGTGGACTTGCCCGCGCCGGAGCCGCCGAGCAGGACCACGACCTCGCCGGCGCCGATCGAGAGATCGACGTTATCGATGAGGACGCGTCCGTCGGGGAGCGCGACGCGCAACCCCCGGACATTGAGAGCGGAGTCGGTGATCCGGCGAGACTAACGCGACCGGGCTACATCCCGCACGTGCCGGCGGCGACCGCGCACGTGAAGTAGTCCCACGGGTGGTCGGGCTCGAACGTGGAGCCGTTGTTCGCGCCGCAGTCCGTGTTCCCCAAGCAGCTCGGCATGCACGTGTTGCCCGAGCCGAACGTCGTGCACTTGAAGTCGGCGCCCGCGGCCAGGCAGTCGGCGGAGGTCGCACACGTCATCGGGCCGCACCTGCTCTTGTGCGCGTTCGACTGGAACGTCGCGTACGAGCAGACCGCGGTGCCGGTGCAGTCGCCGTCGCTATCGCACGCGCCGCCGACCGCAACATTGTCGCTGTCGGGAATGAAGCTGCAAACGTTCGTCGCCGTGGTGCACGTGCCGCGATAGATCTGCGTCTTGTACTCGGCGGAGCACAGGTTGGTGCTGCACGCCGTGGACGTCGCGGCGATCGTCGCGGTGATCGTGTACTCGTCGGACGCCGTCGCTCCCTGCGCCGCGTAGTTCTGCACGCGCACGTAGTACGTGCCGGCTGGCAGGTTCGTCAGCGTGATGACCTCGGGCTTCGCGTTGAGCGTGAAGCCGTACACCTTGCCGGCGCTATCGACGACCTGGAGGTCGAAGTCCTTGCCCACGGTCGGCCAGTCGACGCTGATCGTGGCGCCGCCGCCGTTCACGGCGACGAAGCGGTACCAGTCGAACTCGCCGGCTACCGTGCACGCCTTCGACGTGACTCCGACACCCGAGGTGAGCAAGCGCGCGCCCGCGGGGCCGTCGTCGTTCGGTTCTCCGGCGTCGTCGTCGACGCACGTCGCCGGGCCCACCGCGCAGCGTCCCTGGGCGTTGCACACCGGCGTCGCTGCGTTGCCGCAGGCTGGGAGCGGCCACGCGGCCGGATCGCATTCGGGGATCTCGAGGCGCAACGTGTAGCCGACCGCCGCGGTGGTGTTCATCGGGGCGTACTGGGTGACGACCACGTAGTACGTGCCGGACGCCATGATGTCCGACGTGAGGATCGCTTCGTTGATACCGGCGTTCTCCTCCGCGCGCTCGACGATCTGCCCCTGCGCGTTCAGGAGGTACAGATCGAGGTCGTTCGATGCGCCGGTGAACTCGAGCGCGATGCTCACGTTCCTGTCGAGCGTGACCGTAAACCAGTCCTGCTCCGCTGCCGGCGAGCTGCAGATGTTGCCGGTGGTGGTCACCGGGTTCCCGGCGGTGGGCGCGCCGATCATCGACGCGACCGTTGGGCCGTCGTCGCCGTTGCCACCGTCACGCGTGTCGTCGCCCGTGCACTGCATCGGACCGGCGATACACGAACCTTCCGCGCTGCACGCCGGCATCGCGGCGGCCGAGCAGTCGAAGCCAGACACGCATTGCACGCAGCCGAAATCGAGGCAATACGGCGTGCCGCCGGTGCAGTCGGCCATCTCGGTCTGCGGGCCGCACGTGGCGGGCTCGATCGCGAGCGTGAAGTTTCCGTCCTCGAGCATCTCGATGCCGGTGTCGACGACGACGTAGTGAGTCGCGGCGGTGGCGGTGAACGTGATCACCTCCGGATCGTTCGTGAAGAACACGATCGCTTCGTCGGTGAACGTGGTGCAGCTGGTGACCATGCCGGTGGCAGGGGGGCAGTTCGCCGTGACGTAGAGCGACAGGTCGTCGCTCATCGACTGCAGCGTCAGGCCGTAGCGCATGCCAGGCACGAGGCCGTTGATCGCGACGATCTCGTCCTCGCCGGTCGGCTCGAAATAGCCGTATTCCTCGGTGCACGATCCCTCAGGCGAGTTCAGGTCGGCGCCTTTGCCCTTCACCGTGCCCATCACCATGCCCGGGACCGTCGCGATCGTCAGTGGCGCCGTGCTGCAGGTGCCCCCGCCGTCGCCGTTTCCTCCGTCATTATTGCTGGGTCCGTCATCACCGCACGCGGCAGCAAGGAAGAGGAGAGACGTCAGGATCCTGGTTCGGTTCGCCATGAGGAAGCTCGCACCCTAGGACAGATCACGGGCCGAAAACCACCCTTCTGTACGTGCCTCACCTCACACGGCCGAAACGCGTCGAGACATCGCCTACATCGACGCGGTTGCATCTTTCCTCGCAAATACTCGCGCACCCTTAGCAAGTAAAATCGACGAGAAACCCGGAACCGTTCGCGCGGACGGCTGTCCATAGCTTCGACCGCAACGCTACGACGCCACGCGGTCGCGTCGGCCGACGAAGCCACGACGTCATGCGCGCGAGTGCGCGCGAGAAGTCGAGGACCGGCCGCCGCAGGCACCTACAGGTGTCTTCGCCGGAGGCATGTCATGGGAAAGCTCACTCTCTCGTTTCGTATCTACAAGGACGCTCAGCTGGTTCGCGCAGAGAAGCTGACCCAGAACGTCATCAAGCTCGGCAAGGTCGCGTCCGCGCACCTCCAGCTCGACGACGAGTCCGTCAGCCGCATGCACGCGATCATCGAGGTGCTGGGCACCGATGTCAGCCTCATCGATCTCGGCTCGACGCGTGGCACGTTCGTCAACGGCCAGAAGATCAACAAGGCGAAGCTGTCCGACGGCGACACGATCACGATCGGTGATTTCCGTATCGAGCTCGGCATCGCCGAGGTCGCAGCGGTCGCCGCGCCGGTTCCGACGCAGCCGCTCCCCCAGCCACCCGTGCTCGCGTTCGTTCCGCCGCCGCCGGTGGTGCAGCGCGCCGCGACGCCCGCGCCCGCGATGCCGCAAGGTGACGCGGAGGACTTCGGTGGTAACACGCGCGCCGTCGAGGTCGCCGCGATGCTCGGCGACTCCGTCGTCAGCGTGAAGCACTGCATGGACCCCAAGGGCGGCAAGGTCACGCGCGCGACGTGGGCGTTCTTCGGCGCGGGTCTCGCGTGTCTCCTCGGCTCGGCGATCGCGTTCAAGAGCGCGGTCGACACCGCCGCCTACAACAAGGGCGCACTCGAGTACCACACCGAGGTCCGCAAGATGCCGGCGTACTCGTTCCGCCCGCAGCAGCAGGGCGTCGCGGTCGACTTCATGATGTGGGGCGGACTCTCGCTCGGCCTGTTCGGCCTTACCGCCGGCCTCGTGCGCGCGCGCCGCGAGCGGAAGAGCCCGTTCTACCGCGTGGGCACCGCGCCCGGCGTCGAGCAGCCGCTCGAGACGGCGCCGTCGCCGGACTTCCCACTCGTCGCGCCCGTGGGCGATGACTTTGTCTTCAACTACGGCGCGGGCTTCGAGGGCGAGCTGCTGCTCGATGGTCGCTCCACGCCGCTCTCCGAGCTCGCGCAGTCGGGTCGCGCGCGCCCGTCGACGACGACGGCCGGTGCGATCGAGATCCCGATCCCGGCGAAGTCGAAGATCCGCGCGCGCTCGGGCAACACGACGTTCATGATCTCCTCGGTGGCGAAGCCGGCCGCGCAGCCGGTGCCGCTGTTCTCGCTGAACAGCAAGACGATGGCGTACTTCGCGGGCTCGCTCGTCGTGCATATGGGTATCTGGGGCGTGCTGCAGATGGTCGACCCCGATGCGTCCGGCGTGAACATCGATCTCGAGAGCAGCGAGGTCACCGCCATCCGCGGCTCGACCACCGAAACCGAAGAAGTCGTCCCCGAGGAGGAAACGGAGAAGGAGACCGGCGATAGCGGCACCAAAGACGCCGCGGGCGCGAAGATGGCCCTCCCCGAGGGCGCGGCCGGAAAGCCGACCGCGGATCGCGTCGACGGTCACGTCGCGATCAAGAACAACCAGAAGGAGCCGTCGATGTCGCGCGAAGAGGCGATCGAAGCGGCGCGCAACGCGGGCTTCCTCGGTGACACGGCCACGCTCAAGGGCGGCATCGCGTCGCTCTCGTCGCTCCAAGACTTCTCGAGCGGCTTCGACGACGCGGACATCTACGGCCCGCTGTTCGGCGCCTCCGGCGAGGGTCGCGGCAACTTCGGCGGTGGACGCCAGGGCTTCGGGGCCGGCGGCGGCTGCAAGCCCGGCGAGTGGTGCGGCATCATCGGCGCGGGTCGCTACGGCACGATCGGCAACGGCGACAAGGCCGGTGAGGGTTGGGGCGAAGGATCGGATGGCCGTGGTCCGCGGATGCGTCGCGTCTCGCAGGTTCCGACGACCGACCTCGGCCGCCCGATCGTCGGTGGCGACCTCGACCGCTCGATCATCCGCCGCTACATCCGCCAGAACATCGACAAGATCTCGTACTGCTACGAGAAGAAGCTCCTCGCAAAGCCGGGGCTCGGTGGCACGGTGTCGGTGCAGTTCCTCATCGCGGGCAACGGTTCGGTGCAGGCGTCGTCGGGCACCGGCCTCGACGGTGAAGTCGCGGGCTGCGTCGCGGGCGTCATCAAGAACATCAAGTTCCCCGCGCCCGCGAACGGCGGCAACGTCCAGGTGAACTATCCGTTCAACTTCCACGCGGCGGGTTCGTGACCTTCGCGGGCGCTCTCGCCCACTGCGCGGCCATCGTGACCTTCGCGGTCGTGATGGCCGCGCGGCCCGTTTCGGCGGACCCACGGGTCACCTCGCCCCCGGGCTCGGAAGCCGGGGGGCTCGGATCCGTGACACGGGGGCGCCCACAGTTCGATTGCGGCACACACCGCGTCGGCTATCCAAACGGCAGCTTCGATCCGCTGCGCTCGCGCAGCGCCGCGCTGGGCTCCGCGAAGGGGCATCGCGCCGTCGTCGGGATCCCGCAGACCGCGTCCGGCGGGCTCGCACACCCCGTCGTGAAGCGCTTCATCGCGCAGCACGACGAAGCGCTCGCGCGTTGTTATCCGCGCCGCTTGCCGTCGACGACGGGCGCGGGGCAGATCGGCCTCTCGCTCGTGATCCTGCCGAGCGGGCGCGTGCAGCTGCTCGGCGCGCTCGGCTTCGATGCCGAGGTGACGAGCTGCATGGCGAAGATCGTGGAGTCGATCAACTTCCCGCGCTCGCCGGGCGGTGAGGTTACGCACACGTTCGTGCCGATCACGATCGTGCAGGAGAAGCGATGACGGCGACGGGCTTCGTACACGGCGCGTTGTCGAGCTTCGCGATCGCGTTCATCGTGCTCGTCGCGCAGAGCTGGCCAACCGACGTCGCGCCGCGCGTCGAGGTGTTGGACGAAGTCGCTTGCGGTCCGCGTCCACAACACAGTGACGTGGCGGTCGCCAACGAATCGACTGGCTGCCGCGATGACTACCAACCGGCTCCGCCACGTGATGGCGTGTGGTGCGGCGTTCGCCTCGACGACCGCTATCCGCTCCTCGATGAGCCCTACTGGGATCAGTACTGGAATCGAGGGCATTACCCGGTGCGCCCGGACTCATTTCCGACGCTTCGACTTCGCATCCCGCTTCCGTGATCGCGCACGAAACTCCGACGGCGTTATCCCGGCGACGCGGCGGAACAGCGTCGAGAAGTGCTGCGGCGATGCGCACCCCACGTCGTACGCGATCTCGGTGAGCTGCGAGTCCGTCTCGACGAGCAAGCGCTTCGCGAGACGGATCCGCGCGGCATCGCTCTCGGCTTGAAACGACGTGCCCGCATCGCCGAGCGCGCGCTGCAAGCTGCGCGGTGCGCGTGACAGCGCCTTCGCAGCGCGCGCGAGTACCGCGTCGTCGAGGTTCGCGTCGAGCCAGCGGCGCAGCTGCAAGATCAGCGGCGAGACGTCGCTTGCATCGCCGACCGCAACGTCGAGCTGCGCCGCGAGCCCCGGGGCGCGCAGCCATGCGCACGCGGCCGGCAGATCGTCGAACACGCGAACCGGATAGGGTGCGCCCGCGACCTGATAGAAGCCGGCAACCGTGGCGCCGAGCACGCCGGGCGGGCGTACGAGCGCGAGGCGCGTGACCTGCGTGCGGAAGGCTTCGAAGTTCGCGCGCAGGTACTTCGAGAGCACCCCGAACGCGCGCGGGTCGCTCGACTCGAGGCGGCGGGCGTCGATCAGCGACGCGTGCGGCGGCGTGGTGCCCGCGAGCTCGAGGCGCAAGAGCGGCACGATGCGCGCGAGGTCGGTCTCGGTCGGCGTGCCCCAGATCGCAAACCCCCACAGCGTCGGTCGCGCGCAGAACACGAGAGCGCGCGGCAGCGCGAGCGACGCGCCGACCGGATCGTCGCGATAGTCATCCACGTCGCCCGCCGCGCGCATTCGACGAGCGTAGGCGCGTGGCGCGAATGTGTAAACCAACTTGATTTCGGGCACCGAAGTGGTCAGGCTGATCGCGTATCGCACTGCCGGATGACGCCTCGCCCGTCGGGGCGAGCCGGTCCGTCGTCACCACTTCGTGGTGGCGTCAATTCACGTCCCCGCGACCATGACTGCGCGGCGCACGATGATCGCGGCGCACGACGACCGCGGCGCCGATGCTTGCGGCGCGCGATGACCGCGGCCCGTGGCGCCCACGAATCGGTCCGGCGCTGCCTTCGAAGCAAGAGGAGCTTTCGTGCCGGTGAGGTCGACGGTGCGGCGGCCGAAGTGGCGCGAATATGTAAGCGCTTGGCGCGCGCATGGGAGGGCGCGCCGGCCACATGCGGTACCGATTGCACATGGCCTTCCACTCGCCCTCGCTCTTGTCGCCGCTAGCGTCGCCGCCCTCGGCACGCCCGTTCGACTTCTTCATCGCGCTCGATGGGCATGGCCTCAACGGCTTCGAAGGCTTCGCGGGCATCGCGCGGCTGCGCTGCGATCCCGACGCGCCCAGCGACGCAGATCACGGAGCACGACGGGGCGGGCGCGGGGGACAACCGGGCCGCTTCGAGCCCGAGGTGCGCTTCTTCGACGGTGTCGCCGGCGGGCATGCCGTGCAGCTCTCGCCCAGTGGCACGGTCGGCTTCCTCGGGAATCTGTCTCAACAGCTCGTGTTCTTCGACCCGCGCACGCTGCGCGAGGTCACGCGCACGAGCACGCTGCGGTTTCGTGCGCCCGCGCTGTTCTACGAGAGCCAGACGCACGTCGTGTGGCTCGACGACGAGAGCTTCGTCACCGCGATCGGCGCCGAGCTCTGGAAGTTCTCGCTCGCAAACCTCGATGCGCCCGACGTGCTGGGCGCGCATGGCGTGACGTTGCCGCATGCGATGAAGCGGTCGCCGAGTGGGCGTTATGTGTTCATCGGCGCGATGGACGTGGCCGACACGTTCGCGAACCAGCTCGGCGTGTTCGATCTCCACGCCGGCACCTCGCGCGTCGTGCACTTGCCCGCGACCGCGTGGCACCTCGGCGTGCACCCGACGCGCGACGTCTGCTACGTGCCGACGCAGCGCTGTATCCCGCAGGACGGCGACTTCACCGAATATGCGATCGCGCACTTCAAGAACTATCTGTTCGAGGTCGACGGCCCGAGCGCGAGCGTGACGCGTCACCTCGCGATCCCCAAGGACATGCCGGGCGCGCTGACGTCCGATGTCGTCGTCACCCAGGACGAGGTGCTCTACAACTGCTGCGCGTCGGGCGTACTGGCGCGCGTAAACCTCGCGGACTTCCAGCACGTGCGCTTCGTCGACGAGCGGCCGCGCGCGCGCGAGCAGCTGCGCGCGTGG
>JBJXGN010000278.1:0-180610 GCA_046160585.1 Kofleriaceae bacterium
TCACACCTGCCGCAAGCAGCACCGAGATGTCCTCACCTATCTCAACTCCGCCATTCAAGCCGCGTTACACGATCGCAAGACGCCGTCCCTGATCGCCGCGCGGTAGTGCGCCCCGTGAACGCGTACGCTTGAAGCGTGTAGTTGTCGAAGCCTCCGGAGCTCGAAGCGAACGCGGCGCGCGCGTCCTGCCCCTGGTTCGTGTGCCAGATCAGGTGACCGGTCGGCGGCGTCCCCGTCTTGGTGATCCACGTCGAATACGTGTGCTGCCACCGATCTCCGAGCGGCTTCTGCCATGCAGGCGCGCCGCCTGCGGGCGCGTAGAGGCTCGTGTAGAAGCGCGCGAACGAAATCCCGATGCCGTACGGCACGCGTGGTGCCACGTCGGGCGGGAGCTGGTAGCGAAGCCCACCGAGCAGCGGGCTCACCATACCCGTCGACGTGCACGACAGCGGAGACTCGCACACCCCGCTGGTCAGACCTGGGTAGCAGCCTTCGTCGGCTAGGTTGTCGGCATCGTCGTCGAGGCCGTTGCCGCAGACTTCAGCGGCCTCCGCGATCGACCCGAGTAAAAACATCGACAGGATGATCGCCTTCGTGATCGTACGCATGGTCTTAGCCCTCCCCGCGGCGAAGGCTATCGACGACGAGCGTGAACGGCTCGACCGTGTCGTCGGGCTCGACGGCGGTGTAAAAGACGTGGACTAACGCGTCGTCGTCGACGAGCGTGGCCTGGACGCGGTGGTACGCAGTCGTCCTTCCCCGTGGCGTGAAGCTCAGCGAGGCCTTTGCGCCTGAGAACCCATGGCTCGTCGAGACTCGCTCGATTCGCGCGATGCGTGCGTCCTGCAACGCCCCCTGCGCAGACTCGACGAGCGCCTCGAGCGTGGCGCCTTTAACCCTCATCGCGCCGCGCTCGACGCGAATCACCGCGATGGATTCCTTGCGCTCGTTCGACGGCGGCGACCACACGCTCGTGCGGGTGCCACCGTTGACGAAATCCTGACGTGCCCAGTCCGACGGTACGTCGAACGTCAAGGGACCGAGAGACTCGACGCGCGAAGCCATCGGCTCGTTGCTCGCGCAGCCGACGAGCAGGCCGAGGAGGAGCAGCAGCGATCTCATGGCACCACCCCGATCTCTTCGAGCCCGACCAGTCCTAGACGTGCATTCGCGAGGTTCGCCGCGGCGAACGACGCTTGATATGCAGCCGCGGCCTCGTGCCGTGCGTGCGCATCACCGGGCATCGTCGGGTCAGGCTTGTCCAGCAACGCTTGCTCCTCGACCGTCAGATCGCTGCGCATCCACAACGCGCCTTCGCCGGTCTTGTACGGTTGCCCAGGCAACCATCGGTCTGTCGTCGGCGGTGGAATCGCCGACGAGCCCGAGCCGACAGCATCTGGTCGATCGTTGGTGTCCCCTGAAACGGAGCCCACGCCAATGAACACGAGCGCAACAAGCACGCTCGCAACAAGCACCTTCCAGTGCAGCTGCATCGCAACCCTCTCGATGTGATCGGCGAGCCGCGAATGGCCCGCGTGGATCTCCATCTACGAGAACTCGCGCGCGACTCTCAAGCTCGAAGTAGCGATCGATCTCGCTCTCGATCGAAATTGGATACCTGGAGAACACACTCCCGATCTATTTCTTGCGGAGGAGTCGGTACAACGTCTTGCGAGTGACACACAACTCTCTCGCTGCCGACGACACGTTCCAATCGTGGCGTTGAAGCGTCTCCTTCGCCAGGGTGGCGCGGAACTCGGTCGTCCGATCGTCGAGAGTCCGGGTCGACCGCGCGACGATCCGCCCGGCGATCTGCTCGAGCTCGCGCACGAAAAACTCGATCACGTCCAGATGCTCGCTCGTGAACGGGGCGCCGTTGCCCTCGAAGTACAAGATGCCCAAGGCGTCGTCGCCGGGGATCGGTGCGCACCAGACGCTGCGAATCTGGTGCTGACGGACGCTGCCGAGATCCTGAAGCCTCGCGTCCGCCACGGCGGATGTCGTGACGATCGGGTGGCCATCGAGGATCGCCTTGCTGATGATTCTGCGCGAGATCCTTGTTTGGATCGACGCGCTGTCACCTGAGCCCGAAACCCAGGCGATTTCGGGTTCGGCGCGCTCGTTCCATAGTTCGAGGTACCCAACGCGGGCTCCGGTCGCTGCGACTGCGTGCTGGAGGACGCCCTCGAGCGCGCCCGACGTGGCCGAGAAGCGGAGATCGAGAAGACTACGGTAGAACTGCGAGGTCATTGCGTGGTCGATCGGCATCGTGCCGACCTCTCGACAGACTTGGCGTGCGGTTGCGATCAACTTCGCTGGCTCCGTCGCGACTCTGGGCAGCGCCGGTGACCCAAACAACTACGGACACTTGCGCATCGAGGCGTGCAAGTACCCGCAGAACGCGGGAAGGTTAGCGTTCGAGACCATCTCGTTACACGCCTTCGCACGGACCGAACCCACGTTCGCGTGTGCGGCCGTTACTGCGCCGGACTCATCGATGTCGATCTCGAGGGACATCGCCGAGAAGTCGATCTTCTCCCTGACCCTCGCGAAGCATGCGTTGATCAAGACACGACGAGCGCGACCGCGATGCCGGCTGCGAAAGCGCCGACCAACAGACCGACCGCGCGCCCCGTTCCCGTGTTGAAACGTCGACGGCGATCGGGCGGTGGAACCTCGCGAAGCGCGCACACTGGTACGTCGGTCGGATCGGTGTCGGCCGTGGCGTTGGCGATGTGCTCCCGTCGCCGCGCGAACGCCGTCGTGAACGTGGACTCGACCCACAGGCCGACCTCGGCATGTGTCGCCGCGTCGGGGATCGCAGCGGTCAGCGCGCTAGCGAGCTCGTGCACCGACGCCTGACGGTCCGCAGGATCGCGCGCGAGCGCCCGCAAGATCACCTCGTCCCACGATGATGGAGGCTTCGCTCCGACTTCACTTGGAGGAGGCACGGGGAGCGAGAGCAGTCGTTCGCGTGTGCCGGATTCGTCACGACCCGCAAACAGGACGTGACCCGTGAGCGCGCTCCACGCGATCGCACCGATCGCGAACACATCGGCGCGTGCATCGAGTGGCTCGCCGAGAACGTGCGGTGCCGTGTACGGCGTCAGCCCTGGGTTTGCGATCCCGCAGGCCTCTGCCAGTCCCAGCTCGGAGACGCGCGCGACACCATCGTGTCCGATCAGGATGCGGTCCGGAGATAGGTGGAGGTGCAGATGGCCGCTTTCGTGGGCGGTGGCGAGGCCGGCGAGAACATCGCGCAGGATCCGCGCGAGCACCGCTGGTTCGCAGGTGGGAGTCACCGCCAGCAGATCGCCCAGCGTCGCGCTCTCGTGGTACGGGCTGGCAAGAAAGCGTCCGTAGCCGAACACTCCCACGTCCACGGCGACGAGGTTAGGATCTTGGGTTCGGAGTGCGGGACCCGCGCGGTCGAGCGCCTCGCGGAACCGCGAATCGCGCGCGAGGTCCTCGTCGATGTGGGTCACCGCGACCAGTGCGGACGCCGTGTCGCGGCCCAGGTACGTCGTCCCGAGCGCGTCGCGTCCGAGCTCGGCGATCACGTCATACGGTCCGATCTGGAACATGGAGCGGGACATGGCGTCTCTCATGGTGTGGGCTCGAGGACGGCGGCCACGCGGCGACCAGTGCGTGGCGACCAGCGCGTCGCGTAGCTCGTGTATCCGTCGAGCTCGAACCGGATCGTCGTCGGGGTTGCGGGAAGGAATGCCGAGAGCGGCGTGGTGCCTCCGACCTGATCGCCGATCCTCACGGTCGCGCCCGGTGGGTTCGAGACGAGCTCGACTTCGATGAGTTGTCCAGAATCGGAGCTCGGGGCAGCAGGACGGGCCCGTGCTGCGGTAGTGCGCGAGGGTGACGAAGGTCTGGATGGTGGAGTCGGTGGATCGGGCGTCGCCGCCGGCGCGACGGCCACCGGTTCAGCGGGCGTGGCGACTGGAGGTGTTGTCGTACTCTGGACGAGGTTGTCTGCGTGCTCGTGGTCGTTTGCGATGTGGCGGAGTACGAACACGCCGATCATGCCGGCTTGAAACGCGATGACGAGGCCCCACCGACTGTGCCAACGCGGGCGGGGCGGTGGCGACGACGGAACCACGAGCGGGTCGACGACAAGTCTTCGTTCGTTCGACGTCACGGGGTTGACCTCATCTTCCGAAGTCCTGGATGTAGTGGGCGAGCGCGCGCAGCAACTCGGGGTTCTGCGCGAGGTCTGCTTGCGCGGGCATGAGCGGGCTCTTGCCGACCGCGGGACCACCACGCGAGATCACCTTCTCGAGGTACGCGACATTCACGGAGCTCTGCCATGCCTTGTCGGTGAAGTTGCGCGGGTGGGGGTTGAGCGCCGCACCGGCAGGACCATCGCCTCGCCCGCTCGCCCCATGACACGGCACGCAACGACCCGCGTAAATTGCGCGCGCTTCGGCTCGAAGCGCAGTGTTTGCGGGATTCGCCGAACGCGTCTCCTTTGGAGTCGCGGCAACAGACTGTTTCGTTTCGGAATGCGACTTCGCACTAACTGACGCCGCTCTCTTCGAAGGCTTGGGCGTCTTGGAGACAGCGGGCTCGACGTGCAAGGGTTGTGGAGAGGGCGCAAAACTAGCGCGTGGGGGTGAACCCTTCCCGACCACGGAGGTCCACTCCTCGTCTTGGTTTGGTCCCGCAAGAAACACCGTTCCGTCCTCCGGTGATTCGCGCATCTCGGTCTTGTTCGTGTCCGATGCTTGCACGGTCTGCGACGCCTCGGCGGGCGCCGCCGTCGTCGTGGGCGACCACGGTGGACAGATGGGCTGACTCGCGCATCCCAACATCGCCACGATCACACCCAACAAGCAACTTCGGATCATGGTTCACCTCTATCGAGACGAGCTGCAACGGCGAGGCCAGCAAGCCGGGGATGTTGGTGTCCTGTTTGCAGCCGCGCACCTGCGATGAGATGGCTCGCCGTAGTTGTCGTGCTCGTTGCGAGCTGTACCTCGCCGAGCGAGCGAGCGACGTGCGCGCGCGATGGCGACTGCGGCAACGATCAGGTCTGTTACGTAGATGATCGTTGCTTGCCTCGATCGATCGCGATTCGCGAAGGTGCGTCGGTCGGCAACGAGTGCACTGTCATCGATGGAATCGAGATCGGCTGCGAGGCCGACGAGATCTGCCGGCTCGGTTTCTGTACCGGAGCGCCGGGCTCGGACGCCGGGCACGACGCAGATACGTCCGGATGTTCACACGGCACCGCGACCAACGGCTCGCCGTTGTTTGGCGGCGTGACCGAGGCGAGCGCGGATGGACCCGATGCGGTCGTGCTCCGGTGGATCGCCGCAGCGGACGAGACCCTTCCCGAAGCGATGGCGTACGTCGTGTTCGTAGGCACGGTGGCAGGGGGTGAGGACTTCACGACGCCAGCAGTACGTGTCATCGGGGAGACGACCGTGCGCATCGCGGGCCTCACGAGCGGCACCACGTACTACTTCGTCGTGCGTGCCGAGGACGAGATGAGCCAGCGCGACTGCAACACGAACGAGAAGTTCGCGACGCCGGCCCCGCTCGGCAGCTGCATCAGCTACGCGCAGGACATCAAGCCGATCCTCGATGCGCGCTGCATCGCCTGCCACAGCAGTCCGACTCCACCCCGCGATCTGTACCTCGACACGTTCGCGGGTGTGCTCGCGGGCGGGCTCACCGGCAACGAGGTCGTCACGTGTCAGCCCAGCTCGAGCCTGCTCTATCTGAAGACATCGCTCGACAACCCGCCGGTGGGACAGCGAATGCCTCTCGGTGGGCCGTACCTGACGACGACGCAGATCGACACGATCGAGGCGTGGATCGCCGGCGGCGCACCCGAGACCTGCCCGGCGAGCACGTCCGCATGCAGCGATACGCAGGCGCCGACATTCGCCGGCGCAACCTCCGCGACGCTGACCGACGCGACCACCGCGAGCGTGTGCTGGTCCGCCGGGACCGACGACACCACCGCCGCGGGCGACCTCGTGTACGACATCTTCGAGGCGAACACGCCCGGCGCGGAGATGTACGGCAACCCGCCGCGCCTCACGACGACGGCGGGCGCGACGTGCGCGACGCTCTCTGGACTCACGCCGTCGCAACAATACTGCTGGGTCGTGCGTGCACGCGACGCGAGCGGCAACCGCGACGCGAACACCGTCGAGCACTGCGTCACGACGACCGCGGCGTCGTGCATCGACTACGCGACGGTCATCCAGCCGATCTTCAACAACGAGTGCATTCAGTGCCACGCCGGGCCCGGCGCACCACGCGGACTGCACCTCGATTCGTACGCGGGCGTGATCGCCGGCGGGCAGACGGGCAACGAGGTCGTCGCGTGTCGCGCAACATCGAGCCTGTTGCACCAGAAGATCTCGATGGCCACGCCGCCGATCGGCGTGCGAATGCCGGCGGACGGGCCGCCGTTCCTCTCCGACTCGCAGATCTCTGCGATCGCGCAGTGGATCGACGAGGGCGGACGCTCGTCGTGCGCGGCCCCCGATCCGTGCAGCGACGCATCGCCCCCGACGTTCGCTGGAGTCGCGTCGGCGACCGCGATGGGGCCGACGACGGCGCGACTGTGCTGGAGTGCTGCGAGCGACAACCTCACGCCGGCCGCGAGCCTCCTCTACGACGCGTTCCGTGCCGATGTGCCCGGCGGTCAGGCGTTCGCGAGCAATCCGTACCAGACGAGCCGACCCGGCGAGACCTGTATCGATGTCAACGCGCTGTCGCCCGCGAGCACGCAGTGTTGGGTGGTGCGCGCGCGAGACGGCGCGGGAAATCGTGACACGAACACCGTCGAACGTTGCGTGACGATGCCGGCGGTACCCGCCGGATGCGTGGACTACGCGACGATGATCCAACCGCTGCTCGACCGCAATTGCACGCGCTGTCACAGCGGCGCGAGGCCTCCGCAATGGCTCCGACTCGATAGTTACGATCACGTGCTCGAGGGCAGCGTCCGTCGCAACGAGGTCACGGCGTGCAATCCGGCGGCGAGCTTGCTCGTCAACAAGATCTCGGCGACCCCGAGCGTGGGCAAGCGAATGCCGTTCGATGGTCCGCCGTACCTGAGCGCGACGCAGGAGGCGATGGTCGCGCAGTGGATCGCCAACGGCGCGCAGCGCAGTTGTAGCGAGGCGCCCTCGTGCGGTGACACCACGGCACCGGCGTTCACCGGGGTCTCGTCGGCGATCGCGACCGCCGCGACGACGGTGCGCGTATGTTGGCCCGCTGCCACCGACGCGATGACGTCGGCCGCGTCGATGCGCTACGACGTGTTCGAGGCGTCGGCCCCGGGAGGCGAAGTGTTTGGCCAGCCGCCGCAGCACTCGATCGTGGGCGCGACCTGTACCGACGTACGCGTCGGGCCGGGCTCGCGAACGTGTTTCGTCGTTCGCGCGCGCGACCTCGCGGGCAACCGCAGCACCAACACGGCCGAGGTGTGCGCGACAACGCAGGCGAGCGCGTGTGGAGTCGACTACGAAGCGCTGGTCCAGCCGATCCTCTCGGCGCGCTGCACGCATTGTCACCAGGGACCGAGCTCGCCGCGGTTCCTCGACCTGCGCACCTATGGCGGCGTCCTTGCCGGTGGTGCGATCCGCCGAGAGGTCACGGCGTGCAATTGGGCGAACAGCCTGCTTGACAGCAAGACGTCCGGGGCCGCATGCGGGAATCGGATGCCGTTCGACGGACCGCCGTGGCTCGCGCCGTCCGAGCGCTCGTTGCTCGAAGGTTGGGTGACCAGTGGTGCGCGACACGACTGCACCGAAAGCTCGTCGTGCGGCGACACGAGCGCGCCGGGGTTCGCCGGGGCGACGACGGCAACTGCAACCTCGCCGACGACCATCGAGGTGTGCTGGAACGCCGCGACCGATGCGGTCGCGCCGGCAGGGAGCATCGTCTACGAGATCTACGACGCGACGACGCCCGGCGGTCAGAACTTCGCACGTCCCGCGCCGTACGCGGTCGCCGGGCAAACGTGCACCACGGTCTCCGTGCCGACCGGGCAACAGACGTGCTTCGTCGTGCGCGCTCGCGACCTCGGCGGAAACCGCGACGCGAACACGGTCTCGCGCTGCGCCACGCCCGGCGGAGCATGCTTCGTGTACAACGACCTCGTCCAACCCGTGTTCGACTCGCGGTGCGTGCACTGCCACAGCGGCGCCGCTCCGCCCCAGGGGATCCGGTGGGACACGTACGCTCACGCGGTCGGCAACACCGGCGAGGTCGAGCCGTGCGATGCAGGCGGGAGCAAGCTCAATCGCGTCGTAGAGGACTGCGAGATGCCGTTCGACACGACGTCGGGCTCTTGCCGCGCATGCCTGACCAACAGCCAGACACGCATCTTGCGACAGTGGGTCGATGGTGGTGCCGAGGTTGACTGCCCGTGGGGGAGTTGCCCGTGATGATCGTGATGAAGAAGATCCGATTCGAAAGCGTTCGTTGGGTGATCGCGAGCCTACTCGTCGTCGTCGGATGCATCGACTTCGGCTATCCGGTGCCCCCGCTTGTCGATGCCCCGAGCCTCGACACGGCGATCGATGGCGATCAGACGTGCACCGAGGGTAGCGTGCCGCCGTCGACATCGGGTCCACAGCTCGCATTCGCGACCCTGAGCGTGTCGAACACCGCCCTCACGATCATGCGAGGTGACGTGGTCACCTGGACGAACACCGACACGATGCCGCACACGGTGACCGCGGGCGCACCGGGCGCCGAGGTCCCACTCGCGCAGGGCGGCTTCGACAGCGACACCATCAGTCCCGGGGCGAAGTGGGCCTACCGCTTCTGTACTCCACGCACCGTCATCTACTTCTGCAAGACCCACGCGAGCCAGATGAACGGCTACCGCGTGGTCGTGAGCCCTTGATGACAAAAGAGGATCTTTCTCTCCGCGCGAGGGTGTCGGGGGCGGTCTATTCACACTCCGCAGCGCCATCCGCGCCGCTACGCGCACGACGTTCGTCGTGCTTGTCCATCTGCTACGGAGCCTCGATGCGAACGAAAGTTGTCGCCGACGTCCGCACTCCTTCGAACAGTGCCACGTGTCCGAAGTTCGTCGGACTTGTCTGGGTATTCGTAATCGCCACACTCGGGATGCCGGCGCGCGTGGAGGCCTTGCCGCGATTCGCGGCGCGCAACGGGATGGAGTGCATTCAGTGCCACATCAGCCCGGCCGGCGGCGGCATGCGCAATGCGTATGGGCGCAACGTCTTCGCGCGCAACTGGCTGCCGCTGCGCTCGCGGCTCACGGCCGATGACTGGGTGCTGTCGAACGCCCCACCCGATCCCAACGCGCCTGCGGCGACCGACCAAGATGATGGCGATCGCACGGTGTTCGATCCCGAGATCAATACGTGGCTCGCGATCGGCGGTGATCTTCGAGGCGCCTACATTCTGATCCTGCCCGAGCGCGGCGCGATGCCGGGCGCCAAGCGGGAGGTCACGAGCTCGTTCTTCTTGATGCAGGCCGATCTCTATCACTCGGTCCACCTCAACGATCACGTCACTGCCGTGTTCGAGTTCGGTGCATACACCGGCTTCGAAGCGTGGGCGCTCTATCACTGGAAACGGGAGCCATCGGACTACGACCTCATGCTGCGCGTCGGTCGGATCATGCCGGCTTTCGGGATCCGCGAGGTCGAGCACCAGCTCTACACACGCGAGCGCATCGGACTGGGCGCCACGGATCGCGACACGGGCGTCGAGCTCACCGGATACGCAGGGCCGTTGACGCTCACCGTCTCCGTCCTCAACGGCACGTTCGGTGACACCGCCTTCGATACCCACGGCACCTCCCGTCGCACGTTCGAGAAGGCGTTCGTGTCGCGCCTCAGCTTTCGCGGGGAGGCAGGCCGATTGCGGATGCAGCTCGGCGGCTCGTTCTACGGGAACCAGGGCACGAACCAGGCGAGCCCTCTGTTCGGTGGAGCACTGACGAACGCCGACCCCGGGGAGGTTGGTCGCGGCGTGAACGAGCTGCGCGCGGGTGGCTTCTTCACCGCGAACCTCGGACGGTTCACGTACCTCGCGGACCTCGTGTGGGTCCGCGATTCGTTCTACAGCGCACGGCTGTCCACGCTGCGTGGCTACACGAGTTACCAAGAGCTCTCGTTTCAACCGCGACAAGGCATCGACCTCGTCGGGACGTTCGAGTTCGCCGATCCCGATCTCGATATTCTCGACAACCGCGCCATTCGGGCCGGTGGCGTGATCGAGTTCTTCCCGTGGACGTTCACCGAGCTACGCGCGATGGTGCGCAAGACCTGGGATCAGGCGTCGCCCACCGGTGACTCGTGGGACTTCGTCCTGTTCTCACACCTCTACTTCTAGGAACCAACATGCCGAGCCCGCGTTCGATCCTCCTCGTGCTCGCTCTCGCCAGCCTTCCGCTCCCGGTCCACGCCGATGATTCACCGCCAGCATCGCCAGTGCCTTCGGTCGCAACGCACGCGATTCGCGGAAAGGTGCGCTTTGCGGGCACGCCACCTACGCCCGAAACGATCCACGCGCATCACGACAGCCACGTCTGCGGCAAGGGCGGACCCATGGTCGACGAGAGTCTCCTCGTGGATGCGAGCGGTGGTCTCGCGAACACGATCGTCGTGATCCAGGGTGTGACGCCCGTGCTCGCTGCGGTCGCGGCGCCCGGACCATCGCGAGCGCCCTCGCTCGACCAGCGCAACTGCACCTTCATTCCACACGCCCAGAGCGTGACCCAAGGGTCCGAGCTCGCGATCCAGTCGAACGATCCCATCTTGCACAACATCCACGGGTTCCTCGGCAAGCGCACCGTGTTCAACCTCGCGATCCCCGTCGCGAACAAGGTCGTGTCGCGCCGTCTCGACGAGGCGGGCATCATCCGGATCCGCTGCGATTCGGGCCACACCTGGATGAGCGCGTATATCGCGGTCGTCCCCCATCGCTTCCACGCGACCACCGCGCGCGACGGCAGCTTCGAGATCGCGGGCCTCCCGCGCGGCTCGTACACGTTACGCGCGTGGCACGAGAAGCTCGGTGCGGTCGAGCAGCGCGTCGAGGTGGCGGATGGCGACGCGCAGATCAGCATGACGTTCCGGGCGCCGTCGAGCGACACCCCGGCGCCTCGGACGCCACCGGCCGAGCCCTCGTTCGACGACGCGCTGATCTCGACACGCACCGCGGTCCAGCAGGTCGACGAACGCCAGCGTGCCGAGCAGCGTGCTCGGTACCTGTCCGAGGGCCGACCGCTGTTCCACAAGTTCTGCGCGACTTGTCACGGCGACCGCGCCAATGGCACGGGTCCATCCGCGCGGTTCACGAGCACTCCGCCACGTGATCTCACGCGCGGGACATTCAAGTTCCGGATGACACCGGCAGGATCTCCACCGAGCGAGGCAGACCTGGTCCGCACGATTGCCGTCGGAGTTCGCGGCACGCACATGCCGTCATGGCGCGGCACGCTCACGCGCGCGCAGATCACCACGCTCGCACGCTACGTGATGGCGCTGTCGGACGCGTTCTGGACGGGTACCCCGCTACCACCGCCGCTCGACATTCCGGCCGAACCGCCCTACGACCAAAGCTCGGTCGCGCGTGGAAAGGCGCTGTACGCCAAGATGTCGTGCGCGACGTGCCACGGCTCCAGTGGAGCTGGCAATGGTCAGGCGGCTGCAGCGCTCAAGGATGATTGGGGACACTCGATCAAGCCGGCCGACTTCACCACAGGCGTGTTCAAGGGTGGCTGCTGCGGCGCTGCCGTGTTTCGCGCGATCTCGACCGGCCTCGCGGGGACGCCGATGCCCGCGTTCGGAGGTGCGATGACCGACGCCGAGCGGTGGGACCTCTCGCACTACATCGTGTCGCTCGGTCGCCATCGCCCGGCTGTCGACTACCTGCTCGCCCCTGCCGGGAGGATCACGCCTCCGTGATCGGCTGGTCGGGCTGCGGATTGGCGCATCTCGTGAGGACGTGACCGCGAGCTACTGGATGAGTCTCTAGACGAAGCGCTCGTACAGTCACAGGCGACGCCGACGAGAGGTAGAATCTCCCGCCGTGGCGACACTGTTGTACCTGTTCGACATCGACGGCACGCTCTTGACCGCGCACGGCTCGGGACGCGTCGCGTTCGATGCGGTGTTTCACGAGGCGCACGGCATCGCCGACGCGAGCCACGGCATTCGCTACGGCGGCAAGACCGACCCCGGCATCATCGACGAGATCTATCAAGCACGCCTCGGGCGCGACGCGACCGCCGAGGAGCACGCCGCGTTTCTCGCGGGCTACCTGCCGAGGCTCGTCGAGCTTCTCGATAAGCAGGGCGTGATCGTCCACGACGGCGTGTTCGAGGCACTCGGGTTCCTCGCGAGCAAACCCGACGTCGTGCTCGGCATCGCGACCGGCAACGTGAAGGAAGGCGCGGCCGCGAAGCTCGGCGCCGCGAAGCTCCACGACTGGTTCGTGCTCGGTGGCTACGGCTGCGATTCGCGCGAGCGCGCGAAGCTCGTGGCGGCCGCGATCGAGCGAGGGAAGCGAGAGCGGGAGGTCCGCGAGGTGATCGTCGTCGGCGACACGATCCACGACATCAGCGCGGCGCGGGCGTGCGGCGCGACCGTGTGTGCGGTGACCACGGGCAGCGATCCGAAGGAGGCGTTGCTGCACGCGGACGCGGTGTTCTCGTCGCTCGGCGAGCTTCCCGCGTGGCACACGGCGCGCTTCGGGTAGCGTGACGACATGTCACCGGGGCGAATCGCTACACCGACGTGAGTGCAACGAGCGCGTGAGCGTCGTGTCGATCGGGTATGGGCGCAGCGATCGGCACGGAAGAAGGCGGCAAGTCCCGCAACGTCGAGCTCAACATCATCCCGTTCATCGATCTGATGTCGTGCCTCACGGCGTTCCTGCTCGTGACCGCGGTGTGGGTCAACGTCTCGCAGCTCGACGTGAAAGCTGCGGGGAAGGCGCGCGATCAGGTCACGCCGGAGACCGACGAGCCGAAGCTGTCGGTGCTGATCGAGAGCGACGAGATCTGGATCGGGGTGTCGCGGCTCGAGGAATACACACGCATCCCGAAGACGGACCAGGGCTACGACTGGGCGAAGTTCGAGCAGGCGCTCAAGGACCAGAAAGCGTCGACGTGGTTCGCAGAGACGCAGCAGATCCAGGTCGCCGCCGAGAGCACGAAGACCGAGCCTGTCTCGTATCAGCAGCTCGTGCTGGCGATGGACACGGCTGTGAAAGCTGGGTTCGTCGACGTCCGCCTCAGCGATCCGGACGCGCTCTACGCGCGTCCTCACCTGTGACCGAACTGCGACTACAACGTGAGCCCGACGATCGACATGCACATCTCGTCCTCGGTGCGCTCGCCCCAGAGAAGCGGCGTCTCTCGCTCGCGCGTGTCGTAGGTGCATGTCATGCGCAACGTGTCCTCGGGACGAAGCTCGGGTTGCTCCGCGTAGTCGTAGGTGCGCTGCCAATGAAAGTCCCAGCGCGGCGTGTCCGTGAGGCACTCGACCTTCCCGTTTTCGCGTACCACCTCGAACCGCGCTTTGCGCCCGTAGTTGTGCATGTGCGGTGCGGTGAACACGACCTTCATCGGGACCGGCAGCACGTCGCTCAGCGGGATCTCCCACGTGTACGGTGCTTCCGCCCGTCCGGCGGGAACGACCAGCGCGCCGTCGTCGACGAGGGCCACGAAGATCTCGTGATCCACCCCCTGCGCGGTGCGCAACTTCACGCGCGTCTGGTCCGGCCGCACGCCGCTCGCGTAGTTGTAGTGCATCTGCATCACCAGTTTCCGGCCGCCTGCGATGCGAACGCCGAACCCGGGATCGAACGCTTGCGCGCGGGAGCCAGGGGTCCAGGTCGCGAGAAGTGTGGTACCCACGTTTTCCCCCGCCGTTCCGAAGCAGGTGTACCCCGGACCGGGGTCGCGATCGTCGAGAGCGATCGCCGCGGCGTCCTCCGCCTCGGTCTCGTTCGCGAACAACAGAACGTGATGGACGACGCGTGCGTCTTGCGGCACGAACTCGAATGCGGTCAAGAAGCGATCGCTTGCGGCGATGGGATCGAGCACGAAGCAACGATACTCGTCACTCGGCGCGGTGGTGGGGGCATACGGCTCGGGCATCGCCCGCTCCTCGTCGAACGCGAGCGGCGGAGGGGGTTTGGTCGGCGGTGGCGCGTCTTTGGGATCTCCGATCGGGTTGTTCTTGTCGACCCACGTCGCGAACCGCGCGATCTCGTCATCCGTGAGGTACGGCGCGTCCCGAAAGGTCTGACAGGCTCCGCTCACGTCGACCGGGCTCGGAGGCATGACTCGATCGCGGATCGCCACCTCGATCGCGGCAGCGTGCTCGACGACATCCGCGTACGTTTCGAGGGAGAACGGCGCGATGTTGCCCGGCGAGTGGCACTGAACACACGATCGCTCGATCATGGGTTGGATGTCGCTGTGAAACGTCGGATCGGGATCACTGCTGCACGCGACGACGAGAAGCACGAGGGGAGTGAAGCGCATGACGGGATGATGGTGCTCGGTCACCTTCCAAGAACCTGGTGTTCGGACGACCGGTAGCCATCTTGCGACGAGTCGGAGGGCAGTGCCGCGGGTTGCCAGATCGCGCCTACACCACGCTGCTGTCGGTTTCGATATCTCGGCCACGGCTCGTCCCGACATCTGCGCCTTCCGTCCCTCCGCCCCCACCGTCCGTCGGTTCTGTGCAACGCGACGCAGAACAGCCGATGAGCGAGCGAGAGCGCGTGCCACACTTCACGGGTGCTAGGACCGATTCGTTGGCGGATGGCGATCGTCGCGTTCGTGTGGTCCGCGCTCGTGCTGATGACGCCGGATCTGTTCAAGCTCGCGCGCGGCGAGATGGTCCCTGGCCTGGATCTTCTGCTCGTGCCGCCGTGGGTGGCGTTCGAAGTGATCGTGTTGCTGATGGTACTGCGTGCGGGGGAATATCGACGCTGGTCCACGATCACCACGTTGGTGCTCGCATACGCGGCGACAGCAGCTCTCTCGGCCGTGTCCGTCACGACCTACGCGATCGCATCTCACGAGATCGCGCCGCTCGCGGATTCGCCCCGCGCATGCCCCGATGGATTGGCGTGCTGGGGAACCGCGGCCGTGATCCGTGTCGTGATCGAGGGTGCGACTGCGGGGCTGTTGATCGTGGGCATCTGGACGCTGTTCTACGTCTTGCCGGCAGCGCTCGATGCCGCGCGCGAACGAAGCGAGCTCCGTCGCGAGCTCGAGCGCGCGAAGGTTCGTGCGACGCTCGAGCCGCACTTCGTACTCAACACGTTGAACGCGATCGGGAGTTTGGTAGGGAGCGATCCGGCCCGCGCTCGCGAGCTCATCGGCGACCTCGGCGAGCTGCTTCGCGATACCGTTCGGCTCGCCGAGCGCGACCTGCATCCCACGCGTGAGGAGGTCGCATGGCTAGTTCGCTACACCCGGATCCTCGAGGCACGTCACCAAGGGCGTCTCGAAGTTGAGTGGAACGTCGACCCGGTCGCCGACATGTACATGATCCCCACCCTGGTGCTCCAGCCGCTGATCGAAAACGCGATCCATCATGGCGCGTTGGGGCGGGCGGAGGGTGGCACCGTGAAGATCGCGATCACAGTGAACGCGGGCTCGCTGCGATGCACGATCCGAGACGATGGTCCCGGGATCCCGGCAGATGCCCCGCGCGTTGGCGCCCGTGGGCTGGACCTGACGCGGCGGCGCCTCGCGTGTGACGCGCCTGGCGCGAGCCTCGAGCTCGTCTCAGATACGTGCGGGACAGAGGCGGTCGTCGTCGTTCCCGGGGTGGTCGCGTGAAGCTGCGCGCGCTGATCGTCGACGACGAACCACTCGCGCAGCAGTACCTCGTCGAACTTCTCGTCGCGACTGAACAAGTCGAGCCGGTGGCATCCGTCGGCACGATCGCCCACGCGGAGCGTGCACTCGACGCACTACACGTCGACACGCTGTTCGTCGATATCCGCCTCGTCGATCGCCCTCGTGACGCGAGCGGGTTGGTGTGGGCGCGCTCGGTTCTCGCCCGTCCGGCGGCGCCTATGGTCGTACTCGCGACGGCGATGCCCGATCACGCACTCGAAGGTTTCGATCTCGGCGTCACGGACTACCTCGTAAAGCCCTTCACCCAGCAGCGCGTCACGACGTGCGTCGAGCGACTTCGTACGCGCGCTGCAACCCGCACACCGATCGAAGCGCCAGCTCCCAGCCGGTTGCTCGCGCGGACCGCGACCGCGCTCGTGTTCCTACCGCTCGACCAGATCTTTGCCTTCGAAGCCGCCGATCGACTGACCTATGTCCACCACGCCACGGGGCGATTTCTGGTGGATTTGTCGCTTACCGCGCTGGAGGTCCAGTTCGCCTCGCGGACGATCCGTGCCCACCGCAACTGGCTGGTCGCCATCGACCAGGTTCGCGAATTGGGTCGCAACGAGACGGAGCAGGTCCTGGTCGTCGGTGACTCGCTCGAGGTCCCCGTCGCCCGCGATCGTGCATCGGCTGTGCGCGATGCGTTGACTCGCTCGGTTGTTGGGCTTCGGCGGTAGTCCGTCCGCTCTCGTCACGATGATCAGCAGCCGCCAGCTGCGCCCACCTTGAGCGCGATCAAGACGATAACGAGGCCGATCCAGCCGAGCGTCTTTAGAACCTCGATGCCCTCGCCGCCGCCGGCCGCCTTGACGCCGTGCTTGTTCACGCGCTCCCACGCGTCGGGGCGGAAGTCGTACTTCATCGAGACGAAGCCATCGGCGCGCAGACCCTCGACGGCGGACGAGCTCGCGTACTCCCCGAACTTGCGCTCGCCCTTGGCCGTGACGGCGTTCGCGGCGATCTCGCGCGCGATGAAGCCGAGTCCCCACGCGGCCGCGATGCCGATGCACACGAGGACAACGCCGACACCCGTGGTGGTGTTCTGGAACCACGTGGCCGGCTTGAGCAGCGCGAAGAAGATGACCGACGAGGCCAGCGCGAAGAACGCGATCGTGCCCACGTTGCGGATGTAGCCGTGGACCTGCGCGCAGCGCGGACAGCGCGCGACCGGACGCGCACCGACTTGGTAGTGGATGCGCGTGGTGTTGCCGTAGTACTCGCGGCCGGTCTCCATCTGCGAGGAGACGGAAGCGCACGACGACGCTTCGAGCTCGCGCTTGCCGCAGAAGTGGCACATCGCCTTCTGCACGTCGGCGAGGCGATCGAAGTAGCCCTTCACGCGCTCCTTGATCGACGACGACACGGCGATCTGGCCGATGCGACCGAGGACCTCCTTGAAGCGCGGCTCGAGCTGCTTCTCGCGCTGGATGGAGCGCAGCTTCGCGAACGCTTCGCCGACCGCGTCGTCGACGAGCGCGGACAGGCCGAGCAGCTGGCCCTCGTCGAGCGGGCGCCAGCGCGCGGCGAGCGTGGAGAGGCGATCGAGGTACGCGTTGACGTCCTCGACGAGGCCGTTGCCGGTCTCGGCGTCGGGCGCGAGATCCGCGAGCTCGGACTGGAACTGCGTCTTGAGCGGGCGGAACGCGACGAGCCACGTCTCCGCGTCGAAGCTGCCTTCGGCCTGCGACTTGCCCGCGAGGCCCGCGAGGTGACCGACGTTGCCGATGCGGCCTTGCGCCATCTCGAGCTTCGTCTCGCCGACGACGAGGTCGGCGATGCGTGTCCGGATCGCGGACAGCACGGCCTCGAGATCGTCGGTGGAGAGCAGCTCGTCGCCGAGCGTGGCGATCTTGGCCTTGACGTGCTCGGCGAACAGGTCGGTGCCGAGCAGCGCGCCCCACCGCATGACGGCCTCACCGAGGAGCGTGGCCCACGCGTCTGCCGTGGACAGGAGGATGCCCTGGTTCTTGATGGCGCGGTGCGGATCGTCGACGCTGACGATGCCCGCGTTGTCCTTCCACGCGAGTGCGGCGCGCTGGGTCGCGGTGCTCGCCGCGTACAGGTTCGGGCCCGCGCTCCGCACCGCGGAGAAGCCGAGCAGCAGGCGAATGTTCGCCTGGTTCAGCTCGTGCGCCATCATCGTCGTCGGCGGCGCGGCCGCGGCGTCGCGATACGGGTTCGCGGCGTGTGCCGTGGGAGACGCGTGTTCGGTGCCGTCGCGGTTCAGGTTCAAGTACTGGCGCAGCTGCGCCGCGTCGGCGTTGGTGAGCGCGGCCTCGAGCAGCTTGCCGTCGGCGTCCTCCACAAAATCGAACCAGAGCAGCTGCTCGACGAGGCGCGAGAGCGGCGCCTCCATCGTCTGCGAGGCTTCCTGGAGCTCGACCTCGTCGCCGGCGGCGAGCCACGGCACCGGATCGGGATCCGGCAGCGACATGCCGACGCGCGCGCGGGCGAGCGCCTTGTCGCATTGCCACACGGCCTGCTTCGCCGTGGCGTTGACGGGGAGGCGCAGGAGGCGGAACGGGCTCTTGCGATATTGCGTCAGGCCGGGTGACCGCTGTGCGGTGCGCGCCTGCTCGTCGGACACGGACGCCTGAGTTGCGGATGCAGTGGCCATGGTCATCGTCTCCTTACTTCACGTCCGAACGGATCATCGAGCCGACGCGTTCGCGCTGCTCGGCGGGGAACATCTGCACGATCTCGCGACAGATGTTGGGGATCTCGTGGTGGTCCTGGCGCTGGATCGCTTGCGCGCCGCGCTCGAACTGTTTGCGGGTCAGATCGAGCACGCCCAGCTTCTCGGCTTCCTTCAAGAGGTAGCTGAGGTAGCCCTCCCAGAACCAAGGCTGGCGCGTCATCACGGTGAGGTTCAGCGTGCGCAGGTCGTCGATCTTCTTCTCGACGAGATCGAGGTCGCCGCGCTGGAGCGCCTTGTCGGCCTCGGCGAGCAGCACCGCGAGCTGGCGTTTGTCGGCGGGCTCGCCGTCGGCCTCGATGACCTCGGTCGCACGACCGCGGACATCTTCGAGCTCGTTGGTCAGGCGCGTCTTGCGACCGCCATCCTCGGTGGCGTCGATGTCCTGCGACATCATACGCACCATCTGATCCGCGAGATCGATCGAGTCGCGATCGCCCTCCTCGAGGAGCGCCTCGACCTCCTTGATGCGATCCGTGTGGTGGTCCTTCTCTTCTTCCTCGCGGATCCACGAGCCGGAGTTCGCGACCGACGCGTCGAGATCGTCGGCGAGCGCCTCGAGCGCCTTCAGGCGGTCCTTCTGTTCGGCGAGGCCCTTCGCGACGTCGTCCGCAGGCTTGGTCTCGAGATCGAAGCGAACGACCTCTTCGAACCACTGATCGAGCGCGGGCACGTACGCGCGACCGACCGTCTGCGCCGATTCGTCGACGGCGAGCGTGACTTCCACCGTCGAGCCCTCGGGTAGATCGCGACCGATCTTGTCGGCGTGGATGTGCAGCACACCGATCACCTTGTTGCGATCCGCGCGCGCGGACTCGCCTTGCACGAGCGGCACGTGGATCGCCTCGCCGGACTGGCCGCGCTTGATCGACTTCGTCGTCTGGTGCGTCACCGTCTGGCGCGCCGGCAGCACGACGCCCTTCTTCAGGTACCAGTGCACGTTGTTGTTCGCGAGCATGATGCCGACCGACTGCGAGAGCGGCGGCTTCGCGATCGAGAACCCGTGCAGGATCTTGATCGAGTCGGGCTCCGTCGCGAGCGGATTTCCCGCGCCGTCGAACGCCTGCAGGGCGAACGCGTTGAGCTGGTTCGGCTGAAGACGCAGATCGATCGCGAACGCGCCGTTCGGCTGCACCGACGCGAGCGGCGCGCCCTGCACTTGAATCTTCAGTCCCGGCGGTGGCGGCACCGGCGACGTCACTTTGCCGACGACGAGGGGCGTCGGATCCGTGGTCATCGGCTCGTATTCGAGATGCAGCTCGATCGCCGCGCCCGCACGCTTCTTGCGGATAGTGACGGGGAGGCGCTGCGTCGACGCGAACAGCGCGGCGCCGCGCGCGACGATCGTCATCGGATCGACGTAGTGCTTCGCCTCGACGCCGACGTCGAAGTGGATCTGCCGCGACACGCACGGCGTGAGCGTCGGACCGCCGACCATCACGAGGCCCGACAGCTCCTTCGCGTCGATGCGGTTGCGCTTGAGGAGCTTTTGGCACAGCTGCGTGGTGCGCTGGATCAGCGGCATCAGCAGATCGTCGAGACCTTCACGGTTCAGATCGAACGAGGTCTCCGGTACCTGGAAGTGCGCATTTTCGTCGGTGGACAGAGCGATGCGCACGCGCTCGGACTCGACCTTGATGCGCGCGAACGCGTCTGTGTGCTTCGGATCGGTGCGCTTGAAGTCGCCGTGTTTGCCGCCCTCGCGGATCTGATCGATCGCCTTGCGCGCGATCGCGCGATCGAAGTCGCGACCACCGAGGTGGTTGTCGCCGTCGTGATCGATGACCTGGAGGCGACCGTCCTTGCAGCGCACGAGTGACACGTCGAACGTGCCGCCGCCGAGGTCGTAGACGAGCCAGCTGCCCTCGCGAACGGTGCCACTGCCCGAGTGCGCGATCGCTGCGGCGATCGGCTCCTGGAGAAGCGGCGCGTGTTCGATGCCGGCGAGCGCGGCGGCGCGGCGCGTGGCATCGCACTGCGGGAGCTGGAACATCGCGGGGATCGTGATCACCGCCGCGCGCGGTGACTCACCGTCGACGGCACGGGCGCGCTCGGCCAGTGACTTCAGGATCTCCGACGACAGCTCCTCGGGGGAGAGCTCGCGACCCGACGCCGGGAACCGCTTCTTCTCGCCCGTACCCATCAGGCGCTTGAACTCGATCGACGTGTTCTGCGGGTCTTCGTCGAGCGCGTCCTTCGCGACGCGACCGACGACAACCTCGCCACTCGCGAGGATCTGGATCGCGGACTGCAGCAGCGGATCCCCGTCGGGACCGGGCAGCAGGCGCTGCTGGCGGCCCTCTTGACGCGCGAGCGCGGAGTTCGTGGTGCCGAGGTCGATTCCGTAATCGATGGTGGACATGTCAGGCAGCCTTTGCCGTGAGTGAGGCCGTGTAGCGGAACTGGTTCGCGCCGCGCTCGCGCGCTTCTCTGGCGTCGAGCAGCGCGTCGGGGTCCGACGCCGCTTCGCCGATGTGCCAGCCGACGAGCAGCGTCGATTCGCTGACGTCGGGGCCACACATCACGACGAGCGCCAGGATCGGCATGCCTGCAGCCGCCTGGATCTGCGCGACGTGTTCGGGCCACGGCGCGCCGAGATAACGCTGCACGACCTGCGGGCGCGCGTCGCGTACCGGCAGCGCCACGATGTACACCGCATCACTCGCGCGCTTGATGATCACGGTCGCCGCGTCGCCGGTCTTCACGGCGCGCTTTACGGTGCCCTGCACTGCGAAGATGATCGGGTCGTCGATCTGCGCGAGGCTCTGCCCACCCGCCGTGCCGGCGAGGTCGCGCTTCGCCTCGGCGAGGCCATCGCGCAGCATGCGGCCCAGACCGCCCGCACCGAGGCGGTCGTCGATCTTCTCGCCGCTCGCATCGACCACGGCATCCTGCGGAAGCTCCTTTTGGACCTTCTTCCAGCGCCGCTTCGCGAGCCAGATGCCGACGACGATCGGCGCGAGCAACCCCACGATGGCGAGGATCGAGAAAATGATCGCCTTGCGTGCCTTCGCGCCGGCCGCGTCCTTTGCCTCTTCGATGCACGGCGCGTCCGGTGCGATCTTCTCGGCGACCGCGATGTGTTCGTCGGGGTTTCCACCGTACGCGACGGCGTTCTTCGCGTCGCGGCAGGCGTTCTGCGCGACGAACCCGACGTCGAAGCCGGCGCCGCGCAGGTCCTTCGCGAGAGCGACGAGCGTGTCCGCGTTGCGCGTATCGCCCGCGACGCGACGCATCGACGACTCGAAGTCCGCCTTGAGCGCGGACTTCACGAGCTTCACCATGGCAGGGTTCGCGGCGATCTTCTTCGCGCATTCGGCGAGCATGCCGGCGTTGCTCGTGCAGTCACCGCCGAGCGTCGACTCGAACGCGAGGAAGTCCGCGAGATCCACACCCGCGGCCTTCACCTTCTTCGGGTCGAACACGATCGAGCTCTTCGACGCTGCAGTCGCGATGACCTCGTCGGCGGTCGCGATCGCGAGCGAGCGATACGACTTGATCGAGTCGCGCATGCCGGGGATGCTGACGTCGCCGTCGAACATCATCGTCATCGCCTGGCGTACGACCCCGTCGATGTCTTCCTTCGGGACGTCCTTGCCGATCGCCGCGACCCAGTCCGACTTTGTCTTCGCGGAGGGACCGTCCGTCGCGAGGATCACGGCGAGCACCGCACCTCCGTACGTCTCGGGTGACAGCGCACCGACTGCGTCGGTGAACCGCGCCGAGTCACGCGAGATGTTGAGAAACGCGAGGTGTCCCGCGCTCCCCGGCTTCGCCTTCCAGAGGCCAACAACCTGCGCGAACAGCGCCGGATCGAGGCTGTCGAGCGCGCCCGCCATCTCGGGCGACTTGTCGATCGCGCCGACGAAGCCGGGCCCGTCCTTCGCGGTGGGCGCACACTTCGCGCTGATCTTGGTGCGGTAGTGCTCGACGGGGATTCCGCGCTCGCTCTGCGCCTGCATCCACAGGCCGATCACGTCCGCGCGGTTGCCCGCACACAGCGTGCGGTCGATCATCGGATCGAGCTTGTCCTTCCAGCCGACCGATGCGGGCGAGCCGAGCAACGCGCGCGCGAGCTGCGACTGCTGCGCGGCGGGGAGCTTGGACAGCGACTTCACGACCTCGTCGGCGATCGCGCCCGACGGATAGTCCATGACGCTCTTCCCGAGCTCGTCGCGGCCCACGCCGGTGCGCGCGATCGCCAGTACGAGCTCCTTCGCGACGGCCTCGTCCTGCATCTCGAGCGCGTCCTGGAGGAGGCTCGTGGTCTGCTCGACAGTCGACGGAGAGACGCCCATGGTCGCGGCCACGTAGTCGCGCTTGATCTTCTGCATCTCGGGGAGCGCCTCGTCGAGCGAGCGCGTGCCCTTCGCGTCGTAGTTCAGCGTGATCGGATCGTTCGAGTAGTCGTAGCGAGACTTGTAGTCCGAGATGCACGATGTCGTGACGCGCACCTTGGTGTTCGCGAGCATGTACGGGAGGTGGACCTTCTCGACGCGGTTACTGACGAGGCCATCCTTCTGCGTGACCGTGACCTCGATGTTCCAAACCGTGCGGCCGGTGTTGTTGATCACGTCGACATCGACGCCCGGACATCCGGTGTCACTCGACGTCGCGAACACGTCGAGCTTGAACAGCAGCTCGGTCGCCTCTTCGCCGATGCCCTCAGTCTGTGCCATGCTGCGCAGCTCTTCCTTCGCACGATCGAGCGTGAAGTCGTCGAGCGTCCGGCTGTACGTCGGAGCCGCGCTCGCCGAGCCACCGAGTGCGGTGGCAGCAGCGAACACGAGAGCAGCTAGCGAAGTTGTCTTCATGGCTTTCTCACTTGGTCACGAGCGCACACGCCCACGCATCTGGCGATAGACGGGATGCGCGACGATCTTCACGTTCACGGCCTCCGCTCGACGAGGATCGCCGGCGATGCGGTGCGCGAACGCTTCCATCAGCAAGAGCAACAGCGCGAGGCGCTCCTGCGACGGGGCAAGGTTCTCGCGGTTCAGCGTGAACCACTCGATCGCCTCCGCGAAGCGCTTGGCCTTGAGGAACGTCAGGCCGCGCTTGATGATCTTCAGGTCGTTACCACCCTTGTCGACGAGGTCGGCGAGCGTGATGCCATCGAGCGCGATCGCGGCGTCGAGCGTCAGCGCACCCTCGAGCTCCGCGACGCTCGGATCGAGCCGCTCGTCGACACGCACGAGCGCATCGCGTAGATCGCCGGGCGACAGCGGTCCGGCCAGGTCGCGCGCGAGCAGATCCTCGACGGACGCGTCGCTGCGCGCGAGCAGATTCTCCGTGACGATGCGATCGAGTCGATTGTCATCGTCCCCGATGGCCGGAAGACGCGCGAGCCCGGCGAGTCCGCGCGGTGCACGACAGAACGGGCACACGATCGCGGAGGCGTCGTAGCCGGTCTTGCAGTTCTCGCACTCCAACTCTGGGGCGATCCGGGGGTGTCCCTCGGATGGTGGCTCCGCGGACATCAGCGATCGCGCTCCACCCCGCGTCGCCTCGTCGTGATCTCGAGCGGCGTCAGGAACGCCTCGACGTCGACCTCGATCGCCCCGCGCAGATCGCTGTCCGCGTCGAGCTTGAGCGCCTCGAGCACGGACGCGCCGCGGTATTCGAGCGCCGGGATCTTCGCCAGCAATGCCTGGCGCATCTTCACGCCGCCTTGGTTCTCGTCGTTCGCCATGGCTACCTCAGCACGATCCTGCCGAGCTGCACCATCACGGCGCGCTCGAGCGCGGCGATGCGAGTCGCCGAGGTGTCGACGTTGTTCGCGAGCGCGGTCAGCTCGCGATGGATCTCGGATAGCTTGCCGACGGCAGCTGGATCGGCACGGCGCACCACCTCGCTCGCGATGCCACCGACGAACGCCGCGCGCTCGCGCAACGCGGTGACGGTGATCTCGCCGGCGGACGGCGCTTCGAGCGCTCCGCTATCCTGGAGATCGAGGACGACCGGACGGAACTCGTCGAAGCGACCGAGCTCCTCGATCAGCGCCTTGCGAACGGCGATTCCGACGGCGGGATCCGAGAGGAATCGCGCGCTCGCAGAGCGGAACATCGCGAGCAGCTCCTTGCGCTCCTGCTCGGCGCGGCGCGCCTCGGCGAGCAACGCTCGCGCGCGCGGACTCCGCACGCCCATCGTGATCGCGGCGTCGAGCCATGCGAGCGCCTTCTCCGTGCGCTCCTTCTTGTACGCGAGGTACAGCGCGCCGAGGGCGGCGAGCGCATCGCGATGGCGAGGCTGGAACTGCAACGCGCGCAGCAGCAGCGTCGCCAACGCGTCGACATCGTCGGGCGAAAGCGCGGCGCCCTTGCGCGACGCGAGGTCGACACGCACGACCGCCTCGAGGAAGAACAGCGCGCGATACAGATCCGCGGGTAGTGGCAGTGTGGTCTTGTCGATCGCGGGGAGGAGGAACTCGTCGGCGACCTGGTCCTCGACGTCGGGCAGCTGCGCCGGAAGCCAGCGCACGAAGAACGCGCGCGTCGCCGCGAGCGTCTTGTCTTCTGACGTACCGGCCTTGTATTGGATCGCGACGTCGTAGACATCGCACGCCGCGGTCGCTGCCTTCTGGGCTTCGTCTTCGAGGCCCTTCACCTCGCGAATGCGCGCGATGCCATCGGCGGCCTCGGTAAGCTTGTTCTGCTTGATCGCCTCGCGCACGGCGAGGATGCGGTGCGTGACCATCGCGACGGGGATCTGTCCCGCGAGCACGCCGATCTTCGTCACCTCGTCGAACATCTGCGTCGCGCCGTCGTTGTCGGCGGCGGCGAGCTTCTGCTCGGCGAGCGCGAGGAGGCATGCGCTCTCGTTCTCCTTCACGGGAAGCTGGTCGACGTTGGCGAGATCGGCGGTGTTCGTGTCGCGCAGCGTGTCGAGCGCGGCTTGCCAATCGTTCGCGTGCGCCCTGACGAGACCGAGCAGATACTTCGCCTCGGCCATGTGCGGCGCGAGGCCGAGCAGGCTCTCGCAGTCCTTCTGCGCGATCGCGAGCTTGTCCGCGCGATCACGCGATCCGAGCGCCGCGTCGCCTTCGGGCTTGACGACCGCCATCAGGTGGCAGAACGCACGTAGGTAGAGGAAATCGAGCTGCTCGAGCTTGTGGAGCTGCTCGATCGACATGCGCGCCGCCATCGCGATGCCCGCCTTGTACCGGCCCCCGTTCGCGTGCGAGGCGAGGTTCGCGATCGTCGCCGCCTCGGGCTTGGACTCCGCCTGCGGCTGTCCCGGCACCTGCTCAGCGACCGCTTCCTCGGCGGACTTACTCCGCTTCTTCGGCAACAGCGTTTGCAGATCGCCGAGCGCGAGCGCGCCGAACGCGAACAGCACGAGCGAAAACGCGACCATCAGTGGCCACACCCGTGGCGGCTCGATCACCGGCGGGGTCACCGTCGGATCGAGCTTCTCGAGCTCGGCGGTGCGCGTGGACAGCTCTTGGGAGAGTCGCGCGACCTCCTTCTTGAGCAGCTCGATCTTCTCCTTCGTCGCGGCGTCGTGCTCGATGACCTTGGGCGCCTCGGGAGCTTTCGGCTGCCCCGCAAATTGCGCGTACGCAGCGACGCCGAAGAGGCCGAGTGACATCACGATTGTCGCCGCGAAGCGCAGCGTAGATCGCGGGAGGCCCTCTCGCTTCTCGAGGAGGTACGCGCGCGTTGCCACGATCGCGGGCACCAACCCGACGACCGCGAGGATCCAGATGATGATCGTCGACATGCTCCCCTAAGGCGCTCCCGACAGCGCCAGCAGCCGTCCAGCGTCGTACCACACGAGCGGCGGCCGCTCGCGGCGTTGTTGCTCCGAGATCCGCCGAGTCAGCCCCGACGAGCTGAGGTACGCGTCGATCCCGGTCCGGATTGCTTTGGCACCTTCGATCTTCATCTGGTTAGCGAGATCCCCGATCCAGTGCAGCCAGTGCACGTTGGCATCGATTAGAGGGTCGGACGGGTCGCACACGCCGGGAGTCGCATCGAGAGACGAGACAATTCGCGAGAATGCGTCGGCCAGGTAGCCGGGATCGTTGTACTGGCTCGTCGCTCCGTAGTGGGCGACGCCGTCGAGGTAGTCGAGGTACGCGACGACGTACGTGCCGAGCTCGCCACCGCCGAGCGGCATCGCGCGAATCGCCGCCTTCGACTCTTTGCAGATCCGCGCGACGTGCGCGTGATGCCCCTGCCCCGCCAGCAGGCGCGACTGGATCGTCGACTTCACGATCGTGTCCCACGGATCTTCGAACGGTGCGGAGAGCCGGTGTAGCGCCGCGTCCACGCGATCGAGGTACCGCGCTTCGATGTGTGCGAAGTGCAGTCGACCGAGATCTCCCGCGCGCGATCCGAGCGCATCGATCGCCGCGACCGCTCGCTCGATCAACGGACGCGCCTCCTGCGGCGGGCGCGAGTGCGCGAGTCGCCGCACCTCGGCCGCGAGCTCGCGAACGCCCTCGTGTCGCTGTTGCGGGGTGCCGAGCGCATCGATCGCCGCCTGCACCGCGCCCGACGGATCCTGATCCGCGCTGCGCAGTCGGCCGAGCACGTCCCACGGAACCTGCTCCTTCGGCGTCGTCGCAGCGAAGCGCTCGAGGATGTCGCGCGCGACCGAGGCGTTGCCCTCGTACTCCCAGCGCACCGCGGTGCGATACGGGTGCAGCTGATCACCGACCTGCGCGAGCGAGCGCTCCCACTCCGACGGAGGCGTCGGTTCGAGCAACGACAACGCGAGCGCCGCGAGCGCCGTACCCTCATCGGAGAAGCTCTGCGGCAAGCCCTCGCGCACCACATGGTGCACGCGTTGCGGAAGCCCGACCCATCCGCCGAGCGCTCGACGAAATCGCGCGCTCGCCGGCAGATGCGCCGGAAACAAGTCACCCGCAAGGGCGTTGCATAGTGCCGCACCGACAACGAATGCGGCGAGGTCCGCCAGCGAGCTGCCAGGCGAGCCAGTACCCTTGGGGTGTGCCGGCTTTTTGCCGAGCAACGTGCGCCCCGGCGTCCACATCCACGCGTCCGCCGACGAGCGCGCCCAGTCCGCGAGCGTGACGTCGACGAGCGGGACTACCATCAATCGCCACGCGCCCTGCGTGCGCTGCGGTGCGTAGCGCAGACACGCGGGTCCGAACACCGCCGGAACCTGGACGCGCTCGAGCTCGCGAATGCACGCCTCGAGGTACCGCGCGAGCTGCACGAGCTCGGGCACGTACACGCGCGGCTTGGCAACGAAGCGCGGCAGCGCCGCGGCGAACGTCATCGACCTCGACTGCTCGGGCGAGTAGTCGAGCACGAGGTCGCCCTCGTATTCGTCGACGCTCGTCGGGATCCAGAACCACTCGGCCGCCACGCCGTCGAGCCGCTCGAGGATGGAATTCACCGCGCCGCGCGTGCGCGCGTTCAGCGACATCGAGACGCGCACGCGTCCGTCGGCCGATTCGGTCATCTCACCGACGGGGAGCCGCAACGTCGCCATGCGCGACGGAGTCTACGCTATAGAACCGTGACGGAGCGCGTGGCCGCATGACCATCGAACGTCGCGCGGATCGTGCCCGGCCCCGCGCTCACGGTCGTGAACTCGCCCGGCGTCGACTCCTCGTCGATGGTCGCGTCGAGTGACTCCCACGACGCGATCGCGGTGACATCGAACGCCGGCCCGGATGTTTGCGCCATCGCGCGATGCGCGAGCGTCGCACCGACGGGTGGCGTGGTGCCCTCGGTATCCTCGATCACGAGCGCGAGCGCCGTCGCCTCGAAGGCCGTGTACGTCGCCGTTCCGGTGAAGCCATCGCACGTCCAGTCGATCTCGCCCGCACCCGCCGCGACGCTGTCGGCCTCGAGCAAGCCGCTCGCCGAGATGGTCGCGGTGCCCGCGTCCCACGTACACGTCGTCGCGACGCGCGTACCGTTCGACATCACGCGCTCGGCGGTGAATTGCACGTCCGCGCCGTTCACGAGGACGTCGGGGTTGTCCGGAGAGACATCGATGCTCTCGATCACCGCCGCGATCGTCGTCACGTCGATCTCGTCGTCGAACGTCAAGTAAGTGCACGTCACCTGCGTCGTCGCGAGCGTCGTGTCGTTCGCGGTGACGAGACCCTTGGCGATCGTGTCGTCGACGGTGACGATCGCGTCGTCCGCGCTGTCCCACGTGGCGAGGTTCGTCACGCCCATCTCCGTCGCGTCCGAATAGATCGCCGCGCACTCGAGGTTCTCCGAGCTCCCGAGCGGCACCATCAGCGTGGCCGGATCGATCTCGACCCTCACGATCACCGCCGGTGCCGCCGAGACTGTCATGGTATCGGTGATCGTTCCCGACGGCGCGTTGTACGTCGCGTAGATGTTCGTCGCGCCCGTCGTTCCGGTCGCGGTCACGAGCCCCTTGTTGTCGGTCGAGTTCACCGTCGCGACGAGTCCGTTGTCGGCGGCCCACACGACCATGTCGGTCACGTCGTTCTCGACGCCGTCGCTGAACATGCCCATCGCCGACAGCTCGACGGTGAGGCCCTTCGGCAGCACGGGCACCGGGTTTGGCGCGATCGTCAGCGTCACCAGCACGCCCGCGGTCACCGAGACCGAATACGTGCCGGTGATCAGTCCCTGCGTGGCCTGGACGGTGGTCCCGCCGACGCTGTGCGCGGCGAGTCTGCCCGCGCTATCGATCGTCGCGATGGTGGTCGAGGTGACCGACCACGCCACCGCAGACGTCAGCACGCGCATCGTGCCGTTGTTGTAGTGCCCCGTCGCTGCCAGCTGCAGGAACATGCCGTTCGGCACGAACTGCGACGGCCCCGTGATCGTGATCATCTCGAGCTGCGGCTCGAGCACCGAGAGCTCTGCCTCGCCCGTCACGTCGTCCAAGGTCGCGCGAATGCTCGCGCGCCCCGACGACACCGCGGTGACCGCTCCCGCCGGCCCCACATCGCCGATCCCCGCGTTCGACGAGCTCCATGTCACTTCTGCGGTGATGTCCGTTTCGACGCCGTCGTTGTACGTGCCGATCGCCGTCGCCTGTGTCTCGGCGGGCGCAGAGATCGCCGCGTTCTCGAGCGACACCTCGATCGACACGAGCTCGCGAGCTCCGCCGGTCTCGCAGCCGCACACCATCCCCAGGACCAAGGTCCAGACGAGCCATATCGCCTTCATCGGGGCAACGTACCGCGAGTCTTCACCCGAGATCACGGACAACCGATCGGTGCCGCCTGGACGACCCAGTTGTCGAATATCACCGTCGCGGTCGCGACGTTTGCCGGACTCGCGAACGCTCCGATCTCCACGCGGACCCAGCCGCCCGTCGGTAGGGTCGACGAGCCCTGCCAGCCGCTCAGCATCTCTTGTGCGTCGATGGCGAGCGTGACGCCGCCTGCGCTCGCGACGCCGACGTCGATCATCATCTCGTAACAGAACCAACGCCCCCGCGGGAATGTCTGCGCGACCGCGCGCCGCGCGCCGCCCATGTTCACGCTGTTCACGAGCTGCACCGAATCGAGGCTCACGAGGTCGAACGAGACCTTCGTGCCGGCGTTCGATATGGTCTGCGCGACCACCACGTAGTCCTCGATGGGGGCGCCCGGTGCGAGGAGCATCCGCCCCGCGATGTAGAACGGTGCTGACTGGATCGGCACCACTAGCGTGCGGCTCGCGCGCGGCATCACTCCGGGCGCCGCGGTGAACGTCATCCCCGCGCTGCCGCCGTAGCCAATCGTCGACGCGATCGTGCCGTCACTGAAGTCGAGCCCCGAGAGCCCGTCCTCGAAGTCGTTGCAGTACAGGGCCTGCGGGTAGCGATCGCAGATGCGCGCTTCGATCGCGGCGTCGTCGGCGTCGTCGTTCGCGCTCGCGTCGCGACCGGCCTCGAAGCCCACGCGCCCGCAGCCGGCGACGAGCGTCGCGCTCCAGAGCCATCGCAGGGCGTGCACCGCGCTCGATCTTACCGTGACGCGACGATAAGGTGCGCACGTGAAGACGTTCGTCCGACGAATCGCGCTACCCATTCCGGCCGCCGAGGCGTTTGCGTGGCACGAACGCGAGGGCGCGCTCCAGCGGTTGTCGCCGCCGTGGGATCGCGTGCGCGTCCTCGAGAAGCACGGAACGATCCGCGATGGCGATCGCGTCGTGCTCACCGTCGCCGGCACGTTCGGAACGCAGATCGAGCATGTTCATCGCGACTACATTCCCGGACGCAGCTTTCGCGACGAGCAGGTGCGCGGACTGTTTGCGCGCTTCTCGCACACGCACGAGGTGATCCCCGTCGACGCGCACAGCTGCGCGATGGAGGACCGCATCGAATACGAGCTGCCGCTCGGCGCGATCGGGCGCGTGTTCGGCGGCGGCATGGTCGAGAGGCGACTCGATCGCATGTTCCGCTACCGGCACGAGACGCTGCGCCGCGACCTCGTCCGTCACGCGCGTGTCCGCGATCAGCGCCGGTTGCGCGTCGCGATCACCGGCGCGAGCGGCGTGATCGGTCGCCCGCTCGCGGCGTTTTTGTCGACGGGCGGTCACGAGGTGTTACATCTCGTTCGCCGCGCACCGCGCGCCGGCGAGGTCGCGTGGGATCCCGCGCGCGGCACGATCGAGACGAAGGCGCTCGACGGTGTCGACGCGATCGTGCACCTCGCCGGCGAGAATGTCGGCGTGCGCTGGACGCCCGAGCGCAAGGAACGCATCGTGCGCAGCCGTGTCGATGGAACGCGACTCGTCGCCGAGGCGTGCGCGCAGATCGGCGCGACGCTCGTCAGCGCCTCCGCGATCGGCATCTATGGCATCGAAACACGACACGCCGTCGACGAGGCGAGCCCGCTCGGAGACGACTTCCTCGCCGACGTGTGCAAGCAATGGGAGGCCGCTGCCGAACCGGCGCGCTCCGCGGGAATCCGCGTCGTGAACCTGCGCATCGGTGTTGTCCTGTCGCCGACGGGCGGCGCGCTCGCCGAGCTGTTGCCCGTGTTTCGCAAGGGGCTCGGCGGTCCGGTCGGCGACGGCACGCAAGTGATGAGCTGGGTCTCTCTCGACGACGCGCTCGGCGCGATCCACGGTGCGCTGTTCGACGAGTCGAGCGGGCCGATCAACGTTGTCGCGCCGAATGCCGTCACGAACGCCGAGCTCGCGAAGACGCTCGGTCGCGTGTTGGGGCGACCTGCCGTGCTGCGTGTGCCCGCGACGGCGGTGAAGCTCGCGTTTGGCGAGATGGGCGAGCTCGTTGCGTTGGGGGGACAGCATGTACTCCCGAAACGGCTTGTCGCGGCCGGCTACGAGTTCGTCGATCCCGATCTCGAACCGTGGCTCCGGCACGTCCTCGGCCGGTCGCCACAACGGATGTTGCCATCGCAGAACGTACACCGGTCTCGGTGATACGGTCACCGGGTGATGCGCGTCGGGCGGTATGAGATCGAGCGCCGCCTCGGCGGTGGGGGGATGGCAGAGGTGTTTCGGGCGCGACTCGTCGGCAACGAGGGCTTCTCTCGCCCTGTCGCGATCAAGCGGGTGCTTCCGCACTTCGCAGCAGACCCCGCGTTCGTCCAGATGTTCGTTTCGGAAGCGCAGCTCTGCGCGAAGCTGCAGCACCCGAACATCGTGTCGGTCGTGGACTTCGATCGCGACGAGGAGGGCCGCCCGTACCTCGTGCTGGAGCTCGTGGACGGAGTTGATTTGTCGCGATTGCTCGAGAAGGGTCCGCTTCCGCCCTCCGTGGCAATCCACGTCGCGACCGAAGTCCTTCGTGGTCTCGAGTACGCACACGGTCACTTGCGCGCGGACGACGCGCGCGGTGTCGTCCATCGCGACCTCTCACCTCACAACGTGCTCGTCTCATGGGACGGCACGGTGAAGGTGAGCGACTTCGGTATCGCGAAGGCGCTCATCGCCACGAATGCAAGCGCAAGCACGACGCTCAAGGGCAAGCCGTCGTACATGAGTCCGGAGCAGGCCAACGGCGAGCCTCTCGACGAGCGCAGCGACCTGTTCGCAGTCGGCGTGGTTCTTTGGGAGCTACTCGTCGGAAGAGCACTTTTTGGCGGACAAACAACCGAGGAAATGCTGTCGCGCGTGTTGTTCGCGCCGATCCCCTCCGTGCAATCGTTTCTCGAGGAAGTTCCCCGCGATCTCGATCGAGTCGTGATGAAGCTGCTCGCGCGAGATCGAACAGAGCGGTTCCACTCAGCTGGTGACGCTCTCGAATCACTCCTCGCATGCGAAGCTGCTCCGAGAGACGGGCGCGAGCAGCTCGTCGATACGCTCTGTCTCCGATTTCCAGAGCACATGAAACCGTCTGGCGCAGCACGCACAGCGGCAGATGACCCTCGGCCGGCCCCACGAACCAGGCGTCGACCGGTCTGGTACTGGCTTGCGGGGGGCCTCCTTCTCGGGCTGTTGACTGGTGGCATCTCGTGCGTCCGAGCAACGACGTCGGAACCGACAACGTCGTCGAAGCCGCCGTAACTGACGCTGACACGGTGTCGACGTTTGCGGAGATTCGTCGTCGACTGGAGAAGCGATGGACGCTTCAGCAGTCGTTTCCCAATCTCGTGACGCTGGAGTACATGATCAAGTTTAAGGAGATCCACCCACAACATGTCGCTCTGAGATCAGCGACGGTTCTTGGTAGCGTTCCAGTAGTTCGCATCGAGTGCGATATCACCGCGATCGACCGAGTCCCCGCCGAAAAGGTACTCCAACGGAACGACGCATTTCCGTTCGGCGGGATCGTCATTCGAAATGGCCGCTACGTTGTCGTGGCAGCGATCCCCCTCGTGTCACCCATTCGCTACGATTTCATCTTGAGAGTTATGGGCGAGCTGGCTTCCGACGCAGTTGCGCTTCGCGAACAGGCTCCATCTACGTCCAAGACGACGACCGCGCCGGAATCGCGCTAGCTTGTACAAGCGCCGAGGTTTGGCTTGTCTGCCGGAACCACGGACGAGACCACAGCCTGTATCGTGGTCTCACGGCTTCTTCCCAAGACCCGAACTCCGCCGGAAGGTCCTGTTCAGCAGGTTTTCGGGCTCGAGACACACCAACGGTGGCGTGGCGACAGGCGGGTTCAGCGCGGGAAACCGCGATAACTAATCGGTAGGTTGGGGTCTTGTGGGCCTGCTACACCGTGACGGACTGTTGATCGCGAACCGAGGGTAGGATCTCCGCTGGATCGCGTAATATGACTTGATGTTCGACTGGGTACCGAACCCGATGGATTGGCTTGGAGGCTCCGATCGCGCCTCCGTTCCGCAGGGACCTGAGCGTTGGGCCGAGTCCCAGAACGTCACGGGACCGGAGCCCGCGTCGATTCGCGATCGCTATCGCTCGCGCGCGTTCAATCAGGTCGGTGCCGCGAACGAAGAAGAGTTCAACAACATGGATCCTCGTCAGCGCAACACGCGACTGACGGGTGCGTACGCGGACATGTACATGTCCGACACCGACACGATGAAGTGGGCCGGCATGGCTGCCTACGCGTCGGACCTCGTCGGGGTCGGCATTGCAGGCACCGAGGTCGCCGGCGGAATTCCGCTCCTGCCCGAGGGCATGGACCTGGCCGGTATCGACAACGCCGAGCTCAATCGTCTGCTCGCCGTCGGTAACGCGGGTGTCTACGACGACCTCATGTGGCAGCACATGGCGATGCAGGAGGGTGGCATCGACATGATGCGCGCCGCCGCAGAGGCAGGTGAGATTCCACCCGAGCAGCTGGCGGGTTGGGAGACGATCGCCGCCGGTCGCGCTGCGCTCGATGAAGCCCGTGCCTCTGGCAACGAGGAGGCGATCGCTGCAGCCAACGACACGGTGTGGTCTGGAAACAACGCGCTCTTGCAGTACGAGCAGCAGGTGTTCCTCCAGAACCTCGTCTATGACGATTCTCCCGCAGCGCGCGAGCTGTTCGATCGCATCTCTCCTGGAATGGTGTCACCGGTCCCGGGCGGGACGTCGTTCATCAACCATCGTGACGCGCGCGGCGAGTCGATCGGAGGCGGCGCCGATGTCGGCGATGCGGATCAGCGCTGGGAGTGGATCCGCGACTCGATGGCTCCCGAATATCGCAATCGCGAGGAGAACGAGCACGGCTCGATGATGCGCGACATGCGCCGGTTCTCCGCGAATGCAGACACCGGGCTGCCTGGCTTGCCCGTGAACACGGAAGATCCGCTCGACTTCGAGATGCCGGGCATGCCGGACATCCCCTACCTCCCGATGCTTCTCCGCGAAGGCGGCGAGCTCTTGGATGCAGGTGTCGACATGGCCGGTCGCGCGTGGGACGCGACGACGGAAACGGCGAGCAATGCATGGAACGCGACGACCAGCGCGGTCAGCTCCGGAGTCGATGCCGTTGGCGATGCTGCCTCGTCGGCTTACAACACCGTGACGGACTGGTGATCGCGCCGCAATCGTGAACAAATAGCGCGATGCCGACCTGGGACGAGACGCGCGACTACCTTCGTTCGAAGTACCAGCTGATGCACGACGACGCCGCGTGGGTCGGCGTCGGCATCGCGTTTCAGGCCGACGGCAAGACGCTGCAGCAGCGCGTCCGCATCGAGCCGCGCAAGATCGGCCCGATCCCGGGCATCCTCATCGGCTGCGAAGTGGTCGAGGCGACCAAGGTGCCGCCCGCGAAAGCGCTCGAGCGCAACTTCGCGTTCCCGATCGGCGGACTGGCGACCTTCAAGGGCTCGCTGATCCTCATGGCGGTGTTGCCGCTCGAGGGTCTGCAGTGGAACACGCTCACCTTGATCCTCGAGAACCTGGCCAAGGATGCGGCCGTGTTGCGCGAGACCGCACCGGGTGGCGCTGGCAACTAATCAGCTGCGGGGCGCGTTCTTGCGCGCGTAGGCGCGGAGGCCTTCGAGCCGCTTCTCCATGTCGCGAGCGAACGCGCGCTCGGCGAGCGGTGCGAGCAGCGATGGTCGTGTCTCGAAGCGATACCGAAACGTCACGCGCGTGTCGTTGCCGCGCGCGTCGAAGCGCCACGACCCCGCGAACATGCGGAGGATGCGCGGCCCCTTCGTCATCTTGATCGCGACGACGTCGGGCCGATGGAAGGTCACGTATTCGGTCTCCATCCCCATCGGCGGCAGCTTGGAAACGCACCACGCGCGCACGCCGACGCCGGCTTCGTTGCCGTAGAGCTCGGCCTTGGACAGGAAGGGATCCCAGTCGAGACGCTTGGAGTAGTCCTGGGTCAGATCGAACAGCCACGTCGGCGACGCGGGGATGTCGAGGGCGCGTTCGATCGTGCGGGCACCAGACGCGCGGGTCATAGCTCGTCCCAGGGCTCCATGGACGCGGGCGGCGGGGTGTCGAGCTCGGGGATCTCGAGCGTCGTCGCGAGCGCGACGAACGCGGGGCGGAGCGCGTCGAAGAACGCCGGATGGCACTGCAGGAAGATCACGCCGAACAGCGCCTCGGACGCGAACATCGCGTAGCACCGCGACTCGCGCGGCTGGCCTTTGTCGTCGAAGCCGCGGAGGTCTGCGAGCATGCCGGGATAGCGCTGCCGTGACGTGATGGAGGTCGCCGGTGTGGTCTCGACCTTCGCAAACCGCGAGCGCTCCTGATCGAGGATGCGATCGAAGTACATCGGCGGCGACGAGTTGCGCGGGCGATGTTGTAGCGGCGGGATCACGATGCGCGCGCCGGGCTTCTCGGTGTTCGGGACGAGCCACGCGCGAGGTCCTTCGATCTTTCGTGTCCAGCCTTCGGGCGTCTCGATCGTGGGGAACACGGGCGCGATCATGGGCGCACCATACCAGGGCCCTCGACGGCGCGGGACATCTCCGCGAGAGAGTCGCGAACGAACTGCGCGCGAACGGCGCGCGAGACGGGGCTCGCGAGTCGCGCGGCCAGCATGCGCTGACGGGTGAATGCGCGGAGCTCGTACCACACGCTGTCGTCCTCGGCGTGATGGAGCGAGAAGCTCTCCTCGCCGAGTGCGATGTGACCGGGAAGTGTACCGACGGCAAACGCGAAGCGACGGGGTTCGTCGTCGAGGTAGACGACGCGGATCGCGTTGAGCCACCACACGCGAGCGACCCGCAGCAGCACGACGAAGGTCTCGTGTTCGACCGGCGGCACTGCTGGAGCGATGCGCGCCCACGCCTCGGGGAACATCCGCCACACGCGCATCGCATCGCGGGCCGTGGCGAAGCATGACGCTCCCCTTCCGAGCCGGCGACGGTGATGCTCGACGGTCCAGCCGGACGGAATGGTGCCGCGCGTGGCGCCGATGTGCGTGTAGGAATAGTCGAGGTTGCGCTGCTCCGCGGAAAAACGCGTGATCTCGCGATCTCCCGGTCGCCGGAGGCTCCACAGGGTCATGGACTCTCCGATTGTGAGCACGCCTTCAATCCGTACATCAAAGTCCTGGCATTCCCCTCACTTCAAGAGGAATGTTGATCGAGATCGCGCGTAGCATGGAGACCGTGAGCTGGCTCGACGACGTCGATGACTACATTCCGCGTGGCGTCTCTGACTGGACGAACCGTCTGCTCGGGCCGAGCGACGAGCCGGTCACGCCCGGCGGAGGTCACATGCCCGGTCCGGCGTCGAGCATGCCGCTTGGACCAGACGGCCGTCCGGTGCCCGTGACCGCGGAGACGTTGCCCGACTTCATTCGCTCGCGGTGGGCCGCATCGATGAACGGCGGCGTGTCGCCTGAAGTCGCGGGGTCGCTGGGGCCGGGCGAAACGGCGGGTACGATGCGCGGTGGCTCGCAGACCGCCGGCGTGATGACCGACTTCTACGGCGTGCCCGTGACGCTGCCCGAGGGCGTGACGCCGGAGCAGCTGCTCACGATGATGCGCGACAACCCGAACGCGATCGGTCGTGGTCCGGGTGGTGCGCCGGGTGAAGCGCTTCCGTTCGAGGACATCACCGGGTTCCCGCAGGCGGGTCCGGGTGGTCGTCAAGTCGGCGATCACGCAGACCTCGACATCATCGGCGGCGACGACGGCCTCGTGATCTACAACGACGTCGATGTGAGCGACGGCGAGTTCGGCGTCAACACGGGCATGAACGAAGAGTCCGGCGTGCACCCGGTGTCGGGTCGCCGCAACTGGGGCTTCGTCCCGTACGGCGACGGCCAGTACATGTTCTATACGGTCGGCTCCGACTCTCACAACACGCCCGGCACCGACATGATGGGCAAGGGCGCGCAGCACCAGACGTGGATGGCGATGAGTCGCGCGTTGCAACGCGAGGTCAACGCGCAGGGTGGCTCCGCAGGTGACATCGTGTTCGATCGCGAGCGCCAGGACGCGGCGCTCATGAACCGCGAGCCCGGATCGATCACGCTCGACGACATCCGCCAGGATGGCGAAATGGAGAGTGACCAGCGGGGCAGCCGGATGATCGCGGATGCGCGCGACCACGTGCTCGGCACGGACACCGCGATCGACGACTACTTGCTCGACGTCGGCGAGGTCGCGGGCGATGGTCTCGGCGTCGCGACGCGCTACGGCGCGATGGGCGTCGACTACCTCGCGGAGAACTTCGGCGACACCGTCGGCACCGGCGCCGCCGACGCGGGCAACTGGCTCGCCGAAACGACCGGCTGGGACGGCTTGCGCGACGCTGGCAACTGGGTGAACGACATCATCCCGCGGGACATCGGCAACCCGGACGACTACGAGTTCACCGCGAGCGACGTCGTCGAGTTCGGCGCGGACGCGTACGACTGGGCCGCAACGGGCGTGAGCGATGCGTACGACACCGTGTCCTCGGGCGTCAGCAGTGCGGTCGACACGGTCGGCGATGCCGCCGGCAGTGCGTACGACACCGTTACCGACTGGTAATCGCGGTACAACGCGCTGTAGATGGCGTGGAAGCGTAGCGTCGGCGCGAATACGATCCTCGAATCACCCCTCGGCGTGATCGTCGTCGAGGACGAGTGCGCGCCGATCGTGACGGTGGAAGTGTGGACGCACGGCATCGGCGCGACGCAGGTCACGCGACTGGCGACGCGGGAGGGTGAATACGCCGCGATCGCAACGGGCGACGGCCGGCTGCGCGCGGTCGTGCTCGGTGATCGCCACTTCGTGCAGCTCGACGGCCGGCCGAACGCGGGACACGCCGATGCGTTCGCCGCGGCGTTTCGTGAGGTCGTCGAGCGCGTCACGCTACACCTCGGCGTACGGCGGCGGCGCTATCACTACGTGCCACCGGCCGGCTGGCTCGCCGTTCCGCGCGGGCTCGCGACGGACTGGCTCGCGCCAGGAACGCCGCGTGGCGCGACGCAGATCCGCGTAGCGCCGGCAGTGCCGGTCGCGAGCGACACCGAGGACGTGCTGACTGCACTCGTCGCGGAAGTCGTCGGCAACGGCGACACCGTCGAGCTCGGCGAGCGCACGGAGCTACTGGCCGGCTTCGCGATCGACACGGTCATGGCGAGCCCGCGCGGCGCGAAGCTGTGGCGCACGTGGGCACTGCTGCGCTTCGGGCCGTATCTGTGCACGTTGCGACTCGACTGCGCCGACCACGCGAGCCGCGCGACGAACCGGCCTGTGTTCGATGCGCTGCTCGCGTCCGTGGAGCCGGTGCCGCAGCCGAACGCGGAGCTCGCCGCGGCGGCGTCGCTACTGTGGCCGGTGTGACAGCGCGTGCCACAGCGACGGTGCGCGGCCGGCGTTGAAGTCGGGCTCGCCGGACTCGAGCATGGCGCGCAGCGCGGCCTCGTGCGTCGCGAACGCGGCGAGGTCGCGCGCGAGGAGCATCGCCTGGCCGACCCAGTCGACGAAGATGTACGTCGCGAGAATGCGCCGCTCGACCTCGGTCTCGTGATCGAGCGCCTTGACCTGCTGGACGCGCAGCTGCCAGCCGCGCGCACTCGTCGAGTAGGCGGGTGCGCCGAGGTAGATTGTCGACGGGACGTCGCGCAAGAGCGTCGTGAGCGCGAGCTTGTCGAGATCTCGCGGGCGGGCGCGCAGCGGCGACACCTCGAGGGCGATGCCGTCGAGAGGCCAGACGGGCGGATACTGGAGGACAATGCGCATGACTAGTTGCGACTGCGCATGACGAGCGCGGTCAGCGTCGCGACCGCGCCGGCGACGTTCACGCCGGACGCGCGCGCCTGGATCACCTTGTGGATCGCGTCGAGCATCTCGCGCTGGCGATCTGCGGACAGCGTGGACACGAGATCGCTCGCCTGTTGCACGAGCGCGTCGACGGGATCGCCGCCGCTGGGTGCGGGCGCCGCGGCACCGCCACCTCCGAACGACGGCGCCGGGGCGCTCGTCGGTGGGAGCTGGTTCGCGTCGAGGATCGCGGCGAGCTCGACGCGTTTCTTCTGCGTCAGGCCGACATCGGCGCGATCGAGCTTGATCGGTGTCACCGTGCCCTTCTGTACGTGAACGATGGAGCCCTCGAAGATCCCGTTGGCGTCCAGCGCGAAGGTGATCTGGAACTGGTGCGAGCCCTTCGGCTCGGGTGACAGACCGTCGATGACGACCGTGCCGATCTTGTCGTTCTGCGACGCCTTCGGGTTGTCGCCCTGAAACACCGGCACGAAGATGTTCGTCTGGTTGTCGCGCGCCGTCGTGTAGCCGCCGCGCGAGACGCGGTGCGGGATCACGTGGTCCTTCGGGATCAGCGGATCGTAGATGTCGTCGATCAGGCCGATGCCGAGCGTGTGGCTGACGACATCCTTGATGTTCGTGTTCGCGAGCTCGGCCGAGACAGTGACGGACGAGTCGACCTTCGGCGCAGCGTCGCTGATCTCCGGCGCGAGCGACGGCGTGAACGAGGCGGCGAAGCGTGCGGCGCCCATCGCGACGATCTCGTCGGGGTTGAGGTCGCTCTTGACCGTCTTCTTGAATCGCTCCTTGAGCGCGCGCGAGACGGCGGGGATCTTCGACGAGCCACCGACGAGAACGAATGCATCGATCTCGTCGTGCTTGAGGCCCGAGGTCTTCGCCGCGCTCTCGATCGCGACGTCGCACTGGCGAAGCGTCTTGTCGATGATCGGCTTGCACATGATCTCGAACTCGCTCGGCGTGATCGTGTAGTTGATCTCGTCGATGCCGCTCGTCGGGTTCTCGACGACGAATTCCTGCGACTGGCCCTCGTTGCACAGGTTGATCTTCACGGTCTCGGCGCGCAGGCGGAGCTTGCCAATGAGCTTCGCGTCCTGCGAGAAGTCCTTGCCGTGCTGCTCGCGCATCTTGCGGAGCACCCATTCGACGATCTGCTGATCGATGTCACCGCCGCCGAGGTGCGCGTCGCCGCCGGTGCCGAGCACGCTCGCGGTGCGCTCGTCCTCGATCCGTACGACGGAGACGTCGAAGGTGCCGCCGCCGAAGTCGTAGACGACGAACGTCTGCGGCTCGCCCTTGTCGAGGCCGTACGCGACGGCCGCGGCGGTGGGCTCGTTGATGATCGCGAGCGGGTTCAGGCGCGCGATCTTCGCCGCCTCGGCCGTCGCGTTCTTCTGCGGCTCCTTGAAGTACGCGGGGACGGTAATGACCGCGTCGTGGATCGGCTCGCCGATCAGCTTCTCCGCGCACGCCTTGAGCTCCTTGAGGATGCACGCGCTGACGAACTCGGGATCGAGATCGCGACCGCCGGCGCGCGCCATGGACTTCTGTCCGAGCGGGTTGCGCTCGCCCATGATGCGCTTGACCTCGAAGATCACGTTGCCGGGCTCGCGCGACATCTTCTCTTTCGCGGCTTTTCCGACGGAGACCTGGCCCGTGTTCGAGATGTAGACGACCGATGGCGTCGTCGGCTCGTTCTGGCGATTCGGGATCACCTTGATGTCGCTCTTCGCGTAGCTATACGCGGCGACGACCGAGTAGGTCGTTCCGAGGTCGATGCCGATTACCTTGTGATATTCCGCCATGGCTACTCCGCGTGAGGTGCAGTTTCCGAGAAGGGAGCGAGCTGTGCGGCGAGCTCGGCGTCGAGACCGCCGGGGAGCCACAACCAATATGCGTCGGGGTGGAGCAGCATCGCATCCGCCCCGAGCTCGTCGACGAGCCAAGCGGTCACGAGCGACGCGATCTTCAGTGGTTCGAACGCGCGATCGCGGGGCGCGGGCTGCACCGTGAGCAGCGCGTTCTGCGGGTGCTCGCGGTCGTACGCCTCGCGCGAGGCCGCGCTGCCGATCTGCTTCTCGATCGCCTGCAGCTCGATGATCTCGGCCTCGTCGTCGCCGGACGCGGACTGTCCCTTGGCGCGGCGCGCGGCCATCGCCTTGCCGCGCTTGTCGGAGAGGATCTTCTTGATCTCGTCGAGCGACGCGAGCGGCGATGCGCCGAGCTTCGCGTAGGCGTTTTCGGTGTCGATCGCGAGGCGCGTCTTGGGGCGTGGACGTCCGGCGTTCATACAACCTCCGCACCGCCATCCGGCGGTGCTACGCGCACGACGTTTGTCGTGCGTGTCATTGGTCGGCCTCCAGCTTCTGGTGCAGCTCGAGGAGGCGCTCGTGCTTGAGGAGGCGCGCATCGGCGAGCTTCTCCTCGACGAAGCGGAGCGCGTCGAGGAGCAAGCGGCGCGCGCCCTCGCGATCGCCCTGCTCCTTCGCGCGGTAGCCGTCGGCCGCGGCGCAATACGCGTTGCAGTAGGCGAGCTCGACCTCCTGGTCGGGGGCGGCCGGCACGAGGCCTTTGAGCATGGCGCGTGCCTTCACGTAGTCCTTGCCGCGAACGAGCGCGCTCGCCGCGGCGATCTGCTGGCGGAACTTCAGGCCGGGATAACGCGCCGTGAACTCGCGTGCGAGCGGCTCGGGGAGCTGCGCCAGCTTTGCGATTTCGGCGTCGGCGTCCGCGTAGCGCTCGAGGCGGAGGAACATGATGACGCGCTGGCGGAGCACACGCGCGCTCTTTTCGCCGGCAGCACCGAGATCGGCGAGGAGTGCGAGCGCGCCCGCGTGGTCGCCGGCGGCCGCACACTTCGTCGACTCGTCGAGAGCGGCGGCCATCGCGAGCTGCTCGTCGAGATCATCGAGCTTGCGGATCAGAGTGTCCGCTTCTCGGACACTCTGATCGTGGACCTTCGCGGCCAGCGCTGCGAGCGCGCGGATGCGAGTCGGGATCACGCGGAGCTCGAGCGCCTTCGCGAGGTCGCCGCGCCACGCGGTTTCGATCCGGATCGGCGGAGGACCGGCAGGCACGTCGGAGCTACCGATCGTGGGCAGCAGCGCGGACAGCTGCGTGCGCGCGAGCTCGATCACGTACGGCTCGGGCCGCGCGACGGTGGACATGCGCTCGGCGATGCGCTCGAACGCGTCGCGGAACCGCCCCTCGGCGAGCGCGTCGCCGATCTCCTTCTTCGCGGACTCCAGGACCGCGGCCTCGACGTCCTGCGCGAGCGGGCGAAGCACGGCGAGGTAGATGCCCCGCGTGCAGCGCTGGAGTGCGCGCGCGAACGCGGCCTGCGCGTCCTTGCGGCGATCCGCCGCGAGCAAGCAGAGACCGCGCACGTATTCGAGGCCCGCGTCGGTGTGTGCGGAGTCGATCTTCTCGAGCGCGGGAACGGCGCCCGCACGCGAGCCAGCGATGTACGTCGCCATCGCGCCGGGATCCTTCGCGTCGAGCGTCTCGAGGCCGAGCAGCTCGAGCGCCAGCTCGCGTGCGCGCGTCTGTCCCGCGGGCGTGAGACACCGCGCGAGCGCGCGAGAGGCCCATGCGTGCGCGTCGCGCCAGCGGCCGGCACGCGCGAGCTCGTGGCACAGCTCGGTGTACAGCTGCATCGAGGTCGGCTGCAGCTCGAGCTCGGCCTCGCGCATGGAGATGTCGCGCTCGTCGGACTCCGACGCACGCGATGGACCGCGCTTCGGATCGTCGCCCGAGCGCGTGCGGCTCTTGCCGTGCTGCTTCTTCTCGTCGATCAGCTCCTGGATGCGTTCGATGCGCGACGCCAGCGGGTGCTCGCCTTTCGCGACCTCGTGGAAGCGCGCGATCGCTTCGACTGCCTCGTCGAGGAAGTCGCCGACCATCAAGAGATGGGCCGCCCAGTACTCGAGGCGCGCGCTCTGGGGGTCGTCCTTGCGTGCGAGATCGAGCTGCTCGACGAGCGCCTCGATCTCGTGGCGCGACAGATCGCTCTTCGCGTCGACGACGCGGCGCTCGATCAGGCTCACGCGCAGGTTCGCGACCAACATGCCGCCGAGGCGCTTTCGCTGCGCGGGATCGAGGCGCGCGTTCCGGGTCTGGATTTCCAGCACGACGCGCATCACCTGGTCGAGGAAGCGCAATGCGTGCGGCGCCGAGCCCTCCTGCCGCTCGACAAGCATTCCGTCGAGCACGGTCTCGTCGAACAGCGGCGCCACCGCGCGCACGGTGTCGAGCACCTCGTCGAATACACCACCGTGGATACGATGCTTCGTGGATTCCGGCTCCCAGCGCAGCGCGAGCATCGCGAGCTCCGCGAACGTCTCGACAGCGTGGCGATGGACCGCGAGCGCTTCGGGCGTCATCTCCGGCGCCGCGTACCGCATGCGCGCGTTCGTCGCTGCGGCGCGGAACCGCGCTGACAGCTTGTCGGCGAGCTTGCGTCCCTCGTCGGGGACGAGCACGGCGAGCGATTGCGCGAGCAACGCGAGCCCGTCCGCGCGCGCCTCGGCGACTGCCGGTGTCGACGGCACGAGCAGCACGCGGTCGGTGCCGAGGCCGACGAAGCCGAATACGAGCGCCGCACGCGTGTGGTGCAACCACTGGCGGAGCTGCTCGGGGTCCTTGTCGATCACGTCCTGATTGACGACGAGCTCGCGCTGCGTGATGGCGCCTTCTCGGTGCTCGTCGACGAGGAACACGCCGGTGCGCCCGCTGAGGCGCGCCGCCTGCGAGAACATGCGATGTGGCGCGCCGTAGCGACGCGCGCTCGCGGGATCGAGCCGCCCGAGCAGCGCGAGGCGGTAGTGATGGCGATCGAGATCCGCCCACGCGTCGAGCGCCGACTCGTGCTCGCCGAGCAGCGTGAAAAGCGCGGCGCGGTTCTGGTAGTGCGCGGCCTCGTGCGGCTCGAGGTCGTTGCAGATCTGCACGGCGCGCAGGGCGTTCGAGAAGCGCTCGTTCGCCGCCTCGTCGATCGAGAGCCGGGTCAGTGCGGCCACGAGAGCGCGGCGGATCGCGGGGCGATCGGTCACACGATCGTGGAGCGCACGCAGGGCCCTCACCGCGGCACTCGGCCCCTCGAGGGTGTCATCGTCGAGCTTGCGAGCGAGGAGCGCGAGCGCGAGCTGCTCAGCGCGCGAGCTCGCGGGTTGCGCGAGGGCCGCGCGCCCGAGCTCGTCGGCAGATGCCGCCGTCCAAGCGATCACCGTACGCGCGAGCGTGTCCGCACGCGTGCCCTTTCCGATCACGCCGCGCTCGAGCTGTGCGGTCACCGCCTTCGCATCGCCCGGTCGCAGGATCGACAGGCGCGCGAGAAGATCGGCCCACGCGGCATCGTACGCAGGGCCCTTCGGCAGCTCGCCGAGCTTGTCGAGGCCGCCCTTCATCGACGCGGCAAGGTTCGTCTCGGTGTGCAAGAACTTCGCACCCGCATGCCGCGCGTCGACCTGGAGCGCGCGATCGGCGATGTTGCGCGCGGTGCGCGGCTCGCCGCGACGTGCGATCGCGAGCGACTTGACGACGAGCACCAGCGGCAGATCGGTGATCCCTTCGGGCAGTTCGTCGAGCCGTGCGATCGCACCGTCGAGATCGCCGAACCGCAGCCGCACGAGCGCATCGCGCACGCGGTGGATCGGATCGAGCGGCTCGAGCGCGATCGCCGCGTTCGTCGATGCGGTCGCGAGCGTGAAGTCGTTGCTGAACCGGCCGCGCAGACTCGACACCGCCGCGAGCGCGCGCCGGGCCCTCGGCGTGCCCGTCCGCCGGTGCTCGTCCGCGAGCTCGACCGCCGCCGCCGACCAGTTGACCTTGTTCAGTTCCACGCGACGTGTCCCCGCGTCACGCGCGTGCCACCCGTCTTGCTCCAGTGGATGGCGACGGTCCCCGTGCGTCCCGGATCGGCGGCCGCGAGGACCACGCCGTCGCCCGTCACGCGCCACGTCGCGCCGTCGCTGCCGATCGTGTGCAGCGCGCCGTCCGCGGTCCATGCGAGCACGCTGCCATCGCCGCTCGGCGCTGCACCGATCACGCCGGCCGACAGCCGCACCGGAGTGGCGCGCACGAGGCCCTCGTCGACGATCCACGCGTCGCCGCTGTCGGCGTACACGAGAGCGCGCTGGCGATCTGTAAACACCACCGCGCCGCTCACGCGCTCCTTCAAGTCGGTCGTGACGGCGGCGATGCGGGGTCGCGTCCCGGAGGCGGAGGGAGTGTGATCGAGAGTCGCGATCCCCCGGGCGCCCGCCACGAGCGCGCTCCCCGGCCGGATACCCGCGAAGATCGCGTGTGCGCGTCCGATCGTCCCGGTGTGAAGCGGAACGAGCCCGCCTTCGACGACGGGCCACGTGCTGACCTCGACGGTTCCGCTCGCACCGAGCGCTACGAGCGACCCGACCCACACGAGCGAAAGGATCGGCTCCGGTGACGTCAGCTCCTGGACCGGCATGCGCGCGGCGCCGGACAGCAACGACAGTACGCGGCCCGTATCCGCGATCACGATTCCGCGTGGTGTCGCGGCGAGCGCGGTCGCGGGTGCGCTCAGTGAGATCGTGCTCCACGCGCCCTGGCGAAGCTGGCGCAGCTCGGGCGACCAGCACGCGACGGTCACCGTGCCGTCGGTCTCCGCCACCACATCGGACATGGGCCCGGTAGGGGTCATGGGCTCGAGTGATTCGCCGGCGCCAAGACGCAGCCACGCGCCGTCGTCGGTCGCGATCACGAGCGAGCCAGCGTGCGAGAACGCGGCGATCGGCATCGAGCCCGAGCCCGTGTCCACCGTCATCGGCGGCGACCCTAACACGCTGGGCAGAAGCATCGTCCGTACACCTGGCCGTGATCCGGACGCCGCGTATCGCCACGGAGTCGCACGCAATCCGGACCCGCGTTCGATTCGCCGACGCAGCTTTGATAGGCTCGCGCGTCCGTGGCTCGAGAGACCAAGAAGTCCGTCCCTCCCCGTACGCGCACCCGCACCACCCGTCGAGGGTTGGCTCAACACGCTGACACGCAGCCGCCCGAGCCGGCGACGTCGACGCGCCCCACGAGGCGCGACCTCTCCGTCATCGAGCCAGCGACCTCGGCGCGTCCGACGCGTCGCGATCTGGCGGGGGCCGTCGATTCACACGTCGACGCGCTCCAGCCCGCGCCGAACGCACGCGGGCAGTTCAGCATTTCGTCGGCGCGAGGAGTCCCCGCCGACGTCGTCAGCGGGTCGATCGAGGTCGGTGACCGAAAGCGGCGCCGCACTATCGACATCGTGCATCTCGTGTCGGCTAGCAAGCGCGAGGTGACGGTGATCGTGAACGAGCAGGTGTTGACGCTTAAGCGCGACGAGGCGCTCGCGCTCGCGCGGATCATCACGACCGCGTTCGAGTAGTCACCGAGAACGGGATCTTGGTCAGCCACGCGCGCGGCAACCGCACGTGCGCGTACGGTCAACGCAACAACAAATAGACCACGACGCCGATCACGAGCGCGCCGGCGACGAGGTACGGCGCCAGTGACTTGCCGACTTCCTTCGCGACTGCCGCACCGAGCTTGCCGACGTCGGCCTTCTTGTACGCGATGACGGGCTTGCTCGGTTCGGCGGCCGCGGGCTCGGCGCTCGCATCGGACTTCGCCGCGCTGTCGCCCGTCGCTGCGAGGGCGTCCGTCGTCGCGAGCTTGGCTCTCGTCGCAGCGGGCTCGGCGCTCGCGGGTGCGTCGGAGTTCGCGGCGGCACCGTCCGTCTTCGCCGTGGACTCGGCGCTCGTCGATGCGGGTGCATCGGTCTTCTCGGCGCCTTCGTCGATCCTCGCGACCGCGGCGGAGCTCGCGGCGACGGGGGCGTCGGGTGGCGCGGCCGGCGCCGCGGACGTGCTCGTCGACGCTGGTACGTCGGTCGTTGCAACGGGAGTTGTGGTGCTCGCTCCGGCGCTCGTGGGCTCGTCGCTCGTCGACGCGGGTGCATCGGTCCTCGACGCTGTGGGTGCGTCTGTCCTCGCCGCTGTGGGTGCGTCTGTCCTCGACGCTGTGGGTGCGTCTGTCCTCGCCGCTGTGGGTGCGTCTGTCCTCGCCGCTGCGACGTTCGCCGCGTGTTCGCGATACGCGGCGGCGCGTAGCTTGATGTTCTCGTTCAGGCCTTCGAGGCTCTGCTTCACGATCGCCTTGGCCGACGTCTCGACGAGGCGCGAGCCGACGCTCGCGATCTTGCCGCCGATGTTCGATTCCGACGTGTACTTGATCCGCGTCTTCTCACCCTCACCGGCGAGCTCGATGGTCGCGGATGCGTTGACGAAGCCCTGCGCTCCGCGCCCGTCGATCTTCATGCGGTAGCTCGTGGGCTCGACCTTGTCGAAGAGATCGACCTTGCCGGTGAACTTGCCCTGGATCGGGCCGACCTTGACCTTGATGTCGCCGACGTACTGGCCGTCGACGAGCTCGAGCTTCTCGCAGCCCGGCAGCACCGCAGCGAGCACCTGCGGGTCGAACAGCGCGTCCCACACGTCCTGCACCGATGCCTCGAACACGTAGTCACCGTCGAGCTTCATCGTGCCTCCGATCGCAGCGAGCCGAGCGCTTCGGGCGTATCGACGTCGAGGAGGATCGCCGGATCGTCGACGGCAAGCCAGACCACCGAGTCCACGGCTTGCTCGATCAGCGCGCGCGCTCCGACATCACCGCTGAGCGTGGCGATACTCGCAAAGTGCCGCCTGCCCCACAGCACGGGGTTGCCGCGTTTGCGCTCGCACGTCGGGACGACGATCGCGCCGTCGTCTTGTGCGGCGTCGAACGCCGCCACGAGTGCATCGAGGTGTGCGGCCGTCACGCGCGGCATGTCGCCGAGGCACACGAGCGCACCGGCCGCGTCGCCGACCGTCGCGATCCCCGCGCGCAACGAGCTCGCCATCCCGGTCGCGAAGTCGGGGTTGTGCACGAAGCGTACGTCGAGGTCCAAGAGCGCCCCGCGCACGCGGTCGGCCTCGTTCCCCGTGACGACGACGACCGGGCGCGCGCGGGAGGCAAGCGCGGCCATCACCGCGTGACGCACGAGCGGTTGGCCGTCGAGCTCGACGAGTAACTTGTTGTCGCCCATGCGCGACGAGCGTCCGGCGGCGAGCACGACCGCGGCGATCCGCGCGATCGCGGGCGGAGCTTCCTCGCGCGGCGAGGGGCGCGTGCTCTCGTCGAGCAGACCACCGACGCCCAGCGCGGCGATCGACGCGCTGTCGATCGGCACGCCGGCGACCGCCCGCTCCAGGACCCAGTCGCAGCCCGAACGGGCAAGTGATCGCGCGCAGCCCGGCAGCCCGATGAAGCTCGCGCCGCGCAACGTGCCGTGCAGAAGGAGGTTGCCCGGATCGACCGGCATGCCGAAGCGGGTGATGGAGCCGCCAGCACTCTCGAGCGCCGCCGGGATCACGTCGCGCCGGTCGATGATCGCAGACGCTCCGAGGACGAGGATCGGATCGCAATCGACGGCGAGCGCCTCGATCGCTGCTGCGACCGCGGCGACATCGTGCGCGACACGCAACTCGCGCACGAGCTCGCTGCCCAAACGCGCGAGCCGCGTGCGCTGCGCGGCCGCCGCGCGATCGAGGACACCGACGGGCGTCGTCGGGAACTGTGTGAGTACGAGCCCTGCGCGACGTGGCCGCCACGGCGCGAGGAACAACGAGTGCGCACGATGTGCGCTCACTGCATCGCGCCCGGCATCGACACGCGGAGCATCGCTACGCGGAGCATCGCTATCCGGAGCATCGCTACGCGGAGCATCGACAGGCGCAGCGTCGCGGCGCGGAGCATCGCTACCCGGAGCATCGACAGGCCCAGCGTCGCTGCGCGGAGCATCGGTGGCGAGTGCGGCCATCACGGCGTCGACGGCGGTCCTCGCGACGGCGAACGGGATGACCTTCACCGTCGCGACGATCTCGCTCGCGCGTGCGGGGTGATCCGCCGGCACGGTCGCGATCGTGATCGCCTCGTCGACGGCGTTCGCGCGCGCGATCGCGGCCACGTGGATGCACACGAGGCCATCGGTGACGGCGCGAATGTTCGCGCGGCCCGTGCGCGCGGGATCCACGCGCAAGCCCGAGCCCGCGAGCGCCGCGGCGATCGCGCCTGCGGCGGCGTCTTCACCGAGCTCGCCCTCGGCGAGCTGCGCGACAATTACGTCGGTCACGCCGGCGTTCGCGAGCGCGGCGAGATCGTCCGCGGAGAGCACGCGACCCTTCGGCAGCGCTCGACCGCCGACGCGCGTCGAGTGCGCGAGGACCGCGCCGAGCGCATCGGCGACGGGTACCGCGCCGAACCTCATCGAGTGCCCTCGATGTCGACATCGACGAAGCCCGCGATCGCGCCGAGCGCTCGCGAGGAGCGCATCGCGATGGACGCTGGAGCGATCCGCATGAGCTGGCACCGTAGCATCTAGATTCCTGCGAGCGCCTCCGCGAGCGTCTCGAGGCTCGCGAGATCGTGGACCGGGCGATGCTCGTCGACGTTTGGCAACAGCGCACGCACGCCGGCCGCGAGCGGCTCGAAGCCCGCGTAGCGAAGGAGCGGGTTCAGCCACACGAGCTTCTTGCACGAGCGGCGCAGGCGCGCGGCCTCGGTGGCGAGCACGGACGTGTCCTCGCGATCGAGCCCGTCGGTGACGAGGAGAACGATCGCGCCGGACGTGAGGACGCGGCGCGACCACGCGAGGTTGAATTCGCGGAGGCTGGTGCCGAGGCGCGTCCCCGACGACCAGTCGGTCACCTCGACGCCGAGGCGTGCGAGCGCGCGATCGATGTCGCGGTGGCGCAGCGTACGCGTGACGTTGGTCAGGTGCGTCGCAAACGTGAACACGTGGCCCGCGTTGCGGTGCGCGTGCAGCACGTGCAGGAAGCGGAGCAGCATCTCCGCGTAGCGGCCCATGGAGCCGGAGATGTCGATCAGCGCGACGACCTGAAGCGCGCGGCGTCGCGGACGGCGATGCCGGAGGCGCGCGAGCTCGCCGTGCGTGCGCAGCGCGTCCCGGACCGTGCGCCCGGCGTCGATGCGGCGGCCGCGCGGCGTGGGCATCATGCGGCGCGTGGTGATCGTCGGGATGCGCACGTCGAGGCGGCGTACGAGCTCGCGCGCGCGGGACAGCTCGTCGGCGGACATCTGATCGAAGTCGCGACGGCGGAGCACCTCGTCGGCGCTGAACGCGAGGAACGTGTCGATGCGCGGCGGTTGCGACGGTGCTTCGCGCGGAGGCGGTGCGCGATCCGGTGGACGCCACGCTTCGCTGAGGCGCCGCGAGATCGTGCGGTTCGTCGGCGTCTTCATCTGCGGCAGCAGCAGCGAAAGAGCGCTTTCTGCGCCCATCGGGTCGCGCCAGAACAGGCGGAAGGCCTCGTCGAACAGCGCGTGGTCCTCGTGGTGATGGATCAGGACGGCGTGGAGCGCCCAGTAGAACTGGTCGCGCTGCATGACGTCGATCGCGGCAATCGCGCGCTCCGCGTCGAGTGCGTCGCCGGGACCGACGCGGATGCCGGTGCGGCGCAAGAGGCGCACGAAGTGCACGACGTTTTTCGCGAGCGTCTCGCCCGTGGGCTCGGGACGGATCATGGCCGGGCCGCGCGCGCGCCGTCCGCGAGCGTCTTCGCCGTCGGGCCGGAGATCCGCGCGAGGTCGTCCTGGTACTTGAGCAGCACGCCGAGCGTCGCCTCGACGGTCGCCGGGTCGAGCTCCACCGCGCCGAGGGCGACGAGCGCTTGGCCCCAGTCGAGCGTCTCCGCGATGCCCGGCAGCTTGAAGAGATCGCTCGCGCGTAGTGCCTGTACGAACGCGACGATCTGCGCGGCGAGCTGCGCGGGGACCTCGGGCGCGCGGGCGGCGAGGATTGCCAGCTCGCGCTCGGCAGTCGGGTAACCGATCCAGTGATAGAGGCAGCGGCGCTTGATCGCGTCATGGATCTCGCGCGTGCGATTGGACGTGACGATCACGATCGGCCGCTCCGGCGCGCGGATCGTACCGAGCTCCGGGATCGTGATCTGGAAGTCGGACAGCAGCTCGAGCAGAAACGCCTCGAATGGCTCGTCCGTGCGATCGAGCTCGTCGACGAGCAGCACCGGCGGGCCGCCTGGATGAGGGGAGAGCGCGTCGAGCAGCGGGCGGCGGAGCAAGAACCGCTCGGAGTACAGCGCACCCTCGAGCTTCTTCGCGGAGTCTCCGCGGGCAGCAGCGTCGCCGGACGACAGCTCCGCGAGGCGGATCTCGAGCATCTGCTTCGCGAAGTCCCACTCGTACACCGCGGTCGACGTGTCGAGGCCCTCGTAGCACTGCAGGCGGATCAGCCTGCGGCCGAGCGCGGAGGCCAGCGCCTTCGCGACCTCGGTCTTGCCGACGCCCGCGTCGCCCTCGAGTAGCACGGGCTTGCCGAGCTTGAGCGCGAGGAAGAGGGTGGTCGAGAGACTCGCGTCCGCGAGGTACTTCTCGCGCTCGAGTAGCGCGGTGAGATCCTCGACGCGGGCGGGCAGGTTCACGCGCAGGCCTGGACCGCGCGCTTCGCCATCACCCCGACGAGGTGTGCGCGATACTCCGCCGACGCCTCGCTGTCGTTGTTGAGATCGCCGGGCGCGACCGCCACGGACGCGATCGCATCCGCGGTGAAGCTCTTCGCGAGCGCGCTCTCCATCGCGTCGACGCGGAACACCTTCGGGCCCGCACCGGTGACGGCGACACGAACGCCCGCGCCGGTCTCGGCAACGAACACGCCAACGACGGCGTACTTCGAGGCGCGGTGCGCGAACTTCATGTACGCGGCGCGCTTCGGGACCGGGAAGTGCACCGCGGTCACGATCTCGTCGCGCTCGAGCGCAGTCTCGAACAGCCCCGTGAAGAAGTCGTCCGCACTGATCTTGCGGCGATCCGTGGCGATGGTGGCACCGAGCGCGACGAGTGCGGCCGGGTAGTCCGCCGCGGGATCCGCGTGCGCGACCGAGCCACCGATGGTTCCGCGGTTGCGCACCTGCGCGTCGCCGATCTGACTCGCGAGCACTGCGAGCGCCGGGATGTGCTTCTGCACCTCCGGCGAGCGCGACACGCGATCGTGGGTAACGAGCGCACCGATGACGACGCGATCTCCGTCGACGCGGATATCGTTCAGCTCGGACAGGCCCGCGATCGAGACGAGGTCGGTCGGCTCGGCGAGTTCGAGCTTGAGCACCGGCAATAGGCTCTGGCCGCCGGAGAGCAGCTTGGCACCCTCGCGCGCCTTCAGGAGCGCGACCGCCTCTGCGACGCTGCCGGGACGATGGAATTCGAAGTCCTTCATGTCACGCCTTCCCCTGCTTGGCCTGCTGGATCGCCCGCCACACCTTCTCGGGTGACGCGGGCATCGAAATGTCGGTGACACCGAGCGGCGCGAGCGCGTCCAGCACGGCGTTGATGACGGCGGGTGGAACGCCGATCGCGCCGGTCTCGCCGACACCCTTCACGCCGAGCGGGTTGTGCGTGCACGCTGTGACGTGGTTGCCGACCTTGAACATCGGCAGGTCCGCGGCGCGTGGCATCGTGTATGTGAGGTACGAGTCGTTCTGGAGCTGGCCGTCGGCGTCGTAGACCGCCTCTTCGTACAGCGCCTGACCGATGCCCTGCGCGAGCCCGCCGTGCGCCTGACCGTCGACGATCATCGGGTTGATGATCACACCGACGTCGTCCGCGATCGTCACGCTCGCGACCTCGACGACTCCGGTCTCGGGATCGATCTCGACCTCGACGAGGTGCGTGCCACCCGGGAACGTGAAGTTCTTCGGATCGTAGAACGCGGACTCTTCGAGGCCGGGCTCGACCGTCTCGATCGGATAGTTGTGCGGGACGTAGGCCGCGAACGCGACCTCGCCGAACGCCTTCGTGCGGTCCGTACCCTTCACGCGGTATGTGCCGTTCGCGAACTCGACGTCGTCGGCACTCGCCTCGAGCAGGTGCGCCGCGATCTTCTTGCCCTTGTCGACGATCTTGTCGAGCGCCTTCACGATCGCGGAGCCGCCGACGGCCGCAGAGCGCGAACCGTACGTGCCCATGCCGAACGGGATCTTGCTCGTATCGCCGTGGACGATCTCGACGTTGTCGACGGGGATCCCGAGCCGCTCGTTGATGAGCTGCGCGAAGGTGGTCTCGTGTCCCTGTCCGTGCGAGTGCGTGCCCGTCATGACGGACACGGAGCCGGTCGGGTGGACGCGCACGGTCGCCGCCTCGTACAGACCCGCGCGCGCGCCGAGCGCACCGACGAGCGCCGACGGCGCGATGCCGCACGCCTCGATGTACGTCGAGATCCCGAAGCCGCGGAGCTTGCCCTTGGCCTGACTCGCCGCCTTGCGCTTCGCGAGGTTTGCGTGGTCGTTCGCCTCGAGCGCCATGTCGAGGGTCGCCTGGTAGTTGCCGATGTCGTACTGGAGCGCGACCTGCGTCTGATACGGGAACTGATCGGGCGTGATGAGGTTCTTGCGCCGGAGCTCGATGGGATCGATCTTCAGCTCGCGCGCCGCCTTGTCGACGAGGCGCTCGAGCAGGTACGCGGCCTCGGGGCGACCTGCGCCGCGATACGCGTCGACCGCGACGGTGTTCGTGAAGATCGCCTTCACCTCCGCGTAGATCGCGGGCATGTCGTAGGGGCCCGACAACAGCGTCGCGTACAGATACGTCGGCACGGCGGGTGCGAACGTCGACAGGTACGCGCCCATGTTCGCCAGCGTCGACACGCGCAGTCCGAGGAACTTGCCGTTCGCGTCGATCGCGAGACTCGCGCGCGAGATGTGATCGCGCCCGTGCGCGTCGGTCTTGAACGCCTCCATGCGCTCGGACGTCCACTTCACGGGGCGGCCGATCTTCTTGGCCGCCCACAACACGAGGAGCTCCTCGGCGTAGTGGAAGATCTTCGAGCCGAAGCCGCCGCCGACGTCGGGCGCGACGACGCGCAGCTTGTGCTCGGACGTCTTCAGCGTAAACGCGGCGAGGAGCAAGCGCGTGAGGTGCGGGTTCTGCGACGTCGTGTAGAGCGTGTACTCCTCGCTCGACGACTCCCACGCTCCGTTCGCGGCCCGCGGCTCCATCGCGTTTGGCGCGAGGCGGTTGTTGGTGACCTCGATCTCGACGACGTGCGGCGCCTTTGCGAACGCCGCGTCGGTTCTCGCGGGGTCACCGAGGTGCCAATCGAAGCAGACGTTGCCCTTGGCTTCGGCCCACACCAGCGGGGCATTCGCCGCGATTGCATCGGTGAGCCGACCGACCGCGGGCTTGACGTCGTAGTCGACGTCCACCGCGGCCGCCGCCGCGCGTGCGGCGACCTTCGACGTCGCGATCACCATCACGACCGGATCGCCGACGTGGCGCGCGGCGCCTTGGACGAGCGCGGGGTGCGGCGGCTCGACCATGTTCGATCCATCCTTACCCTTGACGAGCCAGCCGCACGGGATACCGCCGAGGCCGTCGGCGGCGACGTCGTCGCCGGTGAGGATTGCGAGCACGCCGGGCATCGCCTTCGCGGCGGCCGCATCGATCTTCTTGATCGCGGCGTGCGCGTACGGCGAGCGGACGAACACGGCGTAGCTCTGATCGGGAAGCGTGATGTCGTCGGTGTAACGACCGCGCCCCGTGAGGAACCGTTTGTCCTCCTTGCGCTTGACCGATGCACCGATGCCTTGCGACGCCATTACTTCCCCGCCTTCTGCGTCGCGTCGGCGCCCGCCATGACTGCCTTGACGATGTTGTGGTAGCCGGTGCAGCGGCACAAGTTGCCCTCGAGCCAGTGGCGCACCTCGTGTTCCGACGGGTTCGACTTGCGACGGCACAGATCGATCGAGCTCATCACCATGCCGGGCGTGCAGAAGCCGCACTGCAATCCGTGGTGTTCCTGAAAGGACGCCTGCATCGGGTGCAGCTTGTCGCCGCTCGCGATTCCCTCGATCGTGACGACCTCGCGGCCGTCCGCCTCGAGCGCGAGCATGGTGCACGCCTTCACGCTCGCGCCGTCGACGTGGACGGTGCACGTGCCGCACTGGCTCGTATCGCAGCCCACGTGCGTGCCGGTCAGCTTCAAGTTCTCGCGCAACACATCGACGAGCAGCGTGTTCGCCGCGCAGTCGACTTCGCGCGCTGTTCCGTTCACTCGCAAACGTACGGTTGGCATCCCGGCTCCCTTGGTTACCGAGGAGGTTCCCGTATCGGGTGGACCGGCTCAATTCACTCCCGACAAATTACGCGCCAATCGAGCGTTCCTCGCCGGAGCGGATGACCGTTTTTCGACGTGCCGCAACGCGGCGAGCTATCCGCTTCGGCGCAACGCAGATCGGTCCTCGTCGCCGAGGATCACGGCGAGCAACTCGCGCGGCGCGAACCCGCGGGCCGCGGCCGCGACGTATAGCTCGTCGTGACCGGACGACATCGTCAGCGATGGCAGCGGGTTCATCTCGAGGAATACGACCTCGCCGTCCGGCGTGACCCGGAAGTCGGCGCGACCGTACCCATCGACACCGAGCGCGGCGAATGCGCGGTACGCACACGCCGACAATCGCGCGGCCACCAGCTCGGATACCGGCGCGGGGATCCGCACGTCGACGAGCTCCGGGTGTTCGTGCTTGAGCGTGAAGTCGTAGACCGCAAAGGGATCGTCGCCGCAATAGTACGCGATCGGCGGCAACAGGCCGATGCCCGCCACCCAGCCGACGCCGATATCGACGCCCGCGATCATCTCCTCGACGAGCACGCCGTTCGGGTACCGCGCGAGCGCAGTGCGAACCGCCGGTGCGAGCCGCGCGGGATCGCGGATCACGCTGTCGGCGGTGATGCCTTTGCTCGAGCCTTCGAGGTTCGGCTTGACGATCACCGGCATCGCCGGCGGGATCTCGAGGCCGGCCACATCGCGCAGGCTGCGGACGAGCTGCCCTCGCGGGACGCGCACGCGCGCTCCGGCGACGACGCGCTTCGCGAGCGCCTTGTCCAGACACAGGCTCAGCGTGCTCGCCGAGCTGCCCGTGTGTGCAAGACCGAGCTGCTCGAACAGCGCGGGATAGAACGCCTCGCGAAACGTGCCGCGCTCTCCCTCGGCGAAGTTGAACACCAGGTCGGGCGACACGCGCTCGAGCTCCGCGATCACGCGCGCGACCGAGCCGGTCACGTCGATCGGAACGACGGTGTGCCCGAGGCTCGCGACCATGCGCGCGACGACGGCGATCGCCTCGCGCGTGTCGAACTCCGCGTCGCTCTCACCGGCGCTGCGCTTCTCGTTGTAGGTGACCGCGATCTTCATGGCGTCACCTCCGCGACCGCACGGTTCGCCCACAACGCGTTCGGGTCGTCGTGCGCTTCATCCCGCGCGTCGGCCATGCCGGCGAGGATCTCGGGGATGCATGTGGTCCCGTAGATCGCGATGACCTCGGCGACCGACTCGCGCATCCACACGGCGTGCTCGTCTCCGTCGACGTGGATGTGCTCGCTGAAGTACGTCGTATCGGCAATGCCGGCGTACTGCGTCGCGATCACCTCGAACATCGCGGGCACGAGCGTCTCCGCAACGAGCAGCCACCCGGCGAGCGCGGGCTCTGTCATCTCGGAGAAGGCGTCGGAGAGCCACAGCGATGCGGTGCGCAGGATGCCGTCGGTCGGCAGACCGTCGAGCGAGCGCACGCCCATGCTGCGCATCAGGCCCGCCGCGAGCGTGACGTGGCTCGTCGACCCGATGCCGGCTTCGTGGGCGATGTTGTCCTCGATGGCTTTGCGCAGGCGGCGCGACTTCAGCGCCCTTTCCTTCATCTGCGCCAGCATCGGGATCCAGGTGATGGAATCCGCATACTGGTAATACGCGAGCTCGATCAGGGTTGACCTCTCGAGCTGTCCGCTCTTCGCCGCGACGAGCAATGGATGCTCCAGCAGCTCCGCGCGGTAGCGCTCGAGAGTAGAGAAGATGGGTTCGGTTTCTTGCTTGTAGTAGGTCGGCATTCTTCGATCATGCAGGCCGCTACAGCGCGCGCAATATTTTTTTGAGATCGCCCGCCACCTTCGTGCGCGCGATGCATCGATCGATCGCCGCCAATGACGCGACGAGCGTGCGCTCTCCATCGGGGATGCCGGCCTTCTTCGGCTCGAACGCTGCCTGCACCTCGGCACGCGCCGTCACGTCGCACAACGCGCTCGTCGCCGCGACCAGCGCCTTCGCGGTCTGGGGCGAGATGCGCGACATGACCTCAGCGAGCTTCGCGCGGATCGCCTTCCACATCGCCGTCCGGCTCTCGGCGCGCCCGAGCTGCTCGAGCACCGACTCCATCACCGCTTCGGTCGGCACGTTCGGGTCGAGCACGAGCGCCACGAGCCTCGGCGACACCGCCGCGCCGAACCAGCCGAGGTGCGAGAACATCATGTGCTGTTGGTCGGGCTTCGCTTTTCGCGCAGTGCCGACCAGCTTGTCGAACGCGCTCGCACCTCCCACCAACGGCAGCAGCTCGCCGAAGCCCGTCGCGAGCTCGCGGTCCGCTGCGTTCGCGGGCTTTCCCTGCGGTGCGCGGGCGCGCAACCATGCCGCCCACGCGGGCCGTGTCGCGTCGTCGACGAGCGGATCGACCGCACGCACGATCGCGAGCCCGCCGAGGCGAGCGAACGGATCCTTCGAGGCGAACATGGCCTTCGCGAGCCCGAGCGCCGCGCGGATCGAGACCTCTCCCCGTGTCATCGCCGTCGCGGTGTCCGCGCCGAGCGCCATGCGCTCCGCAGGAATCAGTTTGTCGAGCTGGCTCCAACGCGTGTCGGCCTGCGCCCTCGAGGGCTGTCCGGTGGTGACCACCTCGTAGTATCCCGTGCCGTTTGCGTTGCCGGAGATCCACGTCGGACAGCTCGCCGCCGCGAGCGGGATCTCCGTGCGTGCCGAGACGATCGCGCACGCGCGCGACGGCCCACCCGCGCCGGGATAGCGAACGCACACGGGGACGATCGCGCCTTCGCGCGCTGTCGCGATCAGGCGTGCGCCCGACAAGCCCAACGCTGACGAACCCGTTGCCCGCGAGGATCCCGACGAGCCCGATGCCCCCGAGCCCGACGACCCCGACGAGCCCGATGACCCCGACGAGCCCGATGCCCCTGAGCCCGACGAGCCCGATGCCCCCGAGGATCCCGACGAGCCCGACGCCGGCGCGACGCCACACACGAGCTCGACGTCGACGATCGGCGGCCCTGCGTGCGAGGCGTAGCTACCCATCGCCTCGGCGGCCACCGGATCGATCTCGGCGACCGACGCCACGAACGACTCCGTCGTGATCGTCCCGTTCGCGTGCGCGCGGATGACGGCGCGCATCGCGGCGCGGAACCTCTCGGGCTCGAGGAAGCCCTCGAACATCGCGAGGACAGAGGCGCCCTTCTGATACGCGATCTCGTCGAACGTGTCGTCGATGCTCGTGTTGGCGACCACGCGGCGCCGGAGCGGTAGCGGCGTCTTCGCATCGGCGGCGAGCGCCTCGGCCCGCGACATCTGGTGCACGAGCAAGGGATCCTTCGACTCGCCCGCGAGCTCGGCGATCTTGTCGCCGAGGAACGACGCGAACGCTTCGGAGAGCCAGAGCTCGTCCCACCACGCGGGCGTGACCAGGTTGCCTAACCACTGGTGTACCAGCTCGTGCGCGGTGACGCGCGCGAACCCGTATTCGCCGAACGACTCGTCGAACAGGATGTGCGAATCGAACGTGACGAGGCCGGTGTTCTCCATCGCGCCGAAGAACTGCGGCACCGCGACGAAGTCGAGCTTGGGCCACGGCATCGGTTGGTCGACGTACGCCTCGAGCTCGGACAACATGCGCGACACGCGTTTGGCCGCGTGCTTCACCGACGCCGCCCGCGACGGCCACACCGCGATCCGGAACGGCGTCTTCGCGCCGACGGTGCCGCCGTCGACGAGCGTGAACGGCCCGACGGCGAGCGCGACGAGGTAGCTCGGCAAGGGCCCGAGCTCGGCAAACGTGACCTCGCGCCTCCCATCGGCGAGCGTCTGCTCGACGGCAGCGGGCGCGTTCGACAGCGCGACGTTGTCCTTCGGGACGACCACCGACAGCTGCCACGGTGTCTTGAATCGAGGCTCGTCGAAGCACGGCACGTAGAGGCGCGTGAACACCGCCTGGCCCTGCGAGAACACGAACCACTTGCCCTCCGCTTGCTGGCGGAACAGGCCGTTCGTGTCGTCGCGCAGCGTGCCCGTGTATTCGAACGCGAGCGTGATCTCGTTCGGATCGATCGTGCGGCCCGCGGTGAAGCCGAGCATCTCGTCGCCCTTCTCGGGGACGACGGTCAGCGTCTCGGACGCGCGGGTGCCGACGCGCACCTGCGCGCGAGAGATCGCGAGCTCCTTCGCGTGGAGCCAGATCACGTCGGTGGCCTTCGTGATCCGCGCGCGGATGTCGACGTGCCCTTTGAACGTGACGGTGTCCGGATCGATCTCGAGGCGCAGCTTGTAGCCGAGCGGCACCACGGTCTCGGGCAGGCGCAGACCGGGGACCTTGACGCGCGGGCGCCACTTCGACTCCGCACGCGGTGCCGGATCCTCGGCGGTCGACTTCGTCGGCGGCGCGTCGGGCGTGCGACACGCGAGCGCGACCATCGCGACGAGGACGACAAACGCGCGCACGCGACAGGATAACGCGACTATGCGACGCGCGGATCGGAGGGTCGCGAACAGACGACGGCGACGCATGGATCGGCGTGTCAGGCAGTGACAACGGCGAGCAGGCGATCCGCGTCGACCTGTTCGCCAACGGCGACGTGCAGCGCGCGCACTGTGCCCGCCTCGGCGGCGCGAACCGTGTGCTCCATCTTCATTGCCTCGAGCACCACGAGCGGGGCGCCCTGCGCGACCTCCTGGCCCGCGGTGACGAGCACCTTTACGACCTTGCCCGGCATCGGCGCAGTGAGGCCGCCGGGGATCGTGCGCGCGGTCGGATCCGGGAAGCGCGGCTCCTCGACGAACACGAGCGTCGTACCTTCGCTCCCGACCCAGCTGCGCACACCAACGGTGACCACCCGCGCTGTGCGGCGGTGCGGGCCATCCATGAACCACACGCGATCGCCGTTCGCCTCGAAGAGCGCGACGTGGGTCGTCTTGCCGCCGAGCGTGATGTCGAGGCCGGAGCCGGCTGGCCGGTAGCCGAGCTGGACCGTCGCCGAGGTGTCGATCGACCCGAGCTTGTACGTGGCTGTTTGGTCCGCGACGTGTACGTTGCGCCAGCCCGGCGGCGCGAACGCGGCCGGATCGCGGCGCGTGGCGATGCCGTGAACCGTCAGCGCGATCGCGGCGACGCGGATTCGATCGAGGCCCGGCGTGCGCGCGGCGAGCTCGCCCGCGTGGCGCTCGAGGAAGTGCGTGTCCAGCTCGCCCGCGAGGAACGCCGGATGCGCGAGGATCTTCGCGAGGTGCTCGCGGTTCGTGACGAGCCCGGGGACCCACAGCTCCTCGAGAGCGCGGCGCAGGACCTGCGCGGCGTCGCGGCGCGTGGGAGCGTGCGCGATGATCTTGCCGAGCATCGAGTCGTAGTGGATGCCGACCTCGCTGCCGGCAACGACGCCGATGTCCGCGCGCACCGTGTCCGGAACGTCGACGGCGTGGAGCGTGCCCGTCGTCGGCAGGTAGTCACGCTCGGGATCCTCGGCGCACAGGCGGACCTCGATCGCCCAACCGCGCTGCGGCGGCGCCGTGTCGTAGCCGAGGCGCTCGCCGCGCGCGATGCGGATCTGCTCGCGCACGAGGTCGAGGCCCGTCGTCAGCTCGGTGACCGGGTGCTCGACCTGCAGGCGCGTGTTGACCTCGAGAAAGTAGAAGTTGCCAGCTGGATCCGCAATGAACTCGACGGTTCCCGCGCCGACGTAGTCGACTGCTTTGCCGAGCTCGACGGCGGCGCGGCCCATCGCGGCGCGCTTCGCGTCGTCGAGCGCGACCGACGGCGCTTCTTCGATCACCTTCTGGTGGCGGCGCTGCACGGAGCACTCGCGCTCCCATAGGTGAACGACGTTGCCGTGCGTGTCGCCGAGCATCTGGATCTCGATGTGCCGCGGGCGCTCGACGTACTTCTCCAGCAGCAGGGTGTCGTCACCGAACGCGCTCGCTGCTTCTCCGCGCGCGCGCTCGATCGCCTCCGCGAGCTCGGTCTCGGCGCGCACGACGCGCATTCCCTTACCACCGCCACCCGCGCTCGCCTTGACGAGCAGCGGGTAGCCGATGGACTTCGCCGCCGCGGCGAACGCCTGCGCGGACTGATCGTCGCCCTCGTAGCCGGGCACCGTCGGGACGTTCGCAGCCTTCGCGATGCGCTTCGCGCCTTGTTTGCTGCCGAGCTTCGCGATCACGTCGGCGGGCGGCCCGATAAAGACGAGGCCGGAGTCTGCGACCGCCTCGGAGAACTTCGCATTCTCGGAGAGGAAACCGTAGCCCGGGTGGATCGCGTGTGCCCCGGTGATGCGCGCCGCGTCGAGGATGGCGTTGATCACGAGGTACGACTCGCGCGCGGGCGGTGGACCGATGCGAACGGCTTCGTCCGCGAACCGGACGAACGGTGCCTCGGCGTCGGCGTCCGAGTAGACGGCCACCGTCGCGATTCCCATCGCGCGGCAGGTCCGCATCACGCGTAGGGCGATCTCGCCGCGGTTGGCTACCAGGACCTTGTCGATGCTCGGCACGCGCCGAACCTACCGCAAGTCAGCGCGCGGCGACCACGCGCAGCGACGACAGCGAGTCATCCGTCGGCAGGCGATCCACCGATCCCGCCAGCGTCGTACACGCGCCGCGGAACGCGGGATCGGTGCACGCGATCGCCAGGGCCCCGTCGCCGACGATCATCGACGACACCGCGTCGTCGTCGATCGCCATCGCGAGCGGCGACTCGTAGTCCCCCGGGCGCAGGATCGCGCACCGACCGCGGAACCCCGCGTCCTCGTACAGCGCCACCTCGCCGGCAGCCGGCGTGCATGCGGGGGCAAAGGTCTCGGTCGGCGTCGCGGGCTCGCTGGCCCGGTAGGAGCCACCACACGCGGTCAGAGCGACCGCCAGAAGCACGATCTTCAACGAGGACGACATGTTCCCTCCACGAGGCACGCGTTCCACCAAGCACTCGCGTCGCGACCCGCGATGCGACCATCGAACGCCTCCGTCCGCAGCTCGGCGTGTTTGCGGCGGACGGCACCGGGCTTCTTGCGCTCCACGAACGAGAGCAGCGTCGCCGCGCAACCATAGCCATCCGCGAACGTCTCGCCCGCGGCGCACGCCATCGGCTCGCCCGTGAGCTTCTGGCGCACCCAGTCGGCGACGCCTTCGGTGATCCAGCTCGGCGCCGACGGATACATGGTGACGACGTGCGTCAGCTCGTGATCGATCATGCCGAGGTCCGACGGCTTCCACATGCGGTCGTCGATGAAGACGTCGCGGCCGCGCCCCTCGCCGGTGAACGTCGACGGGCGCGCGAACGTGATCACGATCGGCCCGGCGAACACGGGCTCCGTGTCGAGCACGTCGAGCACGCGCTGGTACGAGCGCGCGCAGTACGCCTCCATCGTCGCGACGTGGGGCGCGAGCGCAACCGTCGCGCCGCGCACGAGACACGCGCTGCGGTCCGGTAGCACGCGCGCGGACGACACTGCGTCGCTGTCGGCGAGCACGGCCACGTCCTCGATGACCGCGATACACGGCTCCGCGAGCCCGTCGTCCTGGCACAGCAGCGCCTGCGTGTTCGGGCCGACGCGTACCGAGGACGCCGCGTCGTTCGCGATGCCGAGCGACGGCGACGTGACGAAGTCGCCGATGCCGAGCACGCTGCACGCGCCCGCGAAGTCCGCGTGTTCGAACAGCGCGATCTGGCCCTCGCCCGGCACGCACCCCGTCGGCCCGGTCGCGATCCGCGTGTCGACGCGCGCGGACGACAACGCGTCGTTGCCGACCGACGTGTCGTCGAGCGTGGCCGTCGTCGACAGGTATTCGCACGCGCCGGCGAACGCGCGATCGCGACACGCGAGGAGGCGGACGTTCTGGCCGACCTGCACCGAGGACGCGGCGTCGTTGTCGATATTCATCGCCTCGGGCGTGTCGAACTCGCCAGCGCGGAGGATGGCGCACCGGCCGCGGAACTCCGCATGTTCGAACAGCGCGACCTCGTCGGGCCCTGCGCCGCACGCCGGCGCGTCCTGGACGGGCACTTTTGTCGCGGGCGGCGTGAACGAACGTCCACACCCGACGAGAACAACGCAGGTTAGAACGATCCGCATGCGATTCGAGACGCATGCGCGGCGGCGAAGTTGGCCACCGAAACGTTCTGCAATACAGCTAGCCGCCGGTCGGGATATCCGAGACGTGCGGAGTCTGGTTGAGCTTGAGCGCCTTGCCCTTGCGCGTCGTACGGATGTTGATCATCTCGACAAACACGGAGAAGCCCATCGCACCGTAGATGTAGCCCTTCGGCACGTGGACGCCGAACGCTTCACTGATGAGCACGAGGCCGATCATGAGCAGGAACGACAACGCGAGCACCTTCACCGACGGGTGGCGCTCGACGAACTCGCTGATCGACTTGCCGACCAGCAACATGACCGCGAGCGCGATCACGTTCGCCGCGACCATGATCCAGATGTGCGGCGTCATGCCGACGGCGGTGATCACGGAGTCGATCGAGAACACCATATCGAGCAGCATGATCTGGAAGATCACGCCGGCAAACGTCGCGACGACTTTGACCGCGCTCGATTCCTCTTCGGCCTCGAGCTTGTGGTGGATCTCCTTGGTCGCCTTGTAGAGCAGGAACAAGCCACCGACGAACAGGATGATCGCCTTGCCAGAGAAGCCCTTGCCGGCGATCTCGAACAGCGGCTTGTCGAGCTTCACGATCCACGACAGCATCGCGAGGAGCCCCATGCGCGAGACGAACGCTCCGAGCAGGCCGAGCTTGCGCGCCTTCTCGCGCTGATTCGCCGGCAGCTTGCCGGAGAGGATCGCGATGAAGATGATGTTGTCGACGCCGAGGACGATCTCGAGCGCCGCGAGCGTTGCGAAGCTCAGCCAAACTTCCGGGGACTGCAGCATTTCGAGCATGAGCCCGGCGAACCTACCGCGACTTCGGGCCTGTTCCCGTGCTCCGGTGCAGATCTAATCGCGCCCGGTAGCGCCTAGTGGCGAAAGACGCCCCAGCTGGTCGTTCCCGTGAACGGCTTCGAATACGCGGCCGACAGGGAGATCGCGATGACGGTCCGCGTATCTCGCGGATCGATGATCCCGTCGTCCCACAGGCGCGCCGTCGCGAAGTACGGGTCGCTCTCCTTGTCGATCATCCCCTCGGTCATCGCCTTCATCATGCCGAGCTTCTGTTCGTCGACCGCCTCGCCGCGCTTCGCCGCTGCCTCGCGCTGGATGATGTCGAGCACTCCCGCGAGCTGCTTTCCGCCCATCACCGCGATCCGGTGATTCGGCCACGTGAACAGAAACCGCGGCGCATACGCGCGGCCCATCATCGCGTAGTTGCCGGCGCCGTAACTCGCGCCTGTCATGATCGTGATCGCCGGGACCGTCGAGTTCGACACCGCGTTGATGAGCTTCGCGCCGTGTTTGATGATGCCTTCCTGCTCGACCTTCTTGCCGACCATGAAACCGGTGATGTTCTGCAAGAACACGAGCGGCACGTCGCTCTGGTTGCACAGCTGGATGAACTGCGCGCCCTTCTGCGCGCTCTCGCTCAGCAGCACGCCGTTGTTCGCGAGGATTCCGACGGGGAAGCCGTGAACGTGTGCCCACCCGCAGATCAGCGTGCTGCCGTACAACGGCTTGAACTCGGAGAAGCGAGAACCGTCGACGATGCGGGCGATCACCTCGCGCTGATCGAACGGGGTCTTCACGTCGGGGGACACGATGCCGAGCAGATCATCGGCGGAGTAGCGCGGCGGCTCGACGGCGCGCGGCGTGGGGTGTGCGCCCTTTTTCCAGTCGAGGTGCGCGACGATCTCGCGGCCGAGCCGGATCGCATCGCGCTCGTCGCGGGCCATGTAGTCCGACACGCCCGAGATCCGCGAGTGCATCTCCGCGCCGCCGAGCTCCTCGTGCGAGCTGTCCTCGCCCGTCGCCATCTTCACGAGCGGCGGACCGGCGAGATAGACCTGCGCTTGCTGCTCGACCATGACGACGTAGTCGCTCATGCCCGGGATGTACGCCCCGCCGGCCGTGGAGCTGCCGAACACGAGGCAGATCGTCGGGATGCGCGCCTCGCTGCGACGTGTGAGATCGCGAAAGCCGCGCCCGCCGGGGACGAAGATCTTCGACTGGTTCGGCAGGTCTGCACCTGCGCTCTCGATCATCGAGATCGACGGCAGGCGGTTCTGCTCGGCGATGTCGCTAAGACGTCCGGACTTCCACGCGGACAGCTCGCTGATCGCGCCGCCCTTCACCGTCGATTCGCTCGCGGTGATCAAGCACTCGACGCCCGACACGCGACCGATGCCGCCGATCAGCGATGCACCGGTGGTGTGACCCGAGACGTCCTTGCCGGCGAGCGCGCACAGCTCGAGGAAGTACGAGTCGCGATCGAGGATCAGCTCGACGCGCTCGCGGGGGAGGAGCTTACCGGCGGCCTTGTGGCGGCTCGTGTACTTCTCGCCACCACCGACGATAGCCTCGCCCAGAGCAGTCCGCAGCTTGGCGACGGCGGCCGTGTTTGCAACCGAGTTAGCGGCAAACTCCTCGGTCCGAGGGTCCACCTTCGTTGCCACCACTGGATACGGCTGGTCGCCACCTGACATCGCGGCGAATGTACTAGATTCGACTCGATGGCGAACCACATCGAAGAAGCGAAGTCGGGCCGCGCCGCGTGCCGGACCTGCAAGAAACCCATCGCCAAGGGCGAGCTGCGCCTCGGCATCGAAGTGCCCAACAACTTCGGCGACACGCCGAGCCTGGCGTGGCACCACCTCCTGTGTGCCGCGGGCAAGCTCCCCGCCGAGCTCAAGGGAGCGATGGACGACTTCTCCGGCACGATCGGCAACAAAGCCGATCTCGAGAAGGCGATGGCCGACGCGATCAAAGGTGGCAAGGCGAAGCCGGGCGGCTACCCGCACATCGACAAGGCGCCGACCAACCGCGCGAAGTGCATGGAGTGCGGCGAGACGATCACGAAGGACTCGTGGCGCGTCGCCGTCGAGCGCGAGATCGAGATGGGCGGCAACATGGCGCGCAGTGCGGGCTACCTGCATCCGAAGTGCATCGGCGCGAACCTCGAAAACGTCGGCGGCGACAAGGAGGAGTTCGTCGAGCAGGTGCGCGGGAACTCGCGCATCCCGCCGGGCGACCTCGAGGCGGTCATCCTCGAGATCAACGACAACTGAGCCCGCCCGGCCAAGAACTGGCCCGGGATGTCGATCGCGCGCGATGATCCTCTTCGTGCGCGCGATCCTGCTTGTCGCCCTGTTCGTCGCCTCTGCGGAGGCGGGCACGCACGTCGTCCAGCGCGGCGAGACGCTCGAGCATGTCGCGAAGACCTACGGCTGCGCGACCGATGCCGTGCTGCGCGCCAACAAGCTGAAGACCACGCTCGTGCGGCCCGGCACCGTGGTGGCGATCCCCGCATGCAAGGTCGGCACACCGCGCGCCCGAACGCTGCGCTCGCGGGACCGCGATCGCGACGAACGGGACGTACGCGCCGAGAAGGCGCTCGCCGTCATCGACGGCACCGCGACGGTGAAGTCCGCACGCGCGAAGGACATCGTCGAGCCCGACGAGCCGACCGGCGATAGCGAGAGCATCGGCCAGCCGTGGAACGGCCGCCTCGTCAACGGCGAGGCACTCCCCGCAGGCGACGGCTATCGCATCCGGCGGCCGCATCGTGCGTACGGGGCAGGCCATGTCGTCGAGCACCTCCAGCGCGCGATCGCCGGCGTGCGCGCGATGTACGACGTGCACACGCTCGCGATCGGCGACCTGTCGGCGCCACGCGGCGGCAAGATCGGCGACCACCACTCGCACCAATCAGGGCTCGACGTCGACATCGGCTTCTACTTCCATCGCGTGCCGGCGGGCTACCCCGACACCTTCGTGGCCGCGAACGGGGACCTCGACCTCGATGCGACGTGGGCGCTTTTGCTCGCGTTCGTTCGCACCACCGAGCTCGACACCGGCGTCCACATGATCTTCCTCGACTACGACGTGCAAGGGACGCTGTACAAGTTCGCGAAGAAGCGCGGCACGCCCGACGAGGATCTCGCCGCGATCTTCCAGTACCCGCGCGGTAAGGACACGCTCGCCGGCATCGTGCGCCACTGGCCGCACCACGCCGACCACCTGCACGTGCGCTTCAAGTCGGGCGACTGAGTACTGTCCCCGCTCGAAGGCTCGCCACCGATTCTCAGTCGGTGTGGTCCTGGTTGAACGACTCGTCCCAGCCCGCGAGCGTCAGCTCGCTCACTCGATCCGATTCGATCTGGAACAAGCGACGGACGTACAGGTCATTGTAGTAGACGGTGATGCGATAGCGGCCCGGCGGAAACGCGTCGAGCGCGAACTTCCCGTGTTCGTCGCTGATAGCGACGAGCTCGCCGATCAGGTTGTCGCCTTCGAACACGACCGTCGCTCCGATCAACGCCTCGCCCATCGTGTTCGTGAGTTTGCCGGACACGGAGCCTTGTCCGGTGGGCACGACCTGCGGGCGCGTTTTCGTCGTGAACGACTTCAGCGCATCTTTGCTCGCTGGCGTTTCCAGCGGAGTTGGTGCGGGCGCGGCGGACTTGTTCTCGATGAGCGCCGGCGGCGGTGTCGAAGGACCTCCGCACGCGATGAGCACCGCAAGGATCGACACGCGCATACCCCAACAGTAGCGCATGCGAACAAGCGATTCCTACGGAAGCGCGGTCGCGGTGGGCAACGCGGTGGTGCTGGTCGCATCGCTCGCACGTTTGAACAGATTCGCGGCGACGAGCAGCGCGGCGACGCCCGCGATCACCGACACGATGCTCAGTCCGAACAGCTCGCCCATCGAGCGCACCTTCGGCACCGCGTAGATCTGCACGGCCACGTTCGTCGCCATCAGGATCACGAACGTCGTGGTGCGTGGTCCGATGCTGTCGGCCACCTCCTGGTGTCCGATCCGCCGGACGTACGAGCCGGCCGCGACGAGCGCGATCACGACCGCGGCCGTCGCCACGAGCGGCATCACGAGCGGAAGTGCGCGAGCCATCTCGATCGCGCGGTCGCTCGTGTACGAGTCGGCACTTTGCGTGAGCATCTGGTAGATGGCCGGCGTCTGCATCGAGAGGATGCCGGCACACCACGTCGAGGCAGCTCCCGCCGCAGTGAACGCGATCTGGAGTCCGTGCGTGAGCCCGCGGGTCGCGCGAAGCGCCGCCACAGAGAAGACAACAAACGCGAGGATGTTGATGATCGGCGCACCGACGAGCGCGACCTTCATGGCGCCGATGCTGCGGCCTCCCATCGCGACCAGCGTGAACAGGATCACGATGAACATCGCGATGACGCGTGCGCGGAGCGCCGCACCGAGAAGCGCGAATGGCGCCGTCGGCTCTGTGGGCAACGGCCGCGTCGAGGTCCGCGCTGCGAAGCGAACGAGGACCACCTGCAGCGCGAGCTGTCCCACACCGAAGAGCGGATAGACGTAGCGCGTCGACGTGCCGAACAGGTCGTGAAGCGTCATCCCGAGGAACGGCGGCGGCGCGATCATGCCGGACAGGACGAGCATCCCGACCGCGGGCACCGCGATGCGATCGAACGACCCGGCCGCGACGATCGTCCCGATCGTCGTGGCGAACGTCGTCGCGAAGTACAGGTAGCTCTGGATCGTCCAGACCAGCTCCATCTTCTCGCCGCCGAACGTCACGCCTAGCATCGTGACCAAGCCCGAGCAGAGCGCGAGCACGAGGAAGACCCCGTGGCCGATCATCGCGATCCGCGCGCCCATGGCTTGCCGGTCCGAGAGGCGCCGCACGAGGTCCGCGAAGCCCATCATCGCGAGCAGCGCGCTCGACGCGTAGACGCCCGTGGACACGAGCCAGTACCGCTCCGAAATCAACCACTCGATCGGCATCGCGAACCGGGACACCGAGAACACGACCTCGATCGCGAGCGCGGCGAGGATCGCGATCGGAATCGCGACAGAAGGTGCCGGCGCCTGCGCGGGTGGTTCGTGTTGCATGCTCATCAGTAGCCCTCCGTCTTCGCGATCACCTCGTTCATGATCTCGCGCGTACCGCCGCCGATCGGATACAAGCGCGCATCACGATACAGCCGCTCGACGAGCGTCTCGCGCATGTAGCCGTACCCGCCGTGGAGCTGGACCGCGTGATCACAGACGAAGCTGCACATGTCCGTCGCCGTATTCTTCGCCATCGCCGCGAGTCCCGCCGCCTGTAAATCACCACCCGGGCGCAACACGCGAACGACACACTCCCCGACGAGCGCGCGCGCCGCAGCGATCCGCGTCGCCATGTCGGCGAGCTTGTGGCGCGTGACCTGGAACCCGGTCAGCGCCTTGCCGAACGCGTGCCGCTCGCGCGTGTAGGCGATGGACTCGCGATACGCGAGCTCGGCGATCGCCACGCACTGTCCGGCCAGCATCAGTCGTTCGCTCGCGAAGTTCATCATGATCATCGGGAACGCGCCGTTCTCCGGCCCGATCCGATTGGCCACGGGGATGCGACACGCGTCGAAGTGCAGCTCGGCGGTGTCGCTCGCCCACCAGCCGGTCTTGCGCAGCTTCTTCGACACCGTGAACCCCGGCGTTCCCTTCTCGATCACGAGGAGCGAGACGCCGCCGTGGCCCGGCCCGCCCGTGCGTACGGCGGTGGTCACGAAGTCCGCGCGCGAACCCGACGTGATGAACGTCTTCGCTCCCGACACGACATAGTCGTCACCGTCGCGCACCGCCTTCGTCGCGAGCGACGCGACGTCGCTTCCGCCGCCCGGCTCGGTGATCGCGAGCGCGCTGATCGCCCCGTCCGCGATGCACGGCCGCACGAATCGCGCCTGCTGCTCGGGTGTCCCGAACCGCACGATCGGCGGCAACGCGATGCCGTGGCTGCCGAGCCCGACGAGCGTTCCGACGGAGCGCCCCGCCAGCAACATCTCCTCGCTCGCTGCGAGCACGTGCGAAAGATCGCCACCCTGCCCGCCCACGGATTCGGGATAGCCGATTCCCGCGGCCCCAGCGTCGGCCGCGAGCTTGTAGAGCTCGACCGGGAACTCCTCGGCTTCCTCCCACTCCGCGCCGTGCGGCGCGATGTGGCTCTGCGCGAAGCGACGTGCGGTAGCCCGGATCGCCGCGTGCTCTTCGGTCTCGAACAGGTAGGGCATGACCGGCGAGAGCATAGCGCCGCGTGATACCAACGGGCATGGTCTCTGCTCCGCTCGTGCCCGAACGCCTGCGTCGGTCGCGTTACATCTCGTGGTTCGGTCACATGGGTGCCGTCTATCTGTTCCACGATCTCTACGGCTACCTGATGGAGATGAGCCCCGACATCGCGCTGATGGTCGAGAGCTTCTCCGACGGTGTCGACACGAAGGAGACGGTCGACTACTACAAAGGCAAGCTCGGAGACGGCGACCCGCAAGCGTTCGTCGAGATCCTCGTCGCGCATGCGGTGCTCGTCGATCCCAAAGAGAGCGAGATCGACGGCATCTGGGGGTCCGTGCCGATCCACGGCAAATGGAATGTGTGGCGCCGGCGCGACGATCGGCTGACGTTTCACACCGCGTGGGGCGACAAGCCGGTGCAAACGATCTTTCTCGACGAGGACGAGACGAAGATGTGGGACGCGTTCGACGGCAACAAGCGCCTGATCGAGCTGCGCCACCAACACGACAACAAGAAGCTCGAAGCACTCGTCGGAAAGCTCGTCCACTCCGACGTTCAGGCGCTCAAGCTCTCGATGATGCCGTGGTCGGTCTACGCGAAGCGCCCGGCGACGGCTCCGCCATACCTGAGCTCGACGATGCCGTACGCGAAGTGGGTACCCGGCACGCGCGTTCCGGGCCAGCGCGAGGCCGTCGAGGGCGACCCGCGCGCGAGCATGGAGATCATCTCACCCGTCGAGTACTACAAGAACGACGTCGCCGACGCGGATGCGCAGTTCGACCACCAGGAAACGACGCTCTCGCACCTCTTGCGCGTGCCGCACCCCGCGCTGAAGGACCGCACGTACGGGCAGGCGCTCGTCGACGTGCTCCTCGCGAGGGGCGTCATCCCCGAGGGCAAGGTCCGTGTCCTCGAGATCGGCGCGGGCCTGGGCTACGTCGCGAAGGACGTGATGGAGCGCCTCGCCGCGAACGGCCGCACCGTCGAGTACACCATCGTGGAGCTCGCCCCCGCGCTCGCCGAAGCGCAGCAGGCCCGCATCGGCAAGGACAAGGCGACCTGGGTAATGGGCGACGTCCTGGGCGCGAACCTGCCGAACGACAGCTTCGACTTGATCCTCTCGAACGAGATGATCGGCGACCTGCCCGCGATCCAGCTGTCACGCGCCGACATCGGGATCACGCCCGAGAGCGGCAACGCCGGCCGCGACAAGGTGCGCACGTTCTCCCGCATCGCGGCCGATCGCGCGGTCAACCTGGACGACGCGCCGGAGCCGTTCTACTTGATGACGGGCGCCTTCGAGCTGGTCGAGAAGATCGGCAACTGGCTCGCGCCCCAGGGCACCGCCATCATCACCGAGTTCGGCGGTGTCACGGCTTGGCCGAGGCTGTCGACGCATCTCGACCACCCCGAGCTGTCGACGCACTTCGGCCAGCTGCAGCAGGCGATCCGCGGCGCGGGCCATAAAGCGGAGCTCGAGTTCGTGATCGACCTGCTCGACTTCGATCGTACGCAGATGGGTCTCGCTACGACGCGCAGCCACTTTCGCGCACTGCGCGCGCTCGCCTCGGACGTCGGCGTCGATCTACCGAAGATCGGCTACACCCCCGCGCTGCTCGCACACACCGTCGGCGACAAGCTCGATCTCGCCACGGTTGGCGAGCTGCGGTGGGACAAGATCGAGGACCGCTTGATGGGCCTCGTGCCACACGAATTCAAGGCACTGATCGTTACCCGCACGGTCTAGTCGCGCGAGCTTGCGGTGCGGTGTTAGCGTCGCGGCGATGGCCAAACCGCTCGAGTACAATGCGACCCTGCTCGAGCGCGTCGACGTCACCGACGCGCTCACACTATTTCGGGTGCAACCTGATCAGATGCCCGCAGAGAAGCCGTGGTTCACGCCCGGCCAGTACTGCGTTCTCGGGATGAACAACGCCGAGAAGCCCGAGCTCGGCTCGGTGCGGCGCTCGATGTCGATCGCCTCGGCCCCCGAGGACGACGGCGCGATCGAGTTCTACGTCCGCTTCGTGTCGAAGCCGGAGTCGGAGAACCCGCTCACGCACCTGCTCTGGAAGCTGAAGAACGGCGATCGCATGTACATGCGCGCGGTCGCGGCCGGGGTCTTCACCGTGAAGGACACCGTCGGCACCGACGATCCACGCATCCGCGTGACGGTGGCAGCCGGCACCGGCTCCGCGCCGTTTGTCTCGATGGTGCGCAGCGAGCTGCGGCGCAACCCGAAAGCAGATCTCTCGAAGTGGGTAGTGCTCCACGGTGCGTCGTACCCCGCCGACCTCGGCTACCGCGACGAGCTGATGCGCCTCGTGGCCGAACACGGGCTCAAGTACTGGGGCACCGTCTCGCGTCCGAAGGAGGCGCCGGGATGGACGGGCGACACCGGCCGCGTCGAGGCGTTCTTCGACGGCGCGCGCCTCGATGACCTCGAGAAGCGGCTCGGTCTCGCCCCCGGCGGCTTCAACCCGAAGAACGTCGTGATCTACATCTGCGGTCTCACCGGGACGATCACCGGAACGATCGTCCCGCTGCTCGATCGTGGCTTCGTACCGGACTTCAAGCGCATCCGCGAAGCGCTCGGTGTTCCACCCGAGACGAAAGACAGCGTGTTCTACGAGCAGTACGACACGGAGCCGGTGATCAACATCAAAGACGAGGCCGTGGTCGCGCCGCTCAAGGCTCGCATGCAAGCCGGCCTCGCGAAGTACGGCTCGTGAGCGCGTTTGTCCTGGGCGCGACCGGGTTCGTCGGACGCGAGGTCGTGCGACAGCTGTGCGTGCGCGGCACGACGACGTACGCGCACGTGCGTCCCGACTCGAAGCAGCTCGCCGAATGGCGCTCGAAGTTCGGCGAGCTCGGGGCCACCGTCGACACCACCGCGTGGGATGCCCCCGCGCTCGCCGCGCGGTTTCGCGAGACGAAGCCGGCGCAGATCTACATCTGCATCGGCACGACACGCGCGAAGGCGAAGGCCGACGAGATCGACGGCAACATCTACGAGAAGGTCGACTACGGCCTGACCGCGCTGACCGCCCTGGCGGCCAAGGCGAGCGAGGTCGCGACGCGCCTGGTGTACCTGTCGAGCGTGGGCGCGGACCGCGACGCGCGCTCCGCATACCTCGCCTGGCGGGGCAAGGCCGAGGACGCCGTGAAGGGGTCCGGGTTGCCGTGGGTGATCGCGCGGCCGTCGATCATCACCGGTGAGCGCGACGAGACACGCATGGGCGAGAAGGCCGCGGGAATCGTCGGCGATGGCGTGCTCGCTGTCGTGGGACTGTTCGGCGGTTCCAAGGTCCGCGATCGCTACCGGTCGACGACCCCCGACGTGCTCGCGTCCGCGCTGATCCGACTCGGCGAAGCGCCCGCGGCGAACACGATCGCGGACGGCGCGGCGTTGCGTTGATCGCCGCCGCGATGGGGCGTTTCACGATCCTACCTGCAGCCTGAATCGACTCAATCGAGCCGCGGCCACGGCGGCACTTCGATGGTGACCACAGTGGAGTCAGGATCGATCGCCGTGCAGCGCACCTCGATCTTCTCGAGGTTGTTGTCGATCTTCGGCTGCAGATCGGGATCCGTGAGATCCGCGGGCAACGCCAGCGCGCACGCGCTCGCGATGCCGTCGGGCACCTCGCTCATCGTCGCGTACAGGTCATCGGGACGCGCGACCTCGCGCACGAGTTGTGGCGCGGTCTCGCCGACGATCGGGCGCGCGAGCCGTGCTGTCGTCGCGTCGAGCCTCTCGGTGAGCCCCTTCGCGTTCGTCGTCGAGAACGCGCCGGGACGGACGATCACCTGCGCGTTCGGTACCGGTAGGCCGATCGCGCTGCGCACGATCACGTGCACCACGCGGTTCGCGTGCGGAGCAACGAGCGCGATGTTCACGGAGCCTCCGTCGATCGCACGTTCGACGACGGAGCTCGTCACACCCGTGACGCCGCTGACCTGCACGATGATCTTGACCTTCCCGCGCGGCGCGCCGTCGATCTCGAACGACCCATCGGCGGAGACCGGCGCCACGATGCTGTAGCGCTGCGCTCGCGCTTGCTCGTCCGAGACGATCGCTACGATCACGCGCTCGCGCGGCAACCCGTGAAGCTCGACTTTCCCCTCGATGCGACTCGTCGCCCGTAAACGGATCTCGAGCGCCTCACCCGGCGCGAACGCGAGCGAGCGATGTGCGCCGAGCTGCGCGATGACGACCCCGTCCGAGGGAACGTCGGCGATGGTGAACGTCCCGTCCGACGCGGTGGTCGTCGTGCGCATCGACGACGACCCGTCGGGATCTGCGATCGCGATCGAGATCGAGTCGCCGACCATCCCCTTGCCGCTGACGACGGTCGCGCCTGCGACGGGCTTGCCATCGACATCGACGACCCGCCCGTGCGCGCGCCGGGCATCCTCGATCGGCTCCTCGCGACGGGCGGCCGCGAGCCGCGAATGCGCGCCCGCAACGTCGCCGCGCATGAACGACCACCAGGCATCGACCTGCTCGATACGGCGGAGTACGTCGTGCGTCGGTCCGAGCTGCTTGGTGGCGACCTCGCGCCAGTTCGCGATCCGGCGCGCCACCTCGGCGAGGTCGGCGGGCGTCGCACGCGCCTGCAGGATGGACAGGCCGGAGAGCCCCGCTTCGACCATCGACGCGTAGCGCCCGCGCATCGCGAAGCCCGCGAGCGCCGCGTCCGCGCGCTGCAATGCGACCTCGAGGTTCTCCGCACGCGCGGCAACGTTCATGCGCACGACGTCGAGCATCGCGACGAGATCCGGCTGGGTAACGCGCTGTACGGCGACCTCGGCGTGCCGCAGCTTCTTCGGGATCGAAGCGGCGAGGAACTCCATGCGAACCGCCGCCAGGACACCGTGCAGCGCCGCATCCGCGCGGACGCGCTCGTCCTCGCAGCGCTCGCCCTCGGTCTCTGCGAGCTCGGTGAGCCGCCGCTGCTCGGCGCTCTCGCGAACCGTGAACGCCTGCATGGCGTGCGCGTAGCTGCTGGCGCACGGGTCGGAGGCGACGCGCTCGACGAGCGACTTCATCGCGCGCGGATCCGCGCTGCCCGCGACCGCATCCTCGCGCAGACGGACCTCGATCACCTCGCGCATCTGCGGCGACGGAGCGAGCAGCCGCGGTGGGCGTTCGGTACCGCACACGTTCGGATCGATCAGCACGATACCGATCTCGATCGGCGGTACGTCGCGCAGCTGCTCGGCCGCGCGCACGGCGGCGTTCATCTGCTGCAGCACACCATCGAGACACGCGAGGGCGGGCGCGCGTCGCTCGACCGGCGCGGCGCACACCAGCGATCGCGCCGAAGCCCAGCGCCCGAAGTCCGCGTCGAGCAACTTCACGGCCGCGGTGTGCCCCGCATCGAGGAGCACCGTACGCGCGCGCTCCGACCACACCGTCGACGGTGCGAGCGCCGGTGGCGCACAGGGCGGCTCGCTCGATCCGCGCATCCCGAGCGCGAGCGCGATCGCACCACCGGCGATCACGGCCGCACCTCCGCCGGCGAGAAACAACGCGCTCGTGCGCCCGCGCTTCTCGATGACCAGGAGCATCGCGGCCATGCTCGGCCAGCGCTTCTTCGGATCCGGATCGAGACCGCGGAGGAGCACGCGGCGCAGCCTGCGCGGGATCTTCGACACGTCGAGGTCCGTAGGTCCCTCGAGGATCTGCGCCCGCAATCCCTCGACGGTCGGTTCGCGATACGGGCGTTCGCCCGCGAGCGCCTCCCACAGTGCGACACTGAACGCGAACTGATCCGTCGCCGGCGAGACCACACCTGCGGTCCACTGCTCCGGCGCCATGTACGCCGGCGTGCCGAGCAGCGAGCCCGTCACGGTGAGCCCCGAGAGGGAGCTCGGCGTCTTCGACCCGGTGGTCGTCGTCGCGAGTCCGACCGGCAACGTCGCGACGAGCGGGTCTGTCGCGATCGCCTCGGCGTGCGCTTCTCGCGCGAGACCGAAGTCCGTCACCTCGATGCGCCCCGAGCTCGCGCGCAGCACGTTGTGCGGCTTGAAGTCGCGATGCACGATCCCCGCAGCATGCGCCGCCGCGAGCCCGCGACCGGCCTGCACGAAGGCGTCGACGACGTCAGGCTCCGATCGCTTCTGCGAGCGCAACCAGTCCGCGAGTGTCTCGCCTTCGATAAGTTCCATCGCGACGTAGTCGCGACCGTTCGCCGTCCCTACCTCGTGCACCGTGACGACGTTGGGATGATTGAGGCGCGCCATCGCACGCGCTTCGCGTTGCAGGCGCTGGGCGGCCTCCGTCGATGTCGTCGCGCGCAGCACCTTGAGCGCGACCCGGCGCTCGAGATCCGGATCGAACGCGACGAACACGACGCCCATCCCACCCTGCCCGAGCTCGCGCTCGAGCCGGTAGCGACCGATCATCTCGCCGATCGGTCTCTCCGGATCCGGCGTCGGCGCACCGTCGTGAGCGGTCGCGGTTCGCGCCAGCTCGTCGTCGGAGTTCGCCACAGCCGGAACATACCCCGCTCGTCCGGGTGTTAGCTCGCCGCGAACGCGTCACTCATGAACTTCGCGAGGCCCGTGCCCGCCTTGTCGATGTTCTTCATGAACCGCGGATCCGCGACGTACATCTCGCCGAGGCCGCGGTGGATCTCGCGAGTGCATTCGTAGAACCACTTCGAGATATGCGCGCGGTGCTCCTCGACGGCCGATTGCACGCGCGGATCCGTCGGCGCAGCGCCCTCGCGCATGAGCTCGACGAACCGGGTGTTGATCGCTGCCGCCTCCTTGCCGATCTGGTCCCACTCCGCCTTGCCGTACGTCTTCGTGCGCCGGGCCGACTCGTTGTACGCTTCCGTGTTGCCCCAACGCTGCTGCGCTTCCTGCTCGTACTCGGCGGGATCGAAGCCATCAAACATCTTCTTGAAATCCTCTGACGTCATCATCTGCGTTCCTTTCTCGAGGACATCGATGGCGTGGTCGACAGCGACGAGCATCGCGTCGAGCTTGCCGCGTTTCTCGACGAGCGCGTCGCGATGCCGGCGGAGGAGATCCGCGCGATTCGCGTGTACCGCATCATCGAGTACACCGGCGATCTCGTCGAGCGGCATGCCCAGCTCGCGGAAGACAAGCACCTGCTGCAAGCGCAGGATGTCGTCATCCGAGTAGAGCCGGTAGTTCGCGGCCGTTCGCTGCGAAGGCACCACGAGGCCGATCTCGTCGTAGTGATGCAGCGTCCGGACGGTGACTCCGCTGATGCGAGAAAGCTCTCCGACTGTCATTGCCATGGTTTCTGTCCTCGAGAGGCACCGTAGGTCCCTCACGTCGCGTGAGAGCAAGTGGCATTTTGCTGCGATTCTCGCGGCGGCGCTGCGGGAAGCGCAGAGGCCGCTCGGAAGTCTCACCGGGAATCGCGACGTTGGCCGGGCACGCGCGTTGCGATGGTCACGTGCTGACCTATGGAGGGTCAGCTCATGTTGTCCAGGAAGCTGAAGCTTGTGTTCGTGACCTCGTTGGTGCTCGTCGGCTCCGCCGTCGGAATCGCGGCGGCGCAAGGCGATCATCATGGCCGCGACCGCGCGGCGATGAAGGGGAAGGGGAAGGCGAAGAAGGAAGCGATGCTGCTTTCGTACGACTTCAACAAGAACGGCGCGCTCGACGACAACGAGAGGACCGCGATGCACGCCGAACGCGTGGCGAAGCGCTTCGCGAAGCTCGACGCGAACGGCGACGGCGTGCTCAGCAAGGCCGAGTTCGCCGCCGGCAAGCGCAAGTTCGGCAAGGGGCGCCATCGCGGTCACCGCGGCGGCATGAAGGGCTTGTAGGGCTGGGCTATGCTGCCCGCGATGGCACCGAACCGCGGTGGTCGCTTCGCGTCAGCGTCGTTTGCTGGCTGGAGCACCGTCGCGATCTTCGTGCTGATCGGCGTCGCGTTGTTCGCGACGGTCTGGTCGACGCGATCGGCGGTGATCGACGCATCCGAAGCGGTCGGTGGCGGCCAGGCTGTCGCCATCGAACAAGCGGTGCGCTCCGATCTCGCCGATCTCGAGGCCGTTCCGTCGCCCGAGGATCTCGCCGTGATCTTGACTGCGCACGCAGGCGAAGGTCTCCGGTACATCGCGATGATCGAGAATCGCGGACAGGTCGTCGCAGCAGCGGGTGAGTCCGTCGGCTCGGGATCCGGTGACGAACACGTCGCACCCGGACCGCGACGACTTCAGGTCGTCGACGGGCGCATTCGCCTCACTCTCCGTGCGATTCGCCGCATGAAGGCGGGCGGGCGCACACCGCGGTACGTCATCGAGGTCGAGCCGTCGCAGGCGAACGCGCTGCGCGATACGTCGACGATCACCCTCGGCATCGGCGCGCTCGCCGCCGCGAGCCTCCTCGGTGTCGCCATCGTGTTGCTCCTCCGCGAAGCGCGCCGCGCACGCGAAGACCGCGCGCGCGAGCACGAGCGCCGGCTCGCGACACTCGGCGAGATGTCGGCCGTGCTCGCGCACGAGATCAAGAACCCGCTCGCGTCACTCAAGGGCAACGCGCAGCTGCTCGCGCAGATGCTCGCGAAGGTGCTCCCCGAGGGGGACAAGCCGCGCGCGAAGGCCGAGCGCGTCGTCGAGGAAACGATGCGGCTCGAGAAGCTGACGAACGACCTGTTGCGCTTCGTGAAGACCGGCGGGATCCAGCGCGAGTCCGTCGATCCGTCGGCGATCGTGCGCGACGCCGTCGCGGGCGTGCTCGCGGTCGCCGAGGGCGAAGCGCCCGCGGTGAACGTCAACGCCGGCAGCGCACCGGCTAGGTGGTCGCTCGATGCCGCACGCATCCGCGAGGTCGTGATCAACCTCGTCGACAACGCCGTCGCGGCCGGCCCGCCCGTCGAGGTGCGCGTCTCGCGACGAGACAAGCAACTCGTGATCGAGGTCGAGGATCACGGCCCGGGTGTCCCCGAACCGGATCGCGAGAAGATCTTCGAGCCGTTCCACACCGGCAAGACACATGGCACGGGGCTCGGATTGGCCGTTGCCCGTCGCGTCGTCGAGCTGCATGAGGGTACGCTGGCGGTTCACGAATCCCCGCACGGTGGCGCACTGTTCCGCGCCGAGATTCCGGAGTCCTGATATGTCCCGCATCCTGGTTGCCGACGACGAAGCTGGCCTGCGCGAGTTCATCACCGATAGCCTCGAGCTCGACGATCACGCGGTCGTCGCCGCGAAGGACGGCAAGGAGGCGGCGAAGCTCCTCGAGGAGCAAGGCTTCGATCTGTTGATCACGGATCTGAAGATGCCGGGCCTCGACGGCATGTCGCTCCTGCGCAAGATGCGGGCGGAGCAGCCCGAGGTCGAAGTGATCGTGATGACGGCTCACGGCTCGGTCGACAACGCGGTCGAGGCGATGAAGCTCGGCGCGTTCGAGTTCCTCCAGAAGCCGCTGTCGGGGCCCGACGAGCTGCGTCTGCTCGTGCAGCGCGCGCTCGAACGTCGCGGCCTCAAGGATCGCGTCGACGCGAACGATCGCACCGAACGCGGCGGGCTGGACCGAGGGCATCACGATCGTAGCGGGACGCCGCTCACGTATGGCGACCCCACGATGGAGCCGGTGGTCGAAGCGATCGACAAGGTCGCGCGCACGAACGCCACCGTGCTGCTGCTCGGCGAGAGCGGCACCGGCAAGGAGGTCGCCGCGCGGACGATCCACGCGAAGTCACCGCGCGCCACGAAGCCGTTCATGGCGATCAACTGCGCCGCCCTCAGCGAGACGCTGCTCGAGAGCGAGCTGTTCGGCCACGAGAAGGGCGCGTTCACGGGCGCGACCGAGCGCAAGCGCGGACGCCTCGAGCTGTCCGACGGCGGCACGTTCTTCCTCGATGAGGTCGGCGAGCTCAAGCCAGAACTGCAGGCGAAGCTCCTCCGTGTGCTGCAAGAGCGCCGCTTCGAGCGCGTCGGCGGCACGCGCACGCTCGAGTGCGACGTGCGCTGGATCGCGGCGACCAACCGCGATCTGCGCGCGATGATCGAGGACGGCACGTTCCGCGAGGACCTCTATCATCGCCTCGCCGTGTTTCCGATCAAGCTGCCGCCGCTGCGCGAGCGCAAGGAGGACATCCTCCCGCTCGCAAGACTGCTGCTCGAGCGCGCCGCGCGCGATCTCAAGCGAAGCGTGCCGCGCATGTCCGCATCGGCGGAGCGGCGCATCGCCTCGAGTCAATGGCGAGGCAACGTGCGCGAGCTGGCGAACACGCTCGAGCGTGCGGCGATCCTTGCGGACGGCGACGTGATCGACGACAGCCACATCTGGGTGGAAGGCGGCACCGCGGCGAAAGCGCCGAGCGGCGCACCGAGCGCGACGGGCACCGAAGTACGTCCGCTCGCGGAGATGGAAAAGGAAGCGATCCTTCACGCGCTCGAGGTGGTGGGCGGAAATCGTCGCCGCGCAGCCGAGCTGCTCGGGATCGGCGAACGAACGTTGTACGACCGCCTCAAGAAGTACGGCGTTGCGGAGGCGGACTAGGACGAAGCCGGTCGCCGCGCCAAAACACGCTCTGCGGAACCCGCAGAAACGGACGTTCACACCCTGCGGAATCCGCAGGCGGAAGTGCCTGTAATGCCCTGAAATATGGCCCGCAAAAACCGGCACGCCGGATGCTGTCTATCGGGGCATGAAACGAATCATCGTCATGACCCTGACGGCTCTCACACTCTTCGGTGGAGTCGCGCTCGCAGACCGTGACCGCGGTCGAGATCGCGACGACCGTCGCGGTGACCGTTGGGAACGTCGTGACCGCCACGACCGCCACGACCGCCACGACCGCCGCGACCGTGGTCGCTGGACGCGCAACCACGATCGCCGCGTCGACCGCAGCCACTGGAACGGTGGCGTCCGCGTTCACCGTACGCGCCCGACGTTCCGGAACAACATGTTCTACTTCAGCGGCGGACACTCGCGCGCCTATCACCGCCCGGTGATCCGGTACCGCTATCGCGACTACTACCGCCGTCCCGCGATCATCGTCGAGAACTATGATCCGGTTCCGGGCTACGTGTGGATCGCGGGCCAGTGGAGCTGGAACGGCTACGAGTGGATGTGGGTCAACGGTCACTACGATCTCGACGCGAACTACGACGACTACGGCGACGGCTACTACGACAGCTACGACGACGACGGCTACTAGCCGCTCGGCTAGTGAAACCTTGGGGACGCTTTCGTCGTATGCCTAGCCTATGACGACGTCCCGGAGTGGTTTCGATCTCTCGCCGCTATCCCACGACCGCATCGTCGCGCTCGCCGCGTCGCTCACGCCGGAAGAACGCCACGTGATCCTGAACCAGGGCACGGAGCGGCCGTTCTGCGGCGTGTTTCTCGACAACAAGAAGCGGGGCGTGTACACGTGCCGGCTGTGCGGCCTGCCGCTGTTCCAGTCGAACGCTAAATTCGACTCGGGCACCGGCTGGCCGTCGTTCTTCCAGCCGTTCGATCCCGAGCACGTTCGCGAGCTCGTGGATGACTCGCACGGCATGCGCCGCGTGGAGATTCGGTGCCGACGCTGCGAGGCGCACCTGGGTCACGTGTTCGACGACGGTCCGCGACCGACCGGCCTGCGGTACTGCCTGAACTCGGCCTCGATGGAGTTCGTCGACGACGGACAGCCATTGCCCCTTCGCTCGTGATCACGAGCCGTTAGACGTTTTTTCACGAGCTCGTCGATTCGTTGTCGATCTGCGGCGGCGTCGTTCGACCAACGCGCAGAAGGAGAATGACGATGAGCAAGTTTGTTTGGTTCGAGTACGTGTCTTCCGATGCGCCGAAGGCGCAGGGCTTCTACGGCGAGCTGTTCGGCTGGGGCACCAAGAAGGTGCCGCTGCCGGGTGGTGACTACACGATGATCGCGCAAGGCGACGCGACCATCGGTGGCTACCTGCCGCCTCCCGACGGCGTGAAGCAGGCGACGTGGCTCAGCCATCTGCGCGTGAACGACGCGAAGGAATCGGCGCAGAAGGTGAAGGCTCTTGGCGGGAAGATCTTGATGGACGCGGAGAAGATCGGGAACGTCGGCACCAAGGCCGTCGTCGCCGATCCGCATGGAGGCGTACTCGCGCTGTGGCAGCCGACCGATCCGAAGGAGCAATCGTCGCCGGTGGCGAATCATCGCTTCTGCTGGAACGAGCTGACGTCGAAGAACCCGACCGCGTCGGTCGCGTTCTACAAGGAGCTCGGTGGCTTCGCGACCGACTCGATGGAGATGGGTCCAGACATGGGCACGTATCATCTGCTCAAGACGGGCGAGGCGATGATCGCTGGCATCATGAAGGCACCGATGGCCGAAGCACCGCACGCGTGGACGCCGTACGTGCAGGTCGCGAATGCCGACTCCGTGGCCGACAAGGCGAAGCGCCTGGGCGCGCACCTGATCGTGCCGCCGATGGACATCCCGAACGTCGGACGCTTCGCGATCTTCGCGGACCCGCAGGGCGCCGTGCTCGGCATCCTGCAACAGGCCGAGTGATCACCGGGTTCGCGTCACCGAGCGGCGGGTCACCATGACGATGCTGCGATCGATGGTGACGCGCAACTTGTGGACCGCGGCGACCGTGCAGAGGATCTGATCCCACGGCACGTTATTGAGGCGCATCGTCACGCGTCCCGTCACGTCGTCGGAGACGACGATGTTGATCTTGCCGGTGTCGGCGAGCAGACGGAACACGTCGCGGATGTCGGCGTCTTTGACGTCGAGGTCGCGCACGGCTCCGCGGTACCGCGTGGTGCTCGTACACATCTCGCGACCTAGCGCGTCGGCTCGGAAACCGGAGCACTCCGAGCTGTGACACGGGAGGTCGGCGGACGCCGTCGACGTCGACACCAGTGCGGCGATCACGAGCCATCTGACCCCGAGGGTCCTTACTCGCCACGCAGCTCGCTGCATGAAGATGAGTGTAGCGTGCGCACGGGTCGTAGCAGGTCCCTACCCGCGAGCGACTCGTGCGGTCTACCCGCGAGCGATACGTTGGTCTACGCGCGAGCGATTCTTCAGTTATCCGCGCGCGCGGAGCTCGTCTGCGACTACGCGTCGGAGTCCCACCTCCCAGTGCGGCGGAACGATGCCCTGCTCTTCTTCGATACGAGTGGTATCGAGGACCGAGTACTGTGGCCGCTTCGCGGTCATCGGGTAGGAATCGCTCGTGATCGCCTCGATATGCTCGCAGGACAAGCGAGCCCCGAGGCGGCGCGCCTCCGCGATGATGTCGACCGCGAACGCATGCCACGTCGTCACTCCGGCGTTACTGAAGTGATAGGTCGAGGCCCACGCGGGCCGCGACGCGAGTGCGACGAGCGCGTCGGCAAGATCGCCGGCATACGTGGGACGGCCATGTTGATCAGCGACGACACGGAGCACCGATCGCTCCTTCGCGATCCGGAGCATCGTGTGCACGAAGCTCGGGCCTCCTTCGCCGAACATCCATGACGTTCGGACCACGGTGCCTCCGGCCTCGTGCACCCGTTGCTCGCCTTCCGCCTTGCTCGCGCCGTACACACCAAGAGGTCCCACCTCATCGTTTTCGCGATACGGCACGAGGCTACGTCCGTCGAACACGTAGTCGCTCGAGACATGAAGGAAGCGCACGCGACGGCGTGCACACGCCAGAGCCAACAGGGAAGCGCCGTCGCGGTTCACCGCAACGGCGAGCGCGGGCTCGCTCTCTGCCTTGTCGACGGCCGTGTACGCCGCAGCGTTGATGACTACCGTTGGCGTGTACCTCGCGAACGCGCTTTCGATCTGCTCCTCATCCCGAATGTCGAGTCGAGCCGAATCGAGTCCGACGACACCGGTCCTCGTTTGGAGGCTGCGTCCGAGTTGTCCGCCCGCTCCGGTGACGAGAATCGTCATGAATCGAACATGGGGAGCTCGGCGTCCGCGACCAGGGGAGCGATCGCATCGCGCTTCGAGAGCAGTGGCTCGCCGTCGAGAGGCCACGCGATGCCGAGCTGCGGATCGTTCCAGCGGACCGTACGCTCGTCGGTGGGCGAATAGAGATCGGTGCACCTGTAGACAACTTCGGCACGATCCGACATCGCGAGAAATCCGTGAGCAAACCCCGGCGGAATCCACAGCTGACGATGATTCTCCGCGGAGAGGATGGTCCCGAACCACGCACCGAACGTTGGCGAACCGCGACGGATGTCGACCCCGACGTCATAGATCGCACCCGACGTACACTGCGTGAGCTTTCCTTGAGGGCGGTGGAGCTGGAAGTGAAGGCCCCGAAGTACGCCTCGGTACGATGTCGAGAGGTTCTCCTGGACGAGCTCGAAGTCGACGCCGGCCTCGCGATAGCGCTGGCGATGGAACGTCTCCATGAACGTCCCCCTGGCGTCCTCGTAGACCGTCGGCTCGAAGAGGAGAAGCCCTGGGAGCGAGGTCGGGATGATCTTCATGGCGTACGCCTTCGCTTGGAGTCTCGACGAGTCTCCACGTTACAACGGGCCGCCGTAACGTGGGCTGTGGTATGCACAACTAAGGCAGGTGGCTCGCATTCTCGTCGCGACCGTTCCGCTCACGGGGCACGTGCATCCGATGCTCCTCGTCGTGCGCGCACTCGTCGAGCGAGCCCACCAGGTCACGTGGTACGCGGCCGGCAAGTTCGCGTCGAAGATCGGACAAACCGGTGCGACGTACGTGCCGATGCGAATCGCCCCGGACTGGGACGATGCGAACGTCGAGGCGGCGCTTCCACAGCTTCGCGGCACGCGCGGCCTCGCGCGAGTCCGCGCACAGCTCGACGCGATGTTCATCGCGCCAGCGCCGGCACAGCTCGCCGATCTCCGCGAAGTGGTCGACCGGCAACCCGCCGACGCAGTGCTTGCCGACCAAGCTCATCTCGGCGCTGCGTTCCTGGCCGAATCGAGCGGACTGCCGTGGGCCCAGCTGGGCATCAGTGCACTGGGTCTGTCGAGCAGGGATACCGCCCCTTTCGGGACCGCACGACCTCCTGCAAAAACGGCCTACGACCGGCTCGCGAATCGGTTCCTGCGCTGGCTCGTCGACAACGTCCTGTTTCGTGCCACCAACCGCGCGTATCGCCACGCCCGCGAAGAGGCAGGACTGCGAGGAAAACGCTCGTACTTCGACGTGGTCTCGCCCGATCTCTATCTCCAGCCGACCGTCCCCAGCTTCGAATATCCGCGCAGCGATCTCCCGCCGCAGGTGACGTTTATCGGTCCTCTCGTCCCCCCACCGACAAACGCTTCGCTTCCCTCGTGGTGGAACGAGGTAATGGAGGCACGCCAGCGCGGGACCCCCATCATCCTTGTCTCGCAGGGTACGTTGGCGACCGATCCCCGCGAGCTCATCCGCCCCGCGCTCGACGGGCTCGCGTCGATGGACGTCTTGATCGTCGTCACCAACCCGCAGACCATCGAGGCGCCCTCGAACGCTCGCGTCGCGGCGTTCGTCCCCTACCAATCTCTCCTCCCTCATGTCTCCGTGATGGTGACGAACGGCGGCTACGGTGGCGTGCAGATGGCGCTGGCTGCGGGTGTTCCTTTGGTGGTCGCCGGCGATAGCGAGGAGAAGCCGGAGATCGCTGCACGTGTCCGCTGGTCCGGCGCCGGCATCGACCTTCGCAAGGGCCGGCCTCGTGCCCGCGACGTGCGCGCCGCCGTGCAACGCGTGCTCGCGGATCGCTCGTTCGCTGATCGCGCCGGAGTCATCGCGACCGAAATGAGTCGATGCAACGCACCGCTCACCGCGGCTCTGCAGATCGAGGACCTGATCCAGCGGCAAACACGGGTCGCCGCATGAAGGCGCTCGTTCTCATCGCAATGACCAGCGCGAGTTGCGCGGGCTTCATCGAGGATCGCGCCGCAGCCACGACTTTCGGTGTTCTCGAGAAGTCGCAGATCGCGGCCAAACGGCAATCCGACGTCGAGCTCGCGCGCGCCGCGGTGCCCGGCGGGCTCCTGCAACTGGAAGCGTTCGCACTCGCGTATCCAGCGCACCGAGGCTTCAAGACGCTTCACGCCGAAGCGCTCTGTCAGTTCGCGGCGGCGTTCGTGTTCGACGATTGGGAGCATGCGAAGCTCACCTCGAGCGCGGACGCCGACCGGCTCGCAGAACGCGTCGTCCGTCTCGGTGCCCAGTGTACCGAGGCCAATCTAGCCCTGCTCTCGAAGGACTGGCGAGCCGCGCGAATTGCGGGCGAAACAGCGTGGGCCGAGCGTCTCGCGAAGGCGACACGCGCCGAGACGGGGCCCCTTCGGTGGATCGCGACGTCGGACGCACTCGCGCTCGCGCTCGCGCCGCTCGCGAGGATCGGAACACTTCCCACCATCGACGCGACGCTACGACGCGTCATCGCACTCGCGCCGGGCGAACATGACAGCGACGCGGAGCTCCTGCTCGGCACGCTGGAGGCAGGACGCAGCGCGTTTTTGGGTGGCCCGAACGGACAGGAGCTCTTCGATCGTGCACGAGCGCAGCTCGGTCCGGGCGCGCTGCTCGCGGAGGTCATGTACGTACGCGGTGTCGCTGTCGCGACGAAGGACCGTGCGCTGTTCACGCAGACACTCGAACGCGTGCTGGCGGCGGATCTCGACGCGTGGCCGGATCGGCGGTTGGCGAACGAGCTCGCACGCGTAAAGGCAAAGCGCTACCTCGCCGCCATCGATGTGTTGATCCCCGAATGAGCCTTTGGCACTTCCGGCGCCACGAACGCATCGCATCGCCAGCGGACGAGTGTAGGCTGCGCTCGTGGCGTTGCAGCTGCCATTCAAGCCGCCCTACCCCGTGATGCTCGCGAAGCTCTCGAGCGAGCTCCCCGAGGGAGACACGTGGATCTACGAGCCGAAGTGGGACGGCTTCCGCGCGATCGTCTTCAAGAGCGGCGACGAGTTGTATATCCAGAGCCGCGACGAGAATCCGCTCGGACGCTACTTCCCCGAGCTCGAGGTCGCGCTGCGCCGCGAGTTGCCCGAGCGGTGTGTCCTCGACGGCGAGATCGTGATCGCGACCGGCGACCACCTCGACTTCGACGCGCTGCTACTGCGCATCCACCCGGCGGCGTCGCGCGTGAAGATGCTCGCCGACGAGAAGCCGTCGTCGTACGTCGCTTGGGATCTGCTCGCGCTCGGCGACGAGGATCTGCGCGCGCTGCCGCAGGCCGAGCGCCGCGAGCGTCTCGTCGCCGCGCTCGCGAACGTGAAGCCGCCCGTGCACGTGACTCCTGCGACAAGCGATCGCGCGACCGCGCAGATGTGGTTCGAGAAGTTCGAGGGCGCCGGGCTCGATGGCGTGATGGCCAAGCCGAACACGATGGCGTACATGCCGGGCAAGCGCGCGATGCTGAAGATCAAGCACCAGCGCACGGCGGACTGCGTGGTCGCGGGCTTCCGTGGGTACAAGGGCGGCAAAGGCACCCTCGTGGGCTCGCTGCTGCTCGGGCTGCACGACGCCGAGGGCAAGCTGCATCACGTCGGCGTCGCGGCGGGTTTCAAGCAGACCGAGCGCGGCGAGCTCGCGAAGAAGCTCGAGCCCTACCGCGAGAACGCGCTCGAGGGCCATCCGTGGAAGGACTGGGCGGCCTTCCAGGAGCAGGAGTCAACGCAGCGCAAGCCCGGCGCGACGAGCCGCTGGAACCGCGGCAAGGATCTGTCGTGGGAGCCGCTGCGCATCGAGCTCGTGGTCGAGGTTTCGTTCGATCACATGCAGGGCGCTCGCTTTCGTCACGGATCACACGTGCAGCGCTGGCGGCCCGACAAACCGCCGGCGGATTGTCGCTACGATCAGCTCGAGGAGACTCCCGCGTTTCTGATCCGCGAGATCTTCAGCGGGAAGACCTGATGTCCCTACACGAGCTTCGGCTCGATGAGCTCGATCGAGCGCCACCGTCCGCTGCGGAAGCGATACGCGAATAGCCCTGCGAGGATCGTCAGGTAGCCGACGAGGCACAACATCGCTCCGACCGCGCCACCGTCGAAGTAGCGCGCCACGACGTACGCGACCGGGAAGAACACACCCCACGCGAGGAGGATGCGCGCCGCGGCGGTCCACGTCGTGTCGCCCGCTGCGCGGAGCGTCTCGGACAACGTGATGCCGACGGCGTCGAACAGCTGCCACGCCGCGCTGATAAGGAGCATCGTCGCGCCGACCGCGACGAAGGTATCGCCCCCCATGCCGTCGCTGTCGAAGAGGCCGAGCAGCTTCGCGGGGAAGACCACGTACAAGACGCCCATCACCCCCATCCACACGGCCGTGCACCCGAGCGTGAGCCGCACCTGTGGCCACACCTGGTCCTTCTGGTTCGCGCCGATCGACTGGCCCGCGAGGATCGCGCCCGCGGATGCGAGGCCGAAGGCCGGCATGAAGCCGACGGAGTTGAGCGCGAGCACGACGTTGAACGCGGCGAGCGTGTCTGCACCGAGGCTCCCGAACACGACGTTGACGAACAGCTGGAACGCGCCGAACTCGGCGAGCCAGTTGAGGCCGTTCGGCAAGCCGAAACGGATCACGCGGCGCAGCTCGCGCCACGACAGGTTCAGCGGATTTCCGTCGCGGCGCCGGCGCGGAGCGGGACCGCCGATCGCCATACCCCATCGCCGTCCGTACGCGACCAGCAGGAACACGAGGCCCGCGCAACTGCCGATCGTCGTGGAGAGCGCAGCGCCGTCGACGCCCATCTGTGGGAAGCCGAAGTTGCCGTCGATCAGCGCGTAGTTGAGGAACAGATCGACGCACATGGTGATGACGCTCGAGACCAGGGCCATCCACGTGTTGCCGAGGCCGCCATACCAGTTGTTCATCACCTCGACGGCGACGACCGCCGCGACCGAGAACAGCCGGATCTTCATATACGAGGACATCTGCTCCTCGACCTGGGCCGAGTAGCCGAACGCTCCGAGCAAGGGATCGATCAGCGGAAACGCGGCGAGCGCGATCACGCCGGACGCCGCGGCTATTGCGAACCCGTACCACGCGAATCGCGGCGTCGCGTCGCGATCGCCAGCGCCGACAAGCTGCGAGACGAAGCTCTGGACGATGAACACGACGCCCGTCGGCAGAATCATGAACAGGTACGAGTTGAGCCCTCCGGTCGCGGCCGCGACGATCTCTTCCTTGCCGAGGTGCTCCACCATGTACGCGTCGGCGAAGCTCATGATGGACTGCGTGGCGCGCGCGATCACCATCGGGAACGCGAGCGCGAGCAGAACGCGAAGGGGGCTCGCGGACATGGGTCGACACCATGAAGGACGCCCTCGACTCGTGCAAGGATCGCCCAGACGAGAAAACGCTGTGAAGGTGACCAAAGAGATCCTGACGCTCGACGGGCACGAGGTCGCCATCTCGAACCCCGAGAAGGTCTACTTCCCGAAGGCCAACATCACGAAGCTCGAGCTCGTGCAGTACTACCTGTCCGTCGCGGACGGGGCGCTGCGGGGCATCGCGCGGCGGCCGATGATCCTCAAGCGCTTCGTCAACGGCGTCGAGGCCGAAGCGTTCTATCAGAAGCGAGCCCCCCAAAAGCGACCCGAGTGGCTCGGCATCGCGACGTTCCGGTTCCCGTCGGGGCGCCACGCCGACGAGATCGCCGTGTCGAACCGCGCCGGCCTCGCGTATGTCGTAAACCTCGGCTGCGTCGATCTCAACCCGCACGCCGTGCGCGCCGAGGATATGGATCGCCCCGACGAGCTACGCATCGATCTCGATCCGGTCCCCGGCGTCGAGTGGCCGCAGATCCGCGAGGTCGCGCGAGTCGTACGCGACGTGCTCGCGGAGGTAAACCTCGTCGGTTGGGTGAAGACCTCCGGGTCGCGTGGCGCGCACGTCTGGGTGCGCATCGCGCCCGAGTGGCCGTTCACGACGGTGCGCCGTGCTGCGCTCGCGTTCGCGCGCGAGGTCGAGGCGCGTGCGCCGGCGATCGCGACCGCGAAGTGGTGGAAGGAGGAGCGGCACGGCGTGTTCCTCGACTACAACCAGAACGCGCGCGATCGCACGACCGCGTCCGCGTATTCGGTGCGTCCCCTCCCCGACGCGCGCGTGTCGATGCCGCTGCCTTGGGACGAGTTCCTGGTCTGCGATCCGCGCGACTACACGCTGCGCACCGTGCCGCCGCGCTTCGCCGCGCAGGGCGACGCACATGCGGGCATCGATGCCGCGGTCGGTCGCCTCGAACCGCTGCTCGAGCTCGCGGATCGCCAGGAGCACGCGGGCGCGCCCGACGCGCCGTGGCCGCCGCATTACGCGAAGACCCCAGGTGAAGCGCCCCGCGTGGCCCCCTCACGCGCTTCCGGCGCGAAGAGGCCCGCGGCCGCGAAGAAGCCACCGCGCCCGAAGCTCCCCGTGATCACGATCGCGCAGGCGAAGCAGAAGGCAGACGCGCTCGCGGGCCTCGAGAAGTGGAAGGCGCGCTATCCCGCGATCGTCATGAAGCTCGCACCCGAACACGTGCTCGTCGACACGAACCGCGGGCGCGCGACCGCGTGGTACCGGATCCGGATCAACCTCGTGAACGTGCCCCAGGCCGAGCGTCCACCACCCGAGCCGCCCGATCCCGACTACGACGTCCGGATCGAATGGGCCGATAGGAAGCCCGGCGACACGTGACCGAAACCAACACCGCCGCTTCGCGTGAACGAAGCGGCGGGGATCGAACGTGCGATCGACGAACGTTACTTCTTCGCGACCATCGGCTCGGGCATCGGATCCGGCGCAGCCTTGCCGCCGAACGTCGCCGAGAACATCAGCGAGGCGACGAACGCCTGGACGCCGTACGTGCCTTTGTACGTCGGCGTGTAGAGGGCGTCACTCGTCTCGCGATCCTGCGGCGTGACCCACAAGAAGCCGAGGTGGAGGCCGTAGTCCGGCGTGAACTTGTAGCTACCGCCGAGCGCGACGTTGATGCGGTCCGCATCGGGGAGCTGCGCGGTCTGGGTGGTGTCGGGGATCGGCGTCGGGTCGTACACGAAGCCGGCACGCACCGCGGCCTGCTTGTTGATGGAGTACTCCGCGCCGAAGCGCACCGTGAGCTTGTCCTCGTAGTTCTGCGGCGCGACGGTCACCTGATCCGCCGGCAGCTGGATGCGGAGCTCCTTGAACTTCGACCAGTCGATCCAGACGCCGTCGAGCTCGAGCTCGAGCTCGGGAATCGGGCGCACCGCGACGCCGGCCCATACCTGTTGCGGCAGCGTGATCGATGTCGTGATGTCGCCATCGGGCGGCAGCTGATCGCGATACGGCTGCGCGATATCGAAGTCGCCCTTGCCCTCGAAGTCGAGGGTCACCTGGCTGCGATACATGACGCCGACCGAGAGCTGCTTGAGGGCGGGCGGGTGGTACATGATGCCGCCGCGACCACCGATGCCGAACGCGTCGCCACCGAGCTCCGCGGTGCCCTCGGTGTCTCCGAACACGACGTCGCGCTTGAGGAGCACCGTCGCGGGGACGAGATCGACGCCGCCGCCGAACGAGAGCCCCGGCACCTGCTTGTCGAGGTTGATGCCGACCGATGGCGTGATGAAGTACGTGCGCAGCGCCTGATCCGTGAGCGTGCCACGCTGCGGATGACCGTCCGGCCACGAGATGGACGCACCGAATGGGAAGTGCAGCGCGACACCGACGCCGACCATGTCGTGGACGCGCGAGGTCAGGTAGATCGCCGGGACCGGGGTCGGTCCCGTGTCCGTCTTCACTCTCGCGCCACCGCCGTCGGGCTCGTAGAAGCCCTGCGTGATATACAGCGAGGCGTTGATCGCGACCTGCGTCCCCTCCCCGACGGGGATGCCGCCCGGGTTGAATACGACCGAGGAGGCGCTGGTGTTGGTCGCCGCGGTCGCGCCGCCGCGACCGCTGGACTTCGCGTCGTGCTCGTTGACGTTGAACGCGTTGCCGTACGCCACGCCGCCCGAGACGAGCGATCCGGCGAGGAGCAACGAAGTTGTTGTTGTCTTCATTAGAGTGATTCCTCGTCGAAGCTAGCGGTTGAGAATCAAGAACGTGATGGCGTCCGTCTGGAGCCGGCGCGTGCCGAGCTGACCGCGCGCGACCGAGGCGATGTCACAGACGCTCGGCTGGCCCCCATTGGCGGCGGTGCACTGGGCGTCACCGATCGCCTGCGTCGTCGAGGTGCACGTATGTCCCGCCGTCGAACACGTGCCCGCCACGGGGCGCAGCAGCGACGCGTGTGCGTACACGGTACCTGCCGACGGTTGGTTCGTCTGGGTGGCGTCGGGGCAGGTCGCCGTCGCGCCGAGCATGGAGTAGTTGACGAACTTGTTCGTCGCGGCCGGGGCTACGATCTGCGGCGTCGGACCGAACGTGCCGGCCTGCGGAGCGCACGCCGCGGCGATCGGGGTCGCGGCGAGCCCGACGAGCGCGGCCTCGTTGTCGGTCGCGTAGTTCGGGACCACGGTATCCCCGTCGACCTTCTGGATCGCGAAACGACGCGTGGCGAGCTTCTGGGTGAAGTTCGCCGGGTCTGCCGAGTCGAGGACCCAGCGGCCGATCGTCGAGAACTGGCGATAGCCCGCCTGCGTCTGCCACGCGTCGGTCGTGCACAGACCGGTGGTGAACGTCGCGTTCGACACCTCGCCCATCAGGATGCCCGCGCCGATGAGCCCGTTCACGAGCGGGCACTTGATGGCGAGCGTCTGCGTCCGCTCGAGGATGTCGACCCACCCGACGCCGGGCACGTTCAGGACGCCGGACTTGAAGTCGGGCTTCGACGCGACCGCCATCGAGCCCATGATGCCGCCGAGCGAGATGCCGAGGTAGTTGAGGCTCGCCGGGTTGGCCTTGAACGGCTGCGCCCCCTGTGCAGCCGTCACGGCACACCCCGTGCCGGTGCCGCAGAACTTCAGCAACTCGACCACGCCCTGGATGTCCAGCACGCTCTGGCGGATGCCATCTCGCGTGGCTCCGAGGTTGGTCGAGAGGAACGGCGCAAAGCACTGGGGCGCCGTCGAGAACGTCGGGGTGCCGCTACAGCCGAGGGCCGCGGCGTCGGAGTTGCGGATCGCACGGCTGTCGTGTGCGACGGCGTCGATCGCTATTGTGATAAAGCCGCTCGTGAAGCCGAGCGCCGCCTGCGGGGCGCTGAGCTGCGGACCGATCGCGAACACCGTGGTCTTCGAGCTGCCGAGACCGTGTTGGTACACGACGGCGGGGAAGCCATCGGCCGGGGCCGGCGACGCGGGCACGATCGCGATGAAGCCGATCACCTCGTCTCTGACCTTCGTCGGCGTCACCGGATCCCCCCACGGGCCGGGAATCATCGCGCCACCGGCGAGCGGGTTCGGCGTATCGATCATGTACTGCGGCGAGTTGAACGCACCACCGAGCACGTCGCCGACCGCTGCACATCCGACCGCCGCACAGGTCGCATTTCCGGTCGCGTAGATCGTCGCGAGGGGGGAGCCCGCCGGGCTGGCCGCGCTACCGAGCGAGATCTTCAGGAAGCACTGGACGTTCGTATCGCCCGTCGCTGGCGGTCCGATGTCGAACGGTGGGCACGCGCTGTACGGCGCAACGGTACGATTGGCGGCCGCGGCGGCGAGCGATGCGAGCTGGAGCGGTGCCGCGCTCGGCACCAGTGCCGCTGGCGAGCCGGCGACGGTGGGATCGAGAGGATCCGTCGTCGTCTGGGTCTTGAACTCCCACGCGAGCAGGATGTCCGCACGTGAGTGCATCTTCTGCGTGAGGAACGCGACCCCCTGCGCGTGCGCCTTCCACAACAGGTCGAGGCCCTGCAGCGTCGCGAGGTCTTCGTCATTGCGCGGGTCGAGCGGCGTGTTGTTCGCCGTGACGTTGCCTTCCGCGTCCAGCGTGACGGGCGACTCGGCCTGGCGGACGAGCGACCATGTGAACGACGCACCGAAGTCCGCACCGCTGGTCGTCTTCACACCCGCGAGGATCGCGGCGACGTACGACGACTTCTGGTCGAGCGGACGACCCGCGACCATGATCAGCTGCGGGATCATCGTCGGGTTCATGCAGTCCGCGTCGAAGCGCGTGGTCATCGATGGCACGAGGACGACCGGGATTGGATTCGACGTCGCAGGATCGACCGCGGTCGCTCCGGCGGCGCGCTTGTAAAGCACGACCTTGTCCATGACGGTCGCCATGTCGAAGCCTTCGGAGAACGTCGCCGTCATCACGGTCTGGTACGTTCCGAAGCCGTCGAGCTTGTTGAGCACGCCTTCGCGTGTGGCCGTTGTCGCGGCGCCTTCACCGCACGACATCGGCAAGGTGACCTTGCCCGTCATCGGGTTCAGCAGAAGGTTGTTCGGGAACGGAACCACGCGGTTCCCTGGATCGAACTCGACGGCGGGTCCCGCCGTTCCGATCTCGTCCTCGTCGACCTTCACGTCGGGACAGCCGCTCGCTGCGATCAGCAGGCTGGGTACGACCAACCAGCGCCATTGGATATGCATGCAATTCTCCGTTAGGTAACGAAAGTGAACGGAGTATAGGCACGTCTCGTGATCCGACACTGAATCGGCATGCAGTTTTTCCGGGCACTGTCGATCGCGTCACGCGGTGCCCGATCTGTTCGTGGCCCCGGCTACCGGGCTTTCGGCCCTACGTGTCGGTCTCGCGCGTGACGCTGTGCGCCCAGCGAACGGACGGTTCCTCGGCGAGAACGCTCTCGCGACGGAATCGGCGCATCGATGGAAGCTCGTGCGTCGCAGCAGCGGATGGTCGTGGCGCGCCCAGCAGGTCTCGAACCTGCGACCCCGGACTTAGAAGGTCCGTGCTCTAATCCAACTGAGCTATGGGCGCCGATTGGGAGGCGCAGTCTAGCTCGTGTTAGGTTTTGCCGCATGCGCGCTCGAATCGCGAACGTCGTGCTGGCGGCGGCCACGCTCTCTGCCTGTAGCAAGAGTGAGAATGAAGGAGCGGAAGAAGCCCGCAAACAAGCAGAGGCCGAGCAGAAAGCCAAGGAGGCCGCGGGCCAGTCCGCGGTCAAGATCAAGCCGCCGGTTCCCGGGCAGCAGACCGTCGCGTGCGAGACGTTGATCGATCTCGCAAAGTTCCAGGAAGCGATCGGCGAGGCCGAGCCGGTGACCGTCAAGGACACGCGCAAGGCCGAACCCGAGGCCGCGAGCTCGTGCGCGATCACGCGCGGCGGCAAGCGTCCGACCGAAGCGGAGCAGAAGGCGATTCTCAAGAAAGAAGGCCGCCTCGGCGTGATGCCCGGCGACGAGCTGTGCAACGTCACGGCGTACTGCTGGACCATCGAGGATGCGGAACGCTTCAAGACGAAGTGCAAGCAGCGCCAGGATCAGGACGACGACTCGATGGGCACCTACGCGTGCAAGCAGGTCGTCGCCGTCGGCGCCGACGACGTGTTCGTGTTCCGCTTCTTCGATACCGACACGAAGTGCATCCTGCAGGTGAAGGGTGGCCCGTCCAACGTGGACAACGAGATGATCCGCAAGTGCGCGATCACCGCGCGCGACACGATCACGCCGGAGCGAATCGTTCCGGGTGCCGCACCGCCCCCCACGGAGCCCGGCAGCGCGGCCGGCAGCGGTTCGGCGAACTAGGATAGGATGGTCGCAATGCGTCGCTCGTTATCTTTGTTGATCGCATCGGCACTGGCCACGGCCTCGATCGCTCACGCCGAGACCACGGTCTCCACGGCGGTGAGCCAGCTCATGCTGCTCGAGCCCGGAGACGCCAGCTACAAGCTGTTCCATGGCGCGGTGTGGCTCGATCACGACAAGCAGACCACGAACTATCGATGGGGCGGATTGCAGTGCAAGGGCCGCGAGCTGTCGGACACCAGCGTGCAGCTGCTATTCGCCGCGTTCCGCTCCGAGTATCAAGTCGCGATCGAATACGTGCTCAGCGAGTACAAGGGCAAGCAGTACCGCTGCGTCACCGGCTTCACGATCTCGCGCGGCTAGCGGCAACGCCGACATCCGCTGCGCGCTATCGGCGACGCCGGATGACGAACACGAGGCCGAGCGCCGAGAACAACACCGCGGTCAGCGGCGCGCCCGAGCCCGACGTCACGGACGACTTACAGATGCCGTCCTCGGGCGGGGCCTCGGGGAAGCACACGCCCTTGGTCGGTCCGTTCGGGATGCACTCGAAACCCGCTTCGCAGCTGTCGGACACACCCGCGACACACTCGCGCGTGCAGATCGTTCGCTCGGCGGTGCCGGTGCATACGCCGGTGACGCAGAACTGCGGGTACGTGCAATCGTCGCCCAGCTCACCGGTCGGCGGATCCCAGAAGCACTTGCCCTGCTCGCACTTCTGACCGTCGAGACACGAGGCAGCGCTCGTGCACGGCGCCCCCTTGGTCACGGTGATCGTAGCGGTCTCCGTCGTGATGTCGATGTCGTCCTTCGCCTTGAGGACGATGTCGATCACGCCGTCGGGGACGTTCGCCGGGAACGGGATGCCGTAGTCGGTCACGGGCTGGCCGTCGCGGCCCCACTGCGCGCCGATCGCGCTCGCCCACTTGTACCCGTTGAGCCACAGCTCGACGGTCTTGATACCGCGCTGCGCGCCAGCGGTGGCGATCACGGTGTAGCCGTTCGTGATGGTGGTGGTGCCCGGGGCCGGCTGCTTCACCACGACCGTCGGCGGCGAGGTGATCGGGGTGCCCGGACCGAACACGTTGAGCAGCGCGAGGTGCGCGTTCTGCGTCGCACCGCAGGCGCACGGCATGGGCGAGTACTCGCCGCATGTCGCCTGGTCGTTGCGGAAGAACTTCTGTCCGCCGCAGTCACCGCGATACGTCATCGGATCGATGCACGCGGACCGGTTGCCGAACGCATACGAGTGATCGAGCCCGTACGTGTGCGCCGTCTCCTGCGCGACGATCGCGCAGATCTCCCAGATGCGGCGATCACCGCCCCCGCCGACCATGTTCGCGAACGTGTACGTGATGCGGTTGTCGACCGGCGTGCAGCCGACGCCCGGCGAGATGCCAAGGATGCCGCTGGAGAGACCGACATCGCGCGAGAGTCCCGCGACGATGTCCATGTGGTAGGTCGGCGACGTCGGCTTGACGTCGGTCACCTCGACATCGAACGGCGAGTAGACCTCCTGCACGCACTTGAGCACCTTCGCCCAGTCGGCGTCGGCGGCGTCGCCGGTCTCGCCCGCCTCGTTCTCGAACTCCCCGACGAGGAACGTAGAGCCCGCGCCCTGCGGGATGCTCGAGGTGTAGCCGCGCGCGTCGTCGGAGCCCTTGCGCACCATGCAGCCGCCGCCCTTGCAGCGCTCGAGATAGATGATCTTCGACACGTTGCCGACATGCGCCGGTGGCGGCTCGGTCATCGGCGCGACGACAAGCCGGCCCTGCTCGCGCGGAATGCGATGCGGGAGCTCGGCGTACGCGGTCGCCGTCGCGAACGAGACGAGTGCGAAGATGGCAGCGCGTTGCATCACTTGCTCCTACGGCGGATCACGATGAAGCCGAACAGACCCACGCCGAGCGCGATCGGCGCCAGTGGCGTCGACGAATCGTCGTTGACGCTACAGCAACCGCCGTCGTCACCGGGGAAGAAGCACACACCGCTCGCCCCGTCACCGATACACGTCAGGCCCGCGCCCTCGGGGCAGCTGTCGCCGACGCCCGGGATGCAGTTCTGCGTGCAGATCGTCTGCTCCGCGGTTCCGGCGCAGACGCCCGACATGCAGAACTCGTTGAACGTGCAGTCATCGCCGATCGCGCCGGCTGGCGGATCCCAGAAGCACTTCCCACCTTCGCACTTCTGACCCTTCGCGCACGTCTCCGCGGTGGCACACGGCGCGCCTTTCACCGCCTGGGTCGTCACCGACGTCACTGCGCCGACGTCGTCGTACGCGCGGACCTCGATGTCGTAGAGGCTGTTCGGAACATTGCCCGGAAGCTGGAACGCGTACGGCGATGGATTCGGCTGGCCGCCGCCCGTCGCGAACCGCGCACCCTGTACCGTCATCCACTTCCAGTTGTTGAGGTAGAGCTCGACGCGCTCGACGCCGCGCTTCGATCCCGATGTCACGGCGACGAGGTTGGCGATCGATCCACCCGCCGCGGGCGTCGTGAACGTCACGGTCGGCGGTGGCACCGTCGGCGTACCCGCGCCGAAGACCTGCGTCAGCAGCAGGTGCGAGTTCGGCGGGTTGTTCGGACAGTTACACGGCTCTTCCTCGAAGCGACCGCACGCCGCGATCTTGTTCCGGAAGTAACGCTGGTCAGGGTTGCACGTGCCCGTGTCGTACGACATCGGATCCGAGCACGCCGAAGAGTTGTCGACGATGAACCGGAACTGGTGCTGCAGGCCGAACGCGTGGCCGACCTCGTGCGTGACCGTCGTGCAGAGATCGCGGACGCGCGTCGAAGCCGATCCGGCGAAGTGCGCCTCGGCGAGCGTGAACGAGATGACGTTGTCGAGCGGACCACCGCAGCTGAGCTGCGAGATGCCGAGGAGACCATCCGTCTGGAGGCCGATGTGCTGCTGGTTGCCGGCGACGACTGCCATGTGGAAGTTGCCCGACGCCGGCCGCTGATCGGTGACCTCGATATCGAAGTAGCTGAACGTCTCGGCGACGCACGCAACGATCTGCGCCCACTCGGTGTCGGCGGCCGCGCCGACGGCGCCTGCGAAGTTCTTGAACTCGGGGATCGTGTACGCCTGCCCGCGCGGGATTCCCTGCACCGCGGTGACGTTCATCGGCGCGTTCTGCTGATCGGCCGCCGTGAGGTTGCAGCTGCCCGAGCAGCGGTTCAGGTAGATGAGCTTGGCCACCGCGTGATGCGCGATCGTGCCTGGCGCGGGCATCGGATGCGGCGTCGCTTCGGTGCCACAGACGCCCCCGTTGATCCCCATCGGGTGTCCCTTGAACAAACCATCCTCGGCGTGCGCAAAACCGGCCGAAATCACGGAAGTGACGAACGCCACGGCACTGAAGAGACGCATGTAGGTCGCGTCTTACTACACGGCCGACGGAAACGTCACCCCCTTTCACCGACGCGTGATCACCGCGGCGCCGCCCGGTGATAACCCGAGGTCGGGGCGCGACGTCGCCGCCGAGCAACCACGCCGAAAACCCCGAGGCCCAGGCCGACCTGCAGCCACGGTACCGTCCGTCCCGTCCCGACGCTGCAACAGCCGCCGTCATCGAGCGGGAAGCACACACCCTCGCCCGGCGCGCCCTCGACACAGGACAGCCCGAGCGGACACGAGTTGGTTTCGGTGGGGTCACACGGCTGGGTGCAGATCTGCTTGTCCACGGTGCCCGTGCACAGCCCCGAGATGCAGAACTGCGAATACGCGCACTCGTCGCCGATCTCGCCGGCTGCGGGTGGCCAGACGCAGCGTCCCTCGGCATCGCACGTCTGGTCCGTCGCGCAGGCATCCGAGCTCGTGCACGGAGCACCCTTCGTCACGCGAATGGGTACCGAGTCGGTGTAGTTACCGAGGTCGTCGTAGGCGCGCATCACGACATCGATCACCGAGCTCGGCACATCGGCCGGCACCTGCACGGAGTACGGCGCCGGCGTGGGCTGACCGACAAGACCAAACGGCACTCCCTTCGCGGGCGTCCCCCACGCAAACCCGTTGAGGCGCATCTCGACCCGTGCGATCCCGCGCTTGCTGCCGGCCGACGCGATGACGACAGCGCCGAGCTGACCGCCGTTCTGTGGCGTCGTCGTCACCACCGTCGGCGCGGGGATGATCGACGTCGCGGCGCCGAACACGTTCTGCAACGTCAGGTGGCTGTTCTGCGTCGCACCGCAGCGGCAGGCACGCACTTGGTTCTCGCCGCAGTTCGCCTTCGCGTTGCGGAAGAACTTCTGGCCGCCGCAGTCGGTCCGGTACGTCATCGGGTCGTTGCACGCCGAGCGACCGTCCTGAAACGAGTACTGGTGATCGAGACCGAACGCGTGCGCGCTCTCCTGCGCTGCGGTCCAGCACAGGTTGTTCACGCGCTGCGGATCGACGCGGCTATGCGCGTTCGCGAACGAGAACGAGATGACGTTGTCGATCGCGCTGCAGTCTCCGCTGAGCGGCGCGATGCCGAGGATATCGTTGCCGAGACCGACCTCGGGTGGTGTCCCGGCGACGATCGCGAGGTGAAACGACGACTCGGGCCCCGGCCGCTCGTCGGTCACCATGATCTGGTACGGCGAGTACACCTCGCGCACGCACTGGACGACCGCGTTCCATTCCTCGTCGGCGGCGCTGCCGGAGACACCGTTGGCGTTGATGTATTCGGAGATCCGGCAGCCGGCGGCCGGGTCCTGGCAGCTCGCTCCCTGCTGCGGGATCGTCGACGAGTTCGTGCGCGCGTCGTTGTTGGCCTTCTTGATCAGACAGCCACCGGTGCATCGCTCGAGGTAGAGCACCTGTGAGGCGGCGTGGGGCGTCGCGAACTCCTCGAGCGGTGTGACGACGTACGTGCGGCCCGATCGCTCTGCGCTCGCGGTTCCGGCCAGCGCGACGATGCCGGCGAACACCCGGACGAGCGAACGAACCATGAGGCACGAGTATAGGCGACGAAGCGTCCCGGCAGTACGTGACAGATCCGGCAGACGCGCAGACGCGCCGCTACATGTCGATCTTCTGGGGCGGCGGGCGGTGCGAGACCACCTTGATCGAGCGGTTCAGCATCAGCGGCGTCCATTCGATCAGCACCTCGACGCCGAGGATCTCCGGCCCGTGTGGATACGCCTGCCGGGCCATCGCTTCGTTGATGCACTGCTTCAACACCGTCGACGTCTCGCCGCTCGTGGCCACGTCCGTTGCGATGCCGTTGGGCAGGATGTCCATCTTCGTCAGGAGCCGCGCTTCGGTGTGCGGGAGGCCGTTCTCGTCCAGACGTTCCCCCCACTCCATGAAGCACCCATCGAGGCTTACGTCGGCCACCGCGCTGTTGACCACCGACGCTTGGTTCTGCGGGCGGCGCACCTGCGTGGGGTTCTTGATCTGCTGGATCGTCGCGACGAGCTGCTGGATCTTCTTGTCCTTCTCGATCAGCTCGAGGGACTTCTCTTCGAGCTGCTGCTGCAGAGTCGCGATGTCCTGCGTGTTCGGGATCTGCGAGAGGATCTTCTCCTTCTCGCGGTTCAGATCGCGGATCTCTCCGCGCAGCCGATTGATCTCCGCCACGAGGACCTCGGTCGTGCCCGGATCCGTCGAGTCGGGGAGCGTGGGCGTGTCGCGACCGCCGATGACTGCCGCCATCCCCGCGCTCGCGATCGCGATCGTCGCGACCGCGGCGAACACGTACCGCTTCGCCGACGCGGGTGGCGGTGGCACGAGCTCGGACATCAAGAGCGCCATCGTCGGCCAGCGCTTCACGCGATCGCGCTCGAGGCCGCGGGTCACGGCACGACCGATCGCCACGGGGATCTTGATCCCCTCGGGCGGCGGCAGCGCCTTCTCGCCCTTCTCGTGCATCAACACGCTCGTCGCGCCGGGCAGCGGATGCTGGCCGTAGAGCGCCTCGTAAAGCGCGACGCAGAAGCTGAACTGATCGGCGCGCGCGTCGATGTCCGGGCCGACCAGTTGCTCGGGCGGCATGTACCGCGGCGTGCCGAGCACGGTGCCGGTCGCGGTCAGCGATGACGATAGTGTGTTCGCGAGGATCGGCGTCGGTCCGCGCCCCGACTCGGGATCCACCATGAACGAACGCGCGAGGCCGAAGTCCGTCACGCGCACGCGACCGTCGCCACCGACCAGCACGTTGTCGGGCTTGAAGTCGCGATGGAGCAGGCCGGTGCCGTGCGCGGCGACGAGACCTTTGCCCGCCTGCAGGAACACGTCGATGATCTCGCGCCACGTGCGCGGGTATTTCTTGAGCCACGTCGTCAGCGTGTCGCCCTCGACGAACTCCATCGCGATGTAGAGGTCGCCGTCCTCGGTGGCGCCGACGTCGTAGACCGCGACGACGTTGGGATGCGAGAGCTGGGCGATCGCCTGCGCCTCGCGACGGAGCCGCTTCTGCGCGTCGGTCGTCGTGATCTGCAGCCCCGAGCGCAGGAGCTTCAGCGCGACCTTGCGATCGAGCTGCGGATCGTACGCGCTGAACACGACGCCCATGCCGCCCGTGCCGAGCGTCGACAGCACGAGGTAGCGGCCGACCCTGTCCCCGACGGTGTAGTTCTTCTTCGGCAGGTGCGTGACCTGCGATGGCGACAGCTTCTCGTGGGGGACGGTCGCGACATTGGAGTCCGCCGCCGCGTCGGCCGCCATCGCGGCGACGAGCGTTCGACAGTCTCGACAGCCTGCGAGGTGAGTCTCGACCTTGGCGAGGACGGTCGCCGCAAGCGATCCCGAGACGAATTCGCTGACCACGTTATCGTCGAGGCATTCCACGGGGACGACCAAGGGTAGCCCGGGTGGCGTCGGACGGCCCCGCAAACCTTTGAAATGCTGTGACACGCTCTGCCTCCGGCTCGCCACTTCACCGAGGGACACACCTACCCAGTCGGCACTTGCATTGGAAGCGTGGACAAGGTAGCAATCCCGCGCCTTTATGCTGACTGACCTCTCGAAAGTACGGAACATCGGGATTAGCGCTCACATCGACAGCGGCAAGACCACGCTGACGGAGCGCATTCTCTTCTACACCGCCCGCATCCACGCGATTCACGAGGTCAAGGGCAAGGACGGCGTCGGCGCCAAGATGGACTCGATGGAGCTCGAGCGCGAGCGCGGAATCACGATCCAGTCGGCGGCGACGTTCTGCCAGTGGCCGCCCGACCCGAAGGCGAAGGCGATCATGGCGGTGCCCAATTCACCGATCAAGAGCCAGCACCACATCAACATCATCGACACCCCCGGCCACGTCGACTTCACTGTCGAGGTCGAGCGCTCGCTGCGCGTCCTCGACGGCGCGATCATGGTGCTCTGCGGTGTCGCCGGTGTGCAGTCGCAGTCGTACACGGTCGATCGCCAGATGCGCCGCTACAAGGTTCCGCGCATCGCGTTCGTCAACAAGCTCGACCGCACGGGCGCCAATCCGTTCAGGGTCCGTGACCAGCTGCGCGAGAAGCTGAAGCTCCACCCGGTGATGATCCAGTGCCCGATCGGCCTCGAAGAGAAGCTCGAGGGCGTCATCGATCTGATCGAGATGGTCGCGTACACGTTCCACGGCGACAACGGCGAGCAGATCGAGCGCGGCCCGATCCCGGAGGCGATGCACCCGCTCGCGTCGCACGGCCACGCCGGCACGCTCAAGGAGCTGTGCGAGAAGATGCGCGAGGAGATGCTCGACCAGCTCTCCATGGTGAACGACGAGCTCACCGAGGCAATGCTCGAAGACAAGGTCACCCCGGAGCTCCTCCGCAAGTGCCTGCGCGACTCGACGGTCGCCCTCAAGTGCACGCCGGTCATGTGCGGCTCGGCGCTCGGTAACAAGGGCGTGCAGCTCTTGCTCGACGGCGTCTGTAACTTCCTGCCCGAGCCGCGCGACGTCGAGAACATCGCGCTCGACCTCGACAAGGAGGAGACCCCGCAGGTCCTCGCGTCGGATCCGAGCAAGCCGCTCGTCATGCTCGCGTTCAAGCTCGAGGACGGTCGCTACGGTCAGCTCACGTACATCCGCGTGTATCAGGGCGCTGTGCGCAAAGACGACTTCATCGTCAACTCGCGCAACGGCAAGAAGGTCAAGGTCGGCCGCCTCGTGCGCATGCACTCGGACGACAAGGAAGACATTCTCGAGGCGGGCGCCGGCGACATCTGCGCCCTGTTCGGCGTCGACTGCAACTCCGGTGACACGTTCACCGATGGCACCGTGAACCTCGCGATGACGTCGATGTTCGTCGCGAAGCCAGTGATCTCGGTCGCGATCAAGTCGAAGGACTCGGGCTCCGAGATCAACATGTCGAAGGCCCTCAACCGCTTCACGAAGGAGGACCCGACGTTCCAGTGCTGGGTCGATCCCGAGTCTGCCGAGACGATCATCGCCGGCATGGGCGAGCTCCACCTCGACGTGTACATCGAGCGCATGAAGCGCGAGTACAAGGCCGAGGTCGTCACCTCGCCGCCGCAGGTCGCGTACCGCGAGACGATCGGCGCGAAGACCGAGTTCAACTACACTCACAAGAAGCAGACGGGTGGCTCCGGCCAGTACGGCCGCGTCGCCGGTTACTGCGAGCCGTTCGAGGGCGAGTTCGAGTTCGTCGACGAGATCAAGGGCGGCTCGATTCCGCGAGAGTTCATCTCGTCCGTCGAGAAGGGCTTCAAGTCGATGATCCCGAAGAGCCCGCGCCTCGGCGTGCCGTGCGTCGGTGTTCGCGTCGTCATCAACGACGGTCAGAGCCACGCGGTCGACTCGTCCGACAACGCGTTCCAAGAAGCCGCGCGCGGTGCATTCCGCGACTTCTTCCCGCGTGCGAAGCCGCGCATCCTCGAGCCGATCATGAAGGTCTCGCTCGAAGGCCCGGCCGAGTTCTCGGGCAACATGCTGTCGCTGATCATGCAGCGCCGCGGCATCGTCGTCGGCTCGACGGAAGAGGACGGCCAGGCGCGGGTCGACGCGGAGGTCCCGCTCGCCGACATGTTCGGCTTCTCGACCCCACTCCGCTCTGCGACCCAGGGCAAGTCCGAGTTCACCATGGAGTTCGCGAAGTACGCGGATGTCCCGTCGAACATCGGCGAGGAGCTGCTCGCGAAGGCCAAGAAGGCCAAAGAAGAAGCGGCGAAGAAGTAGTTTTCGCTGGGCCGAAAGCGCGAAAGCCACCGTACCCCTACGGTGGCTCCTCGTCGTGCGTCCGAGACGCGATGGGGTTACCCCCGTGTCGTGCGTACCTGTGGCAGCGAAAGATCCCCTCCAGTAAGAAGCCCGATCAGGATCCTCGGTACTTTGGTTGGCGGCGTGCTCTGCGCGCGTACGTACGTACCAACGAGAGTGGGTGCGGAATACTGGACCGTCGCCCAGCCTCCGACCGGCGCTAGCTTCGTAATCGTCATGTTGCTCCCGGGTCCGAGACGGACGACGCGTCCGGGTTATCGGCCCGCCTGCGGACATTGCAGTCGGCGTACCCGCTTGCACACGAGGCGCAATGCGGGGTTACGCGTCGGGATCGCAAGCCAAACGCAGCCTCGCGGATGCGATTCGCCAACCGCAGTTTTCAGCCTCTCGAGACTCGTGCGCTGCAGGTGCGGCACCCGATCCCTTTCGTAGCCCTGACGTCGGATCTGCGAGTGACCGGGTCAGATGGGCCCAGGAGGTCCCATGCGGTTTGCACCCTGTTTCGTGTCTCTCTTCGCGCTTCACGTCCTCGTCGGCCTGGGGCGACGCCCCTTCGAACCACATCGTGCGCGGCGAAGCGATCTCGGAGACGCATGCGCTCCTGGCGCCGATCCAGGTCGACGCCTTGATCGTCATGCCGATCGTGGCGAACGACGCCACGACCACCCAGGACGCGATCGTGCTGGACGAAGGGTTCGCGAAAGGTCTCGTCGTCATCTCCGAGCGCAATCGCGACGGCGACGTGAACAGCCTGCGCATCACGAACAAGAGCGATCGCCCGCTGTTCGTGCTGTCGGGCGAGGTCGTGATCGGCGGCAAGCAGGATCGGATCATCGGCGCGAACACGCTGATTCCGGCGAAGACGACCCAGGAGGTGCCCGTGTTCTGCGTGGAGCACGGTCGATGGGCGGGCAACCAGAAGGGCTTCACGTCGGCGAAGGCGCTCGCGCACGGCCGGCTGCGCGCGAACGCGAGCTATCGCGACCAGGGCCAGGTGTGGGTCGAGGTCTCCCAGATGAACAACGTGCGCAACACGCAGAACCCGACCGACACGTACCGCACCATCGCGACGCAGCAGTCGAACGGAGCGCTCGCGAAGCAAGAGAAGAAGCTGAACGCGGCACTCGAGAAAATCGACGCGAGCGACAGGAAGCGCATGGTCGGCTTCGTCGTCGCGATCGATGGGACGGTCGTCACCGTCGACATGTTCGGCTCGAACCGGCTGTTCGCAAAGCTTCAGGCGAAGCTCGTGCGGTCCTACCTGACCGAGTCGCTCGACGTGACCGTGACCGCCGGGAATGCCCCACCCACAGCAGCGAAGGTGAAGACGTTCATGAGTGACAGCGCGAAGGGCAAGGTCGAGACAAGCCACGACTCCGGAGCGTCGACGACGAGCATCCAGCGTGGTGCATCGAGCGCGAGCTCGTCCGTCGATAACGCGAACGGGAATCTGTACAAGAACTACAACGCGCTGTGATGTGAGAACGTCGCCGCCATGAGTCACGGGCTGATGGCGACGATGATGGACGTACCGCTCACGATCGACCTCATCGCCGATCGCGCGGAGAAGTGGATGCGGAACGTCGAGGTCGTGTCGAGGCGCGCCGACAAGAGCATCGCGCGAACGACGTACGGGAAGGTCGTCGAGCGCGCGCGGCGACTGGCGCGTGCGCTCGTCAACGCGGGGATCAAACCTGGAGACCGCGTCGCGACGCTGATGTGGAATCACGCCGAGCACCTCGAGACGTACTTCGGCATCCCGCTCGCGGGCGGTGTATTGCACACGCTGAACCTGCGCCTCTCCGTCGAGGACATTGCGTACATCGCGAACGACGCGGGTGATCGCTTCCTGATCGTCGACGAGGTCCTCACCGGCATGAGCGACAAGCTCGTGGCCGCGGGCGGTAGATTCGAGAAGATCATCGTCGTCGGACGCGACGGAGCCGATGGCTACGACGCGTTCCTCGAGACGGCGAAGGCGGACACACCGCTGCCCGCGTTGTCCGAGCGCGACCCGTTCGGCATCTGCTACACGAGCGGCACCACCGGCAAGCCCAAGGGCGTCGTCTATAGCCATCGCTCGACGATGCTGCACGCGCTCGTCGCAGCTCTGCCCGACTCGCTGAACCTGTCGCGCGCCGACACGCTGCTCCCCGTCGTGCCAATGTTCCACGTCAACGCGTGGGGATTGCCGTTCGCGTGTGCGCTCGTCGGAGCGAAGCTGGTGATGCCGGGGCCGCACCTCGATCCGCCGAGTCTGCTCGATCTGTTCGTCGGCGAGCGCGTGACGATCGGCGCCGGCGTGCCGACGATCTGGATCGGCATCCGCGAAGCACTCGACGCGAACCCGGGGATGTGGAAGCTACAGCCGAACGTCACGATGGTGGTCGGTGGCTCCGCCGCGCCGGAGCAGCTCGTCCGCGACTTCGATCGACTCGGGCTGCGCTTGCTCCATGCGTGGGGCATGACGGAGACGTCGCCGATCGGGCTCGTGTCGCGTGTGCCACCGCATCTGCGCGATGCCGACGAGAACACTCGCTACAAGCTGCGTGCGAAGCAGGGCGTACCGCCGCCGCTCGTCGATGTCGCCGTGCGCAACGACGCGGGTGAGGTCCCCGCCGACGACCGCACCAGCGGCGAGCTGATGGTGCGCGGTCCGTGGATCGCGGGGGCCTATATGAAGGGCGCGACTCCCGAGCGCTGGACGAGCGACGGTTGGTTTCGCACCGGCGACGTCGCCAAGGTCGACGCGCACGGCTTCGTGCAGCTCACCGATCGCGTCGCGGATCTCATCAAGTCCGGTGGCGAGTGGATCGCGTCGCAGGAGATCGAGAACGTTCTCATGGGCCATCCGTCGGTGAAGGAGGCCGCGGTCGTGGGCGTGCCACACCCCAAGTGGAGCGAGCGCCCGCTCGCGGTCGTCGTACTCAAGCCCGGGCTCGAAGCGACCGCCGACGAGCTCAAGGCGTACGTCGGGCAGCGGTTCCCGAAGTACTGGATCCCCGACGCGGTCGTGTTCTCGGACGCGATCCCGCGAACGAGCGCGGGCAAGTTCAAGAAGACGGAGCTTCGGGAGACCCATCGGAGCTTCTACACGGCGAAGTGACAGCCGTGGACGCTCGAGGCGCTGCGTCGCCGCGCATCGAGGCGTCACGACGTACGATAGGGCACATCCCGAGCGCGACGAGGGGATCAGTCGACCCAGTCGCGCTTCACCTTGCGCGACGCGAACAGGAACAGCACCGACGCGATGACGTAGAAGCCGAGGCCCGAATAGATCGCGTAGCGGAGCGACTCGTCGCCGAAGTGCGGGCGTAGTGCGTCGGACATCGCGCCGAAGTAATACGTGCCGACGGCGATGCCGATCAGGTTGTTGACGAGGAGGAACATCGCCGACGCGCGCGTGCGCATGTGCGCTGGCACGAGGTGCTGCACGGTGGTGACGATCGGGCCGAGCCAGACGAGGTTGAGCGCAGTCGGGATTAGAAACAGCGGGAACGCGAGGACGAGCGAGCTCGAGTTCACGGCGAAAAAGAAGCACGGAAGACCGACGAGGAACGAGATTGCCGGGATCAGCGGGTAATACGACTTGCTGCTCTTGCCGAGGCGGTCGGCGAGGATGCCGCCGCCCAGGATGCCGAGACAGCCGCCGACGAGCGTGATCGACGCGTAGAACAGGCCCATCTCCGTCAGCGACAGCTTGTAGCTGCGCATGAAGAACGAGGGCAGCCACGCGGCAAGGCCGTAGCCGCACACGCTCGAGGCGGCCGCGCCGAGCGAGAGCAACCAGAACGTCGGCTTGCGCACGACCATCGACAGCACCTCGACGAAGCGCGCGGTCGGCGGCGCGGCTGGTGCGCCCGCGGGCGTCGCCTCGTAGCCGCCGCGCTTGGGATCGCGCACGGTGAAGCGAAGCACGGGTGCGAGCACGAGACCGACGCTACCGACGATGATGAACGCCGCGCGCCAGCTGATCTGCGCTGCGATGATCGAGCCGAGCAGGATGCCGAACGCCATGCCGAGCGGGATGCCGAGCGAGTAGATCGACAGTGCGCGCGCGCGTTGCTCCTTCGGGAAGTAGTCGGAGATGAACGAATACGCGGGCGCGACGCCGCCGGCCTCGCCGATGCCGACGCCGACGCGCGAGAAGAACAGCGACCAGAACCCGACGACGGCGCCGCACAGCACGGTGAACCCGGACCAGACGCCGAGCGCCCAGCTCATGATGCGGCGGCGGCTCGAGCGATCTGCGAGTGCGGCGATCGGGATGCCCAGGGTCGTGTAGAGGAGCGCGAACGCGAGGCCATGCAGCACGCCGAGCTGGCTGTCAGACAGGCCGAGCTCGGTCTTCATCGGGACCGCGAGCGCCGCGAGGATCTGCCGATCGATGAAGTTGAACATGTAGACGATGACGAGGATCGCGAGCACGTACGCGCGATAGCGCTTCGTCGGGGCAGGCTCGTGTGCGTTCAACACCGCTTCGCTCATGGGTCCCTCGGGTGCCTTCGTCATGTTGGATGTTGCGATATCGCGAGTCACTATTGCAACGCAACAGGAATCACCCGCCTAATCGAGCACTGGTTTGTTGCGTTGCAACATTTTTGAGTTGACATGCAGCATTGTGGTCCTTAGGGTGCGGCCATGTCCAACGAAGCCAAGAACACGACCCCGAAGTCCTCCACTCCCGTTGTCGAGAACCCGTTCCAGTCCTTTCCCGCCTTCGACCCGATGGCGATGTGGGCGCAGGGCCAGGCACAGATGCAGAAGCTGATGGGCGACGCCACCTCGCGCTGGCAGTCATTCGCAGAGCAGTATGCGCAGATCGAGCAGCAGGTCACCGCTCACGCGCAGACCACGGTCACGAACTGGGCGCAGCTCGCAAAGGACGCGATCGCGTACGGCGTGCAGCTGTCGGCCGAGGCCCGCAAGCTGTCGGTCGAGACCGCGAAGAAGCTGGGCATCCAGGCGTGATCGGTGACGAGCTGATCGGCGCTTCGCGAGCCATCGCGTCCGCGTGGACCGAGGCGGCAGCGGCAGTGGCGGGCATTCCCCTGCCCCAACCGCCATTGCTCGCCCAGACGCCACGTGACGAGCTCCCGCTCGAGGGCGGCGCGCGCCTCCTCCATTTTCGAGGTGCCGCGAACATCGCGAAGCCGATCCTTCTCGTACCGTCGCTGATCAATCGCTGGTACGTGCTCGATCTCCGGCCGAGGGCGAGCCTCGTCGAGGCGCTGGTCGGCGCCGGATTCGACGTGTGGCTCCTCGACTGGGGTACGCCCGAGCCCGAGGACCGCTATCTCGATTGGGACAGCGTGCTCCGTCGTCTCGGTCGCGCACACCGTCGCGTCGTTCGCGAGACGGGCTCGTCGAAGATCGGGCTGTTCGGCTACTGCATGGGTGGAACGCTCACCGCGATCCACGCCGCGCAGCACGCCGACTCGCTCGCCGCGTTCGTCACGCTCGCGGCGCCGATCGACTTCTCGAAGGGCGGCATGTTGCGCCAGATGGTCGATCCGCGCTGGTTCGATGCCGACGCGATCGCCGACGCCGGCAACGTCGCTCCATCGCAAATGCAGGCCGGCTTCACGGCGCTGCGCCCGACGCTCGAGCTCGCGAAGATGATGAGCCAGCCCGACCTCGCGACCGATCCGGCCGCGCGCGAAGGGTTCCTCGCCCTCGAGGCGTGGGCGTCCGACAACATCCCGTTCCCGGGCGAAGCGTATCGCCGCTACATCACCGAGATGTATCAGCGCAACGAGCTCGCGAACGGCACGCACCACGCGAACGGCAAGCACGCGAAGCTGTCGTCGATCACGTGCCCCGTGCTCGCGATCACCGCGACGCGCGATCAGATCTGTCCGCCGCCCGCGGCGACGGCGCTGCTCTCGCTCGTCGGATCGAAGGACACCTCCGAGCTCTCGGTCCCCGGCGGTCACGTCGGTGCCGTCGTCGGGAGCAAGGCCGCGTCGACGATGTACCCGGGCCTGATCAAATGGCTCGCGCCGCGCCTCGCGTGACGCTGTGATTTTTCGCCCCGGGCGGCCGACCCTTCACGGGCGGTCGCCCCTGGGTGCGGATTCTCGCGTTGCGATGCTCGGACCATGCGCATATCCTGTGCGCATGCCGACTGCGCGTGCCCGCAAGGCCCCCACCAACCTCTCCGTGCGCGTCGATCTCGTCAAGCGCGCCAAGGAGCTCGGCTTGAACATCTCCGAGCTCGTCGACGCCGCCCTCGAAGCAGCGATCAAGGACGCAGAGCGAGCGGCGTGGCAGGAAGAGAACAGAGAAGCGATCGACGCCCACAATCGCTGGTTCCGCAAGCACGGCTTGTGGAGCGATGGGCTTCGGAAGTTCTGATGGCGCAGTTCGACTTGTACGCGACCCCAAAGGGCATTGCCTCGTTCCTCGTCGATCTTCAGAGCGATACGTTGGCTCGCCTCGAAACGCGGATTGTCGCGCCGCTCGTCGCGGTACGTCGCCACGAGGGCAAGCCAGTCGCTCGGTTGCATCCGGTTGTCACGTTGAAGGGAGCTGCCTATCTCGTGGTCATGGACGAACTCGCTGCAGTCGACAGCCATCTCCTCGGCTCGCGAGTCGGGTCACTCGCCCACCACCGGTCCGACTTGATCGCGGCGCTCGATCTGCTGTTCACCGGGATTTGAGCGACGCCGGGTCGCGAACAGCTACTCGCTTGGCTCGGTGCGCTTGCGCTTCTTCGACGGCGGCGCTGCCTTCGCGGCGAGCCCCTCGCGGATCGCTTGCTTCAGCTCGTCGAGCTCGCGGCGCATCGCGGCGACATCCTCGTTGCGCTCGCGATCGATCGCGCGATCGGACTTGCGGTCCGGCGGCGGCTCGTCGTCGGGAGGCGGCGGCGCAGGAACGAAGCTCGCGCTGGGCGGATAGCTCTGCTGTGGATACCCCTGTTGGCCGAACGGCGACGGGAACCCGCCACCCATCCACATGCGCGTGAGTGCGTCGGTGGCCGCGACGGGGATCTGCGTGAGCGGGTTGTACTGCGCGATCGACTGCACGCCGCGCTTCGCCTGCAGGTAGAGGTCGAGCGCGCCGGTGACGTACCGCGAGAAGAACTCCGCGAGCGCGTCGTCGGACAGGCGGATCATCTGCGTGAGCAGCTGGACCGGCAGGAACTTCGCCGCGTTGCCCGTCTCGAGGACGATCTGCGTCAGCGTCGCCTGGGTCAGGTCCTCGCCGGACTCGGCGCCGACGACCCGAACGTCCACTCCCGAGCGGATCTTGGTCGCCAGCTCGTCGAGGGTCACGTACCGCGAATCGCCTGTGTCGTAGAGCCGGCGGTTTCCGTACTTCTTGATGACGACAGGTGGCACGTGTGCGGACCCTACTGTGGGTGTTGCTGCACTGCAAGCGCATCTTTTGCTGCATTGCAAAAGACCGGTTGACTTGCGAGGGGGCGGATTGTAGCTTGCGCCCATGTTCCGGCAGTTCTCGGCACTCGCTTTGTTGCTGTGCAGCATGAACGTGCTGGGCTGCAGTGGCGGGAGCGGCAACGAGTGCTCGAGGGACGAAGACTGCGAGTCGAACTTCTGCCGCGCGGACGGCACGTGCGGCGAGGCGCAGGACGACGGCGGCCCGGGCGACTCGATGCCGCCGGACATGACGTCGGAGCTGTGCACCCCGAATCACGACGACTCGATCGTCGTGGGGGAGCTGCCGCTGCGAGCGGGCAGGATGGCCAACTTTCGCGTCGCGACGGACGCGACGTTCGACACTGCCGGTAGTGCCGCCGGTGGCGGCATGAGGCGCTGGGATCTCTCCGGCGCGCTCGCGAACGATGTCGACACCGAGATCGTGCTCGCGTCGTCAGCGGGCGCGTACTGGGCGGCGGACTTTCCGGCGGCCACGTATGCGGCGCCGCTCGCGGCCGGTTCGAATCTGCTCGGCGTGTTCCACGTCGACGCGACGGCGGTGACGCTGCTCGGTGTCGTGTCGCCCGCTGCGGGCACGTTCGGCACGAACATCACCTACGACCCACCCGCGATCATCCTGAAGTTGCCGGTCGCGCCCAACGCGCAGTGGTCATCGTCGAGCACCGTGAGCGGCACGCTGAATGGCGGCTTCGTGAACTACACGGAGAACTACGAGTCGATCGTCGACAGCGTCGGCACCATGAAGACGCCGTATGGCGAGTTCCCCGTCCTGCGCGTCGCGACGAACATGGAGCAGCTCCAGATCGTCACCCCGTTCGGCGGCAAGCGCTCGTTCGCGTGGCTCGCCGAGTGCTTCGGCTCCGTCGCGAACATCACCTCGCAGGATTTCGAATCGTCGTCGGAGTTCGATGATCCGGCGGAGGTCCGGAGGCTCGCTCCGTGAGGCTCCTCCTCGCCGCGATGTTCGTCGCCGGTTGCGCGACGTTCCATGCAGGCACGCTCCCCGGCGCCCCGACCGACGCGACGTTCGTCGACGTCGATGGCGTCTCGGTGCGCTATCGCGAAGCGGGCGCGGGCCCCGTGGTCGTCCTGATTCATGGTTATGGCGCGTCCGCCGATCACTGGGCGCCGGTGATTCCCGCACTCGCGGTGCACCACCGCGTGATCGCCGTCGACCTCAAGGGCTTCGGCTGGACGTCGCGCCCCGACGGTGACTACTCGCCCGCGGCACAAGCGCAGCTGGTGTGGCGCGCGCTCGATCGGCTCGGCGTCGGCGACGTCGCCATCGTCGGCCACTCGTGGGGCTCCTCCGTCGCGCTGTCGATGGCGGTCGCCAACCCCGCGCGCGTCCGCCGCGTCGCGCTCTACGCCGCGTATGTGTACGACGAGCAGGTCCCGTCATTCTTTCGCTGGGCGGAGAAGCCGGGTATCGGCGAGGCGCTGTTCAGGCTGTTCTATCGCCAGCGCATCGAAGACCGCGCACCGCTCGCCTACTACGACGAGCGCTGGGTGACGCAGGAGCGCGTCGAGCGCGTCGAGGACGAGCTGTCGCGGGACGGCACCGTCGCCGCCGCGCTTGCGGTCGCGCGCACGCACCAGTTCGCGGATCTGCACGCGAAGCTCAAAGGCTTCGCGCGCCCGGTACTGCTCCTGTGGGGCGAGAACGACGAGGTCACGCCGATCCAGTTCGGCGAGCGCCTCGCGAACGAGCTGCCGAACGCGCGGCTCGTCCGCTTCCCGCGCTGCGGGCATATCCCGATGGTGGAGGCGCACAACCCGTCGACGCGCGAGCTCGCGCTGTTCCTCGCGCGTGATCGCGCCCCTGCCGTCGTGCCACCCCCTCCCCTTCTCTCTGTTTCAAATCTGGGAGTCCAGAGCAACCCGCCCGACGAGGCCGATCAGGTCATTGCAGCTCGGAACGTTGCCAACGAACACCACTTCGTTGCGTCCAGCGATGCCGACCGCCGGGGAGGCGGAGGCGGAGGCGACACCGGTGGTGGCAGCGGCGGCGGCGAACCCGACAGGGTCCTCCCTGTTTCCGACGAGCTCGATCCCGCCGTCGAGGCGGCCATCATCGCGAGCGAGCCGAAGCGCCCCCAGGCCCGCGAATGGGACCTCCCCGTCGGCGCGGATCTCGCCGCGCTCGGCGCCGAGCTCACGCCGCGACGGTATGCGGCCCCGCGCGAAAAGGGCGGCGCGACCATCCACGGCAGCTTCCGACTGCGCGAGCAGGGGCTGTTCAACCTCGATCTCGATCGCGGCCTCGACTCGCGCGGCCAACCCGTCTATCCCGTGCCGCTCGGCGGCGGACAGAAGCTCGAGGCCGCGGATCTGCGTGCGCGCACCGACGTCGCGTTCTACGCGCCCGGTGTCGGCGTCGCGGTGAAGGCGCGCATCGACTGGCTCGACAATGTCGCGCTCGGCGGTCAGCCCGACCTCGCGAATGGCACGCCCGCGACGAGCCCGGGCCAGCGCCCGACGATCGTCGTCGTGAAGCGGGCGTGGGGCGAGGTGCTCACGCCGTTCGGTGTGCTCGCGGCCGGCCGCATGGGCGCACACTTCGGCCTGGGCATCGCGGCAAACGGCGGCGACTGCGATGACTGCGACAAGGGGGACGCGGCAGATCGCATCGCGTTCGTGTCGCCGATCGCGGGACACTTCGTCGCCCTCGCGTGGGACGTCGCCGCACGCGGGCCGTTCACGCGATCGCGCGATGGTGGGCATCCGGTCGCGCTCGAGACCACGGACAGCGCGAGCGGGCTCACGTTCGCGGCGCTGAAGATGCACTCACCGGCGACGCTCGCGCGGCGCGCCGACGCGGGACGGACGAGCGTGGAGTACGGCGCGTATCTCGCCGTGCGCTCGCAGGACAAGGACGTGCCCGCGAGCTACCTGCCATCGGCGACACCGGTGACGACGTTCACGAGCAACGATCTCGTGGCGCGCGGGTTCTCGGCGCTGACGGCGGGCGGCTGGCTGCGGATCACGCGCCAGGGGCTGCGGTTCGAGGCGGAGATCGCGCACGCGCGTGCGGACATCGAGCAGCCGTCGTTGATCCCGGGAACGGAGATCACGGTTCCGGTGTCGTCGCGACAGCTCGGCGCGGCGACGGAGCTAGAGCTCGACAACGGGTGGGGCAAGCTCGGCGTGAAGGGCGGCTTTGCGAGCGGCGACGACGCGCCCGGGTTCGGTGCGTTCCCGGCGATCGGCGAGGCCGCGCCGATGCCCGGCGCGTTCGACGGGCCACAGGCGAACCTGCCGATGGATCGCACCGTCGACAACTTCCGCTTTCATCCAGACTACCGGATCGATCAGATCTTGTTCCGCGAGATTATCGGCACGGTCACCGATGCGATCTACGTGCGCCCGAGCGCGAGCGCGACGGTGATGCGCGTCGGCAAAGGACGCATCGAGGCGAGCGCCGCGCTGATCGCGAGCTGGGCCGTCGAGAAGACGTCCACGCCGAGTGGCGAGAGCGGGCTCGGCTTCGAGATCGATCCCGAGCTGCGCTATGCGACGCGCGAGGGGTTCGCTGCGGCGATCACCCCCGCGATCTTTCTGCCGGGACCGGCGTTCGACAACACGACATTGGAGGCCAAGCCGGCGTACGCGGTGCGTGCGCGGCTGTGGTTCGTTTTCTGATGCGTCCCTGGGTCCTCTTCGCGTTCGCCGCGTGTGGTGTCAATCAGACACCGCAGCCCGAGCTCGCGCCGGAGCTGCCGAGCTGCGTGCCGAACCGGGACGGCAGCATCACCGAAGAAGAGCTGCCGGTCGCGTTCGACGCGACCGCCACGTATTACGCGTCGCCCGCTGGCGTGACGCGTACGATCGCGACGGGTGGGACCGCGTGGGACCTGTCGGCGGAGTTCGCGGACGACGTCGTGATCGCGCTCGGTCCCACGAAGATCAAGGACCAGTGGTACGCGTCGGAGTTCGCGAGCGCACAGTTCGCGGTCGATGCGGGCAGCGGCCTCGACGGTATCTATCACCAGGACGCGCAGGGCCTGTGGCTCGACGGCACCGCGTCGCGCGACGAAGCGCCCGCCGCCGGCAAGACTCTGATCCGCTACGCGCAGCCGCTTCCGGTGCTGCGCTTTCCGATCGAGGGCGGCGACACGTTCGAAGCGATCGGCGAGATCACCGCCGGCACCGTCAACGGCCTGCCGTTCATCGGTGCCGACAAGATCGCCGTCGAGGTCACGGGCGACGGGCGGGTCGACGTGCCGTACGTGCGGTTCTCGCCTGCACTGCGCGTGAGAACGCTCGTCACGCGCACGCCGTCGACCGGGACGCCGGTGGTCACGCGGCGCAACGTCATCTTCTTGTTCGAGTGCTTCGGTGAAGTCGCACGTGCGGAGAGCCGCACCGACGAGCCGAGCGCGGAGTTCACGACGGCTGCCTACCTCAGGCGTTTCGCACTAGGAGTCACACCATGATCTGGGACATGTGGAAGCAAGGATTCAACGCGTGGGAGCAAGCGACCTCGCAGTACATGGAGAAGGTGATGTCGAACCCCGGGGTCCTCGGATCCGCGGGCGCGATGCTCACCGCTTTGATGAAGACGAAGTCGGCGACGGACAAGGTCATGTCCGCGTGGTGGTCGACGATCGGGCTGCCGACGCGCCGCGATCAGGAGCGCTCCCTCCACAAGCTCAACCAGCTCGAGAGCCGGCTGTACGACCTCGAGGAACAGCTCGCCGTCGAACGCTCTCGTAACGCACATCCGGGGGCCCCCCAATCCCCCCACGTAGTCACCACGAAGGTGTAGCCATGGACGTGACGCCGCTCCTGGAAGTCCGCCCTGCTCCGCGCGCCGTGTTCGATCGTCTCGCGACGCATCGCCATCGCGTGCGCTTCCAGGTCCGCAAGGGTGCGGCGTGGGAGCCAGTCACGTGGGGGCAGTTCGCCGCGCAGATCCGCGGCGTCGCGCGCTGGTTGATCGAGCACGAGATCGAGGCTGGCGATCGCATCGCGATCTACGGCGACAGCTCGGTCGCGTGGGCGTCCGTAGCGCTCGGGGCACAGACCGCCGGCGCGGTGTTTGTCCCGATCTATCCAGCGAGCACGCCCGAACAAGTGGCGTACATCCTCGATCATTGCGAAGCGAAGTTCGTCTTCGTCGCCGGGAACGCGTGCCTCGCTCGCACGGAGAAGGCGCGCGCGCACCTGACACGCACGATCGACGTGATCCCGCTCGACGGCGCGGCGTGGTCGCCGGACGCGCCCGTGACGCTCGTCGGCCTTTCGATCCGCGACGCGAGCGCGCGAGACGCCGCGGCACCGACGCTCGTCGACGCGCGCCTCGGCGCACTCGAGCTCGACGCGCCCGCGCAGATGCTCTACACGAGCGGTACCTCGGGCAACCCGAAGGGCGTGCCGCTCACGCATCGCAACGTCGGCGTCAACGGTCGCGACTGGCTCGTGTGCAACGCGCCGCTGCTCGACGAGGGCTACCGCGATCTCCTGTGGCTGCCGATGAGCCATATCTTCGGCTTTGGCGAGCTGTGCGTCGGCAACGCGCTCGGGTGGGAGACGTATCTCTCCTCGCCCGGCGAAGTCCTCGACGTGATGCCCGAGGTCGCGCCGCAGGTGTTCTTCAGCGTGCCCGCCTACTGGGAGAAGATCGCACGCGCGATGCAAGCGGGTCCCGACACACCCGAAGCGCGCACGGAAGCGCTGCGCCGCGTGACCGGTGGTCGCCTCTCTTTCTGCCTCTCCGGTGGCGCGGGCCTCAAGGTCGAGATCAAGGAGCTGCTCCACGGGGCGGGCGTGCTCGTGATCGAGGGGTACGGCCTCACCGAGACATCGCCGACCCTCACGCTCAACCGCGCCGACGCGTTCCGCTTCGACACCGTCGGCAAGGTCGTGCCATCCGTGGAGGTGAAGCTCGACGTCGACGGCGAGATCCTCGCGCGCGGCGAAAGCGTGTTCACCGGCTACTTCAAGGACCCCGGCGCGACCGCGGCCGCGTTCACCGAGGACGGCTGGTTCCGCACCGGCGACGTCGGTCGCTTCACCGAGGACGGCTTCCTCCAGATCATCGATCGCAAGAAGGACATCCTCGTTACCGCGGGCGGCAAGAACATCCCGCCCGCGAACATCGAGGCCAGGTTCGTCGACGATCCGGTCATCGAGCGCGTTGTCGTCTATGGCGACGCACGCCCGTACCTCGTTGCCGCGGTCTGGCTGCGCGCCGACGCGCTCGCCGACGCGCCCGTCGACGAGCGCCAGCGCGCCGTCGCCGCACGGCTCGAGCAGATCAACGCGGAGCTCGCACGTTACGAGAGCATCAAGCGACACTTCATCTCGGAGCTCCCACTCACCGTCGACAACGGACTACTCACCTCGTCGCTGAAGCTTCGACGCAAGGCCGTTTACGAGCGCCTCCGCGACCGCTTCGAGGCACTCTACGCATGATGCCGCCGCGGAAGCTTGTACCGCCCGGACCGCTCGAGTCGATCGGCGCATTGTGGAAGCGCCAGACGACGCGTGGCTTCGTACCCGCCGTCGGACAGACGCCACACACCGTCGTCTGGTCCGAGAACAAGTGGCGCCTCCTCCGGTTCACGCCGGATGCCCGCCGCTTCGCGACACCAGTCGTGATGGTGCCATCGCTGATCAATCGCTGGTACGTACTCGACCTCGGCCACGAGCGCTCGCTGATCGAGTGGCTCGTCGCGCAGGGTCACGAGGTCTACTGCATCGACTGGGGCACGCCCGGCGACGAGGATCGCTTCCTCACGTGGGACGACATCGCCGGTCGCTATGTCGGCCGCGCGGTCCGTACGGCGGTGCGCCTGTCGAACGCGCCAAAGGTCCACGTGCTCGGCTATTGCCTCGGCGGCACGATCGCCGTGTCGTACGCCGCGGCGTTCCCCGAACACGTGAAGTCCCTGCTCGCGCTCGCCGCACCGATCGACTTCGAGCACGCGGGCATCATGTCGACGTGGACGCGCACGAAGACGTTCGACGTACGGGCGATCATCGACGCGTTCGGCAACGTGCCGTGGCAGCTCATGCAGGCGTCGTTCACCATGCTGCGCCCGACGCTGCGTGCAGCGAAGGCGGTGTCCGTGCTCGATCGCGCATGGGATGACGAGTTCCTCGACGGCTTCCTCGCTACCGAGCACTGGGGCCACGACAACGTGTCGTTCCCCGGCGAGTGCTACGCGCGCTACATCGAGGAGCTCTACCGCGGCAACGCCCTCGTCGCAGGCACGTTCACGGTGCTGGGTCGCCCTGCCCGCCTCTCGTCGATCACGTGCCCCGTTCTCGCGATCGCGTTCAACGACGACCACATCGTGCCCGTCCCGAGCGCGAAGCCGCTGATCGATCTGTGCGGCGGCCGCGACAAGCAGATCCTCGTCGATCGCGGTGGACACGTCGGCGCCGTCGTCTCGCGCAAGGCCGCGCAGAAGCTGTGGCCCGCGATGTCGACGTTCTGGGCGCAGCGCGACTGACGATCACGGATCGTGTTGCTCGACGAACAGCTCGGCCGACAGCGCGTGCGTCCCCGGCGCCGGGCACGGCACCTTCGTCGCGCGGACGATCACCGCGCCGAGACACTCGCGCTGCGCGGGCGAGATCGATCCGCTGGTGACCTGCACGTCGCCGATCGATGACTTCGCCGTCGCTCCGTCGACGACGACCATCACGCTCGCCTCGATCGCCGGCGCGTTCGCCGCCAGATCCGCGAAGCACGCGGCGACGAGCCACGGCATCGGCGGCTCCCACTCGCGCACCGATCGATGCGTGACGATCGGCAAGAACAGCCCGGTCCCCGCATCACGCTTGACGGCTGGCCGCAGCCGGGCGTCGACCTCCTTACCGCCCCTCGTCGCGACCGTTGCGGACGCCGCCGGCAGCGCGATCGTCGTCACGAGCCGTCGCGCGCCGCCGCCGATCGCCGCGTTCCCGAGCGCCTTGCACGCACACGCGGCGACCGGTCCGTTCGCGACGATGCGTTGCGCGTAGTTCTCGCAGCGCGCGACCGCGCCCGTCGCATCCGTCTCGAGCACCAGGCCGATCGCCCCGATGTCACCGAGGCACGCGTGCGCCTTCGCGGCGATCGCCCATGGCAGCGTGTCTTCGTCGGCGCGCGCGAACACGGCATCCACCTGCGCGGGCCGCGGCTTTGCGCCGGGCGTCTTCGCGATGGCGTCGGGCGCGATCTCCTGCGGCACGAGCTCTGCGAGGCGCGTCGCGAGCTCCGTACGCCACGGCTGCGAGGGATCGAACGGCGCCGTCCACAGCGCGGTGCGGCCCGCGTCGCGTGCGGCGACGTCCGTCCCCTCGGACGCCGTCACGAGCAGCGCGCATTCCGGCAGACACGCGACCTGCACCTCGAGTCGCCCGCCGGCGTGAATCTCCTCGCGCCAGCGCTCGAGCGCCGCGAGCGACCACAGCGGTCCGCCACACGCCTTGCCCGTGTTCGCGTCGAGCCCGTTCGCGGCGCGCAGCAGGATCTCGCGGGTCCGCGCGGGAGGCTCGAGGGTCAGGTTCGTCGTCTTTGCCCACGTCGCGATGATCTGTGCGGCCTCGAGCTGCTCGTCCTCGAACAGATATAGGCCCTGCACGTCGCGTACGACGAGAGAGAGCTGCACGAGCGGCTCGGGGACCGCGAGCACGCTCTCGCCCGCGATCGACGGCGCCACGACGTATTCGGGTCCACTCGCCGGCGTCGTCGGCCGGCACGCGCTCGCGAACGTGAACGCGAGAACGACAAGCCGGCGCCACATCGCTCGATCGTACCCGACGAGCACATCGGCTGCGAGTCGCGCCGCGTCGGTGCCCCTCGAGACACCGGCTGCGGTGCCGCCGCGTACGTGCCCATCAACTTAGCAACCGCTGGCAACGTGGGAGCGAAATCGCGTTGACGAAGCCACGCCTGGAGATCGCTCGTGCCGTCGCGTGATCAGGATGGAAACCACACCGGTTCGCCAACGCCGTTATGAAGTCTGGGGCACGAGCGCGTTGAACAGTCCAAGTGATGCCAGTTCGAAGCGTGGTGCAAGACTCAGCGCACGCGCCTTCGGCTCTGCCCACGAGACGCGCACCTGACGAACACCATGCTCGGAACAGTTCACGCGAGGGATGCGTGCATGCAGGTGCGTTTCAAAGCCCCAGCTATCGAGATGCCGCCACGTGCGCTCGGCATCGTGATCGTGGAGCCCGCAACTCTTGCCGCACTCGGGACACGGCCAGCTCCTCGGCTTTTCGTGCTTCGCGAAGACGTCGACGCGCTGCTTTGCGACGTCGAGCTCGACGCGGTCCACGGTCCAAGGCTTCTCGAGACCAAGCAGCTGACGGTACCGATCGGTGTCACGCACGAGCCGAAGATAGCGCCGCTCGCGCCGAAACCGCTGTGGTCACGCTCTCGTCGGAGAGCCACCCGAAACCCGGGAGCCGCCTGAATACGTCCACCGTCCATGAACCCGACGAGGTACACGCCCATCGTTCAGGCTTGATTGGCGCGAAGTGAATCAAGTGCAGAAATGATCTCATCGCGCTCCGAAGCCTTGCGAACAATCGACAACGCACGTTCGTAGTAGTCGATCGCTCTCGCGTACAGTTTCGCATCTGCACAGACCCCGCCAAGATTGCTGAGAATGATCGCAAGGCTGTCACGGCCGCCGGTCGTTTCGGTGATAGAGAGCGAGCGCTCCATCACCGCTAGAGCCTTTTCGTACTCCCCTGCGTCTGCGTACAAGAGGCCGAGATTGTCCAGCGCGGCGCCGAGCTCGCCGTTCTTGCCGAGTGTGACGCGAATTTCAACAGCGTGCTCAGCATGTGAGATTGCCAGTTCACGGTTCGTGGTTGCGAACGCTCGAGCCATTTCCGCCCCTGCCACATCCGCCAGCTTGCCAAGTCCCGCGAATGCATCGACCGCACGTGAGTAGTGTTCGTACGCCGCTGCCCCGAATCCAATATCTCGCAAGACGTCACCTAGTTCGTGGAGTGTGACTGCAGCTCCATAGCGATCCCCGATTTCCATTTTGAGAGCGAGGCTCTGTTCGAGCAGTTGATGCGCTTCAGCTGAGCGATCGAGCTCGGTGTAGACGTATCCTAGGTTTCCGAGCATTGTGGCAAGCTCGCCCTTGTCACCCATTCGGTGTTGAATCGAGACCGCGGCCTCGCACTTATCCAACGCATCCTTGGCGTAGCCCCTTCGCGCCAAGAAGAGACCAATGTTGTTCAACGAACTCGCAACCCCTGCCTCGTTGCCGCATTCCTTGTGAAGGGCGAGCGCTTCACGCCAGGACTCGCGTGCATCATCATCACGCATCAGCTTCCCATACGTGACACCGAGATTGTTCAGAGTAGTCGCGATCTCCTGGGACTTCCCCAGACTTCGAAGTAGTAAGATGGCCTTTTCGTATCGCTGTCGCGCTGATTCAAGATTGCCGTACATCTCGTCGATCATCGCAAGGTTGTTGAGACTAGACGCCTCTGCCGAACGATCCCCGTGAGTACGCGAGGTGGCGAGCACGTGTTCGAGCATAGTGCGGGCACGATCCAGGTGACGCATTGCTATGAGAACTGCGCCAATGCGATTTTGGGTGTGCATCGTCGCGTTGGTGTTCCCAAGTTCCCTATATATCTGTAGAGATTCCTCTAGTAGCTCCAGCGCGCGCTCTCGTTGACCGACGGATTCCAACACGGAGCCGAGTCTGGACGACAACTCTGCAATCGTCGCGCGATCGTTCGCGGGGGTTGACGCGAGTCGGGCCTCGATTTCTGAGACTCGCTTTTCGAGTTCGGTCATTGATGGTTCAGGCAGTTGCGCGCAGATCACTCTCGTCTGGGCATCTTCGGTTTCGGGGGCATGGGTTCACCATCGGACTCCGCATCTTCTTTTCGCTGCTCTCGATCCTTCGCTTTTTGATCCAGCTCGTCCCTCTTACCACGATGGCCATCCTTCCGATTGTCGTGGAAGTCGGTTGAGCGCGACTCCAGGCGACCTCGCGACCTGTCCTCCGAGATCATCGGGATCGACATCCATCCCGCCGCCACGCCACCAAACGTTGGACCCTGCGACGAATAGCTGAGAGCGAGCTGTGGCGCCATTCCAGAGCGCCCGGGAGGTAATGAAACCCGGTAGCTATACTGCATCGCGCCAGTCTGGGTGGACACGGTGGCGTCGCCAGACGAGAGCTCGGCCGCCTTGGGCGGGTCCGAGCCAAGCGCCGGGGCCGGAATGGAGAAGATGTCGCCGGGAGAAGCCGTCACCGGACGCGTCGCGAAGACGAACGCGACTGCGAGAAAGGCAGCGACTCCACGGTGGATGGCGAGACGGGTGGGTTGCATGGTCGACCGTTCTTCTGTGTGAGCAGTGTGGAAAGCGATCCGGGAGAGGATCAGTTCGATGCGTTACACGCCGCCGCGCGTTGGGAATCCGGCGCCGCAAGCGCACAGGTCACGACGGCCTCGTCGAGCTTCGCGCAGCTCGCGAGGAAGTCGCTGCCGAGCGATGCCTGCATGACCTCGCGGTGCGCTTTGTGGTCGACGTTCGTCGCCGTCGCGAGACGAAGATCGATCAGATGTTCGCGAAGGTTCTCGCACGGCGTCGCACGCGGTACGCCGTCTTCTTCGTCACCGCTGCACCCCACCAGCATCATCATCACCAACAGCGTCCGCATCGAGTCCTCCACAAAAATGCCGCGATCAGTTCGCAGCCCACGATCGGAACTACACGAAGGCGCGAGATCGCAACTGGAAGTTGCTCGTGAGAACTCGATTGGATCATCCGCGATACACTCCCGGAGATCACCTGCCGCAATTCGCGACGGTGCGCGCTCCTCGATTTCGTGCATCTCGCGATTTCGTCGTGTTGTTGTCACGACCGCGAGCGTCGTGCGGAACGAGAAGCTGCTCGGTCGCATCAAGACCCTCTACGACCGGCGGGGGTCGCGAAGTTGACGCCACCAAGCGCGCCGATCGGTCCGCCCTGCATCCGTGCTGCGCGCACGACGCTGGCTAGTGCTACACCCGCGATGTGCATGTCCGTCTGCGCGACACTCGTACGAAGGCGCGCCGACGATGTACCCGTCCGCTCTGCGCGCGCACACTCGCGCGGTGGCACGCGCCGCTCGACGACGCCGTGCACGTGACGCGGTAGACTGGCCGCGTTGATCGTCGCGCTCGTCCTGGTGTCCGCGTTCCTGCACGCACTGTGGAACGCGCTCCTGCGCGTCGAGCCGGACAAAGACCGCGGCCTCGTCGGTGCGATCACGATGGCGTCCTTGTTCGCGTGCGTGATCGCGGCCGTGCGCTGGGGGCTAGGGGAGGTCCCGTTCGGGACCGGTGAAAGCGTGTGGTGGACGATCGTGGCCGGCGTCTTCGAGGCCGTGTACTTCATGACGCTCGCGAAGGCGCTCGAGCTCGGGCGACTCGGCGCCGTGTACACGGTGTCGCGCGGCGGCGCGATCCTCGTCGTGTGGCCGCTCTCGATCCTGTGGTTCTCCGAGGTCGTCACGTTCGCGTCGACGCTCGGGTCGATCACGGTGCTCGCGGGTCTCGCGCTATCGAGCCTCGGCTCGACGACCGGTGGCAATCGCGATCATCGCGCGGGCATCCTGTGGGCCGCAGCCTGCGCCGCGTCGATCGCGGGGTATCACCTCGCGTACAAAGCCGCGTTGCTCGCGGGCGGCAATCCCTCGGCGAGCTTCGCGATCTCGCTGTCGCTGGCGGCGGTGATCAGCATCGTGCGAATCGGCGGTGATGGCCGGCGGATCCTCGTCGACGTCGTGAAGGCGCGCTGGTGGCGCGTCGGTCTCATGGGCGTCGTGTGCAGCGGCTCGTTCCTCATCCTGATGGAGGCGCTCGCGCGCGGCGGGTCGGGTTACGTGTTGACGCTGCGCAACACGTCGGTGTTATTCGCGGCCGCGCTCGCCTTCATGATCGGCGAGCGGCCGCGTCGCTCGGAGTTGGTCGGTGCAGCGCTGGTTGCCGCGGGTGCAACTTTGATGACGCTGTAGGGTCAGCTGACCCCAGTGTACGAAGTGGCCGAGCGGGCGGCGCACATCGGGGTTTCGCGGCGATCGATGGCAATGTGTTGGCTCCGCCGAAATTCGACGCGCGGCACGACGCGTGCTCACCGCATCGTCCATGCGCCATCTAATCACCATCACGACACTACTTCCAATGATTGCCAGTTGTGCGCTCGACGCACAGGACGAGGCGATCGGCGGTGATGGAATTGGCGCTGGTGACGAGTCGTTCGAGTCCGGTAAGGCCGACGCGGCGGCAGACGCGCTGTCGACGCGCCTGCGCACGAAGTACGGACTTCGCCCTCGTCGGTACACGGGTCTGTTCAACGACTCGAACATCGCCGAGGAGCGTTTCACGGCGGCGCTACCGGTGATCACCACCGCGATAAACCAGCGCGCACAAGCACGTGGTGCGGCGTTCCGCTTCACGCAGGCCGAGATCGCGACGAACTTTATCAGCGAGGGCGGCTTCACCCTCCTCGCCGCCAACCAGGCCGACTCGGACCCGAGCGCCGACTTCTACATTAACGGCTGGAACCATCTCGGAACGGATTCGATCGTTGCGAACGCGACCGCCGTCGGACCATGGCTCTCCCCCACGCTACGCGCGCTCGTCGCCGACACCAACCGCCACATCAGCGGCATCAACGAAAGGAACGAGCCGTACACGACAATCTGGGTCGACACGATCGAGCAAGGCATCGAGCTCAATGCCGCGATGTTCGCCTGGTCGCGCGATCTTGCCGCCGCGAAGATCGCCGACGAGGGGACGGCATGGGCGGACGTCGCCCCCGAAGCACGCTTCTTCTGGAGCACGGTGTGGTTCAATGCGGGCCCCGGTCTCGGAGAGAGCCAGGTCGAGGCGCACGGTGTGGACTACTGGCAGACGCGCTGGACCCGAGGCGACGATCACGAGCAGTTCAGCCGCTTCCTTCGCTACAACGCGCTGTGGCGCACGTCATCGTGGGAGTTCATGACCGAGCTGCAGCCGACGCTGGCCGAATAGCTCCGTCGACGTGGTCGCGGGCCAGCCGCAGTACTCCGAGCTCGCGCGTACGCTGACGCTGCGTGCGACGAGGACGGATGTCGCAGAGCGCAGGTGCAAACTTTCGCGCGTCGTTTACGATCAGCGGGTGTTGACCAAGACCGGACTGGCTCTCCTCGCGATGACCGCCACGGCGATGGCACAACCCAAACCAGCGCTTACGGCGCCGAAGCCCGCGCCCGCGAAGCCGAAGCCCGACGCGCCTGCGCCTGCGTCGATCAAACCGCCGGATCCCGCGCCACAACCACCGAAGCCCGACGGCAAGCCCATCCGCGTGAACCTGCCGGTCATCGAGGTGCTCGATCCCAGCGGCACCATGACGGAGCCGTTCGTTCGTTCCGCGATCGTCAAGGTGGAGCCGGCGCTGCTCAAGTGCGCCGAGGTAGCAAAGTGGAAGAGCACCGCATTCGCGTGGATCGTCACCGACTGGCGCGGCAAGGTGAGCAAGCTCGAGCTCGCGGTCGATTCCGCCGCCGTACAGAAGTGCCTGACAACTGTGCTGAAGTCGATCGTCGTGCAGAACGCGCAGGTCCGCGCGACCGCGTTCGTCAAGCTCCAGGTCGGACTCGCGGCCAGCAACGACCCGCTGGACACGATGGAGTAACGTCGCGCGCTACTCGCATGGATCGGTCAGAGCGCCGGGTGCGGGGACTGTCGCGACACCGTCGCGCAGGTGCGTGAACAAGAAGCAGCCATATTGGTGCTTCACCTCGTCGAGCTGCTGGAAGATGTAGTGCGGATCCTCGATGCCGTCGCCTTCGAACTGCACGGCGACACGCGTCGCACCGTCGAGGTTTCCCTTCACGGGATACGCCGCGAGACCGTCGAGGTCGTCGAGCCCGAGCGCCGTCTGGAGCTCGGGCCACACGACGGTGCCCGCCTGCTGGTTGCGCGTCGAGAGCACCGCCGCGTCGTAGACGGATGTCGTGAAGTTCTCGTCGTCCTTCGGCACCGACTGGTAGATGTCGCGCGCTCCGACCGATGGCAGCCGGCGCGCGTTGATGCGGTTCATGAACGCGATCGGCTCCGCGGCTTCCCAGCCGAGGCCGAGCACCGCGAGCGCGGGGTGGGCAAACACGAGCTGCTCGTCGTCGATGCCGAGTGCGGTGCCGAGGAGCGAGCGCGCGCCGGGCACGAGCATGGTCTCGAGGATCATGAAGTTCCAGAAGCCGCCGGCGCCCGTCGGAACGAGCGCCGTCCACCGCGGCTCGATCGGTGCGGTCATGTTCGTGTACATGCCGCCCATCGACTGACCACCGGCGACGACCTTCGCGCCGTCGAAGCGGTGCACGGCGCCAGTCGCGATCGCGCCACACGCGCCGAGCGTCGCTTGTGGAATCTGGAGCTCGAGCATCGCGTCGAGAAGCAAGCGTTGCTCGATCACACCTTGTTGGAAGGTGTACGGAAACGCCGACAGGTTGTTGATGTTCAGGTACGCGTAGTCCGACGCGTTTGGCAGGCGCTCCGGATTCACGGGCATCGCCGACGTCACGGCCGCGATGCCGTGCTGTGCGACGACGTAGCCGGGGCCCTTGCCGGGCTCGGGATCGCCATCCGTGACGGCGACGCGACCGCGATCGACGAGCGAGATCGACGCGCCACCCGAGCCGTGGATCCATTGATAGAGCGGCCAGCCGTCGGCCGGCATCGTGCCCTTCGGGATCGTGATCGCGAGTGGGATGGTGGCGACGCTCTGCTTCATCGGAGCGTCATTCGCATCGAGGACGAAGCGCCCTTCGGAGTCAAACGGAGGCTCGCCCTTCTGGTACTGCGGCATCGCGATCGTCCCGGTGAGCGCGCAAAAGCCTTCGTAGCCCGCGCCGCCACTCGGTCCGACGAGCGTGAGGTTCTCGATCGCGAGATCCTCCGCGGCGCGCACCGCCTCGGAGCGCGCGCGCAGCCGCGCCACTTCATCGCCCGTGGTGAACACCGTCGCGACGAGCGCGTCGTCCTTGTCGATGCCGGCGCCGTCGAGCGCAGACCACAGCGGCTCGTACAGCGTCTTCGCGGCCGCACCCCGCGCACCGCTCGGTGACTTGCCCGCCGCGAGCTCCGCGAACGCGGGGGCCGGCTCGAAGCCCGGTGCGAACCCCTGACGGATCACGTACGCGTAGCGCGTGTTCGCGCGCAGCACGATCCCGGGGCGCGGTGCGAACACGACGACGTCGTCGGGGACATACGGATCCTTCGCGAGCGTCTGGGCGACGATCGGGAACCGCGTGCCGACCTCCGGGGACGTCGGATCGATGTCGATCAGCACGGCCGCATCGTCGTCCGCGGCGATGACCTCGGTGATCACGCGCGGCGGTACGGGCGCCGTGAAGCGCACGAACGCGATCGGCATCGTCGGCCACCCGCGGCGCTCGTCGGCGACGGACAGCAGCGCCCGCAGGATCGGAACGTTGCGCGGGTTGGGAAACGCGTCGAGATCGGGGCTGCCATTCGCCCGCAGCCGCAGGTCCGACGGGAACGGGAGGTTCCAGTACGACTCGCTTCCCGCGAGCTCTCCGTCGAGATCGAAGTACGCCGTCTTGCTCGGCATGCCGCCGTCGTCGCCGCACGCGCTCGCGAGTACAAGGAGAACTAGCCACCGTCGCATGACGCGACTGTACGCTAACCGGACACGGTGATGCGTGTCCGTCGGCGGCGCGGCGGCTGCGTTGCGACATCGCGCACGCGATCGAGGATCGTCGCCGCGAGCTGGCCGTCCTCGGGAATGAATTGGATGTTCTCGGCGAACATCGCCCGATCGCGGGCGTTGACCTCACCGACCACGATCATCAGCCCTGCCTCGCTCTCGAGCCCGCGCGCGTACATGCACAGCTCGAGCGCGTTCATCACGCCGCGCAGCTGCGCATCGACGAACACGATGTCCGGGTGATCGCGATTGAGCTTGTGCGCGGCGTCCGTGCCCTCGCTCGCGATCTCGACGTGCGCCGACGAATACGCGCGCCGCGCGAGGCTCCACATCCACCGCGCACGCGCCGTGTCGTCGTCGACGATCAGCACGCGCACCGTGCGCGAGTGCGTCCCGTGTCGATCGATGATCGAGTCGAGCTGTAGCAACACCTCCCCCGCGCTGGGCGGTCGCTGCACCGGATGTTTCGCGAGGCACCACTCGACGAGATCCGACAGATCCACCGGCAGGTCCGGCCGCAGATCTGCGAGTCGCGGCGGCGGCTGGTGCGCGTGTCCGCGAAGCTCCGCCTGCGGATCGTCCCCGGCGAACGGCGGGGTCCCGCGCGCGAGCTCGATCGCAATGCAGCCCATGCCATACAGATCGATGGCCTCTGCCGCCGTCGGGTCCGTCGCCTCGACGTCTCCACGCACGACCTCGGGGGCGCGCAGCTGCCCGAGCGGACCGAACGCCGGTACCTGGCTCAGCGAGAGCCGCCCGAGCACCAGCCGATCGTCGGTCGTCACGAGCATCGTCGCGCCGCTGATCTCGCCGATCGCGATGCCGCAATCGTGTGCGCGCGTCACCGCTGAATACACCGTGTGCAGCTTCGCGAGGTAGCTCTCCACGACGAGCGGCGGGCTCGCCTCCAGGTACTCGCACAGGATCGTCCCGTTCACGCGCTCGCCGACGACAAACTCGACCCCGTCGTGCCGGCCCATCGCGAAGATCGCCACCGAGCTCGGATCCTTCACGAGCGCGCACCTCCGCGCCTCGAGGATCATCGACGGCACGTCTGGATCGCGCCACGCCAGCTTCAGCGCGACCGCACGGTCGAGCATCATGTCGCGCGCCTCGAACACGACGCCTGTATCCGTCCGCGCGACCTCCTCGCGAACGACGTACATGCCGGCGACGACGTCACCGGTGTTCACCGCCGTCGTCGCGCTATCGCGGTACCCCGGCGAGAGTTCCATCTCCGTCGACTATCACACACCCGGGGACACCCCGGGGACCCCGGCTCCCGGGGACACCTCACACACCCGGGGACACCCCGGGCCCGGCTCCCGGGGACACCTCACACACCCGGGGACACCTCGGGGACCCCAGCTCCCCGGGACACCTCACACACCCGGGGACACCCCGGGGACCCCGGCTCCTGGGGAAACCACGGGAACGGCTCCCAAGGACACCCCGGGAAACCCGGCGGCTCCCCGGAACAACCCGAGGACCCCGGCGGCTCCCGGCGGCTGATGCTCACGTTTCGAGCAGCCGCCACATGTACCAGGACCCCACCGTGCGGAACGGCTGCCACGGTGCCGCCAGCGCGATCATTTTCTTCGCCTCGGGGAGTTTCCGTAACCGAAAGTGCTTCTGCATTCCCTTGCGAATCCCCAGGTCCCCGACAGGCAGCACGTCCGGCCGCGCGAGCGTGAACATCAGGAACATGTCCACCGACCAAGGTCCGATGCCTCTCACCGGCAATAGCGCCGCCAGGATCTCCGCGTTGGTCAGCGCCGCCAGCTGTGACGGCACGAGCTTCTTCTCGACAACATGCCTCGCAAGGTCTTTGATCGACGCCGCCTTCGCGCCCGACAACCCTGCCCCGCGCAGCTTCTCGTCGGGCGTCGCGAGGATCTTCGCCGGCGTCGGAAACGCGCGCTTCGGGTAGATGTCGAGGAACCGTCCCCAGATCGTGTCCGCAGCCTTCCCCGACAGCTGTTGCCCCACGATCGCACGCGCGAGGGAATGCACCGGATCGCGCCCCGGCGTGATCGTCGGGTGACCATGCTTATCGATCAGCTCGCCGAGCTTCGTGTCCACGCCGCGCAGATGTGCGACCGCTTCGGACCAATCGTGCGCGCCGTCCGCCATGCGCGGAAGCTTGCCACGACCTCACTCGCCTCGGCTTGCACGTGCTTGCTCTGGACGCGCCCCCGGCGTCGCATGCCTTCTCGCACCGCGACGCGGCAAGTCGAGCGTTCACCCGTGTCGAGCTCGACGAAGCTCCGACGTCCAAGCGCCGAAGTGCGCTCCTGCTGCCTCGCCCCTCCCGCAGCCTGGCGCTTGAGGCGAATCCCGGACAGGTCCAATCCACGCAGCCAACCACCCCCGAGAACAGGCTCCACCAGGCTGCGCTATCGAGACGACGACGGTGAACACCACGAGCGCGGGCTACGCGTCGAACCGAAACGCCGTCGCTCCCGCGCTCGCACGCTGGCCCCACGCGTTCGCGAATGCGACGAGCGCGGGATACGGCGCGACCGGCAGCGACGCGCGAAACACGAGGTGCTCGACGAGACAGAACAGCTCGATCTCGAACACGCTCGCGTCTCGCTCGGGCAGCGCCGCCACCACGCGGTCGACATGTGCGTCGAGCCAGCGCAACGCACCCTCGAAGCCGGCCCGTCCCTTCGCGAAGAACGGGTGCGCCCCGTCGAGCTTGCCGACCATCGTGCCCATTACCCACTGCACCTGCGCGGCCATCGCGTGCTCGATCATCTCCTGCGCGTTGCGGCCGAGATCGTCGCGCACGTCCTCGGGCCACACGATCCGCTTGTGCGTCCCACTCTCGGCGAGCACGCGACAGATGTTCTCGGTGCCGACGACGATCGAGCCATCGTCTCGCAGCAACAGCGGCAGCTTGAGCGCCGGATGACCGCCGAACGTCGCCGGATCGACTGATGTCATGTCACGAATCACGTCGAGCTCGAGCTTCACGTCGACCTCGTGGGCGAAGATCAACGCCACGCGGGTGAACAGCGAGCTACTGCGTCCGACAAGCTTCATGTCCCCGCGTACCACACCGCGCCTGGCCCACGTCGATGCAGACCACGCGGTGTCCGTGCAGCACAGGATCAGGGTTAATTCGACCGGACGTGTAGCGGTCGATCAGGTCGGCCGTCGTCGTCGCGACACGGACGAACCTGTCCTCCATCGGGTAGAAAGCCCAGATGCCGGTCTTCCCGCGTCGGTAGCCGAACTCGATCCCATCGACGCCGGGTCGCCCCATGACGAGGAAGTCCGCGCGCACCACACGCTCACGCGCAGGCAGAACGAGCATGATTTGCGAGTCTTCGTCCCAGTAGCCGCTCTTCACTCTGAAGTGAGGATGTTGCCCTGCACCGAATAGACGAACGTGCGGTGTGTCCCCTGCACGTCGCCGGCGTACGCGCCGTTCTGCGAGCCGGTGAAGCCCGCCGCGTTGCCATGCACGTCGACGATGCCGTACTGGCGCGACGCCGCGTCCGCATCGAAGCTCGTCATCGTGATCGTCGCGATGATGTCGGCCGGCACCGCGCCGTCGTCGAGCATCATCACCGCGGTGTCCTTGCCGCGCGCGCCGAGCCGTGCCTGCGCGTGCACGGCGCCCTTGCCCGGAACGACGCCGTAGATGACCCGGACCGGAAGCGTCCCAACACACGATTCACCGGCGCCGCCGACCTGCGCGGTCTGGAGATCGACGCCGACGATCGAATATGTCACCGGGCGGATCGTACGCTACACCCGTGAAGCTGGCACGTGCACCGATCTCGCCGACCGGTGCCAGGGCGAGTCACCAGCGCATCAGCGTCGCCGCCGCCGCCGGAGAACGAGGCCCGCGACGAGGGCGCCCAGCGCGAGCGAGCCGCCCGAGCCACCTCCCGTCGAGCAGCAACCGCCGAGGGTCGGAAGGTCGATGTCGGTGCACTGCGCGCTGCAGCGGTTGTCGCCGGGGCCGTGGTCGCACTCCTCGTCGGAGTCGAGGATGCCGTCGCCGCAGGTTGCCTTGAGGCAGAATGTACGGCACTCGCTGTCCGGCTTGTCGGAGTTCGCGGGGCCGAGGTCGCAGCCCTCCGTGGGTGTGCGGACGCCGTCACCACAGACGGAGTTGACGTTCGCGACGATGCACACGTCGTCGAGCTGCCAGCCACCGAGGTGAAGACCCATGTCGGACGTGAGCTCCCAGCTGACCTGCAGGTTGCGCGATGGCGACCAGCCCGAGAGCAACACGTCGTGGAAGCGCCACTCGCGATCGATGTGGTGCGTCGCGGAGCCGTCGCCGTCGTCGGCCGTGAAGTTCGTCCAGACCTGCTTGCCGTTGACGGCGATCTTCGCCTTGTCGAAGTGCGAATCCTCGACGGCGAGCCACCGGCGGTACTGGAGGTGGACATCGGTCCAGCGACCGACGTCGATCGACGGCATCTTGATCCACGTGGTCGTCGCCGGCTCGTAGTCGCCGCCGAGGTTCTGACCGAGCATGCGTGTGCCGGAGTAGGCCACCGGAGGATCGGTGGCGCCGCCGCGATTTGGACCCCACTCCCAGATCGACGTGGTGTTGTCACCCGCGCCCGTGATCCAACCGTTCTGGAACGGGTTCTCGTTCTCGAAGTCGGTGCAGTACAGCGGGATGGTCTCTCCTTGATACAGCTCGTAGTACGGATCGGCGAGGTTGTCGGCGAGCGTGAAGTTCGACCCATCGGTGAACTTCACGCGGGCGCGGTAGAGCACCTTGCCGTCGATGGCGAGCGGAAGCTGCACCCAGAAGTGACCCGGCGCCGATTCGGTTGCCAGGTCGCTGCCGGCCGCGGGCGTCGGCTGATTCGACGGCCGCCAGTCGACAGTGACCGACTCGATCTCGTCGGAGCCGCAGCGCGTGGACAGCCCCGTCACGTCGACCTTCACGAGGGTCGATAGCGCGCGGTTGTCGAGTGCACCGGGCGCGATGATGGTTCCTGCGACCGTGCGCAGTCCGTGTGCGCCGAACGCGCTGCGGATCGCGCATTCGTTCGGTGTGCCGTTCTCGAGATCGCCATCGTCGTCATCCTCGACGAGCACCTCGATCAGCGACGACGGGATGTTCGTCGCGCGCCGCAGCGTGGCGACGAACAGCTTGTTGACGATGCGGTTCCCCTCCGCCTCGCCGAGCGTCGCGGCGAGGTCCTTGCGCAGATCCCACAGCGCGCCCGCGTAGATCTGGCCGGTGTAGTGGATCTCCTTGACGTCCTCGGGCCAGCGGTACTCCTTGTCGGGCGGATCGATCTCGCGCAGCGGGTTGTCGCTGTAGCGAAAGCCGCGGCCCATGCCGGAGTCGTTGCTGATGATGGCCGCGAGGAAGTCGGAGGCACCCTCCGACATCGCGCCGTCGAACGCGCCGACGCCCGCGATGATTTGATTCTGGTGCAACGCGTGGCCGAACTCGTGGAACACGACGTCCGTCACGAGGCCCGTGTTCTGACACTTGTCGGACGACTGGAGGAAGTTGATCGTCTTGCCGTCCCAGAACGCGTTGCACTCCTGCCCGATGTTCACGTTCGCGATCAGCTGCATGCTCACGAGCGGCATATCCGGATCGAGCTCGCGCGCGACGAAGTCCTTCACGATGTTCGTCGCGATGAAGACGTTGATCTGCGCATCGTCGTGTTCGGTCGCAGACGCGTCCCACACCGCGGCACCGTCGGGCGCGATCGACAGCTCGGCGATGGCGGGCAGCGCTTCCGTGCCCACCTTGTTGACGACCTTCACGAGGTCACCGGTTACCGCCGTCGTTAGCGTCTGCGGCGTGTCCGGAGACCACGAGACGCCACCGGACATCGTCGTGGTCACCGTCGCGCCGGCGATCGTGACGTGCGTGCGCGCCGCGGGACGATCCACGCGCGCGTTGCCGGGGTGCCGATCGACGGTCTTGTACAGCAGCGTGCCGGTCGCGTAGGCGTTCATCTGCTTCACCGCGAGCAGCTCGCCCGTCGCGGCGTCCGCGTAGCCTAGGTAGCGACCGTCGACGCCACCGTCGATGGTGATCGGCCGCGCGAGGCGATATGCGAGTACCGCATCGTCGCCGACGAGCGGCAACACGACCTCGTCGCCCGCGGCGCTCACCGGCGCGGTCGGCATCGCGAGCGCCGTACGCAGCGACGGCGTGACACGCGACGCGAGGGCGGCGCGAGCGAGGCGCGCGCGCGGCTTCGCATACGTGACGTTCGGCAACGCCTCGCTGCCGATCGCGACCAGGCGATCGCGCTTGAACCGGAAGCTGACCTGCCCGCCGACGACGGCGACACCACCCGCGCGCTGCACGAAGCCGACGGAGCGGACCCCGTTCGCGAGGTGATTGCTCGCGAGCACGAAGTCCGACGCCGACGCACCTGGTGCGAGCAGTGCGAGATGATCTGCGAGCAGCCGGCGCGCGGTCTGCTCCGCGGTCGGCGCCGACGAGATCACGCCGGGCGTCGCGATGCCCGACCCCCAGATCCGCGAGGGAACGCCGGTCGCGCGGTCCCACGACGCGTTCCACCGGCCGCCGGCCTGCGCTCGAAACGCGGTCCATGCGGGCGTCGACTGCGGCCGGTACCGCATCCCGATCGCCGTACGCAGCGGCTTGCCGAGGTTGGCGGATGGCATCGCGGTGAGATGCTCGGCGGCCGGGCGGGTGGCCAAGGGAGGACGTGGGATCACGGCCGACGCGGTGGCGGTCAGCGCCACCAAGGTGCCGGCCACCACGGCCGACCGACGAAACGACATTGGCGGATTAGAGCGCATCCGATGGTCGCCGCGTAGTGTTTACGATGGTCTGCGCTAACCGGATCGTCGGACTGGCGAGTCCTTGCGGCCGCACTCAACGCGAAAACGTCCACACCGAGCGCAAGCCCGCGCAAACGCTTGAAGCGGTCACGTGGTCGGGCCGATGGCCCCAGCCGGACTGGCTGTCCCCGAGGCCCGCCTCGAGCGCACGAGAGAACTCTAAGGAGACACGTCGAAGCGCATCGCGACGACCTCATCGCGCACGAACATCGGATCGAAGCCGCGTAGCCGCTCGCGTCCGACGTGGAAGCGGAGCGTTTGGCCATCGCGGACGACCTCGAGCTCGAGCCGATCGTCGCGCAGCGAGCGCGCGTAGTTGAACGCCATCTCGTCGGGTGTCTTCACACCGTTGACCGCCACCACCACATCGCCACGAACGAGCCCGATCATCGCAGCCACGCTACCCCACGCGCAGCTGAGGACGGGTACGCCGCCGAGGCATCGCGCCAAGCGTTCGACATCGTGGTTCTGCAGCGTCATGCAGAGGTACTCGACCCTCGGGTAACGGTGATCAGGTCGCTTTCGGGTAGTGGCTACGCGAGGTCGCTAGCCCCCGAGGACCACGTCGAGCGCCTCGGCGCGGGATGCGCGCACGGCCGTTCCGAGCGCCAGCTGCCCCCGCGCACGTACGAGGTTGTGCTCGCGGCGCGACGCGAAGCGCGCCGGATCCCAGCCGAAGTAACTGTCGGCGAACACGTCGACGCAGAAGCGCGCCGCGAGCTCGAAGCACACGGTCTCGAGGCCGATCACGATCGCGCGGCGTTCGTCGTCGGATAGGAGCTCGCCGGCGACGCCGCGGAACCCTCGCATCGCACCGCTGAAGATCGCGAGGTCGAACGTGACCGAGCCCGCATCCTCGCCGCGCGGGTTGCACCACGAGCGCATCGCATCGCCGAGCTCGAACGCCATCGTGCCCTGCCCGAGCGTGTCGAGATCGATCAGGCAATACCCGGTCGGTGGCGGATCGCGGAACAGCAAGTTCGAGATCTTGAGATCACCGTGACAGTGACGGCGCCGGGTGTCCGGCAGCGCAGGGAGCGCACGCGCACCGTCGAGGATCTCGTTCGCGAGATCGATCCACGCGGGCTCGCCCTGCCCCGTCGCGCGCTCGTGCAACCGTGCGAGGTGTGCTGCGGTGTCGTGTACTCCCGCGCGCGCGAACGCGTAGTCGTACGAGAGATCCGCGACCGCGCGATGAAAGCGTCCGACGAGCTCGCCCCCCGCCTCGGCCCACGCCGGACCGGGAACGCGATGGATCGTCGTCCCTTCGACCCAGGTCAGAGCGCGCCACACCGACGGTCCGTCGGCGTCCACCCATCGCGCGCCGTCGAGCGTGCGTACGAGCCGGGGCGTGGGGAGTCCCTTCGCGGCGACGTGCGCCGTGACCGCATCGAGGTCCTCGTTGACGCGTGCGCCGAAGATCGGATGCAGGCGCTGCACGACAGCATGAGGTTCGCCACCGAGGCTCACGCGAAACGTCGCGTTGATGAGGCCACCCGCGAGCGGCTCGATCTCCGCCGTGGACCACCCATACGCGGCGCGCACGGAGTCGGGGACCGACGGGCGGTGCAGGCTCACAGGATCTCGATCAGCTCGACGTCGAATACGAGCATGCCCGCGGGTCCACCACCGTTCGGATACGCGAGCTCGGCAGGGATCCACAGACGCGCCTGCTCGCCGACGCCGATCAGCGGGAATGCGTCCTTCCACCCGGTGACCACGGTGCGCAGCGACGTGATGTACGGCTCGCCCTTCGCGCGCGAACCGTCGAAGTACGTCCCGTCGGTCTGCCAGCCCTGGTAGTGCACCTTGATCGTGCTGTCGGGTGTGGGACGCGCGGCGTTGGGGACCGCCTTCAAGATCTTGTACGACACGCCGAGCGGTGACTTCTTCGCGTCGGTGGGCGGCGACGCGACGTCGGGCGGCGGCGGTGGCGCCGGCGCTTCGCCGTGTGGATCGCCGCCGTCGGGGCTCTCGAGGAGAAGCGGCTTTATGCCGATCAGCTCGACGTCGAACACGAGCATGCCCTGCGGCTTGCCGGGCGAGCTCGCGTACGCGAGTTGCTCGGGGATCCAGAACCGCGCCTTGTCACCGATCGACATCACCGGGATGCCATCGGTCCATCCCGTCATCACACCTTGCAGCGAGAACTCCACCGGCTCTCCCTTCATCAAGGACGAGTCGATCATCCGCCCGTCGGTGGTCCACCCCGTGTACGCGACCTTCACCGTGTCCTTCTCGGATGGCTTCGCGCCGCCCTTCCCCTTCTTGAGGAACTTGTAGGCGACGCCCTTCGCTGTCTTCTGCGCGTTCGCCGGCGGTGCGGCGACATCGGGCGGCGGCCCGGGCGGCTGCTTGCCCTTCGCGATCGTCATCAGCTCGAGCTCGTAAACGAGCAGTCCCTCCGGCAAGCCGGCGACGATCTTGCCGCCTTGCATGAGCTGCGCGGGCACCCAGAACCGAACGCGCGACGCCGGCAGCATCGCCGCGAGCATCGCCTCCATCGCGGGCGATTGCCGGTACACGGGCACCGTCGCCGCACGCTTGCGCATCTCCGTCGAGTCGAACATGCGCCCGTCCTTGTCCCACGCGGAGTAGTTGAACGTGACGGTGTCCCACGGCTTTGGCTTCTCCTTGCCGGTGCCCGGCTTCACGATCGCCGACACGATGCCGTTGGGCAGCTTCGTGCTCGGTCCCGTGGGTCCAGCGAGATCGGGCGGCACCGGAGGCGCCGACTGGATCGCGACGATCTCGACCTCGTACACGAGCGTCTCGGGCGGCGTTCCCGGAGGTGGCCCACCCTTGTAGCCGATCGACGGTGGCAGCCAGAGCATCGCCTTCTCACCCTGCCGGAGCAGCTGCATCGCCTCCGTGAAGCCGGCCGCGGTGTTCGCGAGCGGCAGCGGCATCGGCTGTCGCCCGCGATTGGAGAAGAACGTCTCCCCCGTCGTCTGCCTCCAGCCCGTGTAGATGATCGATACGGTGTCGTTTCGCTTCGGCGCCTCGCCGGTGGCACCGTCCGACGACAGCTTCTTGTAGATGAGGCCCGACGATGTCTTGATCGCGTCGATCGGCGGGTTCTTGATGTCGAGCGGCGCCGCGATCTGATCCACCGTTGTCGGCATCTGCGCGGTCGCCGATCCGGAGCCGACCTTGGCCGGCACGTCGGTGACCTGCGCCTTCGTGATCCTTCGCTCCTCGGTGCGCTGACATCCCACGAGTGCAACGAAGGCGAAGACGACCATGTGCCCTGACCTCGTGGCCGGGCCGCGCGGATCCATGACACGGGGGCGCATCGCGCGCACTCTACTACGCCGCGAACGCTTCGCGAGTCAGGTTCCGGATCCCGCCCGGCTCGACGAGGATGTTGTCCTCGATACGAATCCCACCAAACTGGCGCAGGTCCGCGATCGCCGACCAGTCGACAAGCTCGCGGCGATCGTCGGCCTGGAGCGGGCCGAGCAGCGCGTCGATGATGTAGACGCCGGGTTCGATCGTGAACACCTGACCGACCTCGATGACCGACGTCGTCCGGAGGAAGCGATTCTCGGGGCGCGGCGGGCGCGGCTTCATGCCCGCGTCGTGCACCGTGATGCCGAGCGAGTGCCCGAGGCCGTGCGGGAACAGCGCACGCGTGATCCCGCGTGCGACCAACTCGTCCGTGCCGCCGCGTACGATCCCTGTATCGCGCAGCGAGTTCGCGAGCATGCGATGCGCCTCGTCGTGCAGATCCTCGTACGACAGGTGCGGGCGGATGGCACGGCAGATCTGCTGCTGGAGTGCGTCGATATGCGCGAGCAGCTCCTTGAACCGCTTCGCCGCCGAGCTTTTGCCGCGGACGTGGGTGCGCGTGATGTCGCTGCCGTACCCGAGGACCTTCGCGCCCGCGTCGATGAGGAACGACGTGTCCCCGTCGACATGTGCGCGCTCGTACGCGACGTAGTGCAGCACGGCCGCGTGCTGGCCCAGCGCGACGATGTTCTTGTAGGGCGCCGTCGCGTCGTCTTGCTCGGACGCCTGCAGATACGCGAGGTGAAGCTCGAGCTCCGACGGCGTGCCCGACTGGAACACTGCGGCGACGTGTTTGTGCCCCTTCGCGGCGCGCACGCTCGCAACGGCGAGGCACTCGATCTCGTACGGCGTCTTCTTCGTGCGCAACAGATCGAGCGCGGTGATCAGCGCCGGTGGATTCACGGCGCCCGGTGGCGACGTACCCGGATCGCGCGTGATTACCGCGACGCGCCCGCCCGGCAGCGCATCACCGGCGAGACCCGATTTGACCTCGACGAGGTCGAACGCGGGCCAGAAGTGATCGCTCTCGGGAAGCGCAGACGTCTCCCAGAAGTCATCGGCGACCGTGCGCACGAGCATCGGCTTGGTCGCCGCACGAATGACGAGGAACGCATCGGCCTCGACGAGCGGGCACCAGTGCGAAAACGCAGGTGTCGGCGAGAGCGGCCACGACTGATCGTCGAAGCGATTCTTCAAATGCGCGCTGCCGCTGCACAAGATGATCGCGTCGAAGCCGTGCGTCGCCATCGCAGCCTCGTAGCCCTTTTGCAGATATGCGACATGAGCGCCGAACAGAGGCGCGATCGTCGTTGCTAGCATCATCATTACCCTCGCGAGCTCGGGTCACTCATCGCACCACCGGAGCGGACGCGAACGCCGCGACGTTGGAGCGCTCGATCGAAAACGTGCGGCCTTCGACGAGATCGCCGACGACGAGTCGCACGTTCGGCGTGACGTGAGGTCCGCGCTTGACGGGCACGGTGAAGCGTCGCGCGACGCTGCGAACCGCGTCGGCGTCCGCGCTCTTGAACCCGCTGATCGTTCCATCGCCGGCGAAGCTCGTCGCCGCCGCAGCGAGCTGTTGCTTCTGCTGGGCGCTCACCGTGCCGTACGCGACGAGCACTGGACCGGTCAGCGAGGGGAGCGCGACGACCTTGCTCGTACCGCTCGGCAGCGTGACGCCGGCCGGTACGATCGCTGCGTCGGCCTTGCCCAGACCGAGCGCCGCGAGCGTCGACGCCGTGTCGGGCGCCGCCTCGATCTTGCCGAAGTAGTCCTTCGCGACATCGCCGCCGAACAACACGTTGACCACGAAGTCGGTCTCGCGACCGCCGAGGCTCGGCACGAGCACGCGCTTGCCCTTCAGTGCGCCGATCGAATCGGCGCCCCGCGCGACGAGCTGCCACGCCGGTGTCGTGTCGCCGCCGCGCACGGCTGCTGCGAGGACCGTGTAGTTTCCGCCCGCGATCGCGAGGTACGACGCGTCGACGACGGCGACCGTGATGTCGCCCTTCTTGACGGCACTCGAGTAGTCACCGGAGCGCGCATAGTTGCGCCCCGAGCCCGTTCCGCCGAGCGCCTTGCCGAGGTGGTCGCCGAGCTTGTTCGCGAGCTCCACGCGCGAAGCCGTCGACGGAAACGGCGCGCTCGGCGCAAACAGCCCGACCGTTACGTTCTGGGCAGACGCTGTCGCGCTCGCGAATGCGAGAACGATGACTACGGTGACGAACAGCTTCACTTGTCACCTCCGGGGGCACCGTAGATGCGTTCTTTCGATTCGATCCAGTCGTTGAGTGGCCCGTAGCGAACGTTCGCGCGCTTCGCGCGTCGCCACGCGTCGAGCGCCTTCACGGGATCGCCCTTGCGCTCGTACGCGATGCCGATGTTGACGAGCGCCTCTGGGATCTTGTTGGTGAGGCGCTCGAGCTGGGCGATCGCGGAGTCGTAGTTGCCGTCGGCGATGTCGAGCACCGCAAGGTTGTGCGCGAGCTCGTCGGTCCCGACCCGCGAGCTCGCGTTGCGCGCCGACGTGAGGTACTTGCGCGCCTGTACGGTGGTGCCTCCGCGATACGCGTCCTGCGCCGCTTCGAGAGCGACCACACGGATCGCCGTGTTGAGCAACACACCCGCAGGGCCGCTCGACTTGCCCGCCAGGGCGGTCAAGCGATCGAGCGCCTTGCCCGCGCGCTTCGCGTTGCGGCCCTCGGTAAACGCCACCAGGATCGGCGCGGCCTGCGTGTCGGCCGGCGGCGGGAACGGACAGCTTTGTCCGCTCACGGCCTTGAGCGCCTGTAGCGCCGGGTTCGGATCGCCGACGACGACCGCCGCGAGCGCGAGGTCACACTTCGTCGACACCTGCGGATCCGCCGCGGCCGATGCCTTGAGCAGCTCGACGGCTTTCGCTCCATTGCCCGCGCGAAGTGCCACGAGTCCCGCGGCGTGCCGCGCCGTCGCGAGCGCTGCCTTATGACGGGCGGCGAGCGGTCCCTTGCCGGCCGCTGCCGCGACCCTCTCGAGCGCCGCGACCGCGAGGTTCGGATCGCCACCCGCGAGCTCGGTCGCGGTCCAGTCGAGCGCGATCTCGACGGCGATCACGCCGTCCTTCTCGATTCCCGCGGCACGCTCGTACAGCGCACGCGCGCCCGCGAGATCGTTTGCACCTGCGTGTGCGCGCGCGGCGAGCATGACGATGATGCCGCTCGGCTCCGCCTTCACCGCCTTGTCGAGGACGACCATCGCCTCGGCGGGTTTGCCGATCGCGAGCCGCGCGACGCCGAGGTTTCGCCACACGAGCGGCGAGCCTTCGAGCGAATCCGCGCGCGACAGCAGCTGCTCTGCACCCGCCGCGTCGTTGGCCTGCAGCTTCGCCACGGCGACCACGCCGAGCGCGTCCACGAGCAGCTTGCGCGAACGCGGACTCGTAGCGATCGCCTCCGCCTCCGACAGCGTCTTGATCGCGGTCTCGGCGTCGCCGGTGATGAGCTGCGCCGCACCCGCGACAGTACGCACCAGCGCGTCGTTGGGGATTTCCGGCAGCACCAGCGCGAGCCGCTCCGCGGCGCCCTTCGCGTCGTTCGACGCGAGCAACGCCTCGCCGAGCTCGCTCCACCAGTCGGGATCGATGCCGGGTGACGCCGGCGCCCCGAGTTTCTCCAGGGCGAGCAGCGCGGCCTTCGGCTCGTTCGCGCGGCGCAGCACGTGCGCGAAGCGCACCGTCCAGCGGCGGCGGTTCGGCTCGAGCTCGCGCGCCCTGTCGAGCTCTTTGCGCGCCTCGGCGAGGTTACCGCGCGTCGCCTGCGCTTCGCCGACGAGCGCGTGCCCTGCCGCGGTTCCCTTTGCCGCCTTGTCGAGATACCGACGGCCGAGCGCGAGCGCGCTGTTCGTGTCGCCGAGCGCGAGCGCGCATTGTCCGTCGACGAGCCACACCTCCGGGTACGTCGCGGCGATCGCCTCGAGATCCTCGAGCAGCTTGCGCGCCTTCTTGCAGTCGATCGCGGCGGTCGCCCACGCGACGCCGACGCGCGCGCGGAGATCCTCCTTGCGCGCATCGACCGCGGAGCGAAACAGCACGAGCGCCTTGTCGGGCTGGCGATATCGCAGATAGCTGTCGGCGAGATCCACCTTGTGGCGCGGGTCCTCCTGCGCGAGCTCGTTCGGCCGCGATTGGAAGTACGCCTCGAACGCCGTGATCGCGTCGGGCCACTTGCCCGTGCCGTGGAAGTGATGCCCCAGGAGGATCTGCGCGTCGTAGCGCCTCGCATTTTTCTGCGTGACGCCCTGGAGGATCGGTACGCCCGACTGCGTGTCGCCCGCCAGCACGAGCTGCGAGCCGAGCGCGGTGAGCACCTCCTCGTCATTGGGCGATAGTTGCTGCGCGCGGCGCATGAGCGCGATGCCTTGCGTGTACTCCTTCTTCGCCGCGTGCACGGCGGAGCGCAGCACGTACGCCTCGACGCGGCGCGGGTTGAGCGCGATCGACTGGTCGAGCGCCGAGGCAGCTTGGTCGAGCTTGCCGCGCCTCAGCGCGTCGCGACCCTCCGCGACGAGTGCCGCGCTCTCGTCTTCTCCCTGATCGGGACGTTGTGCCCACACGGGTGCCGCAGCTACGAGCGCTGCGACGAACAACGCGTTGGATACCTTCGTCCGCATCAGTACGTGTAACCCACCTTCACGAAGAGCTCGAGTCCTTCGCCGGGAACGCGCGGCACCACGGTCGTGATCGTCGGATCGTTCTCGTCGGGGTGCAAGTCGTAGTCACCGGGTGCCGGCATGAGGTCGCGTTTGTTCAAGAGGTTGCGTGCTCCGATCGTGACATCGAACTTCTTGATGTTTGGTACGTAGAGCGCCGCGTTGAGCCCGAGCCACCCGGGGCTCTTGACCATCGGGTCGCGCGTCGCGCGCTCGCTGAGGTACTGGCCCTCGACTGACAGGTGCGCGTAGTCGCCGAGCTTGGGCGTCGAGATTCCGCCGGTCGCCGTTAGCGCGGGCACGTTGATGACGTCCCCGAACACGATATCCTGACCCTCTTCACCAAACCCGACGCTCGCGAACGCGGCTCCACCGAACGCGTACCAGCCCGCGCTATTGCGGTACGTGAACTCGGCCTCGATGCCACGCGTGATGTACTGCCCGACGTTCTGGAACTGCAATAGCCCCGGGTCGTTTGGATCTTCGCGCTGCTCGACGACGTTGTCGGTGGTCCAGTAGAACCCGGAGAGTCGCGTCGAGAGGCCGGCGATGGGTCGCGCCCACAACACGGCCTCGAAGCTGCGGATCGACTCGCTCTTGATGTTCGGGTTCGCCGAGAAGTCGACGTTATCCTCGAAGAATCCCTCGAACGCGCTCGGGTTGCGGAAGCCCTCCGCGTAGAGGAGCTTCAAGCCGACCTGCTCTTCCTTTGCGAAGAACAGCGCACCGCGCGGCGACACGCGCTGGTCGATGACCGAGTTGCGATCGTAGCGAACGCCCGCGGTGAAGCCGAGCCACTTCGCCGGCGCACCGTCGAGCTCGGCGTACGTACCGACAACGTTGAAGTCGAGCGGCACGATCGCGGCGTTGGCCTCGTCGCCGACGGTGAACGAACGACTCTCCGTCTTGTTGTAGTTCGCCTCGGCACCGAGTGTCGCACCGAGCTTGTTCTCGTCGAGGATCTCGTAACGACCGCGGACTTCACCACCGCCCGTGAACGCGTCGCCGAAGTCGACGAACTGATCGTCCACCGCGTAGTTGATCTCGTCGAAGAAGCGATACGCGCTGGCGTACACGCGGACGGATGCGGTGAGCCGCTTGGACAGCTCGCGCGAGTGACCGCCCTCGAGCAGCACCTGGGAGTTGTAGAGCGCGTACGCAGGCTCGAGCCCGGGATCCGAATCGTACGGGCCGAACGGGTTGTTGCGACGCGCGCGATACGCGCGCAGCTGCGCGAACGAACCGTTGTACGTGCCGACGAGCGAGGCGATGACCGTGCGTCCGCCATCGGCATCGAGGCCGCTGCCGATCTCCGGCACCGACGTCGTGTCGCCGATGCGCTCGTTGAACATCACAGAGCCGCGGATCTGCTGGTCGACCGAGCCGGTCGCGAACCCCGCCGTCGCCACGCCACCGAACACGGAGTTCACGCCAAGGCGCCCCCACGCGCTCTGACCTTCTGCGACGCCGCGCGTGACGATGTTCAGGATCGCGAAGAACGCGTTCGTGCCGTAAACGGCGCCGACCGGGCCGCGGATGACCTCGATGCGCGCGATGTCGTCGATCGACACGAGGCCGTCGATGCCGACGCCCGCGAACGCGCCCCACGCTTCATTGATCGTCGCGCCGTCGACGAGGATCAGGATGCGGCTGTTAAAGCCGCCTTCGATCTGCACGCCGCGCACGCCGACCTGCGTGGTCAGGCGATTGTCCTGCGTGAAGATGCCCGCGACGCCGGAGATCGCCTCGGCGACGGTGCGGTAGCCAAAGCGCCGGATGCGATCCGCCGTGATGACCGTGACCGCGGAGGCGACGTTGCCGAGCGTCTGCTCGCGCTTCGCGGCACCGACGACAACATCTTCGTCGGCGGCGGACGCGGCGAGCAGGGTCGCCGAGCTCGACGGCGCTTCGGACGTAGGTGGTAGCGGCGGAAGATCCGCGACATCGACCGCTGCGGGGCTCTGCGCCGACGCGAGAGCTGGGACCATCACCAATGTGCAAACCAACCAGATCGAACGTTTCACGCGGCTCCCTGACGTGCCGAGGCGCGACGGTCGGCCGATGGGTCGAACTGACACATGACGAAGGTAATGTCGTCTTCGGCGGCGACCCCCTCGCCGAAGCCTTCGAGCGTGCTCACGAGGCGATCGCGCAGCTGCAGGAGCCCGGCACCATCGCGCAGCGTCTGCCCGGTAAGCGTGTTGCGCAGGCGGCGATCGCCGAACAGCTTGCCCGTCTTGTTCGCGCGCTCGACAACACCGTCGGTGAAGCAGACGAACAGATCACCCGGGCGCAGCTGTAGCGAGCCGCGACGGATCTCGACCTGGATGTTGCGATCGCCGAGCGGGTTGCCACTCGCGGCGATGATGCTTGCGTCCTCGAGCACACCATCCTGGCCGAGCTTGATCACGTACGGGAAGTTCTGCCCTGCGTTCGCGTAGTGGAGGATGCCGTTGACGGAGTCGAACACCGCAGCGAACGCGGTCATCAGCACGTTGTGCTCGCCGACCTGCCGGATCGCCGAGTCGATCGCGCGCAGCACTTGCTCCGGCGTGAGCAACCGCTCGTCGATGCCCGAGAGCGCCTCGACCGCGCCGCGCGCCGTCGCCGCGATCATCGCCGAGTGAATGCCGTGGCCCGTCGCATCGCCGACGACGAGGAGCATCTTTCCGCTCGAGAGCTTGCGATACGTCCACCAGTCGCCGCCGCAGCTCGACGCGGGCTGGCAGTAGCCGACGACCTTCAGGTGCGCGTGTTGGTCGAGGGAGTGTGGCGGGAGCATCGCCTGCTGCACCTGACGCGCGAGCTCGAGCTCCTTCTCCATCGACGCCTTTTGCGCCTGCTCGACGAGCAGCCGCTGGATCTCGCCCGACATCAGGTTAAACGTCGCTGCGAGCTTGCCGAGCTCGTCGCCGCGGTCGTCGTCGACGCGGCTCGACAGATCGCCCTCGGCGATGCGGGCCGCCTGGACGGTGAGCGCCTTGATCGGTTTGGCGAGCGCGACGCCGTAGAGCGCGGCGAGCACGATGCCGATCGCGAGCACCGCGATCGACACCATCAACATCTTGTTGCGCGCCTCCGCACCACGCTCCTTGGACTCGGTGAGCGTGGTCTGTAGCTCCTTCGCGAGTCCCGCCGTCGACACGCCCATGCGCAGCGTTCCGAGCGCACTCGTGCCGAGGCGCACGGGCGCCCCGTATACCCAGTCGGTCTCGGCGCCTGCCTTCGCGTGCGAGATGTCGCCGTTCGCGATCCCGTCCTTCAGCGTGCGGTCGAGCGCTGCCAGCTTCTCCTCGTCGGGCGCGGCGCCGGACTTGCCGACGATCGTCTTGGACGCGTCCGAGACCACGAGCCACTGGATCCGGTTGTCGCCGCTCTTCTTGTCCTCGGCGATCGCGGCGTCGAGCAGGGGCACGATGTCCTGGTACGCGGTGTTCGCGAGCGGCGTCGCGACAGCCGAGGCGACCGACTGCAGGACAAGCTCCGACTCGCGGACGATCGAGTCCTCTCCCGTCGCTTTGCGGATCGCGAGCTGGGTTTCGGTTAACTCGGCGAGCGAGCGCTGTCCGAACCACGCGGAGGTCCCCACTGCGATCGCGACAACGATCGAGGTGACGACCACGAGCTTGACGGAGATTGGAAGCCCTGCGCGGCCTTGACGCGACGCACCCACGGCTACCCCAGCGTACGAGAAAGCCGGCTACGAAACCAGCATCCGGCCTGTCATAGCCGCACGACGTACTGCAAGCTGGAACACTTTCTCGAGCGGGGTGGCGACGTCTTCGCCTTCGCACAACCGCAACGCGTGGGCGATCGCCTCGATCGTCGACACGAACCCGGGCTCGGGTGACTCCCGAAGCCGGCCCACCGGCGCGGGAACGTCGGGGAGGCGCAGGATGGGAAGTCCACGTAAGGCCCCGAGCTTGCGGTACATCCGCCGCGCCTGGGACCACGTGGCATCGAGGAAGACGAGCTGCGACGGAGCTGGCACGGGCGACTCGAGTGTCGGTTCGCCCGCCGGGTAGACAAGCCATGCGCCAACCAGCGACGGCAACACGGCTGGACCGAGCTGCCCGCCGTGGTCCACGATCACGCTGTTCGGAAGTGCGAAGTGAGCGATCCGGCCTGTATTGGAGGAGCGATGTCGTTCGAGGTGGTGGCGAACGATCACGACGCGGGTCCGGGTCTCCACGATCGGGATCGACGCGCACAAACACACACGCTGCTGGAACAAGCAGCGCGGGCAGCGTTCGTGTCCCGGATCCACGCGCTATCTACAACACCTAAAGCCGACGTTCGGGAAGAAGAAGTCGTCGTCGGCGAGCGTGAAGTTCAGCTTGCAGGTCAGACCGGTGACGTCGTTGTTCGCCGAGCCACCCCGGATCGGGTTCTGGTTGGCCACGCGCGCGGTGGTCCACTCCTTCACGTTACCGCTCATGTCAAACGCGTCCGTATCGCCCGCGACCGAGACGTCCGGGTGATTCGCGAAGCACATACCGAGCGAAGCGGTGGCCAGGATCGCGTCCTGGTCGCCGTTGCCGGCGTTTCCGTCGGTGTCGAGCTCGTCTCCGTTGCACACCTGCGGCTGTGCGGTGCGCGGGTTGTTCTGGTACGCCCACGCATCCGAGAACGTCGGTGACGTCGTGCCCTGACGCGCGATCGCGATCGTGTCGATCAGCAGGCCATCCTCGCGGACGTACACGCTAAGCGTATGCGCCGCCGAGCCGCCCGACGTGATCGTCGGTCCGGGCACCCACTCCCACGTGTCGTTCGTCGACGGTCCGACATACGCAGCGTTCGCCCCGGCCGGCCCGGCGCCGGTCGCGAGACCGACGAACGCCGACGCGCCGCGGTTTACGCCGATCGCGATCGTGCCGGACGTGGTGTTGTTCGTCGCGAGGTTCATCGCGGTCACCGGCGGGTCGATCGTGCGCGACGAGAACGTCGCTGCGGTTTGCAGCTCGGGCGCCGTCGTGCCGGCAGCCTCCCACTGCTCCGTCCATCCGGTCGGCGGCGTGATCACCATGTCCGCCGCGGCCGTGATGTTGAAGCCTGCAACCGTGATGATCAGCGACGGAACCGCCGGGGTGATGGCCGGCGGGTTCGGGAAGTTGCCGCCATTGTTGTCCGCCGTCGTGACGCCCTGGATGAAGCTGGTGTTGAACACTCCCGCGCGCAGGACGAGCAGGCCCGTCATCGAGGCAGATCCGGTCTGCGGAACGTACGCTTGGTACGATTGCGCACCGGCCGATGCCGCGGTTCGCCACGCAACCGACAGGCGGCTATCCGTGGCTCCGTCGTCGACCGCACGCGTGAAGATCTCGGTGAACCCGCCCTGCAGTGTGTGCGTGGGCGTGCCGTTGCGCGTCGAATACGTGAACACGATGACGAGATCGTTGACCTGCGTCGCCGCATTGGATGTCGCCGACGCGCCCACGACGGGGGCGGTGTTCGTGCGGAACACGTTCGTGAGACCGCCCACGCCCGTCATGCGCATGCGCATCCAGACGTTGTAAGCGGTGCCCGTCGCGAGCGTGAGCGGATAGTCCATGCGTGCGGACTGCGCCGCCGCGTTCGCCGGAACGAGCTGCGAGAATCCGGCCTCGGGCACGGCCATCGCCGTCACGCCGTTCAGCGCGAGCGGCTGCTGGCGGGTCCACGTCCGTCCACCGATCGTGACGTTGTTCGCGTTGGTCACGGCCTCGGCCTCGATGAACGAGAAGTCCGTGAGCCCCGTGCCCGGCCCCGCGACCGGGTACGTCGTGGACGGCATACACATGTCCTGCCACTCGGCCTCGGTGCAGAGCCGCGCAGACACGGAGGCGCATGCCGCCACCGCTTGTGGGTACGTGATGTTGGTCCACGGCAACACCGACGGCTGCGAGCACACGTGCGTCTGCAGCGTGCCCGCGTCGGCCATCGTCGCGCCGGGACGCGACGCCTCGTACTTCATCATCTGCACCGACGTGCCGGGGACCGTGACCCAGTTCTGACCTGCGAGGTTGCCGGTCGCAGCGCCTTCGTCGACCTGGTTGTTGCAGTTGTTGTCGCGGCCGTCGCACGTCTCGAGCGACATGCCCGGACCGATCGTCGTGAAGTTGCAGACCGCGGGGCCGTTGCGATCGGCGGTGTTGCACACCGTCGTACCGCTGTTGCGGCAGTCGCCAGACATTCCGTTCGAGCATGCCGCACCGAGCGTCTGCGCCTCGTCGATTCGGTTGTCGCAGTCGTTGTCGGCCTGCGAGCCGGCGACGATGTCGCTATCGCAACGCGTCTCCGGAATGATCTGCGTGCGGTCCGGATCTGACGTCTGTACGTTGGGGTTGTTGTAGTGGCAGCGCCAGCCGAGCATGCCGTCGCACGACAGGACCGTCTGCGTCGCGCACGCACCGTCGGAGTCGCACAAACCGATGGGCGCCGTCAGATCGGGATCTGCCGCGTCGACGAGCCCGTCGCAGTCGTCGTCGATGCCGTTGCACACCTCGGCGCCGAGGAATGGATGACCGCAGTCGAACTCGCAGCCATTCGCAGGGTTGTTGTCGTTGTTGAAGAAGTTCGGCGCGCACGCCACGACGGTGCACATGCCGCCCGCACATCCCTCGAACGCGTTGGGTAGGTTGCAGACATTGCCGCATCCACCGCAGTTCTGCGGATCGGTAGCCGTGTTGTAGCCGTTGTTCGGCAGGCCATCGCAGTCCTGGTCCAGCCCTGCTGCATCACACAGCTCGAAGGTCGGAAAGTCGGCACCCACACACGACGTCACACCGCCGATGCATTGGCGCATGCCGAGGTTGCACTCGCCCTCGTTTCCCTGCACGGGACCGTCGACGCCAGGGACGCACGCACCGAGCACGAGGTTCTCGTCGAACATCGTGTCGCAATCGTCGTCGCGGTTGTTACACGTCTCGGTGCCGGGACCGACGGCGCCGGTGCACTGAATCATGCCGGTGACGCAGCGGTTGACACCAGCCACGCACTCACCCGTGTTCGTTCCGCAGACCGCGCCGCCGCCCGGATCACCCTCGTCGGTGAGGCCGTTACAGTCGTTGTCCTTGAGGTCGCAGATCTCGGGGACCGCCGGCTTGGTGCACGTGACCACGCCGTTCGTGCACTCCTTCACACCACCGGCGCACTCGCCCATCTGGTTGTCGCAGAGCTCGCCGATCTGCGGGAGCTGCCCCTCATCGACGTTGCCGTCGCAGTCGTTGTCTTCATCGTCGCAGACCTCGGGGCCGGTGTTCACGCAACCACCGTCGGTGTCGCCATCGTCGACGCCGCCGTCACCGAGGTCGGCATCGTCACCGCCGCCATCTCCATCGCCGGCGTCACCGGTCGCGCAGTTGAGACAGTAGTCGTTGACGTTGCAAGACAGGTTCGCCGTCGCGATCGCGCCGATCGAAGCAAGGAAGACGAGCCGGCCGATCACGACGCACCTCCCGTCGAGGCACACTGTGACGTGTCGCGCCGCCTGCGGCGGAGGAGCCACACGAGGCCGAGACCGACGAGCACGGAGCTCGAGCCCCCCGACGTGCTGCAACCACCACCACCGCCGGTCGTCACGTACTGCTCGACGCCCGCGTCGGGAAGGAAGTCATTCCTGTCGAAGCACGTGCCACCTTTGCAGACCTCGCCCTCGGCGCACGTGATGTCGAAGATCTGGCACGCATCGTCCTCGCACGTGCCGCCGTTCTTGTTCGGGTTGCACCACTGTCCCTGCGGGCACGTGACGATGTTGCACTGATCGGGCACGCACACGCCGGAAGCGTCGTCGCACGCCTGACCGAACGGACATCCGTTCTCACACGGGTTCGCTTCACACGTGCCGAGACGACAGCGCTGGCCGTCGGGACAATCGACGTTCGCGCAGCTGCCGAAACACTGGCCGCCGTTGCAGTACTCGCCGGCACCGCACGCGACACCGTTGCACGGGTTGCCGACGCAGTTTCCGTTGATGCAGTTCTCGGTCGCACCGCAGTACTCGGGGAACGTCGTGCAGTCGTCGGGGCGGCACTCACCCGTCGGGCGATAACAGATGAGACCGCCGCACTGGATCACCGACGGATCACATGCAGACACGCACTCCTTGTCGGCAGGGTTGCTCGCCTTCGGCCGGCAGATCTGCTTGTCGCCGACCACATCGGGGCACGTGAAGCCGAAGCACGGATCGGTCACGCAGAAGTTCTGCGCGTTGCACAGCTTGCCCATCGGGCACGGGAACTCGCCGGGGCTACACGCGAACGCGCACTGGCAGTTCACGCACGACGCGCCCGCGCCACACAACGCGCCTTCGTCGGTCATGCCATCGCAATCGTCGTCGTTGCAGTTGCAGCTCTCCTGCGCGACGGGGTTGCCCATGCACACGACAGATCCGTTCTGGCAGGACTCGCTCGCGTTGCACTGACCGACCTCGGTGCACGGGCAGTCGTCCGCGTTGCCCGGGATGTTGTCCACGCCGTCCGGGTCCGCGCACTCCCAGCCCTCGTCGACCATCATGTCGCAGTCCTCGTCGACGCCGTTGCACGTGTCGTCGACACCCGCCTGTTGCGTGCACGTCGGCACGCCCGCGACACAGAGGTACTGACCGCCGCAGCTGTTGATCGAGCAGTCCGCTGGCTGGCACGTACCCATGTTCGGCATGCCGCTCGGGTTGTCGCAGTCCGGCGTGATCGACGGACATTGCGCGTCGGTGGTGCACGTGAGGGGCGGCGTCTCGTCGACCAGGCCGTCGCAATCGTCGTCGAGGTTGTTACAGATCTCCACGCCGGGCTCGACCTCTGCGACGCACGCGCTGAACATTCCGAGACCGTTGAGCGGACAGTTCCGCGTGCCTGGATTGCACACGCACTGCGCACCGAGCGCCGCACATGGCGAGCCGGGCTTGGCCTTCGGGTTGTTTTGCGGGTTGAAGTTCGGGGAGGTATCGCAGCGCAGACCGTTGCGCACGCCGCCGACGCACGTGCGCTGGTGCGGCGGGGTTCCGCCGGTGCAGGTACCACCGGGGCAGAACATGTTCGAGCACGCCTCGGTGAAGCCGTCGGCGTTGCCGTCACAGTTGTTGTCCAGTCCGTCGCAGATCTCGGGGCTGCCCGGATCGGCATTGCAGGCGGCCAGACAGCAGTTGCCGGTGGTGCACGTCGGCGACGGATTGCAGCCCGGCGTCGGGGTGCAGACGCGCACGCCGGGACACGTGCCGTTGCTGCACGGGACATTCGTTCCTTCGTCGACGAACGTGTCGCAATCGTTGTCGGCGCCGTCGCAGACCTCGGTCTGTACGGTGCACGAGCAGCCCGGCACGTTCTCGTCGATAATGCCGTCGCAGTCGTCGTCGAGGTTGTTACAGCCGGTCGGGATCTCGTTGTCGGTTGGATCCACCGGGTTCGGGCCGGTTGCAGCGGTCGGGATGCACACGAGCTGCGGCGCGCCGGTCTGGCACGTCCCGTTCACGATCGTGTTCGCCGCGTTGACCACGGTGCACGCCTGGTTCAGCACGCGACCCCCGCACCCGCAGCCGGGACATGCGGGCGTCGACGGCGGTATCGCGGGCGTCGGGCCGATGCCCGCACTGCACTCGACGCCGGTACCATCGGCGCGACACGCGGTCGAGCCGTTGACGAGGCACACGCCGAGCCGTCCGTTCGAGCACGACGCGCCCTTGGAGAAGCCTTCGTCGGCGATGTTGTCGCAATCGTCGTCGGCGTTGTTGCATGTCTCGGTGCGGATCGCGTCGTCGAGGATCTGCGAGATCGCGAGCTGGAGGCTCGCCTCGTCGGATGCGTAGAAGCCCTCGAACACACCCGGCACGTTGCCCGTCGGGCTACCTGCCTGCGCGATCGCCTCGATGTCGGGATCGCCAGGCGTGAGGCCCATGCCGATCACCTTGGTGACGACGCGATAGCGGCGGCTGTCGAGGATCGTGTTGTTCAGCGCCTGCGTCGCCGCGGCGGGCGCGTTGCCACCGCACGTCTCGTCACCGTCGGTGAGGAGGATCGTGATGTACGGGCGGCATTGCGTGGTGCAACACGGCGGGTTCGCGCCGACACCACACGTCGCTGGATTCGGATCGCAGCCATCGGGGAGGAAGTCGGTGCGCGGATCGTTGCGGATCGGGTCGTAGCCACCCGCAGCGCCCACGGCCGCCGGCCAGATCGTCGTGCCGTCGGTCGCCTGCTGCCCCTGCCAGTAGCGATGAGCACCGAGGAGCGCGCCGCCGAGCGGCGTCCAGCTGCCGGTGCCCCAGATCTCGTTGATCGCCGTCGGTGCTGTGCCCGCGGCGGGCAACGTACACGAGCTGCACGAGAAGTCGGTCAGCATTCCGGCGAGCTCGTTCGATCCTTCGATCAATCCCGTCAGCAGCTGGAACCGCGCGTCGCTGCGCATGTCAGTGGTACACGCCGCGCCACACCCCGCGACCCCGTTGCAGTTGCACGCCGCGCAATTGACGCCGGCCGTGCTGCACTGATCGTTACCGCCGCCCTGTCCGTCGCCGTTCCCGTCGCACGTCGTCGTGAAGGTGCCGCCCGGTGTCTCGCGGAAGCGACCGAGCGCGAAAACCATGTCGCCATACGAGTTGGCGATGTTGTTGATCGCGCACTTCGCGTGATTGAGCCGGTTGTCGGTGCCGCCGCAGCTCGGCGGGCCCGCGCCCGTCGGGTTGCCTTCGAACGGCCCCGTGTTCACCATCGAGCCCGACGTGTCGAGAACGAACACGACGTACGGCTTGAGTGGCTCGCTCGCTTGCGCGTTCGCGAGATCGAGCGGCGCGCAGATCACCATCAGCATGGCTGCCCCGAGCCACGCGAAAAGCTTCGTCATCGCCCGCCATCATAGAAGGGCTCGACGACAAATGGAATTCGGGTTGGGGTAACGCTTGGGGTAGCCTGTCGTCGACAGCTACCTGCCCAACAGAGATCGCCCGATGACCTTCAGCGTGAGGATGGGCTTCACACCTTCGAAGATGGGAAGCACCTGAGCGTCGGCCACGTAGCGGCTGATCGGATACTCCTCGGCGTACCCCCAACCACCATGGAGCAGTTGTCCGAGTTGGGTGACCTCGACCGCGACATCACAGGCAAACAACTTTGCCATCGCGGCCAAGGGGCCGGCAGTTCTCTCGTCGGTATCCATCGCGCGTGCGGCGGTGTACGTGATCGCGCGCGCGGCGACGAGACGGCTCGCCATCCGTCCGAGGTGATAACGCGTCAGGCCGTAGTCGCCGATGGGCTTGCCGAACTGCTTACGCTCGGCGACGTATCGGGCGGTCGCCTCGAGTGCGGCTTGCGTCACACCACAGGCACGACCGCCGGTCTGGAGTCGTCCCGCGACGAAGCCGGCCATCTGCAGGCCGAACCCCCGACCGAGCCCCTCCGGGCCGCCGACAAGCTGGGCATCGGGGACGAACCACTTATCGAAGGACAGGGTGAACGAGTGCATGCCGCGATAGCCGGGCGTGCGATCGGCCTTGCCCGACAGCGAACCGCCGCTCGGCTGCGCAGCGGTGAAGTCATGGCCGAGGAAACGCGGCTTGTCGACGATGAACAGCGACAGACCGCGCGAACCCTTGCTCGCATCCGCATCGGTGCGCGCGAGGAGCGCGATCACGTCGGCGCGTCCCGCGAACGTGCACCACGCCTTCGCGCCGGTGATCTCGAAGCCGCCGTCGACCTTGGCAGCGCGGCACGACACGCTCGCGACATCCGAGCCAACGTTTGGCTCGGTCACCGAGATGGCGGCCATGATCTCGCCGGACGCGAGCTTGGGGAGCCACGTCTGCTTCTGCTCCTCGGTTCCGCCCGCGAGCAGCGCCTTCGCGAGGATCTCGGGGCGCGTGATCAGCGAGCCCGCCGCGGCGAGCGATCCGCGGGAGAGCTCCTCGGTGGTGAGGATCATCGCGAGGTTTCCAAGCTCGTGACCACCGTACTTCTCGGGGACCGAGAGTCCGAAGTAGCCGAGCTTCGCCATCTCCTCGATGAAGCGCTCGGGGACGAGCTCGTCGTGGTGGTGAATGCGCTCGGCGTGCGGAACGACCTCGCGCTCGGCGAACGCGCGTACGTTGCTCCGCACTTGCTCGAGCACCTCCTCGAGCGGCCAGGCGAGGCGACCTTCGCTGGCGATCACCGCGGAGCCGATGGCCTCCACGACGGCGGGCGCGAGGTCCGCCTGCGATGGATGCACGATCTCGATCTCGAGCGCCGGCGCGATCGGTGCGAGCCGGCTCGCGATGCTTGCCGACAGCTCTGCGATCGCGACCTTCGCCGCGTCCGCCTGTTGCGCGGGTACGTTCGCGAGCTCCGCGATCACGCGTGCCTCGGTGGCCGCGTACGCCACTCGCTCGACGACGACCTGGTGCTCGTCGATCGCCTCACCGTTGCGAGTGAGCCTCCGGGCAGCGTCGACGGCGCGAGCGGCGAGATCCATGCGTGAGGCTTATCGCGAGCCGAGCACCGCGTCGAGCGTGACGGCCGTTCGCTTGACGTAGTCACCGCCGAACAGCACGGCGTGACACGCGAGCGGATACAGCTGCCACAGTCGAAGGCGCGCGCGCCATCCGTCGGCGAGCGGAGACTCCTCGCGATACGCGTCGACGCAGGGGTCGCGAAGACCGCCGAACAGATCGAGCATCGCGAGATCGATCTCGCGATGTCCTCCGTACACGGCCGGATCGAAGATCACGGGCTCGCCCTCGCTCACGGCCACGTTGCCGGTCCATAGATCGCCGTGTAGTCGCGCCGGCGGCTCGGGCGGACCGAACAGCTCCGGGCGCGCGCGCAGCGTGTCGAGTCCACGACGCAGATCGGGCATTCCTTCGGCGAGCCGGATCTGCTCGAACACGGGAGCCAACCTCCGCTCGACGAAGAACGTGACGATGTCCGGCGCGGGCGTGTTGTCCTGCACCAGCGTCGCGAGGAAGTTATCGCGATCGAGCCCGAACGCCGGCGCTCCGAGCAGGTGCAGCTGCGCGAGGCCGCGACCGAAATCCTCCTGCACGCGTCCCTCGTGCGGCATCGTCTTCGTGAAGTCGATCCACTCGAGCGCGAGATACGAGTCCGCCGCCGCGATCACGCGCGGCACGCGCAACGGTCCCGCACGCAACCACGTCAGCCCGTGCGCCTCCGCCGCGTACATCCCCGGCGGCGGCGCAGCGTGCGTCTTCACGAACACCATGCGCTTGTCCGCGAGCGTGATGCGACACACGTCGTTGATGCTTCCGCCGTGCACCGGCTCCGTGCGGGTCACCTTGCCGAGCGTCGCTTCGAGCTCCTGGTACCACTTCATGGCGCCCGGGGCTCGGCGAGTTGCTCGCGCACGTAAGCGACCAGTCCTTCGCACGCGCGCTCGCACTGATCGAGCACCTCGCGAAAGCCGTCCTCGCCGCCGTACCAGGGGTCCGGAACCTCAGCTCCGTCGCCCGCACTCGGATCGAAGCTGCGAAACAAGCGAACATCGTGACCTCGTCCCCGTGCGAGCCCGCGCAGATGCCGCAGGTTCTGCGCGTCCATCGCGAGCACGAGATCGAAGCGAGCGAAGTCGTTCGCTGTGAACTGCCACGCGCGGTGCTCGAGCGCGTAGCCGCGCCGCTTGGCAGCCTCGCGGGTGCGCGGATCCGGAGCTTCGCCGACGTGATACGCGCCGGTGCCCGCGCTATCGAGCACCACGCGCTCCGCGAGTCCAGCCTTCTCCACGAGAACGCGCATCACGCCCTCGGCCGTCGGCGAGCGACAGATGTTGCCCAGACACACGAAGCAGATCCGCACGGCGCGGAGCTTAGAACCGATCCGAAAAATCGCAACGCGCCGTTCTCGTTCCCTGTTCTCGGTTCCCCTGATCTAGCCAGCAGGTTCGGCGTCGAGCTCGCCGGTCCAGTACAGATAGTCGCGCCACGCGTCGGGGATCGAGCGCAGCGAGATGCGGATCGCGACGGCCGGCACCCAGTTCGGTTGCGTCGGATGCGCGAGCAGCGCCATGCCCGCCTCGCGCGGCGTGCGGCCACCCTTCTTGCGATTGCACAGGTAGCAGCACGTCACGATGTTCGTCCACTCGGTCAGCCCGCCCTGCGAGCGCGGCACGACGTGGTCGTACGTGAGCTCGCTGATCGAGGCCTTCTTCGCGCAGTACTGGCACTTGTAGTTGTCGCGCGCGTAGATGTTCACGCGCGAGAACTTCACCGGCCGGGCGTGCCGGCGGAACGCCCTTAGCAAGCGCACCACCGCGGGCACCTTGATGATGATGTTCACGGACTTGATGTCGCGTCCGTACTCCTCGAGCACTTCCACCTTGCCGAGGAAAAGCAGCGTGATCGCGCGCTGCCACGAGATCACCTTGATCGGTTCGAAGCCCTGATTCAGCAGCAGGGTCTGCGCACTGTCCATCGAAAACCCTCGGGCTCGAATGTAGCAGGTCGGTGAATCGTGGCGACCTTCTGAGCCTGATAGCGATTCACCGCCTAGATTGAAAACGATTTTCAAAAATGCTAGGTGTCTGAAATGACCACCCTCGCGGAGATCTCGCGCGGCCGTTCTGCGCGTGTTCGCGAGGTCGACGGGCCGCGTGCGTTCCGTCGTCGCTTGATGGAGATGGGTCTCGTTGCCGGGGTCGACGTGAAGGTCGTCACGGTCGCGCCGCTCGGCGATCCGATCCAGATCGAGGTGCGCGGCGGTCAGTGGTCGCTGCGTCGCGATGAAGCGGCTCACATCCATGTCGTGTCCCGAGACTCGGAGGCGGCGCCGAGCGAGAGTGCGAGCGAGAGTGCGAACGTGGCGCACGAGAGTGCGACCGCCGCGACCGGCGCGACCGGATCCGGTGCGACCGGCGCGAGAGGATCGGAGCCGACGGCAGCGCCGGCCCGCCGGCTCCGCGTCGTGCTCGCAGGCAACCCGAACGTCGGCAAGACGACGTTGTTCAACGCGCTGACGGGCTCGAGCGCGAAGGTCTCCAACTACCCGGGCATCACCGTCGAGAGGCGCCGCGGCGAGCTCGCGCTTTCCCGCGGAATCGCGGACGTCGACGACATCCCCGGCACGTACAGCGTCAACGCGCGCTCCGCCGAGGAGCAGATCGCACTCGATGGCATCCTCGGTCTCGGCGGTGCGTCCGTGCCCGATGTCGTCGTCGTGTGCGTCGACGCGACGAGCGTCGCCCGTTCGAGCTACTTTCTGCTCCAGCTACAGGAGCTCGGCGCACGCTGCGTCGTCGCGCTGACGATGATCGACGAGGCGAAGACAGCGACTCCCGAGCCTCGCGCGCTCGCGGATCTGTTCAGCTGCGAGGTCATCGGGGTCACCGCGTGCACGAAGCACGGCCTTGTCGATCTCGTCGCCGCGATCGAGCGTGCCGCGAAGCGCGAGCCTCGCGCGATCTGGCGCTGGACACCCTCGCCCACGCTGGAGGCGCACGTCGAGGCGGTGCGCTCCGCACTTCCCACTCCGTGGACATTCACCTCGCGCTACGGCGCACCGACCGGCGTATCGACCGACGCATCGACCGGCGCATCGCCCGGCACATCGACCGGCACATCGACCGGCACATCGACCGGCGTGTCTGCGATCGACGCCGATCGCGCGCTCGCGCTGTGGGCGCTCACGTGCATCGAGCCGCGCACGGGCGACGATGACGACGAGCTCGACGTGCCCGATGGACTCCGCACGGCCGTCGTCGATCGCGAGCTTGGTGCCGGCACCCATGCCCGCGGCGCGACCGCCACCGATGCCCCGGCCGACCCCCGCGATCCCCGCGCGCTCGACGACGAAGCCATCCTCGGGCGCTGGCGCTTCCTCGATCGCGCGATCCCGCCGCTCGTAAAGCGCGCGGTCGATCGCCGGCGCACGCAACGCATCGACCGCGTGTTGCTCCATCGCGTCGCCGGGTTCGGCGTGTTCGTGGCGGTGATGTCGCTCGTGTTCATGTCGCTGTTCTGGGGCGCCGATCCGCTGATCGGGTGGATCGAGGCCGTGTTCGGCTGGCTCGGCGAGGGCGTTAAGGCGCTGCTCGGCGAGGGCATCTTCACCGACTTCGTCGTCGATGGCGTGATCGCGGGCGTCGGCGGCGTGATCGTGTTCCTGCCCCAGATCATGTTGCTGTTCCTGTTCCTCGGGTTCCTCGAGGACTGCGGCTACCTCGCGCGCATCGCGTACCTCATGGATCGCGTGATGCGCTCGATGAACCTGCACGGCCGTGCGTTCGTGCCGATGCTGTCGGGGTTCGCGTGCGCGATTCCCGCAATCCTCGCGACGCGCACCATGGAGCGGCGGCGCGATCGCATCCTGACCATGATGGTCGTCCCGCTAATGACGTGTTCGGCGCGACTGCCCGTGTACACGCTCGTCATCGCGGCGCTGCTGCCGGGGTCGGCGATCGAGCAGGGCCTCGTGATGGTCGGCATGTATCTATTCAGCGTGGTGATCGCCCTCGGCGCCGCGTGGGTCATGTCGAAGACCGTGAAGCAGCTCAAGGCCAAGCGGTTGCCATTCCTGATCGAGCTGCCGCCGTATCGCGTACCGCGCGGCTTCGACGTGCTGCGCTCGATGCGCACGAAGTCGTGGATGTTCCTGCGCGAGGCGGGCACTGTGATCCTCGCGTGCTCGATCGCGTTGTGGGCGCTGCTGTACTTCCCGCGCGAGCTGCCCGCCGGATCACCCGACTTCACCACGCTCGCCGAGAAGGCGCAGACGGAGGAGGCGAAGAAGCTCGTCCAGGAGCAGGAGGCCGCGTTGCGCCTCGAGCACAGCTACGGCGGGCGCATCGGTCACGCGATCGAGCCGGCGATCGCGCCGCTCGGGTTCGACTGGAAGATCGGGATCGGCATCGTTGGTGCGTTCGCGGCGCGCGAGGTGTTCGTGTCGACGCTCGGCATCGTGTTCGGACTCGAGGGCGCCGACGAGAAGCCCGAGCCGCTGCGCGATGCGATCCGCGAGGCGAAGAAGCCCGATGGTTCGCGTGCGTATACGCCGCTCGTCGGTCTGTCGCTCATGATCTTCTTCGCGCTCGCATGCCAGTGTCTAAGCACGCTCGCGGTCGTGCGTCGCGAGACCAAGAGCTGGGGCTGGACCGGCTTTTTGTTCGGGTACATGACCGTCCTCGCGTACCTGACCAGCTTCCTCGTCTATCAGGGCGGCCGGCTCCTCGGCTTCTCCTGACGTCGGCGCGATTCGGCTGCGACATCTGCGACTTACGATTTTCTTCGCAGGTCGTGTCGATCGTTGTCGATCCGAGGCGCGCTCGTTCGACCCGTGGGTGAAATTCCAACCGAGAGGACGAGGAGCACGAGATGCAATACCTGCTGCTGATCTATGGAGACGAGGCGAACTGGGCAAACATGCCGGAGGAGACGGCGAGCGCGATGATCGCCGCGTACGGCACGTTTTCGAAAGAGATCGAAGCATCGGGCCACCTCCGCGGTGGAGAGGCGCTGCAACCTGTCCACACGGCGACGACGGTTCGCGTCCGCGACGGCAAGACGATGATGAGCGACGGGCCGTTCGCCGAGACGCGCGAGCAGCTCGGCGGTTACTACCTGATCGAGGCAAAGGACATCGACGAGGCGGTGAAGATCGCCGCGAAGATCCCCGACGCGACCCTCGGCTGTGTCGAGGTCCGTCCGATCATGAAGTACGGCCCCTGAGCGGACGCGGGACGTTCGGTAGACTCGACGCGTGCTGACGGTCGCCGCGATCGAGTCCGTGTTTCGCGCCGAGCGCGCGCGGGTGCTCGCGACAGTAATCCGCGTGACGAACGGCGACTTCGATCTCGCCGAGGAGATGGTCCAGGAAGCGTTCGCCGCGGCGATCGCGCGCTGGCCCGTCGAGGGAACACCCGACGAGCCACGCGCGTGGCTGACCTCGGTCGCGCGCAACAAGGCCGTCGACACGATCCGGCGCCGCATCAAGCTGCGCGAGATCGTGGCGCGAGAGAACGAACCGGAGGCGACCACGGACCTCGCGTCGCTCGCGGTGGTCGACGATCGACTGCGCTTGATCTTCACGTGCTGTCACCCTGCCCTTGCCCGCGAAGCGCAGGTCGCGCTGACGCTGCGCACGTTGTGTGGCCTCACCACCGAGGAGATCGCCCGCGCGTTCCTCGCGTCGCCGACGACGATGGCGCAGCGCCTCGTCCGCGCGAAGTCCAAGATCAAAGAGGCGCGCATCCCCTACGAAGTGCCCGAAGCGTCGGAGTTGCCGGAGCGCACCGATGCGGTGATGGCTGTCGTTTACCTCGTGTTCAACGAGGGCTATGCGGCGACCGCCGGCGACTCGTGGGTGCGGCGCGATCTATGCCACGAGGCGATCCGGCTCGCGCGAATCCTCGTCGAGCTCACCGACGGCGCCGAGCCCAAGGGCCTGCTTGCGTTGATGTTGCTGCACGACTCGCGGCGCGACGCCCGGACCGACGCGAACGGCGACGTCGTCCTCCTGGAGGATCAGGACCGTGCCGCGTGGGATCGCGCGCAGATCGGCGAAGCGCTGGCGCTGGTACCTTCTGCGCGGCGCGGCGACGTCGCGACCTCGCACGGAAGCCCGACGGGATCCGAAGGTCCGCCCACGGCGCGTGTGGGTCCTGGCCCCTACGCGCTGCAGGCGGCGATCGCCGCGTTACACGCACAGGCCGAGCGCGCGACCGACACCGACTGGCCGCAGATCGCCGTGCTGTTCGGCGAGCTCCACCGCCGTGCGTCGACGCCGGTGATCGCGCTCAACCACGCGGTCGCGATCGCGATGGCGCGCGGCCCCGAAGCGGCGCTGCCGCTGATCGACCAGCTCGCGGACGAGCTCGCCGAGTACCATCTGTTCCACGCCGCGCGCGCCGATCTGCTCCGCCGCATCGGCAAGACAAAGCAGGCGATCACCGCCTATCGATCTGCGCTCGCGCGTGTCGGCAGCGAGCCCGAGCGCCGCTTCCTGCAGCGCCGCCTCGACGAGCTATCGAACTGACGCTGTGAGGGTCACCCCTCCTTGGGCTCCGGCGGAAGATCGTGCGATGGCGCCGGCTGCGGACCGATGCCGTAGCCCGCGAGCTGGAGCTTCACCTTCTCCTTGTGCTCCGCGTCCATCGTCGCGAGGTGCATCTTCAGCAGCTCGAGTGCGCGCTGGCGCAGCTTGTCCTTGTTCGCGAGCTCGGGCGGGACGGCGATACCGAACGCCTGCGTGTTCGCACCTGCGAGCGCCGCGTATGCCTCCGCGAGACGCGTCGCGGCGGTGGTCTCCGGATCCTTCTGCGGCGAGTGCTCCTCGATTTGCTCGGCGAGCCAGGCGGCGATGTCCATGCCGCGGAGCTTACCGCGTGAGCTTGCGGTACTCGTTAATATGTCGAATCGCCGAGCGAGAATCGCCTGATTGATCGAACAGCGTCGCGAGGTTGTAGTGCGCCTCGGCGAGCTGGGGATCGAGCTCGAGGGCGCGGCGATATAGCGCGATCGCGTCCTCCTCCTTGCCCGCGTCCTGGGCGAGCACGCCGAGGTTGTAGTACGCGGTCGCGTCGGCTGGATCGAGATCGACCGCGCTACGAAAGCAGTCCTGCGCGGCCGCCGGATCGCCGCTCTCGGCGAACAGGCGCCCGAGGTTGATCCACGCCTCCGTGGTCTCGGGTCGTACGCGCAGCGCGCGGCGATACGCATCGATCGCGGCGACGGGATCGCGATCCTCGAGCTCCATCGCGCGATGGATCCATTGCTCTGCCGTCGCCGGCGGCACCGGTTCGAGCACGGTGGCGTCCGGCTTCTGCGGGAGCTCGCGGAGCTCGCCCGCGGGTGTAGGCGGCGCCTCCGCCGTCGGCTCGAGCGCGAGCGACAGCTGTCCCGGCGCGTTGGCCGGCATCGCGCCACGTACGTGCACCTCGCCGCCGCGCGCCTCGACGGTGAGCTCGGCGAGTGACGTCCCCACCGGCAACGCCTGCTGGATACGCGCGAGCTCCTTGCGCACGCGCGGCAGCGGCACCCCCGCATCGACGAGCGACTTCACCGTGCGCAGCGCGGCAAGATCACGGAACGACAGCTGCGCCGGGACCGTGCCCGGCGTGCCGACGAGCCCGTCGCGAATGCAGCTGCGCACCGCCGACTCGGGGAGCCCGATCAACTGGGCAGCGTGCCGCGCGGAGTAGCTCGTCCACACACGGGCACCTTATCACCGAGCCTCGTCCGTCACCGATGCCATCCACGCCGCGATCGTCGTCGCGATCTCCCCGTATGCGTTCCGAGAGAACCCGTGATCCGCTCCGTCGATCACGTGGAGGTGTGCCCCGAGCTTGTCGACGACCGGCCGCAGCCACGCGAGATCGGCGAGCTCGTCGCGCGAGCCTTGAACGAACAACAGCGGGACATGCACGCGTGCGAGGTGATCCGCCCGCGTCGTCGATGGCACCTGGCCCGCGCCGTACAGCGGAAATCCGAGGAAGACGAGTCCACGCAGGCCCGGCAATCCACCAAGCGTCCACGCATCCGCGCGCGAGGTCATGCGCCCGCCGAACGACTTGCCTCCCGCAAACATCGGAAGCGAGGCGAGGGTTGCGCGAATCGCAGCGCTCTCGTCCGCGATCCGCGAGTCGCCCCGAAGCGCTCTCCAGATCGAGCGCACCGCATCCTCCGCGACATCGGCGCGATCGGGGCGCTTCTTTCCTTGCGCCATGTAGGGGAGCTCCCAGCGCACGGTCGCGACCTTCTGCGCGGAGAGCGCGAGCGCCGTCGTCGCCATGAACGGGTGGCGCATGCCGGCGCCCGCGCCGTGCGCGAACAGGTACACCCAGCGCGCGTCGTCGGGGAGCGTGACGAGCGCGAGCGTGTCGCCGAGCTGGAGCTGCACGTCGGTCACGCCGTGATCCCGTGCAGAGATCGTGGATGCGAGCGATGTCCTTCTCGGCCACCCTCGGCTCGTGCGCCCATTGCAACGAGCCTACGCGGATCCGCGGCTTCTGTTATCGTCGCCGCGTGAGATCGATCCGTCGCGTGTTCGCGCTGTTCGCGCTGCTCGCGGCATGTCACGTGACGCGCCGCTCGGAGATCGTGGAGCCGATCGCGACCGAGCGCGTGGTTCACCACCAGGGCGCGCAACCGCGCAAGCCCGCACTCGTCCTCACCGACGTCGGCACGCTGCGCTTCATCGAGCCGCTCGAGTGTCCGACCGAGGACAAGATCACCGTCTCCACGATCGACGAGACCGAGATCCAGCCGAACCTCGCGACCTTTGTCGTCGGCGTCATCGCGACGTCGATCGGCGGCATCCTCCTCGTGCGCGGCGTCACCGGCGATGACGTGAACAGTCCGTTCACCTACGGCGGCGCGCTGGGGCTCGTGGCTGGACTGCCGTTCGCGATCGGTCCCTGGATCGGCAATCGCACAGAGCGCATTCCTCGCGGCGACAAGACCCAGCAGCGGCGGCCGGGCCCGAGCGAAGCGTGCGGCGAGCGGGGACTTCCCGCATCGGTCGCGACGTTGTCGTTCGGCGGCATCGAGGTGTTCGGCAAAGTCGACAAAGACGGCACCTTCTCGATCTCGCCGTATCAGCTCGTCGACGCGCTCGACACGACGCGCATCCCCACATGGGACATCACGGCCACCATCGAGACGCCCGCCGGGCAACGCACGATCCAGGCACTCGTCGAGGGTGGCGCTCTCGCTACTCGCGCCCCCGCATACCTCGTCCGTCTCGAGACAAACATGAAGGTCGAGCCGATACGGCTCGTGCCCGGCATCGTGCCCGGTACGCTGCGCGCGAGCCTCACTCAGACTATCGACGGCCCCGCGATGCGTATCGTGATCCCACTCAAGAATGACGGGCCCGGCGAAGCGTGGGCGATCCGCGGGCTCGTCGCATCCACCACCACCAAGGCCATCGACGGGCGCGTCCTCTACATCGGCCACCTCGCGAAGGGCAGCAGCGCGACGCCCGAGCTCCTGATCCCGCTCACGCAAGCAGCGGCCGAATCGATCCGCAACGCGACCATCGAGCTCACCGTCGAGCTGCGTGACGCGCACGGGACCGCACCCACCACACCGATCCGCTTCCGCGGCGTTGTCCTCGTCGACCTCCCGCGCTGACCATGTCGACCCGCTTGCACAGGCAGCCATGAACGTCGCGATCATCGGCTCCGGGATCGCCGGCCTCGGCGCCGCACGTGCCCTCGTCGCCGCGAACCACGCTGTCACGATCTTCGAAGCGGCTGCGCGCCCCGGCGGCCACGTCTACACCGTCGACCACGCCGGCGTGTCCGTCGACATGGGCTTCATCGTCTGCAATCGCGAGCGCTACCCGCTGTTCTTCCGCCTGCTCGCCGATCTGCAGATCGAGACCCGCCCGACGACGATGTCGTTCTCCGTATCGCTCCCACACCTCGATCTCGAGTGGGGCAGCGAGTCGCTCTCGTCGCTGTTCGCCGATCGCGCAACTCTCACATCTAGCCGTCACTGGCGCTTCCTGCTCGCGGTTGTCGGTTTCTTGCGCACGGCGCGCCGCGATCTCGACGTGGGCGCCACGGCCGCGCTCTCGCTCGACGAGTATCTCGCACACCGCCGCCTACCGGCCGAGATCCGCGAGCAGTTCGTGATTCCGCTCGCCGCGGCGTTGTGGTCGCTCGCGCCCGACGCGTGCGGAGCGTTCCCCGCCGATACGTTTCTCCGCTTTCTCGACCAGCACGGGATGCTCCGCGCGGTTCGTCCGCTCGCATGGCGCACGATCGTGGGTGGCTCGCGGTGTTATGCCGACGCGCTGATCGCGCAGCTTCCCTCCGGCACGGTGCGTCTGTCGACGCCCGTGACGCGCATCGCACGCGACGCGCACGGGGTGACGATCGTGACCGGCGGTGCGGGGTCGTCGAGCGCGGCGTCGTCGAGCGCGGCGTTGTCGAACGCGGCGTCGTCGACTGTAGGTCGCTTCGATCGCGTGATCATCGCGACACACGCCGACACCGCGCTCGCGATGCTCGAGGTCCCGACGCCAGACGAGAGCGCCGCGCTCGGTGCGTTTCGGTATTCGACGAACGCGACCGTGCTGCATCGAGATCCGGCGTTCTTGCCGCGCCGGCGCGCCGCCCATGCATCCTGGAACTACGTGGCCGATCCCGACACCGCACAGGTCGCGGTGACGTATTCGATGTCGCGCCTGCAAGGCCTACCCGCCGATCCCCCGTACCTCGTCACCCTCAACCCGCGCTCGCGCCCCGCGTCCGTGATCCACGAGGTCTCCTTCACGCACCCCCAGTTCGATCGGGCAGCGCTGCTCGCGCAGGGCAACCTCGCGCGGCTGAACGGGACGAACCGCACGTACTTCGCGGGCGCGCACTTCGGGTTCGGTTTTCACGAGGACGGACTTCGCGCGGGCCTGGCCGCCGCGGCGCGCGCGATCGCCGACGAGGCCGGTCGATGACCCCCGACCGCCGAGCATCGATCCCACTGGACTCGGCCGCGTCAGACAGGGATGGCAGTAACCGCGCGTGGTCGAGCGTGCTCGAAGTCCACGAAGGACGCTCGTGACATCGGCGCTGTATCGCGGCTCGCTCGTACACACGCGGGCAGACCACCTCCACCGGACGTTTCGATACCCGGTGTTCATGGCCGCGATCGATCTCGACGAGCTGTCGTCGCTCGATCGCGATCTCCGCCTGTTCTCGTTCGATCGCACCAATCTGTTCTCACTCCACGCGAAGGACTACTCGACGCCGTTCGGCGCGCGCGAATCGACCACACTCGTTACGAACCTGCGGTTCGCGGGGTACGCGTTCAACCCCGTCTCGTTCTTCCTGCGCTACGTGGACGACCGGCTTGTCGGCGTGACCGCCGAGGTGAACAACACCTACGGCGGTCGTCACTGTTACACCCTCGACGACTCGAACCGCATCGCGTCCGCCGCCCGCACCGCAGCCGATACCGCCGCGCGTATTGGCTTCCGCACGACACGCGAGCTCTTCGTCTCGCCGTTCCTTCACGGTCCTCGCGTCTACGAATGGTGGTTCCCCGCCGTTCGCGATCCGGCGCGGCTCGCGATCACCATGTTTGTCGACACGCCCGATGGCGATCGCATCTTCACGGCAACGGTCGCGGGCGCGCGCCACGCGTTCACGGATCGCCAGCTCGTCGGCGCCGCGCTGCGCTATCCGATCAACACGGTGCAGGTGATCGGTCTCATTCACTACGAGGCGATGAAGCTCCGCTACCTGTATGGCGAGCCCTATCGACGGCCTGGGCCCGACCATCGCCCCCTCGACATCGCCTAGCTGGTCGGCGAGGTCGTGCACGACCGTCGCTCTCGATGGCGTGATTCGCTGCGAGGAACGTAACCACGGCCGGGCGGGCGGCATCGACGTATTTGCAGTAACGTGCAACGCGTGTCCGGGGTCGTCGCTCATCCACTGATCGTTCCGCTGCCGCGGCTGTTGCCACCCGCGAGCCACGCGGTCCGCTGGGCGCTGCTCGCGCGATTGCGCGCGACCTGGGCCGGAGGGCGCCTCGATCTGGTGCTGCCGTCCGGCGAGATCGAGCGCCTCGGTGGCCCCGGGCCCGCCGATGCCACCGCACGCGTATACGACGACCGCATGTTCCTGCGGCTCTTGCTGCGCGGCGAGATGGGCGGCGGTGAATCGTACGTGGCCGGCGAGTGGAGCAGCGATGACCTCGTCGCCGTGCTGCGGGTGTTCATCCGGGGCACCGCCGCGCGTGGGGCGGAGTCACCCCTCACGCGCATCGCGCAACTCGGATCACTCGTGCGCCACCGCCGCGCACAGAACACGCGCGAGGGAAGCGCGCGCAACATCCACGCACACTACGACCTCGGCAACGCGTTTTACGCGCTGTTCCTCGACCCCGAGACGATGGCCTACTCGTGTGGCATCCACGCGCCCGGCACCACCGAGGCCCTAGCGCAACACACGAAGCACGAGCGACTCTGCGAGCAGCTCGCGCTCTCTCCGCGCGACCATCTCCTCGAGATCGGCTGCGGCTGGGGCGGCATGGCGATCCACGCTGCGCGCACACGCGGGTGCAAGGTCACCGCGATCACGGTGTCGCGCGAGCAACACGAGCTCGCGTCCGCGCGGGTCGCGGCGGCTGGCGTCGCTGATCGCGTGCGCATCGAATATCGCGACTACCGCGAGCTCACCGGTACGTTCGACAAGATCGTTTCGATCGAGATGCTCGAAGCGGTCGGCTACGAGTTCCTGCCCGGCTTCTTTGCGACGTGCGCGCGCGTGTTACGCCCGGGCGGAGCGCTCGCGCTGCAATCCATCACGATGCCGGATGGGCGCTTCGACGCCTACCGGCGCCGCGTCGACTGGATGCAGACCTACGTGTTCCCCGGTTCGTGCATCCCGAGCGTAGCGATCGTGCGCGAGCTCGCGGCGCGCGAGGGCCTGGTTCTTCGCGACGCACTCGATATCGGCGCGAGCTATCCCGCGACGCTGCGCGCGTGGCGCGAGAAGTTTTGCGCAGCGTTGCCCGCGGTGCGAGCGCTGGGCTTCGACGAGCCGTTCGTCCGTACGTGGCTCATGTACCTCGCGTTCAGCGAGGCGGCGTTCGAGGAGCGAAGCCTCGGAGATCACCAGCTGTTGCTCGGACACTGAGCCGTCCACGCTGCGTCGCGAGGGATGCGAGTGCCATCTCGCGACGACACCACCGCGTATCCGAAGTCGTGAGAATTGCGAGATTCGCGCCGGGCACGCACACTGCACCAAAGCGCGACATGCACCAAGCCCAAGAGCTCCAGACCCTCTCCGACGCGGACCTCGTAACGACGACCGGCGGCTTCATGCAGTACGTCCAGCAGGCCATGGGAATGGCCGGCCAGATGGTCAACCAGTTCGGTGACGACAAGGCCAAGGCTGGGTTCGGCATGGCGTCGAACATCGTCGGTCAGGTCGGCGGCATGCTGGGCAATTTCGGCATCGGCTGATCGCTGCGAACGTCGTTCGCCACGTGGTGTGGAGCGTGACCACGAGCGAACCGTGGTTCGTGACCATCGCGACGGTGTCGATGCGTGGCAGGTCGGGGGGCTATTTCGCGTGTGTGACGGTCACGTTCGTCGTGATGCCGCCGCGCACCCAGAACTTGCCAACCACCGTGATCGATCTCGGCGCGATCGCCGCGACGAGGTCATCGCAGATCTGGTTGGTGACCGCCTCGTGGAACGCACCCTCGTTGCGATAGCTCCAGAGGTAGAGCTTCAAGCTCTTGAGCTCCACACACAATTCGTCGGGCACGTAGTCGATCGTGATCGTCGCGAAGTCCGGCTGCCCCGTCATCGGGCATAGGCAGGTGAACTCCGGGCAGTCGAACGCGATGTGGTAGTCGCGGGCCTTCTTGGGGTTCGGGAAGGTCTCGAGCTGCTTGCTTGGCCGCGTCGTCACGCCCGGCTCTTAGCACGAGGGCCTGCCGCACGTCGCTGCACCCGTCTGCCGCACCTCGTCGCAAGAACTGGCTCGATCCGGCAGTTCGCACATCTCCACATGACGACCTCTAGCGTCGCGATCAATTCTCCCCTACACTGGTCTTGCGACTCACGTCGCCGAGAACACTTCGAGATGACCATTTGGTACATCCGCTGTGGCTTCGAAACGGGCCGCTGTGCCCAGTACGAAGGCCCAGTTCCGGGAGCCGCTGCTACCTCGATGCCGAGCCGCAATTCTGCGGGCTCGGCAGGCGTGCGGGCCGGTGCTTTGGGCTCTGGCTATGGCCAGGGGAGGACTGAAGAATGAAACGCAAAAGTACCAGCTCGATGGAGGGGCATTCATAGCCTCCCAGCACGAACCGTGGGTGGTCTACGCACCGCCCCCGGTTGACCTCGTGCCCGGACAACCGGGTTCGGGAATGTGATTGAGCAAACGGGCCGGGCCTCTGCCGGCCCGTCCTATTTTCGGCGATTCGACAAGCGAGGGTGTTCCAAAACGCGAAACGTCGCCGAGCCGGGTGAGACGGCGAGGCGACGTTTGCGACGGCCAGTACAGCGGCGAAGCGGGACGAGTCGGAACTTGTCCGACGATGAATGACCTAGAACGTGAAGATCTGGTCGGGACGCTTCTCGGCAGGCTTGGGCGCGTTGGTGTCTTGCTTCGGCTTGATGATGGGCGGCGGCGGATCCACCGCGAACCGCGCGGCGGCGGACGTCATTGGGATCGGCGCGGGCGCGGGCACGGGACGCGCAACCGGCGCGGTGTCTTGCTTGGGAGTCGGTGCCGGCGTCATCGGGCGCGGCGCGGGCGCCGCGGGACGCGGAGCCGTGGGCGTGATGGTGACTGCGGGCACGGTGCCCTCGCCGAGGAAGTCGTTTACGCGTGTTTCGACCAACTGGCTCATCGAGATGTTGTTGGCCTCGCAGAACGCTTTGAGTCGCTCGTACGTCGTGCGGCTCACACTGATGCTCCGTCGAGTTTGCTTCTTGGCCATGTTCTTTCCTTACGCTACGGGTAGTGCAACGTCAAGGCCGTCCTACTAGCCCTGGACTCCCGTTCCACGCGTACAGAAATACCAAGAGGCCCTGACATTCGCTCCACGAAATCACGCGCTTGATCGAGGAAGGCTTCGAGATCACTCACGATCAAAAATGATCGCGGGCATGTTTGCGCCCATCGCCACGCCACGAGCCCGCGTCGATCGGTCGCTCGACGAGCTCCGACCATCACCGGCTCTGCGACGCTGTAGTCCCACGGCAGGGCAGCATCAACGTTCGACTCGAAGCGACCGTCGGTCGGAGGCCGAGATCCCGATCGTCCAGCGTCTCGAGCCGTACGTCCTTCGCCCACGCTAGTCGAAGAACACGCCACCCACGCGTCTCTTGCGATGGCTCAAAAAGGAGTATTCGTCACAGCACTTCTTGAAGTGGTAGTCACCGATCGGCGCGTGGCGGACACGTCCGTGCGCGTCTGATGGAAGTGGGTGGCGTCTTCACAGAAGGATGCTCGCGCTCTCGAACACGGCACGCGCACTACTGGGGCGTTCTTCCCACCGTCGAGATCGGTCAGTACCGTGCAGATGTCGGCCTGAAGCTCTTCGACGCGCGTTCGAAGAGAGAGTGAAGCTCGTCCGGTGGCCCGACGGTGATGCTACCATTCGTCTGTAGCGTGACTGTGAGCGGTTAGACTGATGTGGGCTGCGATTCGACTCATCCGCGCGACGCGCGTCTTTCTCGTCATCTTCCTCAGTTATATGTGGCAGGTGTCGTGGGCTCGGCTGTGGCCGAAGCGATACGCGACGAGCGAGCGCTGGAAGAAGATCAATCGCCGTAACGCGCGCCGCATGTACAACGGCTTCGTCCGTCTGCGCGGCGTGTACATCAAGCTCGGTCAGATCCTCAGCGTGATGGGCACGTTCTTGCCGCGCGAGTACACCGAGGAGCTCGAGGGTCTACAGGACGACGTCCCGCATCAGCCGTATCGAAAGATCCGCAAGACGTTCGTCCAGTCTTTCAACAAGGATCCGCACCAGGCGTTCACGAAGTTCTCCGAGGAGCCGATCGCGGCCGCCTCGCTCGGACAAGTACACGAGGCGTTCAACGAAGCGGGTGACCGGCTCGCCGTGAAGATCCTGTATCCGAACGTCGCGACCATCATCAAGGTCGACCTCAAGGTCCTCGGCTGGGCGCTCGACGTCTACAAGAACTTCGTCCCGATCCAGCAGATCTCCCGCGTGCACGAGCAGCTCGCCGACATGCTCCATCGCGAGACCGATCTGCTCAACGAAGCCAAGATGCTCCAGCGGATGACGGCGAACTTCCACGGCGACCCCGACGTGTTGTTCGCCAAGGTCTATCCCGACTACACGTCGACGACGGTGATGACGATGACGTTCATGGATGGCGTCAAGATCACCAAGAAGGACGCGCTGCGAAAGCTCGAGCTCGATCCGTACGCCGTCGCGACGAAGCTGATCAAGGTCTTCTACAAGCAGCTGTTCATCGATCGCTTCTTCCACGCCGATCCGCACCCGGGAAACTTCTTCGTGCAGCGGGGACCCGAAGGCCAGCCGCGCATCGTGGTGCTCGATCTCGGCAGCGCGACCGAGTTGCCGGATCATCTCGCGGACGGGATGTTCGACATCCTCTCGGGCTTGATGACCCGCAACGACAACCTCGTCGTGCAGGGCATCAACACCATGGGCTTCGTCGATCCCGAAGGCGATCGCGCGCTGCTCGAGCGCACGGTCCGCAAGTACTTCGAGAAGCTGCTCAACCTCAACATCACCGACTTCGGCAAGATCGACTACGACGCTGCCGGCAAGCAGCTCGCCGATCCGGACATGAAGCGCGAAGAGCTGCGCGAGCTCATGAAGTCGATCGCGTACCCCGAGGGCTGGTTCTACGTCGAGCGCGCCGCGGTGATCATGTTCGGGCTGCAGGCGACGCTCGCGCCGAAGCTCAACGGCATCCACGTCGGCTTCCCGTACATCACGCAATTCATCTTCGAGCGCAACGCGAAGCGCCTCGCGCACGCGGCCGCGGAGGCGCGCGCCGAGGCATCGAACCCGCGCCTGTCGCTGGTGTCGATCGCTGACGCGGCCAAGGAAGCCGCGACCAAGAGCGAGTCGTCGCGCAAGGAAGCAGCCGCCACCACGAGCGAGTCGTCGCGCAAAGAAGCCGCCACGACCAAGAGCGACTCGTCCAAGAAGGAAGCCGTCGCGACCAAGAGCGACTCGTCCAAGAAGTCCGAAAAGAGCGGCTCGCTCGAGAAGACCGAGTCCAAAGAAGAAGCGCTGCTCAACTAGCGCTCGCACTCGCGGATCACACATCGACGCGTCTTGCTCGACGAGCGTTCGCACTCGCGGATCGCCGCACTTCGACGCGTCTCGCTCTGCTTCGCGGTGGATCGGGGTGCAGTCGACAGGAGTCGAACCCGTGCTTCGCAGGTCATTACGCTGCGCGTGATGCCGTTTCACTACGACTGCGGTGTTCACGAGTGTACGTGGGAGCCCTCTTCGAGAGCACGCATCACGACGGCACCTGCTCGACCGGCGACTCCGCGCGGGCAAGCTCGTGAGTCACGCGCCCTTCGCGCAATGCGATCAGCGTCGAGTCGCGTGCGACGTGCAGGTAGTCCGCCGCGCGCCAGCACGTGTGCTTCTCCCATCGCGCGAGCCATTTGTATTGCTCGTCGAGCGTCGCGAAGCCGTGGAGCTTTCCGCGCTTCGTCGCACGCTCGACGTGCAACAGGTTCGCGACCTGTCGCAAGGTCTCGCGTTCGCGCTGCACCTCGCGCGCGGTGGTCTGTCGTTCTTCCCACCAGGCGTCGTCGTCGTGACGATGTCCGCGCAACTGTTTCACGACGACGATGCGCGCGTTGGTCCAGGCGAGCAGGGAACGGACGTCGAGCACGCGAACGCGTCCGGAGGCAAGACCGTCGGTTGCGGGTGCGATCGATGCGGGCGAGATTGTCCTTGGTGTGTCGGTCATGGCGATATCTCCGCGCGCACGAGTGGCAGGTGCGCGAGTAAACGGCGCACGCGCGCGCGAGCCATCGGCACCACGCCGATCGCCATCGGCGCGTCACGCCAGGGTTCATCCGGTTCGCGAACGAAGACGTAGGGCATGCCGGCGTCGTCGAGGCCGCGAGTCAGTGCGCACAGCTCGTCGAGCGACGCGGCCAGCACGACAGCGATCGTCGGCGGGGCCGCCGCGCGTGCGCCGGGCAGCTGCGCCGAGTGTCCGGCCGCGTGAACGATCATGGCCGCTTGCACCCCTCGCGGGAGATCGCGACGAACGATCACGTAGTGGCAGGTGCTCGCATCGCGCGACTCGTCCTGCGTGGCGATCGCTGCCCGCGGCCCATCCGTCCCCTGTGTGGGTGTCGAATCCGCGCCCTGCGAGGCGATGGTTCGGTCGCTACCAGCAGCGGAGCTGCGAGCAACCTTCGAGTTCACATGGCGGGTACCACGAGTGCCGGCGTCAATGCATGAAGCGCAGACTAAGGTGCGATCCGCGATCCGGCAAGTCCTGATTTGCGCGCACGTGCGCGGCCGTCGCGATCATCGCGTGCGATGGTCTGTACGTGCAGCACCGATTCGCGTTTGTGGCCGCGACGTTCGCGCTGACCTCGAGCGCTGCGTGTCATCGCGATCGCACGTACGTAGACGAGTTCGCCGCGAAGACCGCGACGCTCGCGGCCAAGGCGCCCGGCATGCAGGTGATCGTCGAGCGCGATGGGCGCGTGATCGTCGACGGCAACTACGGATTTGCCGACCTCGAGAATCGCGTGCCCGTCACCCGCCAGTCGGTGTTCGCCATCGGCTCGATCTCGAAACAGTTCGGCGCGGCGGCGGTGCTGCAACTCGTCGAGGCCGGGACGATGTCGCTCGACGACACGCTCGCGCGCTACCTGCCGGCGTTTCCGCGCGCCGAGAAGATCACGATCCGCAACTTGCTGCAGCACACGACGGGCATCGTCGACTTCGAATACAGCGGCACGTGGCCAGAGAGCATGGGCCTCGAGCGGACGACCGACGAGGTCATCGCGACGTTTGCGGACCTGCCACCGCTGTTCGAACCGGGAGGGCAGTGGAGCTACTCGAGCTCGAACTACGTGCTGATCGGCAAGATCCTCGAACAGCTGACCGGCGAGCCACTCGCGGTGCTGATGAAGAAGCGTGTGTTCGATCGCGCGGGCCTCGAGCACACGCGGTTCTGCGAGTCGTACGAGCTGATCCCGAACCGCGCACGGGGCTACGCAAAGACGAAGCAGGGGTGGACGCCCGCACCGTGGTCGCACGTCGAGCAGTTCGGGCTTGCCGGCGGCATCTGCTCGACGGCGCACGATCTGCTTCGTTGGCAACACGCGCTCGAGGAAGGAAAGGTCGTGAGCGCGGCGTCGTACCGCGAGATGTCGACGCCGGGCGCGACGGGGGACGGCACGCCGATCCACTACGGCTACGGGCTCTCGCAGCTGCGGCTCGGAAACCACCGGCGTATCATCCACACCGGTGGGGTGTCCGGGTTCGGCGCGATGCTCGAGCACTTTCCCGACGACAAGCTGCGCATCGTCACGCTCGCGAACGACCGCGGCGTCGACATCGCGCACGAGCTCGCTACGGATCTATTGAAGATTCCGCCCGCGCGCGGCAAGCCGATCACCGCGGCGCAGCTCGCCGTGTACGCGGTGAGCGCGCGCGATCCGGCCCTCGGGGCGGTCGCGTTCCGTGTCGACAACGACCAGCTCGTCCTCGGCCGCACGTCGCTCGTTCATGTCGGCGATGGCGTGTTCGAGACAGCGGACCATCGCGTGCGTGTGCGCTTCGAGGTCACGAACGGTGCCGTAACGCGCATCCTGTTCGCCGTGGACGACGGAATCTTGTCACTCGTGCCCGTGTCGCCGAACGCACCGGTGATCGAGGCGCCGCTGGTACCGAACAGCGGAACGATCGAACCATCGAGCGCCGGCTCAGGTACATAGCCGTTCGATCTGCGTCCCAGCGCCTCGCCGGCGTCATCGCTGCCGGCGCCGGCCCGCGCGAACGAAGCGCTCGAGGATCGGCAGGCCGAGCGACGGAAACGGGCGCGCGATGTGCGCGAGTGCGGCGCGCATGCGCGGAATCGCGCGCACGAGACGCGGGCGTTCGATCTGATCCATCGCCGCGTCCGCGACCGCGTCCATCGAGAGCAGCTTCGCGTTGGAGAACAACAGGCCCGCAGCGGCGTCGCGACCGTACCTGATCGCGCATGCGCGAGGCGCATCGACACGCGAAGGTCGGCACGATCGACGCGCGAGGTGTTATCGACGCGCGAAGGTCGCGCTATCGACGCGCGAGACGCTCTACGCGATAGCGCACGCCGCTGTCCTCGCCCTCGAAGGCGCCGGGCCACTCGACGGTCACGAAGCCCATCTCGTCGAGGTTCGGTAGGAACACATCGCAGTCGAAGCGCGCGAGCACACGCGTGAGATAGATGAAGCGAAGCGAAGCGTGGTCGAACGCTTCGCGGTAGATCTGCGCGCCGCCGATCACGAACGTCAGATCGATGTCCGTGTTCGCGGCGTTCGTCGATGCAGGAAGGCTGGGCGATGACCCGTCGCTCTCCGACGTGGGGAACCGCGATGCGGCCAGCCCGTCGGTCGCACGTGCGATGTCCAGGGCCTCGTCGAGCGAGCGTGCCGCGAGGACGCCCGGGGGCAGCGTCTGTTTGGAGCGCGAGATGATGATGTTGAGGCGGCGCGGGAGCGCGCGGCCCTGCACCTCGGCCGAATCCCACGTGCGGCGTCCCTGGATAACCGCGTTGCGCATGCCCTCGCGCGCCTCGGACGTGATGCGCTTGAAGTGGGCCATGTCGCCCTTGAGCTTGGGCCACGGGAGCGCGTTGGCCTTCCCGATGCCCCAGTCGAGATCAGCGGCGACGACACAATCGAACACGCCGCGAAGCTAGCACCGCAACCTCGCTCTCGACGAGGTGTCCGGTGGGGTCATGCGCGCGTACGCTGCCCTCGGGGCGCTCGGGATCGCTGTCGGGGTGAGCGGGGTCGGCTGCGGGTTCTCGCAGAAGACGTTCAGCTGGCACGGGGGCGTGGAGTGCGGGCCACGCGACTCGTCGTGCCGCGAGGTCGAGGCGCACATCGCGGAGCTCGTCACCGAGAAGGGCTCGTTCCGGCGCACGGTGTGGAACCTGGTGAAGATGGGCGGGCGCGCCGTGCCGACGCTGAAGCGCGAGCTGCACTCCGACTCGGTGATGCACGTAAAGGTCGCCGCGTACGTGTTGACCGCGATGGGGCGCGGCGCCGAAGTCGATGCGTGGTGTACGACGCTCGGACGCGAAGGCCGCGATCTCGTTTGCCTACCGCGCGCGCCGAGGCTCTCGCAGGACGACACCGTCCCCGAGTGATCACAGCGCGCGCAGCGCTGCCTCACTCGCGTCGTCGGCGGGAAAGTAGGTCTCGATGTGGATCTCCTCGGCGGTCACGTCGAGCGGCGTGCCGATCGACGTCAGCATCGTGAACAGGCGCACCTCCATCGTCGGTGATCGCATGTGAACGGTGATGAACGGTGCCGCCACCTTGCCCGGCGCCGACGCGCGCCATTCGAGCGGCACGCCCGGCTGCGCGAGCGCACGCGCGAGCAAGCGCTGGAGCGTCTCGTCGCCGGGACGCGCCGCGATCTCGCGATGCAGTCGCGCGACGAGGTGACCCGCCACGTCGGGCCAGTTGACCATGTACCGGCGCAACGCCTCGGGATGGAGCGTGCCGAGGATCAGGTTGCGCGCAGCGGCGTTGCCGTCGGGGTCGTCGGTGCGAAGTGCGCGAACAGCTTCGCGGCGCCCTGGTTCATGCGCAGGAGGTCCCAGTGCCCGTCGACGACGACAGCGCCGAAAGGCTCCTGTTGCGCGAGCACGTGATCGATCGCGCGCCGCAGGTGCACGAGCTCCTCGCCATCGAGCGGCGAGGCGCGATACGCGGCCGCGAACCCCGCCGCCGTGAGCAGCGTGTTGCGCTCGCGCAGCGGAACGTCGAGCGCACCCGCGAGCGCGAGCACGATCTCGCGGCTCGGCTGCGACCGCCCGTTCTCGACGAAGCTCAGGTGCTTCGCCGAGACCCCCGCACGCATCGCGAGCTGCTCCTGGCTCACGCGCCTCGCGAGTCGCCACGAGCGCAGCTGCGCACCAAAGGTTTCGGCCATGTCTGACGGTACACGGACCCGCGTCGCCCGCGTCTTACCTCGGAGGTAATGACGGCACGGCGGGTCTTACCGGCGAGGTATCGCCGGCGCTGCGCGCCTTACCTCGCAGGTAATGGTGGATCCGCGCCGCGACCGTTATCTCCAATCACATGACCACCACCACCGCGTCGATCAGTCCGTCGGTCTCCTCCTCGCTGCCCCGAGACGGTTCGCGATCCGCGAATCCGTTCACGGCGACCGCTGCGCCGCCGTCGCTGCGCGCCAAGGCTCTGACCGCCGCCGGCATCCTCGCCGTGTTCACCGTCTACTCGATGTGGGTCGTGCTGACGCTCGGGTACACGGGGTTCCTCACGCTCGCGATGCGCGAGCCGTGGGCGATGCAGATGCTGCTCGACCTCGTGCTCGCGTGCACGTTCGGCATCGGCTGGATGGTGCACGACGCACGGCCGCGCGGGATCGCGGCGTGGCCGTTCATCGTCGCGACGCTGTTCCTCGGTTCGGTCGGCTTGCTCGGCTACGTGGTGTGGCGCGGGTTCGCGTCGCGCAGGTGATCGACGTCGACGCGCGCCTCGCACCGCTACACCGCGACGGGAAACTTGATGAAGGCGTGGTGTTGGTAGCCCTCGAGTGCGATGTCCTCGAACGTCATCTCCAGCGCCGGCTTGTTCGCGAGCACGAGCGTTGGCAATGGATGCGGCGCGCGCTCGAGCTGGATCTTCACTCCCTCGACGTGGTTCACGTAGATGTGCGCGTCGCCGAGCGTGTGCACGAAGTAGCGCGGCTTCATCCCGCACTCCTGCGCGATCATCGACATGAGAAGCGCATAGCTCGCGATGTTGAATGGAACGCCGAGGGCGAGATCCGCGGAGCGCTGATAGAGCTGGCAGTCGAGCCAGGCGTGTTCCGCGCCGGCGGCCTCGTGGACGTAGAACTGGAAGAACGCGTGGCACGGCGGCAGCTTCATCCGCGGGATGTCCGCCACGTTCCACGCGCTGACGATCAAGCGTCGCGACGACGGGTTCGTCTTGATCTGCGCGATCACGTCGCGGATCTGATCGATGCCTTCCGGCGTGCCGTCGGGCCAGTGGCGCCACTGGAAGCCGTAGATCGGACCGAGCTCGCCTTTGTCGTCGGCCCACGCGTCCCAGATCGGCGTGTGCGCGTTCAAATCTTCGTGGATGTTCGTCGAGCCGCGCAAGAACCAGAGCAACTCGCGCACGACCGCCGGGAACAACACCTTCTTCGTGGTGACGAGTGGAAATCCCTCCCGCAGGTCGTAGCGCGTCTGCGCGCCGAACAGCGAGATGGTGCCGGTGCCCGTGCGATCCGTGCGGCGCTCGCCGTTCTCGAGCACCTGACGCAGGAGATCCAAGTACGGCCGCATATGCCTCCTTGTAGCACCGTCATCCGACACGCGGTGACTGCGCCGATCTCCGACGAGCTGACGCGCCAAGACCCGACCGCACGTGCAGGACTACGACCGCAGTGCACACCGATCGCAACGCGCACCCATCGTGCCGACCGACGCGCACATCGCACCGGACCACGACGCGCACCCCACATGCCCGACCGCGACGCGCCTCGACCTCGCGGCGG
>JBJXGN010000279.1:0-128375 GCA_046160585.1 Kofleriaceae bacterium
TCTGCAGGAGCTAATCTCCGCCTCCGGCAACTCGGAGGCCCAAGGCGGCGCGCGTCAGGGCGCGGGCGCCGTGGCGCTACAGGCGCCATAGCCGCGCGCCGACGCCCGCCACCGCCGCCGGCTCGTAGACGCTCTTCACATCGGCGAAAATGGCGCCGGGCAGCAGCTTCTCGGCGATCCGGCCCACGCCCCCTTCGAGATACTCCTTGTGCGGCACAGCGGCGACGAGCGCGCTAGCCTTGGGCAAGGCTTCCCAGTCTGTCAGGCCGATGCCATACTCGTGCAGGCAGGCAGCCGATTCCGCGATCGGGTCGTGCAGGTGCAGGCGGCAGCCGTAGCTCTGCAGCTCGCGCACGACGTCGATCACCTTGCTGTTGCGCAGGTCGCGGCAGTTCTCCTTGAAGGTCACGCCGAGCACGATGATGTCGGCGCCGTTGACGGCCATGTCGTGCTTGATCATCTGCTTGACGGTCTGCTCCGCCACGAACTGGCCCATGCCGTCGTTGATGCGCCGGCCGGCGAGGATCACCTGGGGGTGATAGCCGAGCTTGTCCGCCTTGTGCGTGAGGTAGTAGGGATCGACGCCAATGCAATGCCCGCCGACCAGGCCCGGCCGGAACGGCAGGAAATTCCACTTGGTGCCCGCGGCCTGCAACACCTCGGCGGTGTCGATGCCGAGGCGATCGAAGATGATCGACAGTTCGTTCATGAAGGCGATGTTGATGTCGCGCTGGCTGTTCTCGATCACCTTCGCGGCTTCGGCCACCTTGATCGACGGTGCGCGGTGCACACCGGCGACGACGACCGATCCGTACACGCGCGCGACGCGCTCGAGCGCGTCCGGTGTCTGGCCCGAGACGACCTTCATGATCTTCTCGAACGTGTGCTCCTTGTCACCCGGGTTGATGCGCTCGGGCGAGTAGCCGAGGAAGTAGTCCGTGCCGTTTTTCAAGCCGCTGATCTGATCGAGGATCGGTCCACAGACCTCCTCGGTGACGCCCGGATACACGGTGGACTCGTAGACGACGATGTCGCCCTTCTTGACGTGTGGACCGATCGTCTTGCTCGCGCTGATCATCGGTCCGAGATCCGGGCGGTTGTTGCTGTCGATCGGCGTCGGCACGGCGACGATGTAGAACGTGCACTCGGCCAGCTTCGTCGGATCCGCCGTCAGCTCGAGCTTCGTCGCGCTGGCGAGCTGATCGCTCGTGACCTCGAGAGTCTCGTCGTGACCCTTCTTGAGCTCGTCGATCCGGCGCTGGCGGATGTCGAAGCCGACGGTGGAGAGCTTCCGTCCGAACGACAGCGCGACCGGGAGGCCGACATAGCCGAGGCCGATGACGGCGATCTTCTCTTGCTCGAGGGTTGGCATGTTGTTTCGACGAGGACATCACGATCTCGAAGCTCCGTTCAAGCGGGTACGCGTTCGTCGCTGCCAGCGGCACGCGTGCAGCACGACGCGCTGCTCGATATCGACGGTCGGAGATCCCGAGCAACATCTGGCTCGATCGTTACGCCCCGACCCCAAAGGGCGTGCATTGCGCCGAGCTCCGACTCGGTGGTGCGGTGGTCGTCGGTGATGCGGTGTTCGTCGGCACCGCCGGGCGGCTCGATGCGGCGGGCTCCCGCGCGGTCCAATGCGGTGGATTTGACCAGTCAGGAAATCGGACTCAGCGTGCGCGCGCTGGCAGGTCGATAGCGTCCCAGCGCGTCGAGTCGACAAGCTCGCGCGCGCGTGCGTACCAGTGCCGGCGAAGCGCCTTCTCTCGCTCCATCACGTACTCCGAGAGTCGATTGAAGTCGCGACGAGCGCCAGCGACGAGCCGGTAGCCGGTGCGGCGCACGAGGCCCATCGGTCCGCCGTTGGGCGACCTGTCCTGGACGAGCACGTCATAGGTCGCGGCGCCCTTCGCCCACATCATCTCGTCGATCTCGGGGATCTCGAGCTCGAGCTGCACTTCCTTTCGTGTTCCGCCGCCGATGTACGGGCGCTCGATGCGGACGCCATGTGTCGACAGGTCGATCGACATCGACGTGATCTCTTTGCCGTCCACGATCTCCCAGCACATCGACTCGACGGCAACACGCGGGCTCGAACGTCTCCAGTGCGCAGGGTTCCCCATCCGAAAATTGTCCCGCGAGGATTCGGTGTGGGGCCAGTTTCCAGCGGATCCACATCGCGCCGCGCCCGAGCATCGCGCGGCGCCCGAGGCGCCGGCCGGGTACGATCGTGGGCGCTTCAAGAGCGTCGTCGGGAGACGTGATCCGCGCGATCTACTTCTTCTTCGGCGGTGCTTTGGCCGCTGGCTTCTTCGCAGGTGCTGCCTTGGCGGCCGGCTTCGCGGGTGGCTTCTTCGCGGGCGCGGGCGCGGGCTTGGCAGCCGGCTTGGCGGTCGGCTTCGCGGGCGCCTTCGCTGCCGGTGCGGGCTTCGGGGCGGGCTTCGCAGGTGCAGGCGCCGCAGGCTTCGCGGGTGCGGGTGCCGGCGCAGGCGCCGGCGCAGGCTTCGCGGGTGCGGGTGCTGGCGCAGGCTTCGCAGGTGCGGGTGCCGGCGCAGGCTTGGCGGGTGGGGGGGCTGACGTAGGCTTCGCGGGTGCGGGTGCCGACGGAGGCTCGGGCACCGCTGGCTTGGCAGGGGCGGGCTCTGGCTTCGCGGGGACGGCCTTGGGCGGTGCTGGCTTCACGGGGCTCTTCGCCACCGGAGCCGGCAAACCGATCGGCTTGCCCGGCGGCAATGGCTTTGGGGGACGCACGGGGGCGGGGCCGCGGCGCGGGCGCTCCTCGGGTTCCTCGTCGCTGGTGTCGCTGCTGCCGCTGTCGTCGTCGTCGTCGCGAGTCACTTTGCGATCGTCGTCGTCGTCCTCATCTTCGTCTTCGTCTTCTTCTTCTTCTTCTTCTTCTTCTTCCTCGGCGCCGCTTCCACGAGTCGCTTTGTCGCCTTCTTCGTCCTCGTCCTCGTCCTCGTCTTCGTCTTCGTCTTCGTCCTCTTCCTCGTCGTCCTTCCCCCACGGAGGATCGGATCCGTCGCGCCAGCCACCGACTTGTTCTTCTTCCTCTTCGTCTTTGTCTCGCTCTTCGTCGAGCTCTTCTTCCTCGTCGTTGCCGGCCCAGTCGTCGCCGCCCGCAGGCGCGGCACCACCACCGCTTTCTTCTTCCTCGTCGTCGATCTTTTCGTCGTCGACTTCTTCTTCGTCTCCGTCGTCGTCGTCGTCGTCGGCTTCTTCTTCGTCCTCCTCGTCCTCCTCTTCCTCATCGCGGTCAGCGCGTCGTGGCGCACCTGCAGCCCATGGAGAAAACATCGCATCTTCGAGGAGTTCACTGCGCATCGGTAACTTCCTTGATGAGATTCTAAGCATGCGTGGTGCAAGGCGTGTCAACTCGCAGCGCGCGCAAATCACGATCGTCGGAATCCTGATCACGGGGTGCTCCCGGCCCGGGTGACCCCGGCCCGGTCGCGGGAGCTCGGGGTCGCGGGAGGTCGGGACGAACAGCCCCTGCCACGGTCGGAGGTCCTGTTGGCCGGCGCTACAATCGAGCGTGGCCTTCGACTGCCAGTCGTGCGGCGCGTGCTGTGTGAACCTCCCGTCGAACCGCGCGATCGGCTTCGACACCTGGGTCGAGATCGCCTCTAACGACACGATCCTCGAGAGCGCCGACCTCGTGAACAAGCACGTGACGTACGACGCCGAGGGCGTGCCGCATCTTCGCCTGGCGTCGGATGGACGCTGCCTCGCGCTGTGCGGCACCCCCGGCGAGGCCGTCGCCTGCGGCATCTACGACACGCGCCCGACCCCCTGTCGCACCGTCCAACCCGGCGATGATCTCTGCCGCCGCTACCGCCAGGAACACGGTCTCTAGCCGCGCTCCAGAAGCACCCCTGGCCGGCAACTCGAGTGGCCCGTACTCGCAGCTTCGCGGCGTTACGCCGTCCAGGACGGTACCCCGATCTTGCACCGTTTTTGGGCATGCACCGCATCGCCCTCCTGCTGGTCCTCGCCGCCGGCTGCGCGACGACCGAGGATGACCTCACCGATGAGGTAAGTGACGGCAAGGGCGACCGCTCCGGAGGCTCGCGGTTCGACGAGGTCGACCCGACGTACTCCACCAAGACCTTTCGTGACTACGTCGGCAAGGCGCTCGACAAGCTCGAGGCTCATGACTCGCAGCTCGCGCGGCTGACGCTGTGGTCGATCGAGTCGGGCTTCGTCGAGATCGACGAGCTTCGCGATCTGACCTGCGCGGACTTCGAGCGCGTGCGCGCCGACCTCCCTGACGCCGGCCTCGAGCCCTCCGATCGCGCGACGCTGCGCAAGCGCAACTCCGCCGCGGCGAAGGCCATCGAGAACGAGCTCGACGGCTACATGTGGAGCAACCGCATCTACGTCTCGCGCGGCCAGACCGCGCAGCGTCTCGCCGCGACGCTGATCCACGAGGTCAACCACGTCCTCAATCGCTCCGAGGTCGGCTACTACGACGATCTGCCGACGTCGGCGTTCGTTCACGAGTACCGCGCGTTCTACACCGAGAGCGTCTTCGATCCCGACGAGTACGAGGGCATCGACATCGCCGACTACGTGATCGAGAACTACGATCTCGATCGCTCGAAGATCGATCCCGCGGTCCTCGCGGACCCGCTCTCGCCGCGCCTCCTGCCCGATCCCAGGGGCTGGAAGGTTCGCAACGTGCGCGCCGATCGCGAGGTCCTCCCCGACGTCTGCAAGTAGCGGCCGTCAGACGAGCACGACGTCGGCTGCGGGCACGCCGCCAAAGCTCGTGTTCCACGCAACCGCGTAGCCGGTCACTCCGCGCAGCACGACCCGTGCGCCTTCATCGAGCGCCGCGGGCGCGACCGTCCATTCTCCGAGGACATCGTCCTCGTAACAGGTCGGCCCGACGACGAGCGTGTCACGACCGGTACCCGCGTGCGGCGCATTGCCGACGAGCTCGACTTGGCTCCACCGCAGATGGCAATTGCGCGACAGATCCACCACGCGCAGCGCGCGATCGACGAGCTCCCTCGCGACCACGACGCGCCCGCACGCGAAGCCCGCCTCTCGCGCGATCGCGCGACCCGGCTCGACGATCAGCTCGATACCCGGAATTGCCGCACGGATCCGCGCGAACGCGTCTCTCAGATCCGCGATCGCGTGCCACGCGCCGCCGAGATCGAGAAAGCGCGGCTCGATCCCCGCCGCGCGCGCGAGCCCCAGCGCGGCGCGAGCGGTCACGACAAACCGCTCGGGGCTCGTCGCCGACACGGGCCCGTGATGTACATGGAGCCCGATCGGGCGACCGCTCGCCGCGCGCGCCATGGCGCGAAGCTCGTCGACTGCGCGCGAGCGCGGAGGCTTGTTCGCCCTGCCGCGGTCACGCGCATCGCTCGACGCCGCCCCGGACACCGTGTGCTCGCGGGCATCGTTCGACTCGCGAGCATCGCTCGTGCCAAGGACATCGATGCCGAACCTCGATCGACGATGTCCCGTGCCGTCGAGAACGGCACCGATCGCCGGATCGCAACCGGTGATCGACGCCGAGATGCGGATCGCGATCTCCGCATGTGCGGGTGCGCGCTCGACCTGTGCCGCGGTCTCGCACCCGACGATCAATCGCCGTCAGGCGCCGACGTGGGCATCGCCCACGTCGTCCAGCGCGCGCCCCGTCGGATCCACGATCGACAACACCCGCGCCGCCGGCAGCGCCGCGATCTCGCCTGCGCTCGCGGCGTCAAAGCCATCGCAGAGCTCGGCGGCGATCGCCCAGACCTCGGGGTGCGGGAACGACTTCGCCGCGAACAGCGCCGTGACGCCGTGCGCTCGGGCAGCGGCCGCGAGCTCGCGCAGGTTCGCCGCGATGCGCGCGCGATCGAACACGAGCGCCGGCCTCGTGAGCTCCTCGATCGCGCCGGCGATCGCGCCGGGTAGGTCGGCTCGCACACCCAGAGGGTCTCACGGGGTGTCGCGCGCGTCGATCCAACGGTACGGCCGCCGAACAGCCGCAGCTCCTGCTCGACATCGAGGCTCGGCTCCTCGAGGCGGCCAAGGTGCTCAGGGTTTCTCGAGATGACCGAGGGCGTGCGTCGCAAACCACTCGCGGAACTCCTGGGAGACCTTGGCGCTCGGCTCGAGGCCGGCGCCGAACGTGACGGCCTCCTCGAACACCGAGGTCGCGAGGACCACATACGCCGTCAGCATCACGGTGAACAGCGTGTCGCGATACTCGGCTGTCGGCTCGTCGCGCTGGCGGAGGGCGTGCGCCATCTTCGCGACCATCGCGATCGGCTTGGACGTCTCGAACGACGTCGCGTCGGGGCGTGGCTCGTTGGAGAGCACGAGCATCGCGAGCAGGCGGCCGTGGCCCTCGTCGGCCATCACCTCGAACGCGCGCTGGAGCAACACACGTGACGCGGTGACCGGACCCTCGATCACGCGCAGCGCTCCCGTCAGCTCGGACTCGAAGCTGTCGATCGCGCGCTTGACCACGGCTGCCACGAGGCCATCGCGACTCCCGAAGTGGTGAAGGATCGCCTGGTGCGAGATGTCGAGCTCCTTCGCGAGCCCGGCGAGCGTGACCGCGTGCACGCCTTCGGTTCGCAGATGTGCGAGCGCGACGTCCATGATGCGCGTGCGCGCCTCCTCTCCCGTGAGCCGACGACGCACTGGAGGCTCGAGCCTCGTCGATCGCGAGTGCCCGGTCGGTCGCGTTCGCGAGGATGATCGAGGACGTGCAACGGGTTTGCGGGGTGGCGGCATCGGAGGGCTTGACTATACGCAACCGGAGCGCTACTTACAGAACTGTAAGTAACCAATCGGACGAGGAGAGACTCATGGCAAACGCGCCGTTTCGCCCGCTCGAGGCCCTGAAGGCCCTTCGCAAGCTGATCGAGGATCCCACGAAGACGGAGGAGGCGTTCCGTGTCGTGCGCAGCCTCGATGGTCCGTTCTTCGGCCGGACGTTCAAGCGCTTCGCTGCGGACCCGACCGGGGTGCGCCTCATGTCGTCGAGGAGCTCGTTGTTGGCCGCGCTACGCGATCGTGCCGCGCTCGAGAAGTGCCCCGCGGGCAGCCTCGGCCGCGCGTACCTCGCGTTCTGCGATCGCGAGGGCATCACCCCCGGTGGCCTCGTCGAGGCGAGCGACGCGGTGCCGATCGCGCCGGGCGTTACCGACGACGAGCGGTGGTTCATCGATCGCATGCGTGATTCGCACGATCTGTGGCACGTGATGACCGGGTACCGTACCGACCTCGGCGGCGAGCTCAGCGTGTTGGCGTTTTCGCTCGCGCAGACGTGGGGTCCGGGTCTGACGCTGCTCGTGCTCGGTGGCCTGATGGAGACGTACAAGAGCGGCGAGATCGGCGCGTACGCGCGCACGCTGGTCCGCGATGCGTGGCGCACCGGCCGCCGCACGAAGTGGTTCCCGCTAGCACCCTGGGAGGAGTGGCTCGCGCGTCCGCTCGACGAGGTTCGCGTCGAGATGTGCGTGTTCAGCGTGCCGGTGTATACGCCCGTCTACGTGACGGATGTCGTCGGCACCGGCACCGCGATGGGCTCGGGTATGTCGATGGGCACGCGGATGTCGGCGCTGAACAAGACCGAGAACTGACGCACGCAGCGCCCGACGTCGACGATGGTCGATGTCAGCGCCGTGGCGCGTCGGAGCACCTCATTGGCGCGTCGAGATGCCGTGCGTTGCCTATATAGCGCGACATGTGGAATCAGATCTTCGGTGTGGGTGATCTCGATGGTGCTGCGTTCACGAGGCTCGTCGCCAAGGAAGGCGTGAAGCTCGGGCTCCTGATCGCGCCCTACGTGGACACCGAGGCGATGCAGATCCGGACGCGGAATGGAGTCATCAACCTCAGCAACGTTCACCTCGAGTTCCTGAACGTACCGCGTCGTAAGAGGCTGACATTCGTGCGCAAGCACGTCGTGGACCAGCTGCTGGCGCCGGTCGACGTGCCGTCGAACTGGGAGAGCGCTCGCGAGCGCATCTTCCCGATCGTTCGCCACGCGAGCTATCTCGTGAACTCGCAGCTCGACGCCGCGGTCACCGGCACGCCCATGCCGATCCTGCCGAATCGCTCGATCGGGCCTGCACTTCACGTCACGCTGGCCGTCGACGAACCGTCGCGGATGGTGATGGTGACGGATGGACTGCTCGCGGACTGGAATGTCACGTTCGAGCAGGCGTACGAGGTCGCCGCCAAGAACCTCGCGGCGCTGTCGCATGCCGTCATGCCGCTCACGCCGGGACTGTTCGCGTTCAGCGAGACCGACAGTTACACGACCGCTCGAATTCTGTTCGCGGCCCTCCTGACGGAGCTCTGCGCCGACCCGCTCGTCGCGATTCCCGCGCGCGGCGTCATGATGGTCGCCGATCCCGCGATTCCCGAGGCCCGCGACGCGCTGTTGATGTTGATGGCGACGAGCGACGAGAACGAGAGCTATCCGATCACACGGACCATCTATCAGCTTCGCGGACGCGATCTCGAGCAATGGACACCGACGAGCGAGGACCACTCGCTCCTCGACAGGTACCAAAACGTCATGCTCGCCGAGTGGCGCGATACCTACGAGACGGAGCGCGAGCTCCACTCGAAGCTCGGCGACGAGCAGTACGCAAGGATCGATACGATTACAGACGATGACGGCTCGTACTTCACGATGACGAGGTGGGTCGAAGGCACGACGTGGCACCTCCCGCGCACCGAGCTGGTCTCGTGCATCGCTCTCGACGACGATGGAGATGGCGTCTATCTCGTGTCATGGGACGACCTCGAAACCGCGGGATACCTCACGCGCACCGAGTCGCTGATCCCGCGGTGGCGTACCGGCACATTCCCGTCCACGTCATGGCTCCGCGCAAACGCAGCCGGCAGCAACTGAACGCTCGCGGCTAAAACGGCAACGTCTCTGGCAAATCGCCCGTCGACGAGCAGGGCATCACCTTCACTTCGCCATCCGCTCGATCCGATCCGGGTCCGACCAGATCCATTCGTCGTCACCCAGCGAACAGGTCGCTGTATCTCGTGCGGCTCGGTCTTCTTCAGAAGACAAACAGGGAGAAGGGGAGTGAGGGGAGAGGAGACCGTTTGGGGCGCCTCTCGATCGACCGAATCACGCGACCCACTCTGACCAGATCCCGCCGTCGCGAAGCGACCGCGAACAGGTCTCCCCTCCCTCCCCTTCTCCCTGTTTATCCGTCCGACCAGATCCGTTCGATCCGATCCGGTCCGACCAGATCCACTCGATCCCGTTCTGACCAATCCATTCGTCGTCGCGAAGCGACCGAAAAGGTTCTCCTCCCCTTCACCCCGTTACCGTGTCGTTCCCTCTGATCCGAAAAGCGACCGTGTCAGAACGGCAGCGTCTTTGGAAGATCGCCACCGGGCTCGTCGACCGGCTCGCTGCTTCCCGATCCCGCGCTCGATCCAGCGTTCGATCCGACGGGCGGACGGGGCTTCATCGCGAAGCCGTCGTCGGGAGACGCCGATCCGACCTGCGGCGCTTCGTCGGGCAGGTTGGGCGTCGGCGCAGGTGTCGAGGCCGTCGACGGCGCGCTCGTCGTCGCGTTCTTCGTCGCGTTCTTCGATGGACCACCGGACATCACGACGTAGGCGACGGGCACCGCTACGCCGAGGCCGATCAGGATCGTCCCGCGCCACTTGATGCCGAGCTTGCCCTTGATCATGAAGATGCCGCTGATCGCGAGGTAGAGCAGCATCACCGCGTAGATGTCGGCGAGGATCGTCCACGCCTTCTTGCCGCGGTTGTAGTGCAGCCAGTTCGCAACGCGGAAGAAGAAGCGCTCCGACCGCTGCTGAACCGTGACCTGCTCGCCGATCACCGTCACCTGCGAGCCGCCCGAATAGGACAGTCTGATCTCGTCTCCGGCGCGATAGACGTCGTCCGGTGTCCCGGTGCCCGCTGCCGCGAGCACGCGCTTCACCGCCTCGTCGTCGGGGAGCTCGGGTGGAATCGGTGCGATCACGAGCGAGCGCTCGCTCGACGTGAAGTTCGGATCCCAGTCCGAGATGTGATTGATCGCGATGCCGCTCAGCGCGTAGATGATCGTGAAGCCGACCGCGAGGTAACCGAAGTCGCGGTGGATCGCGCGGAGCCAGCCGCGCCATCGCTTCTTGATCGTCGATCCGAGTGAGGAGCCTGCGGCCGGTGAGGCCTCAGGCATACCGCTCCTCTTTCCACGGATCAGCGTGGTTGTGATAGCCGCGCACTTCCCAGAAGCCAGGCGCGTCGTCCCTCACGAACCGCACGCCGGTGATCCACTTCGCGCTCTTCCAGAAGTAGAGGTCGGGCACGAGCCCGCGTACCGGTGCGCCATGCTGCGTCGCGAACGGCTTGCCGTTGAGTCGATAGGTGATGAGCGCGTTGTCCGTCGTCGCTTCCTTCAGCGGAATGTTCGCGGTGAAGCCGTGCGCGCTCTCGAGGATGACGTGCTTGACGTCGCCCTTGATGCCGGCTTTCTCGGCGAGCGTCTTGATCTGCACGCCCTTCCACAACCCGCCGAGCATCGACCAGCCGGTGACGCAGTGGACGTCGGCGATCTTCTCGACCTGCGGCAGCTTCAAGAGCTCCGCGTAGTCGACCGTGAACGGCGATTTCACGAGGCCGTGCACCTTCAACGTGAACTTGCGCGGGTCCGGATCGCCTTCTTCACCGCCCATCGGGCGCAGGTACTCGAGGGTGCGCTGGCCGGGGGGGAGGCGCCGCCGACCATCGGGGCGCTTTTCCTTCGCGATCGTGGACTGCTCCGCCGATGCGAGGCGCACGAGCGAGCCGCCTACGGCGATGAACGTCGTGCCGATCGCCGCGGCCTTGAGGAGCCGGCGGCGATCCCATGCTGCTTGCAACTCGGGGTAACGGTCGAGGTCGGGACGATCAGTCATTCGTGGACTCCTGGAGCGTAGCTTGGATACGCACCATCGACCCCCTAGTTACGAGTCAGCCGCGACCGTAGACCGGCACGAGCGTGCCGGTCGTGAGCATGTTCTCGGGAGAGGCCAGGAATGCCACGGTTTCAGCGATCTGCGCCGGTGTGGGCCACGTGCTGAAGTTGGCTGTTGGCATCGCGGCGCGGTTCGCGGGCGTATCGATGGTCGACGGCACGATCGCGTTGACGAGGATGTTCGCCTCGAGCACCTCCGCTGCGAGGCTCTGCGTGATCGACGCGACCGCCGCCTTGGCCGACGTGTACGCGATCTTGTTGGCGCCGCCCGCAGGCTCCACGACCGGACGTGAGGCGACGTTCACGATGCGACCGCCGCCGCTCTGCTTCATGCGTTTGACCGCCTCGCGACACGAGAGGAAACACGTGACCGTGTTCAAGCGCCACTGGCCTTCGAAGTCCGCGAGCGATGTCTCCACGAGCGGCCCCATCGCGAAGCCACCAACGAGGTGAATCGACGCCCAAAGCTCCGGCAGCGCCGCGTAATACGCGACGGCCGCGTCCTCGTTGTCGAGGAAGACATCGGGGCGATCCGCGACGTGCACGATCGCGCCCTTCGAGGAGAGTAGGTCTACGACGCCTTTACCGAGCGCGCCGCGACCACCCGTGACGACGACATGCTTTCCCTGCATGTCGCCACGCTAGCAGACTAAAGAATGATGCCGCCGCAGGCGCTCTGGAACTTCTCGATCACCTGCTGCAGACCCCCCGTCAGGTTGCCCGCGCAGATCGACGAAAACACGCCCTGCGTCCCCGACATCTGCACGAACTGCTGCAGGCGCGTCGCCGCGGCCGCATCGCCGAAGCTCGACGTGCACGCCGTCTGACCCGCGATCACGCCGGCGGCCCAGCGCGAACGATGACCCTTCAGCGTGTCGAGCGTCTGGATGAACTCGGGCGGGTTGTAGTCCGTCGTCGGCGTCGCGCCGTTCGGGTTCGAAAGCGACACGGTGATGTTGATCGTGTCCTGGGTCGTCGACGAGTCGTCTTCGTCGGTGAGCATGACGATGCCGAGGAGAGCATCGTCGCGCAGGAAGCCCGCGTTGGTCCCGTCCGTCACGCGATCGACGAGCGCGAGCTTCGTCGCCATCATCGGCATCTCGGTGCCCGGGCCACTCGTGCCGACGTTCGCGCGGCAGCCGAGCGTCGTGCCTAGGTTCGGATCGGTCGGCTCGAGGTAGCTGCGCGCGACGTTGCAGTTGTTGCGGAACTTTCCGTTGTCGCCCGTCTCCATGAGCGATTGCGTCACCGGCATTCCGATGCCGAGATCCGTCGTGATGTTCGTCGTGACGGTCTTGCCGGTCGTCGTCACGGCGACGCGGAAGTCGATGTGCTCGCCATCGCCGTTGACGTAGTTGAGGAGGAGGTCGGCGAACTGCGGGAAGTTCGTGGCGAGATTCCCCTGCTCCTCGGCCATCGATCCTGAATCGTCGACGACGAAGACGATGTCCATCTTCGTGCAGCGCTGGAGGGTGCCCGATCCGGAACCGGATCCAGAGCCATCACCAGAGCCATCACCGTCGCCGTCGCCCGGGCCGCGACCATCGGGTGCGCAGGCTACAAGGCTCAACGTGGAACCGAGGACAACTGCAGCCGTAATGAGCTTCATACAACTTCCCCCTCGAAGTTGTGCGCACGGTAGATCAGCCGAGAAACGCCGAACAAGCGATTTCGTGCAGCCGACCGCGTCGTGATGCGCTTTGCGCAACTAGTGCGTGCCAGCACGCAGTGCTTCCCGCGCCATGACGCGATGCTTCCGCAAACGACCGTGCGCAGTCGGCCGTTCTGGCCCATGGGGCATCCCTACAGCTGCGCAACGGGGGCGTGCTAGAAGCGCCGCATGGGTGCGCAATGGAAAGCTGCCGGCAAAGAGAAAAACGCGGCGGCCAAGGGCAAGGTCATCGGCAAGCTGTCGAAGGAGATCATCCTCGCGGCGAAGGGCGGCGCGGATCCGTCGATGAACGCGAAGCTGCGCGCGGTGGTCGAGGCCGCGAAGAAGGCGTCGATGCCCAGGGACGCGATCGAGCGCGCGATCAAGAAGGGCTCGGGGCAACTCGACGACGGGGTCACGTTCGAACACGTGATGTATGAAGGCTTTGCACCGCATCGGGTGCCGGTGATCGTCGAGTGCTTGACGGACAACAAGAACCGCACCGCGACCACGATTCGCGTGCTGTTCCGGAAGGGACAGCTGTCGCCGAGCGCGTGGGACTTCTCGCACGTCGGGTTGGTCGAGGCCACCGCTCCGGAAGGCGCCGATGTCGAGGAGGCGGCGATCGAGGCCGGCGCGCAGGACTTCGAACCCGACGGTGAGGGCGGCACGCGCTTCTTCACGGAGCCGTCGGATCTGGACGCGGTGAGCAAGGCGATCAGCTCCCGCGGCTGGACGGTGGCGGGCATGCGCCTCGGGTGGCGGCCCAAAAATCCGGTCACCGTCGAGGGCGCGCAAGCGCGGGCCGAAGTCGAGGAGTTCTTGGCCGCGCTCGATGAAGAAGACGACGTGCAGCAACTCTACGTCGGCTATGTGTAGGGGCTATCGTTTGGGGGCGTGAGTACCGTCGACGCAGACGAAGGCACCGAAGCGGATTCCCACGATCCGACGGAGGAGCTAGGCACGCATGCCCAATCGCCTTACGCGATCGCGGCGGCAGCGGTCGCGAAGTCGTCGACCGGTCCGAAAAGCTCGACGGCTGGCCTGGTCGCCAAGACGCAGCCGCCGACCGCGGCCCAGGCGCTCGATCATGCCGATCTCTCGCGCATGCGCGTGTTCCATCTGTTCGGCATCACCGCGCCGCTCGCCGCGGGACTTCTCGCGCTCGCGATCGGCGGTGATCGCCTCGCGCAGATCCTGTTCTGGGTCGGTGTATCGGTGCTGTCGGCCGCGAACGTCGGGCTCGTCTGGCTCGCGGCCAAGCCGGAGCGCTGGCAGCCCAAGCCGGTGGGTGTGCTGTGGATCGTCGCGACGATCGGCGTCTTGCCGATGCTCTATTACTTCGGTCCGTTCTCCGCAGTCGTGATGGTGCCGATCCTCGGCATCATCTTCATTTCGCTCGGACGCAGTCGCTGGATCTCGACCTCGATCGTGACGATCTGCGTCGTCGCGCACCTCGCGCTTGCCCTACCGATGATCTTCGGTTGGATCCCAGATGTCGGTGTTCTCTCGTCCGAGGGCGTTGCGCTCCACAAGAAGATCTTCGCGGAGGTTCTGATCATCGCGTTCCAGTTCTCGGGCTTCGCCCTTGGCCGCTGGGCGCGGTCGGCCAACACGACCGCGGTGGCCGAGCTGCAGAGCGCGATGCGGATCATCGGCGATCAGCAGCAGGTGCTCGCAGAGGCCAAAGACGACGACGCCCGCGTTCGCCACGCCGATGAAGGCCGGTGGAGTGGACAGCAAATGGGCGGCTGGAAGATCGGCCACGTGCTGGGTCGCGGTGCCATGGGCGATGTCTACGAAGCCGCGGGACTCGACGGTCGCTCGATCGCGATCAAGATGCTGAACACGCGCACGACGGCGAGCCCCAGCCTCGTCGAGCGTTTCCATCGCGAGATGGACGTGGCGGCGCGGTTGGTGTCACCGCATATCGTGAGGGTGCTCGAGATATCGCCGCCAGATGCGCCCGTGCCCTACCTGGCGATGGAGCGCCTCTACGGCACGGACCTCGCGACGCGCTTGCGATCCGAGCCTCGCATTCCGAGCGACGAGCTGGGCGTGATGCTCGACCAGGTGTCGCGCGGGCTCGAAACCGCGCGTGTCTCCGGCGTGGTGCATCGCGACCTCAAGCCGCACAATCTGTTCTTCCACGAAGGTTCGACGTGGAAGATTCTCGACTTCGGCGTCGCGAAGATCGTCGGCGGCGAGGGCACGCTGACGGGCGAGGGTGTGGTCGGCACGCCGCAATACATGGCGCCCGAGCAAGCCTCGGGCGGCCTCGTCACGCACCTCGCTGATGTGTATGCGCTCGGCGCGATCGCGTATCGCTGTCTCACCGGCCGATCTCCGTTCAAGGGCAAAGACCTCGCGGAGCTCGTGTACCAGGTCGTGCACGCGCCGCCGATTCGTCCGGGCGTGTTCGTCAAGATGAGCCCCTCCGTCGAGGACGTGCTCGCGGTGGCGATGGCCAAAGATCCGCGACAGCGCTTCCCGTCTGCGGTGTCGTTCGCGCAAGCGTTCATCGTAGCGCGGCGCGGAAAGCCGATCGCCGTCGACGTTCCCGACAACGCGTGGTGCTAGTGCGCCCGATCGCGACCTAGCCCGCGATACCCCGAGACTCCGCACTCGACGCAGCCAACCTCGTCATCGTGTAGTACACAGCGGCGTGACCGACTCGCAGTTTCGTATGCCCGCTGAATGGGCGCAGCACTCGGCCGTGTGGACGGCGTGGCCCCACGATCCCGAACAGTGGCTCGAGGGCACCGGCGCCCCACAGCGCGCGCTCATGGCGATGTGCGCTGCGATCGTCGACCTCGACGGTGACCGGCCGCGCGGCGAGCGTGTCGAGCTTTTGGTGCGCAATGCGGCCGACGAAGCCGCGGCCCGTTCGCTCCTGGGCGCAGCGGTCGCCGGTGTGCGCTTTCATCACGCGCCATACGGCGACGTGTGGCTGCGCGACACCGGTCCGATCTTCGTGATGCGCGATGGCGAGCTGTCCGCCGCGCGCTTTCGGTTCGACGGGTGGGGTGGCAAATACGTCATGCCCGGAGACACCGAGGTCTCGGGACGCGTGATGGAGTGGGCCGGCGTGCGCGGCGCTGCGTTCGACTTCGTCCTCGAGGGCGGCGCGATCGAGGTCGACGGCGAGGGCAGGCTCCTCACCACGCGACAGTGCTTGCTCGGTGGTGCGCGCAACCCGGGACTCGACGAACGTGCGCTCGAGGCGCGGCTGCGCTGGGCGCTCGGCGTCGAGAGGATCGTGTGGCTCGATCGTGGCCTCGAGAACGATCACACCGACGGTCACATCGACACGCTCGCGCGCTTCGTCGCGCCCGGCGTCGTCGCGTGCATGGAGCCCGCGGCGAACGATCCGAACTACGCCGCGCTGGCCGGGATCATCGCGGATCTCCGCGCGGCCCGGCTCGAGGTCGTGACCACGCCGTCGCCGGGCGAAGTGCACGACGCGAGCGGCATGCTCATGCCAGCGAGCTACATGAACTTCTACATCGCGAACACGACGGTCATCGTGCCAACGTACGGCGTCGCCGCCGACGAGGCAGCGGTCGCTGCGATCGCGAAGATGTTCCCCGACCGCCGCGCGATCGGGCTCGACGGCAAGAGCGTCGTCGTCGGCGGTGGCGCGTTCCACTGCTCCACACAACAGCAACCGCGCTAACGCCGATCGACGGTCGCGAAGCGCATCTCCGCGCGCCCCCTCTCGCGGGAATGGGCGAGCTGGTACCTTTCCCGCATGAGTCAGGTCACCGTCGCCGCGTTGCAAACGGCGCTGTCGGATGACGCGGCGACAAACGTCGCGCGCATCGTCGAGCTCGTGCACGAAGCGGCCGGCAAGGGCGCGCAGATCATCCTGCCGAGCGAACTGTTCGAGGGTCACTACTTCTGTCGCACGCAGCTCGAGAAGGACTTCGAGCGCGCGCATCCCGTCGAGAACCATCCGACGCTGAAGGTGTTTCGCGAGCTCGCGGCGCAATTGCGCGTCGTGATCCCCGTGTCGTTCTTCGAGCGATCCGGTCCCGAGTTCTACAACTCGATCGTCGTCTACGACGCGGACGGCACCGACCTCGGTCTCTATCGCAAGAGCCACATCCCCGACGGGCCGGGCTATCAGGAGAAGTTCTTTTTCAAGCCCGGCAACACCGGCTTCAAGACGTTCACGACGACCTACGGAACCATCGGTGTCGCGATCTGCTGGGACCAGTGGTTTCCCGAGGCCGCGCGCGCGATGACGCTCGCAGGCGCCGACGTGCTGTTCTATCCGACCGCGATCGGCAGCGAGCCCGAGGAGCCGGAGCTCGACAGCCGCGATAGTTGGCAGCGCGTGATGATCGGACATGCGGTCGCAAACGCCGTCGGCGTCGTCGCCGCGAACCGCATCGGCACCGAGGGCTCCGCGGGGAATCCCAGCGAGTCGATCACGTTCTACGGCAGCTCGTTCGTCGCCGATGCCCGCGGGGATAAAGTGGCAGAGCTCGCACGCGACGAGCAGGGCATAGCCATGGCCACGCTCGATCTCGACGCGATCCGACGCGTTCGCGCCAGCATGGGATTCTTCCGAGACCGACGACCGTCGCTGTACCGCCGCCTCAGCGAGTGACGGCACTTCGCGCGGTTGCGCGCGAGGTCGCGGCCGGCGCCGGTTAAAAGCGGTTTCGGATGCGACCTCCGGACGTTACAAGCGTCCGGATATCTATGATCCGCCGTCACGTCCTCGCCGCACTCGCGGCCGGCATCGAAGCCGGAGATGACGATGCCGCACGCGCGCAGATCCGGCGCGTCGACTACATCGTGCGCCGTGCGGCGAAGAAGAAGCTCGAGTCCGCGCTGATCGACGCGGCGCTCGCGACCAACGAGCTCGACTCGACGAACCCCGAGAGCGTGCGGCACGTGCAGCGCGTGGCGGCGCTGCAGGTGGCGAAGTCGCCGCTGCCCGACGACATCACGGATCACGATCGCGTCGCCGCGGCGTATCGCACGCTGCCGCTCGTGAAAGCCGGTGGCGCTCCGATCGCGACGGTCATTGCTTGCGTGCTCGGTGCACTCGCGATCGCCGGCATCACGTTCGCGATCGCGCTGCGCCCGCCGAAGGGGAAGCGCTCGTACAAGCGACCGCTGCCGCCGCCCGCCGCCGGAGCGTTCAAGGACGGTGGCGTTCCGCTGCCCGATGCGGAGATCGAGAAGCTGTTCAAGGACGAGCTGACGGACCTCGTGCTCGAGTCCGACCGCGATCGCCAGAGCGGTGGCATGGACAAGGATCGCAAGGCACACTCCGACGCGCTGCTCGAGGCGCCGGCGATGGTCTCGAAGGGACCGGCGCTCGCGAAGGCCTGGAAGGACATGCTCGGCATGCTCGATCGCTGGGTCAGCGTGCCGATGGCGAGCAGGGAGTTCGAGCGGATCGCGCGCGACTTCCGTCATCGCGTGCGCGACGTGAGCGATCAGCTCGCCGCGGCCGGCGTCGGCTACTACCTCGAAGGCGACGTGATGATCCGCGGCTCGGGAGCGGCGAACGCGCTGATCTACAGTTACCGCGTCGAAGAAGTCGTGTTCGTGCAGGCGAGGCGTGGGGCCGATGGAATCAGCAAGCCGCGGCGTGTGCTGTCGCTGCGCCGGCTCGATCAGATCAACCTCGTGCACACGCTGCTCGGCATGCAGTCGACCGAGCTCGGCGACCCGGTGCTGTTGCTCGATCAGATCGACCAGCACGTGGCGACGAAGGTGCTTCCCGTCCTCGAGCCGGAGGCGTCGTATCCGCTCGGTGACGACGCGTACGCGAAGACGGACGGCAGGCGAATCTCGCAGCTCGCGGGCACCGCGATCCGCGACGAGATCGCGCGCGCGCTCGGCAAGGACGCGGCCGCAGCCCACGCGATCGCGACCCTGCTTGGCGAGCGCGGGAAGCTGATCGAGGAGTGGCGCGAAGTCATGGACGCGAAGGGCTGGCGCTTCGGGCGCACGAACGATCTGTTCCTGCCCGAAGGCCTCGTCGACAGCATGGAGGGCCATGTCACGAACGCGCAACGCGATCGCGCGAAGGCGATCGACGAGGAGCTAGCGCGTCTCGAAGCGCCGCGCATCGCGTCGCTCGTGCACCAGATGGTCGCGGGCACCGTGCGCCGCCACGAGGCGCAGCACGGGATCGACGACGATCGAGAGGAACCGCTTCGGTACCCGAAGCAGCTCAGCGAATTCCTGGGTGAAGAGACCGAGGACGAAGATGGCGAGCCACTGCGATACATCGAGAGCGCGCGGGCCGAGCTGTCCGCGTACATCAGCCAGGTCGCGAACGATCCGACGACAACGCATCTCTCGCTGTGGAACGTCGCGCGCTACGCGTTCGACGACGATCAGGTCAACTCCTCCGAGTTCTACGCGGGTGTGTTGCTCCTCGAGGGCCTCGCGCGCCACCTGAAGGTTCCGAGTCCCGGACCGGTGATTCACGATCGCCGGGTCGATCGCGATCGCTTGCTCCAGATCGCGACGCCGATCGTCGTGATGCCGAGCGAGCGCCTGCGCACCGCCGCCACGGCGCTGTGGAAAGAGCTCTACGCGGAAGACCTCACGGTCATCGTCGACAAGTAGCGAGGGACGAAGACCTGAGGAGGACCGCTCGCGCCTCGCGATGACCCTGCTACGATCGGGGTCATGAACTTTTTTGCCAAAGCGGTCATCACCGGCTTCGCTCTCTCGCTCGGCGGCGCGCTGTTCAAGAAGGTCGCGAAGCAGCTCGGTCTCGAAGAAGACAAGGACAAAGAGCGCAACGAGGTCCGCACGCAGGAAGGCGCGAGCGAGCCCCTCGAGGGTCGTGCGTCTCCGTCTAACTAGTTGATCGCGCATCGGCTTTGTGCGGCCGATCGCAGCGGTCACGAGCGCCTCAGGTAGGCGTGCAAAACCCTAGGCGGTACGCGACGAAGTGCGCAAGACTCGAAGCTCTCGTGGAGTCGAGCAACCTCGCCCCCGGCTTGCTGTTGGCCATGCCTCAGCTCGCGGATCCGAATTTCTCACGGGCGGTGGTACTCATGATCGAACACAGCGATCAGGGATCGTTCGGTCTCGTGATCAACCATCCGAGCCCGATCAAGGCGAGCGAGCTCCTCGACAGCCTCGAGATGCACTGGCGCGGTGAGGACACCGCCGTCGTGTGGGCGGGTGGTCCCGTCAGTCCGAGCACGGGCTGGGTGCTGCACGAGCCGGTCGGCATCGCGTCGCCGGGGCAGGGCACGATCGCGATCACCTCGAGCATCTCGCTGTCGACATCGCCCGATCGCCTGCGTGCGATCGCGAGCCGACCTCCGCGGAACATCCGCCTCCTCCTCGGCTACTCGGGTTGGGGACCCGGTCAGCTCGCGCAGGAGATGGCGCGCGGCGCGTGGCTCCACACCGACGCCACGCCGAACCTCGTGTTCGAGACACCTCCCGACATGATCTGGGACACCGCAATGCGCTCGCTCGGCATCAATCCACGCGACCTCTTCACCGGCGGCGGCGTTAACTGATCGGCGAGCCCGGGTCTTGCTGTAGTAGATCTACATGGGGTTCGTTCGCTGGCATTCCGCAGCCTTGGCTCTCCTCGTGGTGGGGGCCGCAGCCTCCACTGCGGAGGCGCGTGGTGCGGTGTCCATTACCTTCACCAGCTCCCCGTCCCCGAGTAGCAACTACGCGCCGAACAATGTCCTCGCGGTCTGGATCGAGGGTCCCGGCGGCACGTTCATCAAGACGATCGATCGCCAGGCGCTCGCGCGCGTGCAGCACCTCGTCGCGTGGCGCGTGAAGGCAGGCGATAACGACATGGACGCGCTCACCGGCGCCACCCGCGTCGGTTACGCGGCGCAGACCATCACGTGGAACCTGCAGAACAAGCAAGGACAGGTCGTTCCCGACGGCACGTACACGATCCGCATGGAGCTCGCGCAGTCCAACGCGACGAACGCGGGCTCGAACAACCAGGGCACGTTCACGTTCGTGAAGGGGACGAACCCGCAGGTGCAGACGGGGTTGTCGAGCGGCGGCTTCACGAACGTCACCATCAACTTCGACGCGAATGCGCCCGCGTGTAACGACGGCATCCTCGATCCGCCCGAGATGTGCGATCCGGCGATCCCCGCGGGCCAGGCGAACAGCTGCCCCACAACGTGCCCGTCGACCGGCGACTCGTGCATGCCGAATCGCAAGAATCCGGATCCCGCGCAAGCGTGCACGATGGCGTGTTTGGTCGTGCCGATCATCGAGTGCAAGAACTTCGACGGCTGCTGCCCCGAGGGCTGCACCGAGGCGAACGACTCGAACTGCGTCGAAGGCGGCGGCTCCGGCTCGAACAACCCCGACGGCGGCATGGGCAGCGGCGGCGGAGGCACGAACATCGATGGTGGCTGCGCGACTACCGGCGGCGCGTCCGCGCTGTTCGCGCTAGGCCTCGCGTCACTCGCGAGCGCCGCGCGACGTCGCCGTCCCTGGGGTTAGTCGTAGTACTCGGCGCCGAGATGCGTGATCAGCTCGTCGCCCTTCGTGTAGCGCAGCGTGTTCTTCAGCTTCATGAGCTGGATGAACAGATCGTGCTCGGGGTACAGGCCCTCGGGCGTCATCGGGCTCTTCCAGTAGAACGACAGCCACTCCTGGATGCCCGACATCCCCGCGCGCTGCGCGAAGTCCATGAACAGCGCGAGATCGAGGACGAGCGGAGCCGCGAGGATCGAATCGCGACAGAGGAAGTTCACCTTGATCTGCATCGGATAGCCGAGCCATCCGACGATATCGATGTTGTCCCAGCCCTCTTTGTTGTCGCCGCGCGGCGGGTAGTAGTTGATGCGGACGACGTGCGAGATGTTGCCGTACAGCTCGGGATAGAGGTCGGGCTGCAGGATGTGATCGATCACGCCGAGCTTCGAGACCTCTTTGCTCTTGAACGATTCCGGATCGTCGAGCACTTCACCGTCCCGATTGCCGAGGATGTTGGTCGAGTACCAACCCTCCAGGCCGAGCAGGCGCGCCTTGAAGCCGGGCGCGAGGATTGTCTTCATCAGGGTCTGGCCGGTCTTGAAGTCCTTGCCGGTGATCGGCAGCTTCTGGGTGCGCGCGAGCTCGAGGAGTGCGGGCGTGTCGAGCGAGAGGTTTGGCGCACCGTTCGCGTAGGGCACGCCCATCTTGAGGCACGCGTACGCGTAGATCTGTGAAGGCGCGATGTCGTCGTGAGAGGTGCGGAGACCTTCCTCGAACTTCGCGAGCGACGAGTGGACCTCGGTCGGCTTGCGATAGACCTCGGTGGAGCCGCACCACACGGCGACGAGGCGATCACAGTTGTTGGTCTGCTTGAAGCGCGTGATGTCCTCGATCAGCTGCTCCGCGAGGTGCATCTTCGACGTGCCCTTCTTCACGTTCGGGCCGTCGAGCTTCTTGACGTACGCCTGCTCGAACACGGCGGTCATGGGCTTGATCGCTTCGAGATCGGCGCGCAGCGGTGCGAGGTGCTTGTGCTCGTCGAGCACACCGGCGCGGATCGCGGCTTGATACGCGTTGTCGGGGAAGATGTCCCAGCCGCCGAACACGATGTCGTCGAGCTGCGCCAGTGACACGTAGTCCTTGATCGCGGGCGAAACACCATCGGTGCGCTTGCCGATGCGGATGTGGCCGAGCTGCGTCAGCGAGCCGATCGGTAGGCCGATGCCTTTGCGGATCGCGAGGACGCCGGCGATGAACGTCGTCGCGACGGCACCCATGCCGGGCAGCAGGATTCCGAGCTTGCCGGAAGCCTCGCTGACCGTAACTGCTTTCTTGAGTGGCATGGTTCTCCGACCTTCTCCGCGGTGGCGGAGTTAAGAGCAGAAATTGCCGCACGCGTGTGATCCTGGCAACGGGCAGGGCGCGGCAATTCGTTCTGTATGTGCTTCCGACACGTGTTGTCACGTCGACAACCTTCCTCGGTCCCACGCGCATTCGCGAAGCACGCCCGATCAGGACGGCGGGAACAGTGTCTTCATCAGCGCCGGATCGTTCGTCATGATGCCGTCCGCACCGAGGGAGAGGAGGCGCGCCGCCTCGTCGCGATCGTCGACGGTCCAGAAGTCGACGCGCAGCCCGAGCGCGTGGCACTTTGCGATGAACGCAGTGCGATCGAAGCGAATGGGCCCCTGCGCGACGGGGATTTGGGCCGCGTTGCCGGTCCGCGGAAGCGCACGCCACAGCGGCGCCGGCAGCCCGAGAAGCGCGACCACCTCACCCTGCGAGAGGGCAGTCTCGCCGGCGTAGCCACGCCGGCGGACCTCGGTGGCGATGCGCGTCTTGAAGCTCGCGATGGTCACCCGATCGACCGCGTGCTTCTTGTCGACGAGGTCGAGCATCGCGCCGATCGCGCGCTCGTCCTTCTTGATGTCGACGTTGATGCGCACGCGCGGAAACGCGTCGAGCACCTCGGCGAACAGCGGCACGCGGATACCCTTGCCCGCGAACGGCCGGGTGCCGTCGGGCGCTACGAAGCCCCAGCCGACGTCGAGGCGCTGTGCGTCGACGAGATCCATCGCGTGCCACGCGACAGGTGTCGCGGCCATCCGCGCGCCGGTGTCGTCGTGGACGACGATGAGCTGATCGTCGCGTGTGAGATGCACGTCCATCTCGAGCGCGTCGACGCCGATCTCGACGGCGCGCTCGAACGACATCATCGTGTTCTCGGGGCGCTCGGCTGCGGCACCCCGATGGGCGTAGAGCCGCCGCTCGTGCACTACTTATCTTCTTCGAGCTCCGTGAGCTCGAGCGCGTCGGTCGGGGGAGGCGGTGGCGCGGGAGGCGGCGATCGCACGCTCACGACCTCGACGGCGTACGTGATGTCTTTCTCCGCGAGCGGGTGCACCAGACGGACCTCGACCTCGTCGCCCGAGACCTTCTCGACCTTCATGATGACGTTCATGTCGTTGACGCCCTTCGCGACGAGCTTCTCGCCCGGCTCGAGCTTCAGCTCCTTCGGAAAGTCCGTCCGCTTCATCTTCTTGAGCGGGTGCATCGCGGAGTTGCCGAACGCGTCCTTGGCCTTGAGCGTGCCCTCACGCTTGGCCCCCTTCTCGAGTCCCAGAAGGACCGTTTCGAGACCACTAAGCATGGCCCCGCTGCCGTACACGAACTCGACCTGGTTCTTCTCGAGCTGCTGCCCGCCAGCGACCGAGAGGTCGACCTTGAGCGTGACTTTCATGCCCTTCGCGATCTTCACCGATCCAGGCTACACGGGGGCTATCCGCGACATCAACGCCCGGGGTTGTGAACTGCTGCTCTCGACTCTGTCTCTCTTTCCGACATCGAACGACGTGGTTCCACAAACTTGCCCGCTGGCACAGAAGCCGCACACGATCACCTTGTCTTCATGTCTCGTCTGGCAGTCGCCCTCACTCTTGTCGTCGGAATCGCAGTCAGTGCGTGTACGGGAGCGCAGACCCCGTCGGTTCGTGTCCTCGGTGTCCACGGGGGAAACGAGATCATGTCGCGCCAGCAGGAGGTGGTCTTCGTACAGGTCACCAACCCTGCGAGTAAGCCCATGCGGCTGACCCGGCTCGACTACGTGTTCGCGTCGCACGGCCAGACGTTCTCCGAAGGTGCCGTCCCGCTCGCGCGCGAGTTGCCCGCAAACTCCGCGGTCGTCGTCGAGGTCCCGCTGATCGGCGAAGCACCGCACGACCAGCCGATCACGCTGAAGGGCAAGCTGACCGCCACCGTCGACGAGATCGTGAAGAGCTTCTCGGTGACCGCGAAGATCGAAGCCGACTCGACGAAGCCCGAGAACTAGAGGCATCCAGTAGCGAGAGCCAGCGGCTTTCGGCTAGGGTCCGCGCGATGTCCACGTGGTCCGCGCTCGCCGACTCCGTCCTCGCCGGCACTCCCATCACGCGCGACGACGCTCGCTCGATCCTGCACGCATCGCCCGACGAGCTGCTCTCGCTGCTCGACGCCGCGTTCGCGCTGCGGAAGGCGCATTGGGGGCGGCGCGTCTCACTGCACGTGCTCGAGAACGCGAAGCTCGGCGCGTGCCCCGAGGACTGCGGCTTCTGCTCGCAGTCGAGCAAACACCAGCCGATGTCGCCATCGGGCGAGGCGCCGATGAAGTCCGTCGACGAGCTCGTCGATGCCGCGCGCCGCGCGCATGCGACGCGCGCGAAGCGCTACTGCATGGTGACCGCGACGCGGGGCCCCTCGCAGCGTGACCTCGACACGATCTGCGAGGCGGCGCAGCGCATCAAGGCGGAGATGGACATCGAGCTGTGCGCATCGCTCGGCATCCTCACCGAGGCAAAGGCGAAGCGTCTCGCGGAGTCGGGCGTCGATCGCTTCAACCACAACCTCGAGACGAGCGAGCGCCACTACGAGCAGATCGTCTCGACGCACACGTGGCGCGATCGCGTCGCGACCGTGCAGTTCGCGAAGGCGGCGGGCATGGACACCTGTTGCGGAGGCATCGTCGGGCTCGGCGAGTCCGAGGAGGATCTGCTCGATCTAGCGTTCGCGCTGCGCGACCTCGACGTCGACTCGGTGCCCGTGAACTTCCTCGACGCGCGTGAAGGGACGCCGCTCGCGGGCTACCCGCTCGTCGAGCCGGGGCTCGCGCTGCGTGCGTTGTGCATGTTTCGCTTCGTGCATCCACGTACGGATCTGCGCGTCGCGGGCGGTCGCGAGATCACGCTGCGCGCGCTGCAGGCGATGGCGCTATTTCCCGCGAACTCGATCTTCACGCAGGGTTACCTGACCACCGGCGGTGCGACCGCACACGCGGATCATCAGATGATCAAGGACGCGGGCTTCGAGCTCGAGCTCGCCTCCGGCGAGGCCGTGCCCGCGGATCCGGCTGCGATGGCGCGCCTCGTTCCGAAGCGACTGCCGCTCGCACACTGAGCTCGTAAGGTGTCGAGATCGTAGCGAAAGAATCTTTGTCACCAACCACATGGGTTGTCGCGTTGGTCGGGTGAAAGGACCCACCACCCATGGCCATGTCGCTACCCTCGCCGTCTCGCATCGTGCAGTCCCTGTTTCCCTCCACCAAGCAAGGTGCCTCGGCCGGCTGCGAGCTGGTCACGGCCGATGGCCGCACGCTCGCGCTGACCGCGGCCGCACTGCGCGTCGATGCGCGCGGTGGCATCGCGCGTTGCGTCCTCGAGCAGCGGTTCGAGAACAAGTTAAAGGAACGACTGCATGTCACGTATCGCATGCCGCTCCCCGCGGACGGTGCGGTGAGCGGCTACGCGTTCACGATCGGTGATCGCGTGGTGCGCGGCGTGGTCGATCGCAAGCAGAAGGCGCGCGATCGGTTCGAGAAGGCGATCGCGTCGGGCCACACGGCGGGCCTGCTCGAACAGGAGCGCGCGGACATCTTCACGCAGTCGCTCGGCAACATTCCCCCGGGTGAAGCGATCACGGTGGCGATCGAGATCGACCAGCGGCTCGTGTGGCTTGCCGAGGGCGAGTGGGAGCTACGATTCCCGACGGTGATCGGTCCGCGCTACATCGGTACAGCGGATACCGTGAACGACGCGCGCGCGACGCACGTGAAGGTGACGGCGCAGCCGCTCGCCGTGCAGGTGAGGGCGCAGATCGTCATCGGCGACACGATCACCGGCGGCCGTCGCGCGACGAGCCCGACGCACTCGCTGACGAAGGACTCCAGCGGCGCACTCTCGTTGGGTGGTGGCGTGCGCCTCGATCGCGACATCGTCGTGCGCTGGCCCGTCGCGGCTCCTTCGCCCGGCTTGTCGCTCGCGGCAGCGCGCCCAGCGTCGAAGTCCGGGGGCGACGAGTCGTTCGGATTGCTCACGATCGTTCCGCCGGCGCGAGATGCCAAGGCGACGCCGGTCGCGCGCGATCTGGTGGTGCTTCTCGACACGAGTGGCTCGATGGATGGCGGTCCGCTCGAGAAGGCGAAGCAGGTCGTGGCGCTGATGATCGATTCGCTCGAGGAGCGTGATCGGTTCGAGCTGATCGAGTTCAACTATCAGCCGACGCGATACAACGAGTCGCCGGAGCACGCGACGGTGGCCGCGAAGAAGGCTGCGATCAAGTGGGTCAACTCGCGCCGCGCCGACGGTGGTACCGAGATGCGCGCCGGCGTGCTCGAAGCGCTCAAGACGCTGCGCATCGGCGCGCAGCGGCAGGTGCTCGTCGTGACCGATGGCTACGTCGGCGGCGAACATCAGATCCTGACGGCGTTGCAGCAGCGGCTGCCGGCGTCGTGTCGCCTGCACGTGCTCGGCGTCGGCTCGGCGGTGAACCGCTCGCTAGCGCTTGCACTCGCGCGCGTCGGTCGCGGCACCGAGGTTATCGTCGGCATCGACGAGGATGCAGAGCGCGGCGCGAAGCGCCTGCTCGATCGCACGACGCTGCCGATGCTCACGAACGTGACGATCAGCGGTGACGCGCTCGTCGCGCACGCGCCCGAGCAGATTCCGGACGTGTTCGAGGGCTCGCCGTGTGTCGCGGCGCTGATGCTGTCGACAGAGGGCGGCGAGATCATCGTGCGCGGCGAGACCGCGAGCGGATCGTGGGAGCAGCGCACGCGCGTTCAGCCGCTGCGCGCCGGCGAGGGCAACCAAGGCATCGTCGCGCTGTACGGCCGCGAGCGCGTCGCGGACCTCGAGGCACGCACGATGCTCGATCCCGCGGACGCGATGATCGAGGAGATCGGCCTGCAGTTCCAGATCGCGACACGGCTCACGTCGTGGATCGCCGTTGACGAGACGCGTGTCGTGAAGGGCCTGGACCGAGACGCACGGACGCAGAACGTGCCGCAGGAGCTTCCGTACGGCACGAAGGCGCAGTCGTTCGGGCTGCGCGGCGCCTCGGGCGAGCTGCTCGGAGGTGACACCGCGCGGATGCAAGCGGTCTCGGCCGCCGTGTTCGAGGAGCTCGAGGAGAGTGTCGATCGCTCGGCGTCCTACGACCTCGACGAAGCACCGGCGCCCGCGTCCTACGCACCGCGATCGATGCCTGCCGGAGCAGCGAGGCCATCGGGACCCGCAAGCATGCGTCCGCCGTCTCCGGGCTACGCGCGCCCGGCGGGCGCCCCGTCGAGCCCGGCGCCAACAGGGGGGCCGCCGCGCGCGAGCATCGTGCGAACGGGTGGCATGCCGCCGGCTGACGAGGGCGACTTCGATCAGGAAGCGCCGACCGGCGAGTTCGCGGAAACCGATCCGTCGGCGAGCATCGATCCCTCGAGCGTCGCTTCACTCGAAGTGTCCGACAAGCCCGCACCGCCGATGCAGTCGGCGCGGCCACCCGCCATTCAATCACCCGCGTCCGCGCTTCCGCCGGCATCGCGCCGTGCACCGTCGCCGAGCGAAGCGGGTGGGGCGCGGCGGACCATGGCGGGCCAGATGCCTTCGAAGTCGAAGCTCGAGGAGGCGCCGATCGTCGGTCCGCAGCGCGTCCTGAGGACGTCGGAAAACGAGGACGTGTTCGCCCCGGAGGAGAAGGCTGTCGCCGGAAAGGTGCAGGGTGAAGTCGAGCCGCCGGCGCTCGCGGCTCCGTTCGCGCCCGAGCCGGCAGAGATGCGCCGTCGCTCGCCGACGCTCACCGGCGTGGCGGCACCATCGTCCGCGCCGCAGACGGGGTTCGTCGCACCCGCGCCCACGCGCCCGTCGATGGTGACGCGTGCGTACGTGGCGACCGAGACGGAGATGGAGGCCGCTGCGAAGAACCAGGTGCCGTACAAGCGTCCACCTCGGTTCGCCCTGTGGTTGATCCTCGCGCTCGTGATGGCCATCATCGCGGCGCTCGTGTGGTGGCTCGCGAGCTGAGGGACCGACGGGACGAGATGGACCACGACGTTCACCGAGCAGCGATCGCAGTCGGCGATGTGAACGCATTCGGCCAGTGGATGGCCGCGTGTGAGAGCACCGTTCGCGACAGCCTGCGATCGTTCGCTCGCGTGATCGACGTCGAGTCCATCCTGCAGGAGACGCTGCTGCGCGTATGGCAGGTCGCGCCGCGCTTCGAGCCCGACGGCCGGCCCAACGCACTCCTGCGGTTCACGATCCGCATCGCGCGCAACCTCGCGGTCAGCGAGGTGCGTCGCACCAAGGCCGCGCCCGCCCAGGCCGAGACCATCGAGGTGGCGCTCGCCGCCGTCGACGATTCGCCGATGCGCGAGCCCGATCCGCTCCTGCGCGCCGCGATCGCCGACTGTCGCGACAAGTTGCCGCCGAAGCCGCGCGAGGCGTTCGACGCACGCCTCGCGAACGCGGGCGGTGATGACGACGACACGCTCGCGTCGTCGCTCGGCATGAAGCTCAACACGTTCCTGCAGAACTTCACGCGTGCGCGCAAGATGCTCGCCGACTGCCTCGGGACAAGAGGCATCGCCGTATGACCGACGACGACAAGGAGCTGCTGATCGAGCAAGTCGCCGGCGCCTGGCGGCCCGATGCAGGCGACGAGCTGCAGTATCACAAGGCGTGGCACGACCTGGACGGAGATGGTCGCGAGGCCGCCTTCGACCGTGCGAAGAAGCTCCGCACGATGGAGTCGGCCCTCGACGCGGAGGGACTCTCGACCACCGCTCGCTCCGTGCTCGCGAAGATCGCGCGCGTCTCGCGCTGACCACGCGCGCGTGATACGCCACGGTCATGCGTATCGATCGCGTCTACACCAAAGGTGGCGACAAGGGCGAGACCTCACTCATCGGCGGCGACCGCGTCGGGAAGGACGACCCGCGGCTCGACTGTTACGGCACCGTGGACGAGGTGAACGCCACGCTCGGGTTGGTAAACGTCGCACTGGCGTCGAGCGCGGCGGGGCCGCACCTGTCACCGATCATCGCGCGCGTTCAGAACGAGCTGTTCAACCTCGGCGCCGAGCTCGCCACCCCGGATGCGGAGCGCCGCACGAAGTTGCCGCGCATCGAGCAGCGCCACGTCGACGCGCTCGAGCGCGACATCGATGCAGTCAACGACGAACTGTCGCCGCTCACCTCGTTCGTGTTGCCCGGGGGTGGCGCAGCGTCGGCGGCGTTTCACCTCGCGCGCACGGTGTGCCGACGGTGCGAGCGCCACGTCGTCGGACTCGCGAAGAGCGAGGACATCGGTGGCGAGCTGCCGATCGTCTACCTGAATCGATTGTCGGACGCGCTGTTCGTGTGGGGGCGATGGTGCTCGCACAAGGATCGAGAAGCCGAGCACCTGTGGGATTCCAAGTCGACATGACGTATCGCGATCGGATCTTGATGTGCCCACACTGCGGGGCGTCGCTCGATCGACCACGGCACGAGAGCGAGAGCTGGCGCTGCAAGGCCTGCCAGGGGATCGCGATCCCGCGGGGCGAGCTGACCAAGGTCCTCGCGCGATTCTCCGACGCACCGAGGCCGCCACTCGTGTTCGACGAGCGCCCGGCACAGGTGCCGCCGCGCCCGTGCCCCGCGTGCAACGAGAAGATGTCTCCGAAGATGTTGCACGGCGTCACCGTCGAGCGATGCGAGAAGGACGACCTCGTGTGGTTCGATCCCGAGGAGCTCGAGGCTGCCATCTCGTCGGTCATCGCCGAGGGCGACGCGCGCAAGAGTTGGTACCGGAAGTTTCGCGAGCTCTTGTTCGCGAACTGACACGCTGAGTTGGCGTGATAGCTGCTCCATCGCGGGCATGCGCAACGCTATCCTCGCGAGCTTGTTGCTCTTCACGGTCGGGTGTGGCACGGACGCGGTACCTGGAGGTTCCGATCCGCCCCCGATTCCGCGCGCCACCTGGTACCAGGACGTGGCACCCATCGTCGCGAATCGTTGCATGAGCTGCCACCAGGAGGGTGGCATCGCACCTTTCTCGCTGACGGAGTACGAGGAGGTCGTACCGATCGCGGCGATGGTCAAGAACGCGATCGACACCGGCATCATGCCGCCGTTCTCCGCCGACTCGACCGACGACTGCGCGCCGACGCACGGCTGGAAGAACGATCCGCGCCTCACCGACGCGGAGAAGACGACGATCGCCCACTGGATCGAAGATGGCCTCGCGGCGGGTGAGGCCGCGGCCGTCACGATCGCGCCCGTCGCAGATCTCGCGAACAAGACGCACAGCCTCACGCCGCAGCCGTACGTCACGCAGGGCGTGAACGACGAGTTCGTGTGCTTCTTGCTCGACCCCGAGATCGCACAAGACAGCTGGCTGATGGGCTGGCACGTGCGCCCGGGCAATCCGACGGTGGTGCATCACGCGGTGCTGTCGTCATTGCCGGCAACCTTCATGACGATCGCGAAGACCCAGGTGGGCGTCGGCAACAGCTTCCCGTGCAGCGCCGCGGCGGGCGTGCAGGGCTCGGTCATCGTCGGAGCGTGGGCGCCCGGGGGCCAACCGTTCGACTCGGGCGACATCGGGATCAAGCTCGGCGCGGGCGAAGGCTTGATCATGCAGATCCACTATCACCCGGGGGGTACGGTCGCCGAGCCCGACGCGACCACCGTCGATCTGCGCATGAGCGCTACGGCCCCGGTGGCTGAGTACAGTTTGCGCGGCTTCGGCAACGTGCACGGCGCGCCGGGGTTGCAGCCTGGTCCGTACGATCCGCCAGAGGGGCCGAAGTTCGAGATCCCGCCCGGCGTCGCCGACGGTCTCGAGGTGATGCACCAGACCGTGCCGCTCGTCGCGACCGAGATCAAGGTACTGACCGCTTTCCCCCACATGCACTACGTCGGCGTCGGACTCTCGGCATGGGTTCACCGCGCGCGCCCGCAGTCCGGCGAGCCGCAGAAGGAGTGCCTGATCAACGTGAACCGGTGGAACTTCGATTGGCAGCGCCAGTACAGCATCGACGCTCCCGACATCGCGAGCCTCCCGTCGATCCGCCCGGGCGATCGCGTCGAGCTGCGGTGCAAGTACGACAACACCCTGGACAACCCGTTTGTCCAGCGCGCGTTGGCGGACCAGGGGCTCGCCGCGCCGATCACCGTCAACCTCGGCGAGGAAACCACGGACGAGATGTGCATTTCGTTGTTCGCGGCGGTCGACATGGGCGGGCCTCGCAACTGAGCGAGGTGCGAAAGCCACGGTCGTTCGCGACATCCACGTCAGAGATCTGTGGTCCGTGACGAGTCAACACCGCGAGATCACGTGGTGGTTCGGTTGGCGCGAACCGTGCTTTTCGTCGCAGCCACCATGCGCGTTCTCGCCGCTGTTGCGTTCGTCCTCGCCGTTTCCTCGACGGCGGTTGCCCAGCCAGGGATGACCTCGCCAACCTACGGTCCCACCTACGGCCCTCCGCCGGCGCCATCCCCGGCGCCGCAGGGACAGCCCTACTACGGCGGTGGATACGGCGGGTACCAGCCGCAGTACGCGCAGCCTCCGCAGCCGATGCTCGACCTGAACCTCAAGAGCGCCGGCACCGCGCTGCTCTGGTCGGTGGGAACTACGCTTGCGGGTGTCGTGATGATCAGCGCTGCGTTCGAGGAGGAGAGCGAGGGTCTGCTCCTGCTCGGCACGGGACTCGCGCTCGTCGGCCCGTCCGCGGGTCACATCTACGCGGGCGAAGGTGGCCGCGCGCTGAAGGGGAGCTTGCTCCGCGCCGGTGGTCTGCTCGTGTTCACCCTCGGCGCGATCGAATCCGAAAACCAGGAGTACGATTGCTACGACTCGTACTACTGCGAGGACTCGAGCGACTCGGACGGCGAGGCCGCGATGTGGATCGGTGGTTTGCTCGTTGTCGGCTCGACGCTGTACGACTTCTACGATTCCGGTCGCGCCGCGCACCGCTACAACGATCGCCGCCGCAAGGCAGCGTATCAGTTCGCACCGACGATGATGTCGAAGGCCGGCGGCGGCTTCACGCCCGGTGTCGGCGTCACGGGCTCGTTCTAGCCAACCTGCGCAGCTCGTCGCGCCCGATCCAGTAGCTGATCGCGAGCGCCGGCAGGCAGAGGAGATCGGTGCGGTCGAGGATGACCTGCGCCGGTCGCATGACCGAAAGCGCGTCGACGAACCACTGTGATGCGCGCGGCCACAGCTTGATCGCCGCGAACACCGCGCCGGTCGCGACGATGGAGATCACGAGCCGTCGATGCGTCAGGTGCGCGTGCATCCGCGCGCCGAGCTTGTTGGCGACGAGCACCAGAAGGCCGATCAGCGCTGTTAGCACGACGGGCGCGGCGGCGAGGCCGGCGACGTCGGAGAGCTTGCCGGTGACGACGCTCAGACCAAGACCCTGATCGAGACGCGGTTTGAGCACCCAGTCGTTGACGACCAGGACTACGAGCGAGAGCAGCGTAACCGGGTGCAGCGCTTCACCGATCGGCAACACGCCAGCGCCGTCGCCACCGCGCAGCGAATGGCGCGCTCGCTCCAGCCAGCTCATCGTGTCTAAGGGTAAGCTGCCGCCGTGTCCGAGTCCGGAAAGAAGTCAGAGACAGAGAGCCAGAAGCAGCTCGCGGCTGCTGAGGCCCAGGCGAAGGAACGATTCGAGAAGGCGATGACGGAGCTGCGCGAGGGGGCGCACCGCTTCGCCTCGCGCGCTCGCGAGCACTCGCAGCTGATCATCGAGGAGCTGATCGATCCGGAGGGAGAGACCGTCGCGTCACTCGCGGAGCACGAGGGCGAGCCAGGCGCACTGGCCCTGTCGCAATCGCTGGAGCTCATCACGTTCGACACGTGGCTGTTCGGTCAGGTCGGCGACAAGGACGAGCTCGATCTCAAGTCCGAGGACCACTGGGAAGTGTGGTTCAGCTTCGGCGCGTGGATCGGAGAGACAATGCGCCGTCGTCACGGCGGTCACTGGCTGATGATGGGTGACGATCCGCACGCGTGGCGGCTCGGATTCTCGAAGATCTTCCTCGAGATCGCACCGTTCGTGTTCTCCGAGCAGTTGCTGCGTATGGGCAGCGGCGCGACGAAGAAGATGGTCACCGAGATCGAGCGCATTCGCCTCCTCCACGATCCCGAGGAGGGCTTCAAGATCCCGATCGCGATCCCGTTTCACGCGAACAAGTCCGAGCTGCCGAACGAGGTCATGCCGGTCATCGACGAGATCGCGCGCCGGCTCAACGAGGCGACGTGGGTCGATCAGGTCGAGGTCATCGGCCACGCGGACAAGGAAGGCAACGAGGACGCCGCGCACCGGCTGTCGAAGAATCGTGCCGAGGAGGTCATCAAGCACCTCGTCACCAAGGGCGTGAGCAGCAAGCGCCTCACCGCGAAGAGTGCGGGTGAGACGGAGCACGTCGCCGAGAGCGGCGAGACCGGCAACGACGCGAACCGCCGCGTTCATTTCGAGGTGACCGCGGAGCGCGAGCGCCCGCCGATGCTCGATCGCTTCCTCGCGCAGCACTACATCCGCCTGCACACCGTGCCGCTCGGGCAGTGGATGTCGATGGACTTCGCGCGCCTCGCGAATCTGTGGAACGACGCGCCGACAAAGGAGCTCGTAGCCGCGGTGAAGGAGGCGGGACCGCGCCTCGGCCCGGGGAACCTGCAGGTCATCGAGCAGGTGGTGCAGGCGATCTCGCGCGCGAAGCAGGATCAGCCGATCGCGAAGCAGACCAACGACCGCGGGCTGTTCGAGGCGATCACGCAGATCGTCGCGCTGCGCCGCGCGACCGCGCCGATCGCGATCGACATCCTCGAGCGCGTCGTGATGCCGGCGCTGCACGTCGGCGTCCCCGAGAAGTTCCCGCCGCTCGACGCGGACGACATCGGCAACCTCAACAAGGGCATCGAGATGTTCGCCTTCTTCGTCGAGGTGAACCCGCACAAGTTCCAGGCGGACGACGAGGGCTTCCTCGCGACGATTCCGCACGAACAGCTGACGACGCCGTACGCAGATCGCAACGTGCTCGAGATCGGCAAGGGCGACTGGGTCGTCGTGAACCCCAGCCACTTCGTTCCGATGCTGAAGGACTTCGAGCCGCAGGCGCTGCTCGAGAAGTTCGACGAGTTCGTCACCTACGTGAAGACCATCCCCGAAGCGCCGAACCGCCGCGACGACGGGCGCATGCTCGCAGAGACCGCGGTGCGCGCCCTCGCAGACCTCAAGGTCTGCGTCGCGACCGCCGCGCAGAACAACGACGCACTCTTATTCCGGCTGCTCCCGCCACCGGGATAGCGTTACGATAAGGGCGTGCGCGTGCTAATGGCGACCCTCGCGTGCGTCGTGGTTGCGGGTTGCAAGGTCACCGGCGCGTTCACGTGCGAGACGAGTGATCAGTGCCGTGCGTCGACGGGGCAGGGTGTGTGCGAGTCGGCGACGGGCTTCTGCGCGTTCGCCGACGCGACGTGTCCGTCGGGGTTCCGCTACGCGGAGTCCGCGGGGGACGCGCTGGCGAACCAGTGCACCGATGCGGCGATGGCGGATGCCGGTGTTGACGACGCACTCGCGTTCGATCCGTCGACGTGCCCGCCCGAATACACCGGGATGCTCGACGGGATCACGACCGCGCGATACCTCCTGATCCCGGCCGGCACGACCGCGCAGGGGCGCTTCGGAAACCAGATCCAGCGGTGCTCGCAGGCCATGCCCGGCGCGACGCACGCGGTGACCGTCGACAACGCGGTGAAGGCAGCGGCGCTTGCCGCGTTTATTAGCGACGCGCAGCAACATGTCTGGATCGGCCTGATCCAGGATCCGGTTGCGACCACCGTCGATGGTGGGTGGATCTCGTTCATAGGCGATGCCCCACCGATGGACCAGTGGGCGAAGGGCGAGCCCGACGACGCGAACGAGGGAGAGGGTGACCACGCGCAGCAAGTCGGCGCGTTCAGCTCGATGGGGCTCTCCGACATGGTTTCGACCGAGAGCTACCCCGTCGTGTGCGAGTGCGACGGCCGCGCGATCTCGGCGACCGCGATGGACTTCCTCAACAGGAAGGGCGACTGATGCGGGCCCGTGCTCGCGACCGCCGGATCGATTTCTAACTCTCCCGCAGGTAGCGGACCATGCTCGCGTCGAGCCGGCTCTGCACCATGCGGATCACGCTGTCGATCTCCTCGACGGGCATCGACAGGCGCTTCGCAAGGCACTCGCGCGTCGCTGCGACGAGCGCGGCGCGTGCGCGTTGTAGCCAGCGCGCTGCGGTGGCACGGTGCACGCCGAACGCGGCGCCGATCGTGTCGATCGGGAGATCTTCGACGATCGACTGGCGAAGCAGCATGCGGTCCTCGGCGTCGAGCGAGTCGATCGCTTCCTTGAGTGCGCTCGCGAACTCGGCCCGGTACTCGGCCTTGAGCTGCGAGATCATCGGATCGTCGGAAGCGCCGAGCGCTTCGTCGAGAGAGCGTTCGATCGGCGCCTCGCGCTTCGTCTTCTTCATCTGCCGGATCAGCTCGCGCGTTCCGGTGATGCGGACCCAGCCGCGCAGCGGACCCTTCCCCTTGTAACCGACGATGCCCGGTGGTTTGTCGTCCTTGGGCACGAGGAGCTGCACGCGCAGGAGCTGCTTGACCTCGTCGACCACGTGTTTCGGGGCGCGGGTTGCGGCGCCGGCGGCGTCGACCTCCGTAAGGACGGAGTCGAACGCGGCGTGTGCGGTGGGTTCGAGCGCGGCACACGCCGCGGCAATTGCGAGGTCGCCTGCCGGGGCAGCGGCGAGTGCGGCGGCGAGGTCGGAGCCTTCGATGCGCGTGGCGAAGAAGTCGGCGAGGACGAGCTCGTCGAACTTCACGGTGGGCCAGGCGCGCTTCGCGCCGCCCAGGATCGCCGCCCACGCAGCGACAGCAGCTGGTCGCGACGGGATGCCGAGCGAGCTGGCGGCGGCCAAGCGGTCGACGACGTCCATGCCCACATATCGTGTCACAATGCGCGCCGTCGAATGGAGTGTCTCGACGCGAACGTCGTGCAGGATCTGATGGCGGGGGCGCTGGACGAGGACGGGCGCGCGACCGCCATGCAACATCTGGACGGGTGCGCCGACTGCCGGGACCTCATCGAGTCCCTGGCGCGTGAGGCCAGTCACGACGCGGCGAAGGACACACTACAGGACACCGAGAAGCGTGCGCCGTCGATCGCGATGATGGACACGGTCGGCAGCGACGCGGGCCTGCTCGCAACGGAGTTCCCCGATCCGGTCGCTGTGGGGCAGTCGGTCACGAAAGCCGTGCGCGTGCGCACGAAAACGTCCTCGATCGGCCAGGAGCTCGGACGATACAAGCTCGTCGAGCGCCTCGGCGCCGGCGCGATGGGCATCGTGTATCGCGCCGAGGATCGCGAGCTCGGACGCGATGTCGCGCTCAAGCAACTGCACCGGCCCGACGCGGAGTTGACCGACCGGCTCGTCCGCGAGGCGCGCTCGATGGCGCAGGTGAACCACCCGAACGTCGTCGCGGTCTACGACGTCGGCGTGCTCGACGGCGTGACGTACATCGCGATGGAGCTCGTCAGCGGCCAGAGCATGCGCGCGTGGCAGGAGGTCCGCACGGTCGAGGACCTGTTGACCGCATACCTCGCCGCCGGTCGCGGGCTTGCCGCCGCGCACGCCGCGGGCATCGTGCATCGAGACTTCAAGCCGGACAACGTGCTCGTCGGAAAGGACGGACGCGTCCGCGTCACCGACTTCGGGCTCGCCGCGTCGCGACCGGTGGAGAGCGGGCCCGGCACGTCACCCGTGCGCTCCCTCGAAGACATCAACCTCACGACGTCGGGCTCCGTGCTGGGCACGCCGGCGTACATGGCGCCCGAACAGTTCACGGGTGGCAACGTCGACGCGCGCACGGACCAGTTCAACTTCTGCGTCGCGCTGTACGAGGCGCTCTTCGGACAGCGGCCGTTCCCGGGCAAGACGTTCGACGAGCTCGCCGACAACGTGATCGAAGGGCGCGTGCGGCCGCCGCCCGCGAAGTCGCAGGTCTCGCGTGCGCTTCGCGCGATCGTGCTGCGCGGGCTCTCGGTGAAGCCGGGTGACCGCTACCCGACGATGGACCACCTCCTAGAGGATCTCGGGCGCGATCGCGCGCGACCATGGCGCCGCAGTTCGCGTATTGCGACGCTACTCGCGGCCGCGCTCGCACTCGGGCTCGCGAGTGACTGGGTGATCCGCGGTCGCCTGCTCGCGCAGATCGAGCAGTCGTTCGACGCCACCGCGCGCCAGACGAACCGCGCGATGCGCCTGCTCGCGTCGCGCTTCGACGCGATCTCCAACCAGGTCTACTCGCTGCCCGTCATGCGCGATGTCACGGGGCATCACGACCAGGCCGACTTCGGTCTCGGCACGCCGGAAGCGGATCGCGAGGACCTCGAGGAGGTTCACGCGAAGCTCGTCGCGCAGGACTGGAAGTACGCGCGCGCGATTGCCGGCAAGGAGGAGCCTGCGATCCTCGCGATCTCCGACTACAAGGGGCGGCTGTTGTACACCTCGGCCGCACCCGACACGTGGGGCACCGACCTCATCCAGCTGCCGTGGATCAAGCGCGCGTTCGACGCCGGCGCCGGCAACTCGATGACCCTCCAGCGCTACGACGATCCGCGGCTCGTCGCGACCAAGGTGCTCGGCACCGAGCCGCACGCGGGGCTGGCCGTCCTGTTCACGCGTACGCTCTCCGTCGGAGAAACAGCGCGCAGTCAATTCCTGCAGATCGTCGCCGCGAAACAGCTGCTCGAGGACATCCGCCTCGACGACGAGACCCAGCTCTCACTCGTCGCGCTCGACGGCACCATCGACGGGGCGGTGTCGGCCGAAGTCGCGCAGTCGGCGGAGGGCTACCAGGTCCGCTCGATCACGCTGTCCAATCCGCTCGTGCAGGGCGGCGAGCCGATCGGTCGCCTCGTGATGGCGCGGCCGATCGACAGCGTGCTGTCGCTGTTCCCGCACGCGCGCACGGTGTTCGCGATCGCGATGTTCGCTGCGATCGTCGCGGCGCTCGCGATGGCGCGACGTGCACGCACGATCACAGGTGCGCGCGCTGCCTAGCCGGGCTAGCGATACGGGCTAGCGATACGTGTTCGGCGCGCCTGCACGGTACTTCTCGCCGTACTTGTTCAGGTGCTCCGGCTCGGCGCCGCGCTGGATCGCGAAGTCGACCTTCGAGTCCGCACCCGCGGTGATAACAACCTTCGCGCTCACGGGCTTCGGAGCGCGACGCGTGTACGCGAACACCGTCCAGTTACCGGGCGGAACACCGTCGAGCGTGAATGTGCCGTCGGCGGCGGTACGCGTGTGCCGTTGGTTGGGCACCACGAGGATCGTGGCGGCCATCTCGGGGTGGATGTTGCAATAGACATCGACTGCGCCGGGCGACGGGAACTCCTTGGTCTTGGATTCGCCCTTCTTGAACGAACCGAGATCGAACTTTCGCGAGCTCGACTGCGAGAACACGTTGTGAAGGAACGCGTCCTTGTTCGGAAAGTTCACCTTGCCACCCAGCGTTACGGCGACGAGCTCGGGCACGAACCTGCGCCCGCGCTGCTCGATCGTGACGGATGCGTTGGCCGCTGGCCGTTCACTGAACCCCACGACGTACACGATCACCTCGGCACCGGTGGTCGGCTTGCCGTCGGCCTCGGTGACCTTGACCTTGCCGGTCACGCGTCCCGTGGGCTTCGTGTCGGCAACGCTCGACCGCACTCCCCACCCGAGCGCCAGCGCGATGAGACACACGAGCGAGCGCATCAGAACAGGATTCCCCAGACTGCGCGTGGCGCGGTATCGATCTGATAGACGCCGATCCCGAACGACGCGGAGATCCAGAACCGTCCTTGCGTCCACGCGGCGTTAGGACCGACGACGACATGCCGGTTGTCTTTGTTGTCGACATCGATCGACGCGACCACTTCGGCGCCGAGACGGAAGTCTCCGACGATCTTGAAGCTCACGCCGGCACCCGGGCGGATCTGGTGCCGCATCTTGTCGCCGAGGAACTCGCCGCGATAGCCGATGTCGACGAGCGCGTGCACGGACCCCGATGGGGTTGTCGTGGACGCGACGAGATCGGCTTCCGCGATCAGGATGTCGCGCTGGAGGACGCTGCGCTTCACGCCCGCACGGATCAGCGGCGCGAAGGGCGGCGCCTCTTCCAAATCGCTCGACACGAGGCGGTAGCGCGCTTCAATGCCGAAGTCGGCGAACGAGAACGACGGCTCGGTCGCTGCGCTGTCGCGCCACACGAAGTCCATCGGGAACGCGATCGTGAGCTGGTCCGTCACGCCGACCTCGGCGGAGAACCCCCAGGTCGTCCAGTGAATGTCCGCCGCCCCGCCGAACCCGTTCCTCTCGTCGATGACGTTCGTGATCTCGACACCGCGCTCCGGCATCACCTCGGTGCCGTAGAGCCATCCGTAGAACGTCCGGCCGGCGTACGCCGTGGCGGGGGCGCTCGACAAGACCATCGCGACAACACCCGTGATTGCAGTTCTCACGCGCGAAGTCTACTCCGAGCCCAGCGGTCGCCGGTATCGTTCGCTCATGATCGATCACACCGGCTTCCTGGTATCCGATATCGAGCGCTCCATCGCGTTCTACTCGAAGGCGCTCGCGCCCCTCGGTATGGAGGTGATCGCGCGTTACGGTACGATCGTGGGGTTCGGCGTGAATCCGAAGGTGGCGCCGAACGACACCTCCGACTTCTGGATCGCCGGGGGAGTCGCACCGACCGACAAGCTCCACATCGCGTTTCGCGCCGCGCGCCGGTCGGTCGTGAAGGCGTTCTACGAGGCCGCGATCGCGGCGGGCGGTCGAGACAATGGTCCGCCCGGCGTGCGCGAGAAGTACAACCCCGACTATTACGCTGCGTTCGTGCTCGACCCTGACGGACACAACATCGAAGCCGTCTGTCACGAACCGTACCTGGGCTAGTGGCGCCGGTTCGAGGCGACTAGCTCTCGAGCGAGATCATGGGCGCGTCTGCTGCGCGCTCTACGAGCGTCCCGATCTGCGCCGCCGGGAGCCCCGCATCGCGCAGCGCTGCCACACACGCGTTCGCGCGATCCGCGGGCACGCAGAGCAGGAGCCCGCCGCTCGTCTGCGCGTCGCATGCGAGCGATGCGAGGAGCTCGCGGTCGCCGTCGTCGGCCTGCTCGGAGGAGAACGCGGTCCCATCGCTCCAGCGCACGAGCTCGGCGACGAACGCGCGGTTCGCCTTGCTGCCCGCCGGGCACAGGTTCGCGCGCAGATGGAGGAGCGCATCGGGCAGCAGCGGAAGCGCGCCGAGCGAGACGCGCGCGGAGAGTTGTGTCTCGCGGACGAGGTTGCGCAGGTGGCCGAGCAAGCCAAAGCCCGTGACGTCGGTGGCCGCGGTCACACCGTGTGCGTGGCCGATACGCGCCGCGTCCTGGTTGAGCGTGGTCATCGAGCGGATCGCGGCGTCGGCGGCGGCGGGCGTCGCGACGCCCTTCTTGATCGCCTGCCCGACGATGCCGGTACCGAGGGCCTTGGACAGCACGAGCGCTTGCCCGAGACGCGCGGAACGATTGGACCACAGCCGATCCGGCGCGACCTCACCGGTGACCGAGAGGCCGAACTTGAGCTCTGGATCGCGCACGGAGTGGCCTCCGACGATCGCGACGTTCGCGGCCGCGCACGCGCGCGCGGCGCCGCCGAGGATCGCGTCGAGCACCGACAACGGGAGCTGCTCGTCCGGAAAGAACACGAGGTTCAGTGCGAAGCGCGGCTCGCCGCCCATTGCCCAGACATCGGACATCGCGTTCGTCGCCGCGATCGCACCGAACGACTCTGGATCGTCGACGAGTGGTGCGATCACGTCGGCGGTGAGCACGAGGTCGCGGCCTGCAGCATGGTGCACGATCGCGGCGTCGTCGGAGAACGTCTGATCGACGACGATGTCGCCGGTCGCATCGCGCGGCGCGCTCGCGAGCTGGCCGAGGACGTGCGTAAGAGAGCCGAGCCGCAGCTTGGCGGCGCAGCCACCACCACGTGCAAACTGGGTCAGGCGGATCGGCGTGGAAGGGTCGAACGAGGTCATCTGATGTTCGTCAGGCGTGTCATGGCGTGAAGATGCTGTGCAGAAAAAACGAGTCGACGAGCGACGCGATCGTCGCGTCCTTGGCGAGCGCGGATTGCGAGATGTGAAACACGATCGCCGCGCGGTAGCGGGGACCGATCAGCACGGTGCCGGCCTGGACCGCATCCTCGCCGCCGACCGTACCCTGAAATGCGAAGATCGTTCGCGACTTGCCGGCGACGATGCCGTTCTCTTCCTCGAGGATCGTCAGGTTCTGCGACGACGCGTATTCGCGCGCGATCGCGTGCGCGTCGTCGGTGCCCACCGGAATCGCGACGATCGCGATCGCGAGCCCGCGCGAGCTATCGGCCGCGGCCCATTGGTCCGTCGTCGACTGGAGGACGGTGAATCCGGCCGGCAAGACGACGTGGATGCCTTGAATCGTCGTGACCGCGTTCGAGGGTGCGGTCGGCGTCGGATCGGCGATACCGCCGCCACCGCCACCACCGGCCCAGGGATCTTTCACGTCTGGATCCGGCGGATCGGGATCGTCCGGCGTCGGATCGTCGGGCGTCGGATCGTCGGGCGTCGGATCGTCGGGCGTTGGATCGTCGGGCGCGCCCGAGCCCGCGGCGTCGTCCTTCTTGATCACGCCGAAGTAGATGCCCGCGCCCGTGCCCGCGAGGAGGATCCCTCCGAGGATGATCCACACGAGTGCGTTCGACTTCTTCGCCGCGCTCGGCGTTGCAGGGACCGCCTGCCGATTCGCGAGCGGATCGTAGGGTGCGGCATTCGCCTGCGGCACGTAGTTCGACGACGGTGTGGGCGCGAAGCCCAGCGGGCTCCCCGATGGCCCGCTCGGTGGCGGCGCGAACCCGGCGGGCGCGAATCCCGCGGCGTTCGGCGGTGGACTCGCGGGGGCAAAGCCCGGCGGCGGACTCGCTGGGGCGAACTCCGGTGGGCCCGAGAGTGGCGCTCCGGGCGGCGGCGAGCTCGGGACGAAGGGCTGGCCCGCGTGTGCCGGATGACCCGGTGGTGCGTGTCCCGCGTGCGCTGTCTGCGCGTGACCGACGGGCCCCAAGGGTGCCTGACCCGGATGATTCGTCGGTGCGAGACCGCCCGGCCCCGTTGGAATCTGTCCCTGCGGCACGGGTGTCGGTGTCATCGCCGCCACACCACTCGCGCCGCTCTGCGCGACGACCTGCGCCGTCTGCTCCTGCGTACCGACGGGCAGTGACGCGAGGATCGACGCGATGTGCTCGCCCATGAGGTCCATTGTCGCGGGGCGCGCGTTTGGATCCTTCGCCATCGCGGCGAGGACGAGCTGATCGATCGCAGGCGGGACGTTCAGCTCGGGCCGGCGCGCCGATGGTGGAACGACCTGCTCCGTGAGGTGCTTCGAGAGGAGCGCCATCACCGTGGTGCCCTCGAACGGCAGCCGGCCGGTGATCATTTCGTAGAGGATGCAGCCGAGCGCGTAGACGTCGGTGCGCCCGTCGATGTGCTCGGCGCGGATCTGCTCGGGCGCCATGTACTGCGGCGTGCCGAGCATGTCGCCCGCCTGGGTCATCGCCATCTGCGTCTGGCGGCCCTCGTCGCGCAGCTTCGCGATGCCGAAGTCGAGCACGCGCACCACGTCACGTTGCTTGCCGCGATCCTGCATCATCACGTTGTCGGGCTTGAGATCGCGATGGATGATCGACGCGGCGTGAGCGTCGACGAGCGACGCCGCGATCTGCGACGCGATGTTCAGCGTCCGACGGAGCGGCAGCGGCGCTTCGGTGTGGATCACCTGCCGCAACGACTTGCCCTCGATGAACTCCATCGCGATGAACAGCGTGCCGTCGCCGTCCTGACCGAAGTCGTAGATGTTAACGGTGTTCGGATGCGACAGCTTCGCGACCGCCTGCGCCTCCGCGTTGAACCGCGCGAGCAAGAGCTGGCTCGATGCGACCTCGGGGCGCAACAGCTTCACCGCGACGGTGCGCTTGAGCGACATCTGCTCGGCCTTGTAGACAGCGCCCATGCCGCCCTCGCCGAGCTTGGCGCGTACGCGATAGCGACCCGCGATCTCGCGCCCGATCAGCGACGGCGCCTCCGCGGTGCTGCTGCTCGGTTGTCCCGCGTGCGAGACCTCTTGCGTCGACGAGATCGTCCGGCCACACGCGCCGCAGAAGCGCGCACCGTCGGCGATCTCGACCTGGCAGTGTGGGCAGTTCATGGCCGCGCCTCGTCCTCGCTCAGCGCGTAGATCGCGTAGAGCGGCTCGGCGCCCCCGCGGAGCATGCGGACCTCGATGCGCCGGTGATCGTAGAGCGCGACGAGTGCGAGCGCGTCGCCGCCGCCGTCGCCGATCTCGACGAACGAGAGGTACACGCGCAGCGGCGCGCCGGCGAACGTCATGCCGGCGAGCGTGTCCGCCTCCGCACCGGGGACGCTGGCGACCGGGGCGTCCGTGACGAGCCCGGGAATCGAGATCGTGCCTGCCATGCCGTGAGCATCGATGTCGTCGATGATCAGCGTCACACGCGTGGCCGTCGGTGCGCCGACGCGAACGACGTCCGCCGTCCCGACGCGGTCGCCTTCCCAGACACCGCGAAAATCGCGAAGGTCGCTGCACCCCGCGACGAGGGCGGCGATCACGACCAGCGGGGTCCAGCGCACAGTCCCACGGTAGCACCCGCCATACTCGGTGCGCTACGTTCACTGATAGATGTGGCTTTGGCGACCGCTGCTTGTCGCGTGTGCGCTGAGTGTGCACGTTTCGATGGCGTTCGCGCAGGCCGGCGGCGACGAGAGCGGCACGTTACCCGGCGACGAGAGCGGCACGTTACCCGGCAACAAGAGCGGCACGCTACCCGTGCCCGGCGTCGAGGAGCCGCTGTTCAAAGACGACGACCCCGAGTTCGGACCGCTGATCCTCATCGAGCGCATCGATGTCGTCGGGAACAACTCGACGCAGACCGAGCTCATCCTGCGCACGCTGCCGCTAAAGCCCGGCGACGTCATCCACGCGAGTGACAAACGCCTGCGGCAAGCGCGGTTCAAGGTGCTCGCGCTCGGCTACTTCCGCGACGTGACGCTCGCGATGCGCAAGGGCACCGCACGCGGGCAGGTGATCATCGAGGTCCGCGTCGTGGAGCGCGGAACGATCGTGCTGAACCGTCTGTGGTTCGGCACGACCGATGTCTCGCCCTACTGGGCCGGCATCGACATCGGGGAGCGCAACCTGCTCGGACTCGGCATCGCGGTCGGCGCGGGGGTCATCTATGCGGCCGACGGAGACATCGAGGGCGATCGCCCGCAGTGGGCGGCGGAGCTACGCGCTGCCGATCCGTCACTGCTCGGCACGCGCTGGGGTGTGAACGCGTCGATGACGCTCGTGCACGGCAGCGAGGCGTATCGCGTGCAGGGCGATCCGCTCGACGTGCTGACACAGGACCTGCGTGCGTTTCCGTACCGGCGCTTCGGTGCGCGCGCGGGATTCACGTACGACGTAACCGCGCTGTCGCGCATCTCGGCGGGGCTGCGCGCCGAGCAGATCAACACGCAGCTTCCGGTCGCGCCGACTCTCGAGCTCCCCGACGGGCGCGTGACGGCGATCGACCTGCACCTCGACCCGGGCACGAGCCGCGTGGTCGCCGCGGGCTTCTCGTTCGATCGCGACACGCGGCCGGATCCGATCCTGCCGCACCAGGGCGGACGCGTCGCGGTTGCGGCCGAGCTCGGCAGCTCGCTGCTGACGGGCGACTACGAGTTCGCGACGCTGTTCGCACGCTACGAGCACTACTGGCCGCTATTCCGCGCGAAGCACGCGATCGGGCTCAAACTGGCGGGCGGAGTCGTGATCGGTGATGCACCGCGCTTCGATCGCATCCACATCGCCGACGTGAATCGCACGCTCACGCCGCGCGCTCTCGGCGTCGTGCTCAGCGCCGCGGAGCCGCTCGATCTCCTCGGTACGCGCCCCGACAAGCCAACGTATGGCGACATCGGCGGTAGCGCGAACCTCGAGTACGCGTTCCAGCTGTTTCGCGGCTCGGGCAAGAACCGCGTGTACGGCGGCGACCTCTACTTCGGGATCGGTCTGTGGGCGCTCGGTGAATCGGGGGATCTGCGCGCGCGCGACGCGAGCCTCGCGAACTCGATCCCGATGGACCTCTACATCGACGCGGGCATTCGCATCGACACGGATATCGGCGTGTTCGAGGTCACGCTGGCCAACGCGCTGGGGCGGTTGCGGTGAAGTGGCTCGCCGCTGTCGTGATCTTGTTCGCGACGATCGCGCTCGCGGACGACGATGATGACAAGATCGTGGTGCAGAAGGTGCGCTTCGTCGAGCGCGGCACCTTGCTCCACATCGCCGCGCCTGCGGGGTCGCCTCCGGGACCCACGATCAACAAGCTGTTCGATCAAGCGTCGTACGAAGCACTCGACTCGGGCTTCACCGCGACCGTCATCGTGCGGATGTGGGTCTACCCGAAGGATTCGACCGATCCGGTGTCGTTCGTCGCGCTCCAGCGACAGGTGCTCTACAACCTATGGGACGAGGTCTACGAGCTCAAGTTCGACGATCCGGGCGGGCGGAAGGTGTTCAAGGAGAAGCGCAAGGCCGAGGCGTTCCGCAAGCTGACGAGCCTCGAGGAAATCGCGATCGCACGCCTCGCGGATCTGCCATACGAGAAGGTGTTCCTGCTCGCACTGGAGATCGAGCTCAACCCCGTCTCCAAGGAGACGCTCGCGCAGGTGCGGCGCTGGCTCTCGCAAGGCAACGGTGGTGGGCTCGATCGCGGCGGTGCGTTCTTCGGCTCGTTCGTGTCCGTGTTCGTCAACCCGAAGATCGCGGAGGCCGATCGCGTCCTGCGCATGCGATCGCAACCGTTCTACAGGCCACGCCCATGACCGACACGCCTCGCAAGCGCCTCCCGCTGCAGCTCAAGATCTCGATGCTCGCGGTCCTGATCGTGACGACGCCGCTCCTGATCGCATACCTGCTCGTCGGTCAGATCGGCAAGACAGCCGCGAACGTCGCGTCCAGCGATGCGGCCGCGCGCATCCAGGCAATGGACCGCGCGATTCATCACTACTACGAGCTCGTCAACACGACGAAGCGACTGCACAGCGAGATCGCCGAGCGCGTCGCGAAGCGCCCCGAAATCGCGTCGCTCGATCCGGCGACGGATCTCGCCGCGATCATCGCCGATCCAGCGCAGGCGGGATTGCGCGCTCTCGCGGTGCTGCGGCCCGACGGAACGGTCCTCGTCGAAGCGTCGCGGCCGTTGACCGGTCCCGACTGGCGCGACAAGGTCGTCGATCAACAGGTGAACCCGAACGGAGCGACGCTGCGCCTGACGTTCGAGGTGTCCGCGTCACTACAACAGGATATGCAGGAGCTGAAGGCCGCGATCGACGGAACGCGCACCGTCGCGCAGATCAAGTCGGCGCTTCCCGAGAGCTATCAGCAAACGTTCTTGATCCTCATCGGGCTCGCCGGTGCGCTCGCGGCGGCGCTCGCGATCTTCCTGTCGACGATGATCACGCGGCGCATCGACGCGCTCGTCGCACTCACGCGCAAGGTGTCCGATGGCCAGCTCGATGCACGCGCGAACCTGCGCGGCAACGACGAGATGGCCGAGCTCGGCAGCTCACTCGACACGATGCTCGACGATCTCGACGAGTCGCGCCGGCAGGTCGAATACCTGCAACGCATGGGCGTGTGGCAGGACGTCGCGCGCCGGCTCGCTCACGAGATCAAGAATCCGCTCACCCCGATCCAGCTCGCGGTTCAGCAGTGCGTGGCCGCGTACAAGGGCTCCGAGACGGACGCCGTGCGCTACAAGAAGCTGTTGGTCGACACGGGCGAGATCGTCGAGGAAGAGATCGAAGGACTGCGCCGCCTGGTCGACACGTTCCGTACGCTCGGCGCGCTCCCCAAGGTGGAGGCGGCACCGATCGCGCTCTCCGACGTGATCGAGGAGCTCAAGCTCGATCCGACGGTCGCGGCGCGGCTGTCGCTGTCGGCGCCCGCGGAGGCCGTCACCGTGCGCGCGGACAAGCTGCTATTGAAGCGGGTGCTCGCGAACCTCGTCGAGAACGGCATCCACGCGGGGCAAGAGGCGGGCGGGAAGGGCGACGTGACGATCAGCTGGAGCAGCGATCCGCGCTCGAACATCGCGACGATCATGGTCGATGACCACGGCAAGGGCGTCGCGGACGCAGATCGTGCGAAAATCTTCGAGCCCTACGTGACTACGAAATCGACAGGTACTGGCCTCGGACTCGCGATCGCACGAAAGATCGCGATCGAACACGGTGGCGAGCTCGCGATCGCTTCGGACCGTGCACCCACAGGGGGGGCGCGTTTTGTGGTCTCCTTGCCGCTGCGTGGGCCGGAAAGCTCTCTTGCGTAGCTGCGTTGCACTCATCGCGATCGCGCTCGCAGGGTGTCCGGCGAAGACGCAGGTCGAGGCGCCCGCGGCGCCGGTGGAGGATCCCGATGCGGACCTCGTCACGTACACGTGGCTCGTCGTCGAACATCTGCGCGTGAAGGGAGCGTCGATCGCAGAGGCCGACGCGAACGGGTTCCACGGGCGCACGATCGTCGTCGTGGCGAACGGCTTCGCGAGCCCGTGGCAGCCGGGGTGCGAAAAAGCGACGCGCGAGAAGCGCTCGCGCGAGCTGAACGAGCTGTTCGGCGAGCTCAAGATCGAGAAAGGCGGACCGAGCAAAGCCGCGGCGTTCGGCATGACGTCCGACCTGTTCGAGTTCCGGATGACATGCGCGGATCGCGGAACACCGTTGATCATCTGGGTCGGCGGCAAACACGCGATGACGTGCTTCTCGGGCGCTTGCTATCTGCTGAAGCGCTTCGAGGACTAGCTCATTGATCAGTACTGGCAGACGTACGGATAGGCACCACCGATGCCGGCGCATGGGCGATCGTCCCACGTGCCCATGAGCTCGCCCTCGATGATCGCGCAGTCCTCGCCGGCGACTCCGCCGTTGTTCGGCTCGCCGGCACGCCAGTTCGTGAAGCCGCCGCTGAGTGGATCAGCCGCATTGTCGAGCCACAAAAACGTTCCTTCGGTCGTGCGATCGGAGGCGCCGATGAATGCGTCGACGACGTTGCCAACGAGGCCGAGCACGTGCGTGTTCGTCTGCGCGGACTTGATGACGACGAGCTTCGCAGCGATCGCGTTGCACGCGGTCTCCGCTTGCAGATAGGGGAGCGGCGCGGAGAAGAACACGACACACGTGCCCGTCGATGGATCCGTGCCGCGCGCCTGACCACCGTCGCACGGGCGCGCGTCGATCGTCGCGTCGATCGGAGTTGCGTCGATGGGAGCGCTGTCGGTGCCGTTCGCGGCATCGAGCTGTGACTGTTGACTGATCTGAGGATCGGCCAGCTGCGCATAGCAGCCGCTCGTCACAGCGAGCGCGAGGACGATGGGCGGCCGCCTCATACCCACATTGTGCCCAAAGTGGCCCGATACATCCACGACGATCGTCGGGTGGAACGGATGGCGATTTCGTCGTGGCGTTTAGTGCTAGTTTCCGCCGACATGAGTCGTCAACCACTGGTCTTCATCATGGCGGCCGGGCTGGGAACGCGGATGAAGAGCGAGACCCCGAAGGTCCTCCATCGGATCGCGGGCCGCCCGCTATTGCATTGGGTGGTCACGGCGGCGCGCGCCGCCGGCGCGGGCCGCGTGGTCGCGATCCTCGGTCACAAGCACGAGCTCGTGAAGCAAGCGCTCGATGCGAGCTTCGGGGCGGGGGCGATCGACGTCGCGCTTCAGACGGAGCAGCGCGGGACGGGACACGCCGTGCAGTGTGCGCTTCCCGCGGTCGCGAACGAACCCGACGATCGCATCGTCGTGATCCTCACGGGCGATGCACCGATGCTCGCGAGCGAGCGCATCGCGGAGCTCACGAATGCGTGTGCTGCAAGCCCGGCGGGTATGGCACTTCTGTCGACCGTACCGCCGCGCCCGATGCCGTACGGGCGGCTCGTGCGTGACGCGAGCGGCAAGCTCGAGCGCATCGTCGAGCACGCGGATGCGACCGAGGATCAGCGGCGCATCGAGGACACGAACGCGGGCTTCTACGCGATCCAGCTCGGGCACCTGCGCAAGGACCTGGCAGCGCTTCGCGCGGACAACGCGAAAAACGAGCTCTACTTGACGGATCTCGTCGCGCACGCCGCGGCGCGCGGTGGTGCGACCGCGATCGATGCGCCGTTTTCAGAGGTCGCCGGCGTCAACGATCGCGTCGACCTCGCGGGCGTCGAGGTAGAGGCACGCCGGAAGATCAACGAGGCGTGGATGCGCGCGGGCGTGACGATGATCGATCCGGCGAGCACGTACATCGACGCGGACGTCGGGCCTCTCGGCAAGGATGTCTGGCTCGGCGCCAATGTCGCGCTGCGCGGGAAGACGACGATCGGCGACAACGTGCGCATCGACCACGGCAGCGTTGTCACCGACGTGCAGATCGCCGAGAGTGTCTACGTGAAGCCGTATTCGGTGCTGACGGAGAGCACGGTCGGACAGCGCGCGCAGATCGGACCGTTCTCGCACCTGCGGCCGGGCTCGCGGCTCGACGAGGACGTGCACCTCGGCAACTTCGTCGAGACCAAGAAGACGCACATGATGGCGGGCGCGAAGGCGAACCACCTCGCGTACCTCGGCGACGCGTCGGTCGGACAGAAGGCGAACGTCGGCGCGGGCGTGATCACGTGCAACTACGACGGCTTCAACAAGTACAAGACCACGATCGAGGCCGGCGCCTTCGTCGGCTCGGACAGCCAGCTGGTGGCGCCGATCACGATCGGCCGCGACGCGTACGTCGGGGCGGGCTCCACGGTGACCAAGGACGTACCGCGTGGCGCGCTGGCACTCACGCGTGTCAAGCAGCTCAACGTCGAGGGCTGGGCCGAGCGGTTCCGCGAGGCTGCCGCGAAGCGCAAGCAGAAGCCCAGCGACGGCTAGCCCTGGGCTGGTAGGATCGTCGAGCGTGTACTGCTCGCTCGACAAGATCGACCTCGCCGCGCAGATCGACGGGCAACCCGTCGCGATGCAGACGGATCACCGAGGGCGCGCCGAGATCGAGCGCGAGCCGGAGCTGAGCATCCTGTTCGCGCTCGCTCGTGTCCTCAACGCGCGCGATCACATGGCAGACGAGGGTGCGCCGAACGCGGCGATCCACTACGTCGTCAGTGAGGAACCGCCGGAGCTTCTGCGCGACGCACTCGTGGCGGCGGGTGCGACGCTCGAGATCACCGATCATCGGCGCGAGCCGCGCGTGGGCTCGACGATCGAGTTGCTCGGAGCGCCGTCGGAGCGCGCGGCATCCGAGCTCGCCGACCGGATGTTCGCGGCGCTCGCGCGAAGGACCGCAGCGCGCGTCGGAACGCGGGACCTCGGCATGGCGTTGCGCATGCTCGAGGACCAGACGTGGACGGCGCCACCGGCGCGCGACGACGAGCGCGCCTACTGGGCGCGCGTGCTCGAGCTTGCGGCGCTTGCTGGCGAATTGCTCCGCGCGAAGCACCCCGACACGGGGTGCTGGGTGCACACGGACCGTGCGATCGTCCCGTTCGGCTTCCAGGTGTCGACCGGCGAGAGCGCGACGGTGATGTTCCCGACGAACCGCGCACAGCGTCTCGTCGAGGACGGGCGTGACGAGTCGCTGTTCAAGCTGTTGCTCGCAGCGCAGGAAGCGCTCGCGTCGCCGCCCGACGCCGTGAACGGGCGGTTGATGCCGTCGTTGCGCGCTCGCTTCACCGTCGAGACCGATGATGCAATCTGGCGCCCGTTGCTCGTGGATCAGCGCGCGCGGCACGATCTGCCGATCGTCGTGTGCGGCGTCGACGGCGAGAACACGTTCGGCATGATGCGGAAGGAAGTACTGGGGCCGTCGCCCGACGACGCGATGGAGCGCGCGATCGCGAACCTCGCGACCGAGGATGTCGAGACCGAGGAGCTCCATGCGGACGGCATGGTGATCGTCGTCGTGACGGGCGGCTTCTATGCGGCCGAGAAGCTCCTCGACGAGGCTTTCATGCGCTCGCTGCACGACGAGCTCGGCGCGTACATGCTCGCCGCGGCCACACCGGCGCGCGGCCTGCTGCTCGTCACGGATGCGGGCGAGTCGACGCACCTCGCGCGTTTCGCGCAGATCGCGCAGCTCCGCTTCGACGACAGCGGTGGGCGAGCGATCTCGCCTGCGGTGATGCTCGTGACCGACGGCAAGGTGACGGGCTGTGTCGCGGAGGATCGCGCCGACACAGGGCCGATGCGCGCCGAGACGGAGCCTGGCTCGCCTCGGCGAGGGATCCTCAAGCGGTTGCTCGGTCGCAAGTGACGCGCGGCCGATCGACTGGCGGGTCGGGTTGGCGAACCCGGACGGTCACCGTCGCTCGCGACCTGTCTCGCGACCTGTCTCGCGAGGACCGCGCTCGTGCGATTCCTGGGATCGCGATCGCGGCCGCTGTTTCCTTCTGTGCGTGTGGCGGCAAACGCGAGATCGAGGCGGATCGCACCGCGCCGGTCGAGCTCGCGGGTTCGAACGCGAGCGGATCGAACGCGAGTGGAAGTCGATCGAACGCGAGCGGATCGAATGGGAGTGGATCGAATGGGAGTGGATCGAATGCGGACCCGTGGGCCGGCCTCGCCGAGCTCCCGCGTGTCACCGCCGAGCGCATCATCACGATCCCGACGCGCCCGACGTTGCCGCGCTTCACGGTCGGCGGCCCCGTCATCTATGACGACATCGCGGTCGTGTCCTCCTCGCAGTTCGGGTTCGCTGCCATCGACTGGCGACGCGGAGCGCTGGCATGGACCAAGCCGGCGGGGCTCAAGGTCTCTCCCCCGATGATCCACGGCGACCGCTTCGTGCTGGTCGGCGATTGTGTGTCGCCTCCCGCGGTGCCGGACAACGAGAGGTTGCTCGGCTGCCTCCGCGTCGTGACGGCGGACGGCACGGACCAAGCGTACATTGCCATTCGCGGGAAGGCCGAGCTGGTCGAAGCGTTCGCGGGATCCACGGGCGAGCAGCAGCTGTGGATCGAGCTCGATGGAACCCCCACCTTGAAAGGTGCGCCTGGCTCTCGGTCGATCTCTGCGACTGCGGCCGATGGTGAATTTGCGCGATGGCGCCGCGGAGACCAGATCGTCCGCGTGAATCTCCTATCTGGAACCGCAACCCCGGTCCGGGTGGACGAGGGGGCCGAAACACTTACCCCGGTCCGGAATCGGCCGCCCGTGACGGTCGCCTTCGGGAAGCGCCGATGGGAAATCGAGCAGATCGACGGGCGCGTGGTCGGCTTCGAGAGCAGCAAGCGGGCGTGGGCGGCGCGCACCGAGGTGAACGAGCTGCTCGGCGCTGTGTGGTTACCCGGGCAGGGACCGATGGTCCGGATGGTGAAAATCGGAAACCTCAGTGGAGCGTCCGAAGTCCGGATTCTGGACATGGACGCGACCGGGTCGATGAACGGGACCGCGTCGTGGACGCCCGTGCCCGGCATCTCGATCCTCGGGCGAGCGATCTCGCCGGTGGGGGACGCGGCACTCGCGATACGGATGGACTCGTCGATCAAGCGCGACTTCATCGCTGCGTATGCGGCGAGCGCGCTTCTCATCTACGTGTTCCCGCTGCCGGAGGTGTTGCGCGCGGATCCGGTCGGGGTCGCGATCGCTCTCGACGAGCAGGGGCACTCGGAGGCCGTGGTGGCGTTCTACGACGGCGATCAGCTCGCGGTGTTGCCGAACGTGTCGGCACCTCCTACGGCTCCCGGCGCGACTGTGGGGCCGTTGGAAAACGCTACACCGTAAGGGTGCGGGATCACGAGGGAGTGCCCTGGTATGCCGGGTGCTTTAGCGTTCGGCATGATGCTCACCAAGTCGCTCGCTACCCTCACCCTCGCCTCTTCGCTCGTCGCCTGCATCATCCAGAAGGACGAAACGCCGTCGGAGCTGCGCCGCGCGATTCCGACCGCGGAGCAGGTGAAGATCGAGCTACCGGAGAGCAACGCACGCGCGGTCGGTGATCTCGCCGAGTGGTACGTCGCCACGCGCAACATCACGCGCATGTTCAACGGCGGCACGGCGTGGGTGCTCGTCCTCGTGCACGCGATCGTCCAGTATCCGGTCACGAGCGTCGCTGGCAACACGTACACGTGGGGCCCGTGGAGCGACGCGCTCGACCCCGCGGAGTACAAGCTCGACGTCGTCGACAACCTCGACGGCACGTACACGTATCAGCTCTCGGGCCGCAGCAAGACGGAGGCGAACTCGCAGTTCGAGGTCGTCATCGACGGATTCGCGGATCCGCGCCTCGGCGACGACAAGGGCAACGGCAGCTTCACGCTCGACTTCGAGGCGGGCCGCCGCGTGAACCCGATCGATGCGGAACCCGACGCGCGCGGCACGATCACCGCGGGCTACGATCTCTCGGCGCGCCACCTCGATCTCGCGATCGACTCGATCGACGACAACGGCGCTCCCGTGAACGCGAACTACGAGTACAACCGCACGCTCGACGGTGGTGGCGACATGGTGTTCGACATCAACAGCGACGAGGGCGGCACGTCGGCGCAGGAGCACATCACGCTGCGCTCGCGCTGGCAGTCGAACGGCGCGGGTCGCGCAGACGCGCGGCTCTCCGGCGGCGACCTCGCCACCAGCGCGATCGCGTCCGAGTGCTGGAGCACGACCTTCCGCCGCACCTACTACACCGACAACGTCGACTTCCAGCCGACCGAAGGTGCGGTCGCGGACTGCGCGTTCGGCACCGCGGACCTGCCTCCGCAGTGAGGGAGGTCTAGCGCATCTGCGGCAGTCAGCATTGACTGTCTAAGGACCCCCGCGATATCCACGCCGTCGGAGGAAACACGATGGCCACGATGCCCAAGGACGCGCAGGACCTGTTCGACAATCTCGTTCCGCAAGGACTCCAGCAGTTCCCGGACAAGGCGCGCGAGCTCAACGCGATCTACTGCTTCAAGATCTCGGGCGAGGGCGGCGGTGAGTGGACCGTCGATACGACGGCGAACCCGCCTAGCTGCACCAAGGGCGACAGCGGCAAGGCGCAGTGCACGGTCGAAGTCGCGCACGACGACTTCAAGACCATGCTCTCCGACCCGAACGCCGGCATGCAGCTCTACTTCCAGGGCAAGCTCCGCGTGTCGGGTGACCCGATGCTCGCGATGAAGCTGCAGCAGCTATTCGAGATCGCTCGCCCGAAGTGATCACCGCGGCCGCATGATCGGGCCGTTGGCAGACGCACTCGCCGGAATTCGAGTCCTCGATCTCTCGAGGCTCCTGCCCGGCCCGTTTCTCACGATGATCCTCGCCGACATGGGCGCGGACGTCGTCAAGATCGAGGACCCGCGGCTGGGTGACTACATCCGCGCGTTTCCACCCGCGAAGGGCGGAATGAGCGGTCGCTTCCTCGCCGTCAATCGCGGCAAGCGATCGGTCGCGCTCGATCTCAAGGCGCTCGCCGCACGCGACGCGTTCCTCACCATGGTCGAGAAGGCCGACGTCGTTGTCGAGAGCTTCCGCCCGGGCGTGCTCGCCAAGCTCGGACTCTCGTACGAGACACTCGCTGCGCGAAACCCGCGCATCGTCGTCTGCTCGATCAGCGGCTTCGGCCAGACCGGGCCGTACAGCGAGCGCGCAGGTCACGATCTAGGCTACCTCGCGATCGCGGGCGTGCTCGCGATGGGGGGGACCGCCGACGGTCCGCCGTGGATGCCGGGCGTCCAGATCGCCGACCTCGCCGGTGGTGCGCTGTGGGGCGCGACAGCGATCCTCGGCGCGCTCGTCGGCCGCGCACGCACGAACAAAGGCGCGCACCTCGACATCTCGATGACCGAAGGCGCGCTCGCGCTGCTCGCCGCCGAGCTCGGCAATATGGATTGTGGCGCGAAACCTACGCGCGGCGTCGAGACGCTCAACGGAGGCCTCGCGAATTACGGCATCTACGCGACCGCCGATCATCGCTACCTCGCGGTCGGCGCACTCGAGCCCAAGTTCTGGATCGCGCTCAACACCACGATCGGCCGCAAGCCCGACGTCTCCGAGATCGTCGGCAACCCCGCCTCGCAGGCAAAGACGCGCGCCGACCTCGCCGCGATCTTCGCGACGAAGACCGCCGCCGAATGGAACACGCTCCTCGGCGCGCACGACTGCTGCGTCGAGGTCGTCACCGAGCTCACCGAGCTGCCCGCACACCCGCTGCACACGGCGCGCGAGGTCTTCTTCACGATGGACGGCGGCACGAACGTCGGTCCGATCCTGCAGACCCGCACGCCCGTCGGTCGCCCGCGCGATCCGTCGCCGCCGCCGCGCCACGGCGAGCACACGCAGCAAGTGCTCGCGGAGTACGGCGTGAGCGATGCCCAGATCGCGGCGCTCGCGAAGCCATAGCTACGGGCTCGGCAGTGTGATCGGTGGCATTACGAATTCGGGAGGCGGTTCGATAGGTGCGAGCTCTCCTCCGAACTTGTCGCCGAGCTTGTCCTTCTTCTCTTCGAAGATCGGCTTCTTCAGATCGAGGATCGCCTCGAGTGCCGCGTCGAGCCGCCTCGCGCCGCGGACTTGCGACGCCGAATCAGCGCGCCGCGACCGCACGAACGCGCAACTCGCACGACTGACGTCGGTCGGCGTTGCTGCTCCGCACATCGCCGACGCGCCCAGCGATGTGACGAAACACGTTCTCTCGACGATCAGCCGACCACGAGCCGTACCGCGGTTCCGTACGCCAGCACTTCTGTCGTGCCGTTGCCGAAATCGGTCGCGTCGTAGCGCATGCCGATGATGGCGTCGGCGCTCACCTCGAGCGCGTGCTCGATCATCTGCGTGTACGCTTCGTGGCGCGCTGCTTCGCAGGCGTCGCTGAACTCCTTCACGTTACCTGCGGCGAGCGAGCGAAATGTACCGATGAAGGACTTCGAGAACCCGGCCGAGCGCACGACGATTCCGCGCACGATGCCGAGGTACCCAGCGATGCGATAGCCAGAGACCTCGTTGCCAGTGGTCACGATCACGCGCTCGGTACGTTCGTAGCCCGTGCGATAGGGATCCGCGGGAGGTGTTGCCATCCGCGAGTAGTACCGCGTCGATCCCGTCGGCGGTGCGTGCCGGCGCAAGCGTCGGGCTTCGGTGGCAGGATAGACGCGTGCGTTACGTCGGCAAGCTCTACCGCCCGCCCTCCGAGGCCGACGCGCTGATCTTGCAAGCCACCATCGGCTGTTCGTGGAACCACTGCACGTACTGCGACATGTATCGCGACAAGCCGGACTTCCGCGTCCGCCCGCTCGCCGAGTCTCTCGAAGACCTCGCTCACGCCGCGCGCGAAGCGGCGCCGCTCGTCGAGAAGGTGTTCGTCGCCGACGGCGATGCGCTCGTCATGGACCTCGATCACTGGGAGCCGATCCTCGACGCCTGCACGCGCCTGTTCCCGAACCTGCGCCGCGTGAGCTGCTATGCGATGGCGCGCAATGTCCTCGCGAAGTCGGACGCAGACCTGCGCCGCCTGCACGAGCTCGGCCTGCGCATGCTCTACATCGGCCCCGAGTCCGGCGACGACGTCACGCTGAAGCGCATCGCGAAGGGCAGCACGGCCGCCGAGCACGTCAAGGCCGCACAGCGCGCACGAGCAGCGGGCCTCGAGCTGTCCGCGATCTTCCTCCTCGGCGCCGGCGGCACGGAGCGCACGCACGAGCACGCGGCAGCCTCGGCCGAGCTCGCGACGAAGATGGATCCGCACTACCTGTCCGCGCTCACGCTCACCGTCGTTCCGACGACGCCCCTCGCGACGCTCGCGTCGCGCGGCAGGTTCGAGCTGCCGGCGGTCGATCGCCTCCTCGGCGAGCTGCGCACGTTCGTCGACGGTGCGCGCCCGACCGACGCGCTGTTCCGCACGAACCACGCGTCGAACTACCTGCCGCTCGGCGGCCGCTTGCCCGCGGATCGCGAGCGCATCGTCGCGCTGATCGATCACGCGCTCGCGGGGGCCATCCCGTTGCGCCCCGAGCGCTCCCGAGGGCTGTGATGGCGAAGAAGCGGCCGCCCTCGGAGGACGCGCACGCTCGATCCGTTTCGGCCGCTGTTCCGTACACGCTCCTGATGCGATGGCTCCTGGTCCTCGTTGCCGCGATCACCGCGGCCATGACGACCGTGCCGCTCGCATACTGGAAGCTGTCGCTCGCGCCGTTTGTACCCGGTGCGGAGGCGACGTTCCTCGTGCTCGACGCGGACCCGCGCGTGGATGCCGAAACCTTCGTCACGCCACGCGAGGTGTGGTTGCGCGGCAAGCGACTGCGCTAGAACACGCCATGCGGATCGCGCTGTCCATCGCTCTGCTCGTCGCCGTGGGCGGCGTCGCACGCGCGCATCAGAGCTCGATCAAGTACACCGACGTCACCGTCGAAGGAGCCGGAGCGAAGGTCCGCATGACGATCGCACCGAGCGACGTCACGCAGCCGCTCGGAATGGACGAGACCGCGCAGCCCACGCTCGCGCAGGCGATGGCCCCCGCGACGCTGGATCGCGTGACCGCGTTCGTCGCGAGCTGGATGAACCTCCGTACGCCCGACGGCGCCGTGTGCGCGATCGGCTCGCCGCGTGCGGTACCCGCTGCAGATGGCACGTTCGTCGAGGTCAGCTGGGACGTCACGTGCCCGGGGCCCATCGACAGGCTCGTGCTGGACTTCACGCGGTTCTTCGCGCTCGACCCGCGCCACGAAGCGATCGTCAGCGTGCACGCGCCCGGCGAGAGGGTCGAGCCGATCGTCGTGCGCGCGACAGATCCGATCCTCACGGTCACGCCGGGCGAGACCACGTCGCTGTGGGGCTGGATCCGCCATGGCATGGACCACATCTTCGGCGGCCTCGATCACATCGCGTTCGTGCTCGCGCTACTGCTCGTCGTCGCGATCCAGCGCATCGGTGGCGAATGGAAGCTGCGAAGTCCGTGGCTCGCGATCAAGTCGACCGCGATCATCATCACCGCGTTCACGGTCGCGCACTCTGCATCGCTGATCGCCGCGTCGCTCGGCTACGTCTCGCTGCCATCGCGCTTCGTCGAGAGCATGATCGCCGCATCGATCGTGTACACCGCGATCGAGAACGTCATCCGTCCCGACGTGCGTTGGCGGTTCGCGCTCACGTTCGCGTTCGGCCTGATCCACGGGCTCGGGTTCGCGAGCATGCTGGCGGCGCTGTTGCCCGAGGACGCCATTGTCGTTCCTCTGATCGCGTTCAATGTCGGCGTCGAGCTCGGGCAGCTCGGCATCGTGGTCGCAACGATTCCAGTACTGTGGGGCCTCGCGCGGATCTTCGGTGCCGAGAAGTACCGTCGGATCGTGGTGCCTGTCGCAGCTGTCCCACTCGTGCTCGTCGGCATCAAGTGGTTGATCGAGCGCGTCTTCGACCTCACCACCTTCACGTTCCTCGGGATGTAGGCAAACCGGCACAGGCACCGACGTTCGTCCCGCCTGCGATCCCCTTCACATCGGGGGCGGAGGCAGTCGATACTCATGGAACATTGGCCGTCGAAGCGGAAGCGCCACCGCCTGATGAGGCTGGAAAACCGATCATCGTCTGCGTGGACGATGATCGAACGAACTTGAACGCGCTCGGGCGCGTGCTACGTGCGCGATGCACGGTGCTACTCGCTTCGAACGGCCTCGAAGCCCTCGAGCTCGTCCAGACCCACCCCGATGTCGCGTGCGTGCTCGCCGACTTGCGCATGCCCGGCCTCGCCGGTCCCGACCTGCTCGCACGGATCGCACAGGTCCGACCGCACTGCCGCCGCGCCGTCGTCACCGGTTTCCCCGAGTCCGAGGATCTCATCGCCGCGATCAATGCCGGTCACCTGCATTACGTCATCACGAAACCGTGGAAGCTGCAGGACCTCCTCCAGGTGGTCGAGCAGCTGGTCGTGACGTACCGCCTCGAGCGTGACAACCACCGTCTGATCCACGAGCTGTCGTTCGCGAACCAGGCGCTGCGCGAACACGAGCGCGTGCTGACCGCGCAGCTCGAGTCGCGCGGTCAGGAGATCTCGATCGCGACCGAAGCACTCGCGCAGGTCTACCACCAGCTCGACGCGCTCACGCTGCGCGACAACCTCACGGGCCTCTACACGCACCGAGCGTTCCAGGAGCGTCTTCGTGAAGAGATCGCGCGCTCGCTTCGATACGGGCAGCCGATGTCACTCCTGCTCGCCGACATCGACGGATTCGCGCAGGTCAACTACGACCTGGGCTACCAGATCGGCGACGAGATCCTGCGCCGCATCTCGGACATCCTACAAGAGAACGACTCGCCCGATCGCGTGCGCACGAGCGACGTCATCGCGCGTTACTCCGGCGAGGAGTTCGTGCTGCTCCTGCCCGAGACGCAGAAGGCCGGCGCACTGACGAAGGCCGCGCGGCTCCGCGATGCCGTCGGGCAGGCCGAGATGCCGGGCGGCCGCAAGATGTCGCTGTCGATCGGCGTCGCCTGTTTGCCCGACGACGCGGCGGACCCCGAAGGCCTGCTCACCGCCGCGGAGTCTGCGTTGCGTGGAGCGAAGCGCAGTGGCCCCGGACGCGTGCAGTACTTCTCCGGAAGCGACGGTGGCCCGATCACGGGACGTACCCCGACGCGGCCGTTCCACAACAAGCCGGAGATCGATCGCTTTCGCCCCTACCAGGAGCGAATGCATGAAGTGACCACGATCCTCAGTCGCGATCGGTCGCTGTCATGTTTGCTCGTCGATCTCTCTCGCTTGCACAAAGTCGAGCTCGAGCTCGGCGTGCAACATCACTCCGAGATCTACGACCATTGCGCGGCCGTGCTCGATCGCCTCCGGGGCGCGGTGCTCGACCCTGCGGACCTGGTGTGTCGTAGTGGCGACGGCGACGGGTACCTCGTGATCCTCGCCCCACGTCCATCGGGCGTCCGCACGGATCTCGAGTCGCTCGCCGCCAACATCGAACGCGCTGTCGAGGAATCACTGGCGCCGATGGTCAAGGACGTCCTCCGCGAGCAACCGCGCATCACCGTCGGCTCCGCGCGCGTGCTCGGCAACTCGCTGATCCGCCCCGAGCGCCTCGCCGCGCGCATGATCGCCGAAGCGCAGGACAACACGCGCAACCTCCGCGAGCGCAAGGCGCACCGCGATCGCTCGACGCTGCAGGACATCATTCTCGGTGAGGGTCTGTCGTCGGTGTACCAGCCGATCGTCGATCTCGGCACCGGGGACATCTTCGCGTACGAGGCGCTCACGCGCGGCCCGCGCGGCAGCTCGCTCGAGTCACCCGCGACGCTGTTCGCGATCGCCGACGAGGTCGACCTCACCGTCGAGCTCGATCGCGCATGTTTCCGCGGTGCGCTCCGTAACGCCAAGACTCTCGAGCCGGTGCACCGTCTGTTCGTGAACCTCTTGCCGATGTCGTTCTACGATTCGGCGTTCATCGAGGTCGAGGTCGGGAATCTGATCTCCGCCGCCGGCCTCACGCCCGCGAACATCGTCTTCGAGATCACGGAGCGCCTCGCGATCGAGAACTTCGCGTCGTTCAAACGCGCACTCACCACGTACACCGCGATGGGCTTCGGCGTCGCGATCGACGACGTCGGTACGCGCCACTCCAACCTCGAGACCGTGATGTCGCTGCGCCCGCACTTCATCAAGATCTCCGACGTCCTCGTCCGTGGCATCGCGCGCTCGACGGTGAAGCGCGAGATGCTTCGCTCGCTGCGCCACATCGCCGAGACGATCGACGCGGTCATGGTCGCGGAGGGTATCGAACACGTCGAAGACGTCGTCGCGCTACGAGACCTCGGACTTCGCTACGGTCAGGGCTACTACATGGCGCGCCCGGCCCCGCCGTTCGTGCAGCTCGAGGACAAGGTCCGCGCCGAGCTGCGGAGCGTGACGCCGAACATCTCGCCCGCACCGATCGCCGTCGGCGGTGCCGACGATGACGACGACGAGGATCGCGATCTCGTGGTGCCCATCGCGAAGCCGAGCGCGAGCAAGGTGTTCGGTACCGGTTCGCAGAACGCTATCCCGAGGAACGCGTTCGGTCGCCCCGAGGACGAGATAACGAGCGACTTCCAGCTCCCCGGCGCGCCCGCCACCGAGCGCTCGCGCCCACGTGCGTCGGAGCCGCCATCGGCCGTCGAGTCAGCTACCCCATGGCAGCCGCTCAGCGACGACGAGGCGACGGGAGAAGCGTTGCTAGAGAGCCTGCGCAAAGAAGGTGCGAACGAAAACTCGTCAGAAGTGGGCGCCGGACAGCGCGGACCGGGGCGACCGGGTTTAAACTGACTCGCGAGCCTCATGGATCGTAACGCGTTCCACAAGCTGCTCGCGTTCGGCATCGAGCGCGGCGTCTCGGATATTCACTTCGAGGTCGGCTATCCGCCGCACTACCGCCTGCACGGCGAGTTGCTCGGTGCAATCAAGGTGCCGCCGCTGACAGCGCAGGACACCGAATCGATCGCGCGGATGATCCTCGAGGATCGAAACATCACGGTCGATTTCACGCGGCGCTTCGCCGAGATCGACGTCTCGTACTCGCTCGCGCAACGCGGGCGGTTCCGCGCGTCGATCTTTCGCCAGCGCGGTGCGGTGGGCATCGTGATGCGTTTGATCCCGATCCAGGTGCTGTCCATCGAGCAGCTCAACCTGCCGCCTGTGCTCGCCGAGATCGCCGATTCGCGCCGTGGCCTCGTCCTCATCACGGGTGCCACGGGCAACGGCAAGACGACGTCGATGGCCGCGATGCTCAGGTACATCAACGAGACGCGGCACGCGCACATCGTGACGATCGAGGATCCGATCGAGTTCATCCACGAGCCGCAGAAGTGCATGATCATCCAGCGCGAGGTCGGCGCGGACACCGAGTCGTTCCGCGACGCGATGACGGCCGCGATGCGCCAGGATCCCGACGTCATCATGGTCGGCGAGATCCGCGATCGGGAGACCGCCGCGATCTGCCTCAAGGCGGCCGAGACCGGTCACCTGGTGATGTCGGCGCTGCACACGCCCGATGCAGTCGGAACGATCCAGCGCATCGTCGGTCTGTTCGAGACCGACGCGCAAGACGTGATCCGCGATCGTCTCGGCGACTGCCTCCAGGCGATCGTCTCGCTTCGCCTCCTCGCCTCCAAGGACGGTCGCCGCCGGCTCCCCGCCGTCGAGATCCTTCGCGTCACGCGCACCATTCGCGAGTGCGTGCGCGCGGGTCGTCTCGCTGACATCCCCGAGCTGATTCGCAAGGGGCGCGATCTCTACTCGATGCAGCTGTTCGATCAGCACCTGATCGATCTCGTGAACAGCGGGCTCATCTCGATGGAGACCGCGATCTACGCGAGCTCGAACCCCGAAGAGTTCGAACGCGCCCTCCGCGTCGAATAGCCTCCCGAAAACCAAACAACCCCGGCGAGGACCGGGGCTGTCGCGATCGTCAGGCGATCCGTTCGTTCAGCGTGCGCCGCCCTGGCGGAATGGCGACTTCGGGGTCGGGCGCGGCGGCGGCGGCGACGTCGTCGGCGCGGGCGCCCGCGTCTTGGGTGGCGGCGCCGTTCCGCGCGAGGGACCCGGAGCTGGACGCGGACGCTCGTTTGTCGTCGACGGCGCGCCTCGTTCCGGGAGGCGGCTGCCGCCGGTCGGCGTTGGCGTCACGGTGCCACTGTCGTAGCCGCGCGGGTCGCGCGTCGGACCCGTCGGCCGTACCGTTCCCGAGTCATACCCGCGTGGGTCGCGCGTCGGACCCGTGGGACGGACGGGCGGCGGAGCACCGGGACCCGTCGGACGTGGATCACCACCGAACGTATTGCCCGATCCGCGCGGTGGCGGACCCGGCGGCGTGCGCGGTCCGGGCTGCGTGCGCGGACCACGCTCGTTTACGTCGGCGGGCGTACCGTGCTCGGGGAGTCGCGTGCCGCCAGAGGGCGGAGGCGGACGATCGTTACCGCCGACCGGCGGTGGCGTACGTGGCCCACGATCGTTGCCGGCGTCGAAGCCACCGTGCGGCGGCGGCGGGCGATCACTGCCACCGACGGGCGGCGGGCGAGTGCCACCGACGGGCGGCGGACGATCTCCACCGGTCGGATACACCGTGTTGCCACCAACAGGCGGCGGACGCGTTCCACCGGTCGGATACACCGTGCCGCCACCAACGGGTGGCGGGCGCGTTCCACCGGTCGGATACACCGAGCCACCACCGACAGGCGGCGGACGGCGCGGCGGTACGATCACGGTGGGTCGACCGTCGCGATGATCGCGAACGTCCCAGCCACGCGGCGCGCGATCACGCGACGTCCAGTAGCCGGGCGTGTACGAGTACGACGTGCCCGAGTAATCGTAGTACGGCTGCACGTAGACGTAGTTCTCTTGGCCTTGCTCCCAGCGACCGCCGACCCAGACCCATTCGTAGCTGTTCCAGTGCCAGTAGCCGTCGATCCACGCGTAGCCATAGCCCGGCGACACGGACATTGATTCGTACAGCGGCTCGGGCGGCATGCTCGACACCGTGAACTGCGACGGTGCGCCGACGCTGACACTCGCGGAGGCGCCGTAGCGCGGTCCATACCCGTAGCCGTAGCCCGAGTTCACAGGCGTCGTCTCGCGAACGACACAGGCCTGCGTCGCGAGTACGAGGCCGAGGGCGCCGATGATTCGAGCAAAGGTTCGAAACCGCATAGTGCCTCCTAAGGCTTCAATTCGACTGTGAAGCCACCCAAAGCCTTCACAGCATATTCGACGCTAACGATAGCCACAAGTTGCAAGCGGGAGGCCACTTCGGTACCTACATGAGGTCCCTGTGGGTCTGGCATTAACATCGCGACGTTCGACGGTTGCCGCTGTGGCGAGTGCGCTCGCGGCGATGGCCGTGGCTGCAGCAGTTGCAGGCCGTAGTTGCCGAGTTTCACAGCCAGGGCCAGAGGTTGCCGTGCGTGAGATGCTGCAAGCGGCGAAGACGGGCGATCGTGAAGCGGTGTTCTCGCTCCTGTCACCCGCCACACGTGAACGGCTCGAGGCCGAGGCTACGCGCGCTACGGATCTGGTAGGTGCTGCTCGTCGGTACACCGCGAAGGATCTTCTCAGCATCGGGAGCTCGGAAGGCGTCGCTGCGCCGACCGACATCACGGTGGTCGAGGAGCGTGGTGATCGCGCGGTCGTCGAGGTCGTCTCGCCCGCGGGACGCGCACGCATGGATCTCGTGAAGGTCGAAGGGCGCTGGAAGATCGACCTCCCGTCGTACGGGAATCTGTAGCGGACGGTCGTGAACGCGGATGCGGCATCGGACCGTCGCAGTGGATCGTCGCGCGCCGCGAGTGCTACGACACGCGCATGCGTACGTTGCTCCCGGTTGCCCTCCTCTTCGCCGCTGCCTGCGGTAGCTCGTCACCTCCGACGATGTTGCCAGTCGATCCGCCGACGCCGACCACAGATCCAGAACCGGTGACGACCAAGCCCGAAGTGCCAACGACTCCGAAGCATGCGTGGCCCGCCACGAAGAAGGACGCGATCGTCGACACGGTCTACGGCAAACAAGTCGCCGATCCGTACCGTTGGCTCGAGGACGAGAAGAGCGCCGACGTGCAGGCGTGGATGGCGGCGCAGGACGCGTACGCGCGCGGCGAGCTCGCGAAGGCGCCCGGCCGCGAGGCGCTGTCCGCCCGTCTGAAAGAGCTGTTCTACTACGACGCGATCAGCGCACCGTCGCATCGAAAGGGACGCTACTTCTACACGCGCAAGCACGCGAACAAGGAGAAGGCCGTCGTCTACTGGAAGCAGGGCGAGAAGGGCGCAGAGAAGGTGCTGTTCGATCCGAACACGTGGAGCACCGACGGCACGAAGGGCCTCGGTGGCTGGTCGCCGACCTGGGATGGCAAATACGTCGCGTACGCGGTGAAGGAGAACAACTCCGACGAGACGTCGACGCGCATCATCGAGGTCGCGACCGGCAAGGATCTGCCCGACCTGATCGCCGGCACCAAATACGGCGGAACGTCATGGGCTCCGGACGGCAAGGGCTTCTATTACACGTGGGTCCCACCGGTCGGCACCAAGGCCGGCGGACGCGACGTCACGATCGCGGAGCGCCCGGGCTTCGCGGAGGTGCGCTTCCACAAGCTCGGCGATGACGCTGCGAAGGACACGGTCGTGCACCCGGCGACGGGCAGCGCGAAGACCTTCATCGGTGGCTACGTCTCCAAGGATGGTCACTGGGTGATCGTCAACGTCTCGCACGGCTGGAACTCGACCGACGTCTACATCAAGGACGCGCGCAAGAAGGGCGCGACGTTCGTACCGATCGTGAAGGGCGTCGACGCGCTGTTCGACGTCGATGTCTGGAAGGACCAGCTCTACATCACGACCAACGACGGCGCGCCTCGCTACCGCGTGTTCAAGACGCCGGCGACGAAGCTCGATCGCGCAGCGTGGAAAGAGATCATCCCGCAGGGCGACGCGACACTGCAGAACGTCAGCGTCGTCGGCGGTCAGCTCGTCACGACGTACCTGCGCAACGCTGCGAGCGAGGTCGAGGTCCGCAGCCTCGAGGGCAAGCTCGTCCGCAAGCTCGCGCTCCCGCCGCTCGGCACGTCCGGTGGCGTCGCGGGGCTGCCCGACGAGGACACGGGCTACTTCAGCTACACGTCGTTCACCGAGCCGAGCGTCATCTACAAGACGTCGATCAAGTCCGGCAAGGTCGACGAGTGGGCGCGCATCAAGCTGCCGGTCGACACGTCGCAGCTCGAGACGCAGCAGGTCTTCTATCCGTCGAAGGACGGCACGAAGATCTCGATGTTCATCATCTCGAAGAAGGGCACGCCGCGCGACGGCAAGGCGCCGACGATCCTCTACGGCTACGGCGGCTTCAACGTGAACATGACGCCGGGCTTCTCGTCGTCGCGCGCTGTGTGGCTCGAACGCGGTGGCGTGTACGCGATTCCGAACCTGCGCGGCGGTGGCGAATACGGCGAGGAGTGGCACCGCGGCGGCATGCTGCTGAACAAGCAGAACGTGTTCGACGACTTCATCGGCGCCGCGGAGTACCTCGTGAAGGAGAAGTGGACGTCGCCGGAGCACCTCGCGATCAGCGGCGGCTCCAACGGTGGCCTCCTCACCGGCGCGGCCGTCACGCAGCGCCCCGAGCTGTTCAAGGCGGTGATCATCGCCGTGCCGCTGCTCGACATGCTGCGGTTCCACCTGTCGGGTTCGGGCAAGACGTGGGTGCCGGAGTACGGTTCCGCCGAGGACCCCGAGCAGTTCGCCGCGATCTGGGCGTATTCGCCATATCGCCGCGCCGTCGACGAAGGGTCGCGCGTGTACCCGGCGATCCTGTTCGACTCCGCAGATCACGACGACCGCGTCGATCCGATGCACGCGCGCAAGCTCGCCGCGCAGCTGCAGGCCGTGCAGGCCGGCAGCGCGCCGATCCTGCTCCGCATCGAGAAGAATGCGGGCCACGGCGGCGCGGACATGGTCAAGCAGCAGGTCGAGCGCACGACCGATCAGCTCGCGTGGCTCGAAGTGCTCCTGAAGTGATCGCGGTCGACAACGTGATCGCTGCACGCTCGGGAAGGAATGTCGTGCGCGGCTCTGTTATGACCGCACTATGAAGCTCCTGCTCCTGGTCGCGGTGATCGCCGCCTGTGCCGGTTGCCCCAACGGGAACACCGGAAAGCCGCGTCCGTACACCGAGCCGAAGGTCGACGAGCTCCTCGCGAAGCTCGCGAAGCAGCGCGCGTCGCGTACCTCGTTCACGGGCGAGAGCAAGATGGACTACTGGATTGGCGACCAGCGCATGAAGGGCGACGTGCTGGTCATGGGCACGGCCGGCAAGAAAGTTCGCTTCAATGCGCTGTCGCCTGCGGGCGGTGATGTTCTCCTCGACATGGCGTGCGGCGGAACGAACTTCGCGTACGTCGACAAGCAGAACAACTGTCAGCTCTCGGGCCCGTGCGATCGCAGCTCGATCGCGACGATGCTGCGGATCCAGCTCGATCCGGAGGACTTCCTTCACCTCGCGCTCGGCACGCCGCCGATCCTCGCGGGCGCGACCGGCGAGACGAAGTGGGACGGCAGCTACGAGAAGCTGTCGCTGAAGAGCGCCGAAGGCACGCAGACGCTGACGCTCGATCTGCGCGAGGGCCGCCTCGATGTGATCGACAGCGAGGCAAAGGATGCGAGCGGCAAGGTGGTCTGGTCCGTGCGGAACACCGAGTTCGATGTCGCGCCCGACGCCAGCCAGGGCGAGCACCGGTTGCCGACGAAGACGCAGTTCAAGTCGCCCGGCGAAAAAGCCGACCTCGTCGTCGAGTGGGGGCAACGAACGATCAATCCGACGATCGATGACGCGAAGTTCGTCGTGACGGTCCCCGACGGGCTTCCGCGCTGCGGCGCGAAATAGTACGTTCCCGCCCGATGTCGTCGTCCCTCGCCGGTGTGCTGCTCGGGCTCGCGGTGGGGTTGCGCCACGCATTCGAGCCGGATCACCTGACGGCGGTAGCGACGCTCGCCACCGAGACGCGCGATGCCAAACGCGGGGCGTTGCTCGGCGCGTTGTGGGGCCTCGGCCACACGATGTCGCTGGTGATCGTCGGCGTCGTGCTCATCGCGATCGGCACGGCGATGCCGGTCCGGCTCGGCGCGTGGTTCGAGCTCGGCGTGTGCGCGATGCTCGTGCTGCTCGGCGTGCGCGCGATCGTGCGGTCGCGAACGCTCGGCCCGGTGGGCCACGTACATGCACACGCACACGGCGGGCGAGTCCACGAACACGGGGGCGCCGATGCACACCTTCACATCGGTCGCGGCGTCTTCGCGATGCGCCCGCTCGCGGTCGGTTTGATCCACGGCCTCGCAGGCTCCGGTGCACTGACCGCGCTCGTGTTCGCGGAGCTGCCGTCGGCGAGCGCGCGCCTCGGTTACATCGCGCTGTTCGGTGTGGGGTCGATCGCCGGCATGGCGGCGGCGTCGGCGATCGTCGGCGTCTCGTTGCGTGCGATGAGACGTGCGCAGCGCGGGATCACCGTTGCCGCGGGGGTCGCCTCGATCAGCCTGGGCATCGGGTGGTCGTTGCCACTGTGGTCGATCGCGTAGCGCTCTAACTGCTGCATATCGGTGGCGAACGTGAGGTCGATCCGCCGCCCGTTCCGGGTCGTATATGTGGGCGATGAGGAGGCCATACGCAGCGCTGCTGTGTTTCGTGTGGCTCCTCGCCGTCGAGGTGCTGCCAAACGTGCACCTCCACTCGCACGGGGACCACGCACACGAGCACGCAGCGGACGGCACCGTCATCACGGTCTCGTTCGAGTCCTCCACACATCGCCACGACGGCGTCACGCACTCGCACGCGGACGCGCACGAACCGGCGCGTGACACGAAGAAGAAGGCGCGCGACATCCTCGCGATCGATCACGTTCCGGATCTCCACGCCGCTGCGGGCCTCGCGCACCGCGCGCTCGCGCTGCACGAGCCGCCGCCGCCCGTCCTCGATGCGATCGCGACCGTTCGCGTCACCAGCGACATCATCGACGTCGCGACCGGTCGCGAGACCGTCGCGTTCGAGGCTACCGCCGACGCACGCGGTCCGCCGATCCGGAGCTGACGTCCCTCGCTCTCGCGTACTCGCACGACGATCGTTTCGGTCGTTCGCGCGCGTGCACACGTCAATGCTCGCTCGTCGATCGCTCGTCGACTTCTCGTCGTTCGTCCACTTCTCGTCGTTCGTCGACTTCTCGTCGTTCGTCGATCGATCTCCTGGCGATCCCTCGCCGATCGGAAACCCAGTTGCGTCCACTCGTCACCATCACCACCCTTACCGCATTCTGTGGCACGGCCGTCGCCGACGTTCCTCCCACGGTCGTGGCGGATCTCGACGCCGAGCTCATGGGGTTCATCGCGGCCGACATCGCGAGAGCGACTGCGCGACCCGAGACGATCGTGATCGAGGACAACGAGACGCCGATCGATACCCCGAGCGCGGGCGTTCGTGTCGTGACGGCGAAGGAGCTCGAGCTCACGCCGCACAAGAACGCGGATGACCTGCTGCGCGTGGTGCCCGGGCTCTACACGAGCCAGCACGGCAGCGAGGGAAAGGGCCAGCAGTTCTTCTTGCGCGGCTTCGACGCGGTCCACGGATCCGACCTCGAGATCCGCGTCGGTGGAATCCCGATCAACGAGATGTCCAACGTGCACGGTCAGGGCTACGCGGACCTCGGGTTCGTGATCCCCGAGACCGTCGGCGGCCTCGTCTCGCGAAAGGGGCCGTTCTCGCTCGAGCAGGGCTGGTTCGCGACCGCGGGATCGATCGAGCTCGACCTGGAGATCCCCGAGCGCCGCGGCAAACGCGTCGGCTACGAGATCGGTTCGTCGAATCGACACCGCGTCGTCCTCGTGGAGGCGCCAGAGGGTGGGCCGGCCGCACAGTTCGTCGCCGCGGACATCCTGCGCGATGATGGCTACGGCGAGAACCGTGGCACGCAGCACGGCTCGGTGATCGCGCAGACAGAGATCACCGAAGGGCGCTTGCGCCTCCGGCCGATCGTCGTCGGCTACTGGGCGACGTTTGGCGAGCCGGGCGTTATCCCGGTAAGCGACATCGCGAGTGGACGGTTCGATCGGGACTCCGCACCTGCCGGTGATCTCGGCGGGACGTCGCGCCGCCTCTTGACCGGTGTCGGTGCGCGCTGGGCGAAGTCGACCGACGAGATCGTGGCCTCCACGTATCTGGGCTGGCGTGGACTCGCGCTCGATGAGAACTTCACGGGCTTCCTCGTCAACGAGGAGCTCGGGGATGGTCGCCGTCAGATCCACCGCGCCATCACGGGCGGCGGGCGCATCGCGTGGCGACATCGTGTCGCTCCGTGGCTTCGCACGCTCTCGGGCATCGAGGTGATCCGCGATCAGCTCGATCAGACGGAGGAGCGGATCTCGACCACCGGCATGGTCTACGCCACCGAGCGATCGCTCGCCGCGTCGACGACGAGCGGCAGCGCGTGGGCCGGCCTCGAGGCGAGCCATCGTGGCTTCACCGCGACGGGTGGCGTTCGTGTCGACGGCGTGACCGTCGACGCCGACGATCGCCTCGACATGGCGCGCAGCGGCTCGGGCATGACGAGCACGGTCTCGCCGCGCATCGCGCTCGGGTGGCGCAACGAGCGTGGATCGATCTCGTTCGCGGCGGGTCGTGGTCAACGTCCACCCGAGGCGCGGGCGTTCACGCGTCGCGCATCGCGAGAGAACATGGACACCGCGATCTACGACGGCGGCGAGGTTTCGGTGACCACCGCCGATGCGCTCGAGGCCGGGGGCGAGCTCGACTGGGATCGCGTCAGCGTCGGCGCGACCACGTTCGCGACATGGATGGACCGCGAGTCGTCCTTCGATCACCTCTCAGGTCTCAATGTGCTCCTCGACGGATCTCGTCGCTTCGGCGTCGAGGCGTTCGTCGAGGCACGCCCGTGGGAGTGGCTCGCGGTTCGCGCCGACGCCACGGCGGTCGACGCGCGCTTCACGGTCACCGACAACCCCGTGTCCGGTGTGCCGCGCTTGCTCGGTAGCCTCGAGGCACGGTTCTCGCGCGCGGCGTGGAGCGCGGGCCTCGCGGGCCGCTTCCTCGGCGCGCGGCCCCTCGCGAATGGCGCGACGGCTGCATCGTCGGCCGTGTTCGATGCCGTCGGCAACTGGACGCACGGGCGGTGGACGCTCGCGCTCCAAATCGACAACCTACTCGCCTCCGACTGGAACGAAGGCGAGTACCACTTTGCATCTCGCTGGGACACGAGCACGCCGCGTAGCGATCTTCCGCGCGTCCATGTCTCACCCGGTCGCCCGTTCGGCGGACGCATCGGCGCGACGTTGCAGTTCTGAAAGGACCCCATGCGTTGGCTCATGTACTCGCTCGCCGGCCTCGTCGCCGGATGTACGGACTCCGGGGAGGCGGCTCGCGTCGAGATCCCGGTGACGACGGCGTCCAGCGTGTTTGCGCCGGCGACGACGGATCTCGGCTACGTGGTCAACATCAGCGAGATGCAGGCCGCGGTTTCGACGATCCAGTTCACGATCGAAGGGGAGAGGCATCAAGACATCGTCGTTCCCCCGGGCACGATCGCCCATCCCGGTCACTCCGCCGGTGGCGAGGTCACCGGCGAGCTACCGGGCGAACACGTGCTCGTGTGGAACGGACAACCGCACGCTCCACTCGGAACGGGCACGTTGATCGCGGGCGCCTATCGCGGGGCGAACTTCACGTTTCGTGCAGCGACCGTCGCCGACGACGTGCCCGCGCTCGTCGGGCACGCAATTCACCTTGCCGGCACGGCCACGAAGGCTGGCACCACGATGCCGTTCGACATCCTCATCGACGTCGAGGTGGATACCGCGATCATCGGCGCGGTGTTCGAGGACGAGATCACCGAGACCTCGATGGGGACGCTCTCGATCGCGTTCCTTCCCACGGATCCGGACGAGAGCGACACGCCGCTCGACGGCGTCGACTTCTTTTTACTCCCCACCACGCAGGGAGCGATCGAGATCCGCCCGGGTAGTGAAACCCACAACCTCGTTCGCCGCGTGATCACGACTCACGATCACTACGGCATCACCAAAATCTAAGAGCCTCGTCATGCGCATTCATCTCTTCACGACGCTGGCTCTCGTCACCATCGCCGCCTGTGGCGACGACACCGGTTCGATCACCGCCACCGCCTACGGCGAGGAGCTCATCGAGGAAGGCATCCCGGCCAGCGCGTTCGTCGATGGCTGGACCGTGTCGTTCGATACGTTCGTCGTGTCCATCGGCAACGCGAAGGCACAGGCCGGCCACGACCACGACGAGGTCGGTTTCGACGCGTTCTACGTCGTCGATCTTGCAAAGGGGTCGAATGGCGAGGGCCACGAGCTCGCCACGTTCGACACGCCGGGCGGCACGTACGATCACTACGGCTACCAGATCGAGCCGGACGCGAACGCGACGAACGTGAACGCCGACGAGGCCGACGTCACCGCGATGAAGGCCGGCGGCTACAGCATGCTGGTTCGCGGCACCGCGTCGAAGGGAACCGACACGAAGGCGTTCGACTGGGGCTTCACGATGCGGCTCGCGTACGCGCACTGCGAGGCCGGCATGACGATCGACGGCGACGACGTCGCGATGCAGGCGACGATCCACGCCGACCACCTGTTCTACGACGACGCGGTCTCCGACGAGCCGAACGTCGCGTTCGACCTGTTCGCCGAGGCGGACACGAACGCCGACAACGCAGTCACGCTCGACGAGCTCGCCGCGAAGGACATCCGCACGCAGACGCGCTACCAGGTCGGCTCGACCCGCGACGTGGAAGGGAAAGCCATCACGAACCTCCGCCAGTTCCTCGAATACCAGACGACCACCGTCGGTCACATCAACGGCGAGGGTCACTGCGAGGACACGATCGCCACACGGTGATCCCCATCGTCACGCGAATAGCCTCCATGCCCGGAGCGTTCGAAGGAGATGCTGCGTGTCCTCACGGTGTTGGCCGTCCTGGTCGGGATGTCGGACATGGTGGTTGCGGGGCCGCGGCCCGGTGCCAACCACCGAGCAGGCGATGATTCGTTCGTCGAGACGTTTGGCCGCATGCCCGACGCGCACGACAGCGAGGAGCTGCGCATGCACACACACCTGGTGTGGATTCGCGCGAAGCTCGGTGCGTCGTCGGCGACGTCACCACAGCTCGAAGCGCGTCGCGCGGAGCTACTCGGCTACCTCGACGACTACATCGCAAAGGGTGTCACGCCGAAGAACACGTATGTCGGGTGGCGTTCACCGGTGTTCATCGATCGCGACGGCAACGTCTGCGCGGTCGGGTACCTGATCGAGCGTAGTGCCGGGCGTGCGCTCCCCGAGCGGATCGCGGCGGCGCATCGCACGAGCTTTCTCGAGGACATCGCGGCGTCGGAGCCCGCGGTGCGTGCGTGGATCGCCTCGTCCGGACTGACGCTTGACGAGCTCGCGTCGATCCAGCCCGCGTATCAGGAGCCCGCGATCGCGACGTGGAAGATCTGGGCGCAGAAGTATCGACCAGATGGTCCCTACAACGTGGAAGACGTGAGTGGCAGCGGCACGCTGAAGAAGCGCCACATGGAGGGGCCGTGGAAAGTCGTCGACGAGAACGGCACCACCGTCGGCAGCGGCACGATGAAGCGCGGGCGCGGCGCGTGGACGAGCTTCTATCCCGACGGCTCCCTGCGTGCTGAGGGTCGCTACGCGCGCGATGTCGCCGAGGGCACGTGGCGCATCTACCACCCGAGCGGAAATCTCGCCGCCGAGGGCGGCTTCGAGAGCGGCGTACGCGTCGGGACGTGGCGGTTCTTTCACGACGTGAAGAACACACGGCTGCTCGCGCGAGGCCGGTTCGGCGCGGACGGCGCCGTCGTCGGACGATGGAAACATTTCGACGCCGAGGGCAACCTCGTCGCGACGACCTGGGAGGAGACGCCGATGCAGTGGAACGATCGCACGCCGTCGACGACGGGCGGTCTCGGCTACTCGATCGCGGTGGTGCCGAAGAACGGCTTCGTCGAGCGGCACCACATCGGCATGCCGCACGCGCGCGAGGTGCACACGATGATGCTCGCGAAGGGCGACGACATGCTGCTGAGCTTCGAGGTCGAAGGATCGAAGCTCATGTTCGATGTCGACGGCAACCTCCTCGAGCAGAACCTCCTCGCCGGCGAAGGTGCCTGGACGCAGCGCCGCTGCCACTGGAGCGAGAAGCGGAAGCAGGTCGCGCGCAGCGGCGATGTCGCGCGGCTGTCGGGCCTGTTGTTCAACGACTATACGAAGGTCGCAGACGAAAAGCTCGACGACTTCGGCGGTGGCCACTCGGGCGAATACAAGCCGGAGTGCGACGCGAGCGTTCGTGCGGTCGCCGCGGAGCGCGCCGCCGTGTACGAGGAGCTCCTCGCGTCGCGGGTTGCGGTCCGTGCGCCGGTGACCTTCACGCAGGTGATGGCCACGCATCACGGCGCTTACAATGAGGACGGCGAGGCAGCGAAGGAGGATCCCGACGCGACCGCCGAAGAGAAGAACGACGCGAGGGATCTCGTCGATCACCTCGTGCGTGGAATGGCGATGTACGCCGAGTGGATGCACGTCGACGGGATCTTCGAGGGACTGTTCGAGACCATCCCCGGCCGCTACATCCACCACTGGGCCGGCGGGAACCCCGAGCAGACCCACTTCGAACGCGAGCCCTCGTAGGCCGCCACGCGTGCATGAAGTCGCACGTGCGAAAAACCTGGCGAGAACCTAGGCCGCGACGTCAGCGATGAGCTAACGGTTCTATGTGCACCGCGCGTTGCTAGCCGCATCGTTCGCGCTCGCGCTACCCGCGCACGCGAACGATTGCCCACCGGAGCACGCCGCCCAGGGACACTGTACGCCGGTCCCGGACCCGCCGGCCTCTACATCCGATGCCAAGTGCACGCCGGCGCACGCGGCGATGGGGCACTGCCGGCTCTCGATCGGATCGAGCACGCCCGCGAACACCGGACGGCGCGTCGGCATCACGACGAAGGTCGGCACAGTCGCGGCAACGTACCAAGGGCAGTTGTTCGAGGGCGACTACCAGGGCGTCAAGGTCGGCGCCGGCGTGTCGTACGGGCGCTACTCGCTATCGGCAGATCTCGTGACGTATCGCCTCGACCGTAACGGCCGCGCGTCGAACGGTATCGGCGACCTCATGATCCACGCGCACGCGACACTCGTCTCGCGCGGCACGTTGTCGGGGGGCGCGATGTTGATGGTCTCGGCACCGACGGGAGACGACGCTAGGGGCTTCGGCATGGGGCACGTCATGCTCATGCCGGAGCTGTTTGGCAGCTGGAGCAACGGGCGGTTTGTCGTCGACGCGCTCGCAGGGTTTGCCTACGCGACGGGCGGGGCGACCGCGCACGCAGAGCACGGGGGCGGCGGTGCGTGGCCGCTGGTCGATCCGATGAACGCGCAGGAGCTCACGTTCGGCGTGCGCCCGACGTACATGGTCACGTCGATGCTCGGCGTCGGCGCATCTGGACACGGCGCGGTCCCCATCAGCGATGGAGTGTCGCGGCTCGTCGCCGGCGGACACGTTCTGTGGATCGCGGGCCGATTTGCGACGTCGTTCGAGATCGCCGGTGGTGTCGCCGGTGATCCGTTCGGCCTGCGCGGGCTGCTGACGACGACCATCCGCGTCCGCTAGGCCGAGCTTGCGAGGCCGCCCTAACGCTGGATGCCGTCGCGGGCGAGCTCGGCGGCGGTCGCCTCGACGGCGACGGTACCCGCGGGCGGCTCGTACCAGCCCGGGTCCGTGTTCCCGGCAAGCTTGTCGCGCACCTTCAGGATCGTGAACATGCCACCCATGTCGATCACGCCGTACGGCCCCTGGCCGGGCAACATCGAGATCGAGTTTTGGGGCTGCTCCATCTTCATCGTCGACATTTCGGCCATGCCCGATGCGCCCATCGTCATGTAGCCCGGTGCGACGCGACCGAGCTTGTCGTCGAGGTCGCGCGTGTCGATGCCGATCAGGTTCGGCACGTCGTGACCCATCTGGTTCATCACGTGGTGGGTCATGTGGCAGTGCAGCGGCCAGTCGCCCGGGTTGTCGGCGATGAACTCGACGGTGCGCGTGGTACCGACGGGGACGAGCACGGTGGTCTCGGGCAACCGTGCGGCCGCGGGCACCGGGCCGCCGTCGGTGGCGACGAGCGAGAACGCGTGACCGTGCACGTGGATCGGGTGGTGATCCATGGGACCGAGGTTCGCGAGGCGAAGGCGGACGAGGTCGCCCTTCTGCGCGAGGAGCGGTGCGGTCTCGGGGAACGCCTTGCCGTTGAACGTCAGCTGGTTGAAGTCGTTCATCGCGAGCGGATCGGGACGGCGCGTGCCGATCGGGATCTTCATCTCGTGCGCCATGAGCGCGTAGTCGCGCACGCGGCGCGCTTCCGTCGCGCGCGGGTGCACGACGATCATGCCCATCATGCCGAGCGCGATCTGCGTCATCTCGTCGGCGTGCGGGTGGTACATGAACGTGCCCGCGCGATCGAGGACGAACTCGTAGCGGAACGTGGCGCCCGGGTTGATCGCCTTCTGGGTCAGACCGGCGACGCCGTCCATGCCGTTAGGCACGAACAGACCGTGCCAGTGCACGCTGGTGATCTCGGGCAGCTTGTTCGTGACGTAGATGCGCACGCGATCGCCGACGGTGCCCTCGATGACGGGGCCCGGCGTCGAGCCGTTGTAGCCCCACGCTTCGATGACGAGGCCCGGCGCGATCTGGTGCGTGATCGGCTCGGCGATCAGATGGAACACCTTGACGCCGTCGACGACCTTCCAGTCCGCGACGGAACCATTCGGCACGATCACGCGCGAGGGCTTGCCGGCCGCGGGTGCCCTTGGCGCGGGTGGAGTTGGCGTCGGCTTCGGCGCGGGTGGCGTCGGCGCCGGAGGCGCGGGCGCGGGCGGATGCACGTGTTGCGCGGCGGCGTCTTTCGCGAAGAGCGACGCGCCCGCGAGCAAGCTGCCGGAGAGGATGGTGCGACGGGAGATCGTCATCGGAGCTCCTAGTGCCCCCCGTGACCGCGTGACGGCATGCGCGCGGGTTCGGGGGATTCGTTCGACAGCTCGATCGACACGCCGCGCTGCAGCGCGGTCACCGACGACATCGCGTTCCAGAACCGGCGGAGCGCGTCGACTTGTTGCGCTTCGGCGTCCGCGAGCTCGCGGCGCGCGAGGAGCAGCGCGAACGGGTCGGCGTCCATCGCGTTGTAGTGCTTGAGCGTCTCGTCGAGGATCTGCGAGCGCAGCGGGATCACGATGTCGGTGATGTGCCGCGCTTCTTGATACGCCGCGAGCGCGCTGATGCGTGCGGCGCGCGCGTTCGCGCGGAGCTCGACGGCATCGGCGGCGAGCAGGTGCCCGGCGCGATCGATCGCGGCGTTCGCCTTTGCGCGTTCACCGCTCTTCCAGTCGAACAGCGGGATCGCGATCGCGACGAGTGGGCCGACACCGATGCCCGATTCTCCGTCGCTGTGGATGTCGATGCCCACGCCGAGCTCCGGCAGCACGGTGCGCAGGCGTACATCGGCGGCGTGGTTCTCGGCGGCTTCGCGGCGCGCGCGGCCGGCGACGAGCGCGAGGCTCGCGCTGACGGCATCCGCCTCGAGCGAGTCGATGGACGGTGCGCTCGCGGGAAGCGCGGCGAGCTGCCCCCGCGCGGTCCACTTGGTGTCGTCGCCCGACAGGCCGAGGAACGAGTTCAGCGTTTCCCGGCGCAGCTCGACGGTAGCCTCGGCGCGCGCGACGGCGATGCGGGCCATCTCGCGAGCGTCGCGATCGCGCGCCTGTGCGAGCGCCGTGGTGTTGCCGGCGGCGAACATGCGCTCTCGCAGCAGCGCAGCCGCGTCGGCGGCGTCGAACTGCGTGCGGCGATTCGCGAGGTCGGCCTGCGCTGCGAGCAGGTCCGAAAATGCAATGTCGACGCGCGCGGCGAGGCGCAGCGTCGCGGCCGCGGCGTTTGCGCGAGCGGCCTCGATGTCGGCCTTCGCGGCGGCGCGGCGGCGCGGCGCAGTGACGAGGCCGATCACGTTCTGGATCACGTCGAGCTCGAACTCGCCAGCGCCGCCTATGTGCCACGAGCCGTGGAGCTCGAGGGGACCGAGGCCGAGCGCGCTGCCGAGCTCTCCGCCCGCGATGCCGAGCTCGTCGAACGCCGCGGCGAGGCGCGCGTTGTTCGCGATCGCGATCTTGATCGCCGCCGCGCGATCGAGCGGCTTCGCGAGCAGCTCTCGCGGGTTCACCCTCGGGCTTTCACCGAGGCGTTTCTCGACGAGCGCATCCACCGGCGAACGCAGCTCGCTCGTCGACGGCGCACAACCGGCGAGCACGAGCGCGAGGGCGACGAGGCGAGTCACGGATGCTGGTCGTGATGGTGGTGCCCGCCGGGCTTCTTCGCGGTGGGCTTCGGGACGTCGGGATACATGATCACGCCGGCGCGCAGGCTCGCGGGTGCGGGTGCGATCCGACCCGCCGGAGCGGTGGTCGCCGCGGGGTGATTCGCGGCGAGCGGTGCCGGGGCGGCAGCACAACCTGCGAGGACGACGATCCAGATCGCGCGCATCATGACGTCTCACACACCCTACGACGCGCGAGGTGCGAGCGCATTACATCTTGCACGAGCTCGCGCCCGACAGATGTCCACCGTGCATGCGCAGCTCGTCGCCGACCTCGGCGTTTGTCGCCGGCGCGGTGGGCGTGAACGTGACGCGCACGCCGCCTTCGACGTCGGCGGCCTTCGCGGTGGACTTCGCGGAGAACATCATGCCGAGCGCGTCGGGTGATCCCTTGCGTTCGTTGTGCGTCGCCGCGAGCGCCTGACCGCGCGTGCGCACCTGGGCGACGTCGCCCGTGGTGACGAACACGAACGCCGGACCCTCGGTAGAGTCCTCGACGCTGATGCTCGTGCCTGGCACGAGGAGCGGGCACGACGGATCGTCGGTCGTGGGCAGGTCGGCGGGCGTCGTGGTCGTCGTGGTGGTGGTCGGCTTTGCAGGCGAGCTACAGGCGCCGACGACAAGACCAACAAGAAGGACGAAGCGGGTCACGGCGGCGGGTATATCACGCGGGTGGATCGTGGGCTCATGCGGTGCGAGGTCCGTTTGCGAACACCCAGCCGGTGATGCCGCCGGCGACGAGGCCGATGACCACGCCGAGCGCGCCGCCGAGGCCCATCGTCGCGCAGCCGAGCAGACCGGTGAGCGCGGCAGTGGTGATCGCTGCGCCCGCGAACCGCGCGGACGAGCGATCCGAGATCGCCTGATATCCGACCAGCGCGCCGACGAGCGCGCTCGTCCCGAGGCACGCGAGCGTGCACTGCCACGTCGCGACCGTCCCACAGCTCGCGCAGTGACCGCCGGTCGCGAGCGTTGTCGCGACGCTGGAGACGATCATCGGCGGCACGCCGGCGAGCACGCCCGCGAACGCGCCGCGTCGTAGCGAGCCGCCGCGCCACCCGAGCGTGCCGAGCGTGGCAGCGAGGAGGCCAGCCATCCCCCATGCGACCGGCGTCGAAGCGTGCAGCCCGAACGCGACGACACACACAGCCGCGGCGATCCCGATACCGCGCAGTCCTCCGAGCACGTGATCGCGTTCGTAGGCGCTGCGCGCGCGGCGCAACACACGCCCCGCGCGGTCGGTGCGGTCAGGGTGTTCAGAGTGTTCCATGGCGGGACCTCCACGACGTGCGAAGCCGCGCGAGCGCACGCTCCAGTCGCTTGCGGAACGTGGCGGGTGCGAGCGCACGGCGAAGCTCGTTGTCGTCGGTGAGGGCGGCGCTGATGATCTCGATGTCGCGAGCGCCGAGCGACTCGAGTGCGATGAGGGCGGCGCGGACGAGCTCGCGCTCCTCGAGGACAGCGGCGCCATCGACAACGTCGTGTTCGACGCTCTCGCCCACCTCGCGACGACGTTCGCGCGAGCGGCGGGCGGTTCGCGCTTGCCACACCACGTGGGTGAGCGCCCATGTGAGCGCGTCGCGCTCGCGATCGTAGGACGACAGCTGTCCGAACAGCCGTACGAGCGCTTCCTGTGCACAGTCCTCGGCGAGCGCCGGATCACCGACGAACCGCGTCGCGAAGCGAACCGCGATCGGCCACAACGCCGCGAACAGGGGATCGATCGCAGCGCGCTCGCCATCGGCGGCGGCAGTCATCCAGCGATCGAGTTGTTCGCGCTCGGTCATCGAGTCATCGGTTGCAGAACGGACAGCCCTCGCAGCACGGACCGGGGCAGCAGTCTCCTCCAGACACGGCCGCGAGTGCGGTGGCTGGCAGCAGGGACATGACGATGAACATCGCGCTTCGTAGGTGCTTCATGCCCCTCTAGGCGCCGAACCCGACCTGCGTGACCCTTTATTTCGGGCTGGCCGAATATCCAGCGTCATGAACGGCCTCGACGAGCGTCGTGACCGGGCCATCATGAACAACTTTCGCCGAATTTTCACCCAGGCTCACCTCGACCGCGGAGACCCCGGGGACGCTGCGGAGGGCCTTGTCGACGTGCTTCACGCAGCCATTGCAGGTCATTCCAGACACGGCCAAGGTGGTGATCACGAAACCCAACCTAGCATGCAGCCCGCCATGACCACCGTCGATCTTCCCGTCCTAGGGATGACCTGCGCGGCGTGCGTGCGTCGCGTGGAGAAGGCGGTCGCCGCGGTACCGGGCGTCGCGAGCGCCGACGTGAACCTCGCGCTATCTCGCGCGCGCGTCGAGCTCGACCCGTCTGCGCTCGAGCATGCGGTCGCCGCGATCCGCGACGCGGGCTACGAGGTGCCGGCCGATGTCCTCGACACGAACGCCACCGGCGCGTCGCGCCTCGCGGCCATCGAAGACGCGACACGCGAGGACAAGCGAACGCTGCGCCGCGATGCGATCGTCGCGATCGCGCTGACGGTGCCGCTGCTGGTGATCGCGATGTCGCACGCACTGTCGGGTATCCCGATCGTCATCGCGCAGCTCGTCCTCGGGACCCTGGTGGTGCTCGGGCCCGGGCGCCGCTACTTCCGTGCGGGCCTAGCGGCCGTGCTCCACAAGAGCCCCGACATGAACACGCTGATCGCGCTCGGTGCGGGCGCAGCGTGGCTGTCGTCGACGGTGACCTCGGCGCGCTGGTTCGCGTCACCACACCAGCACCACATGCCGGCGCTCTACTTCGAAGCGGGCGCCGCGATCATCGCGTTCGTGATGATCGGCAAGCTCCTCGAGGCGCGCGCACGCTCGCGGCTCGCCGACGCGGTGCGCGGCTTGCTCTCGATGTCGCCGACGACAGCGCACCTCGTCGACGGCGCGACCACGCGCGACGTCGACGCGGCATCCCTCTCACCGGGTGCGAGTATCCTCGTGCGCCCCGGAGAGCGCATTCCCGCCGACGGCACGATCGTCGAAGGAACCTCCGCACTCGACGAGTCGATGCTGACCGGCGAGTCGCTACCGGTCGACAAGTCCGAGGGCGCACCCGTCTACGCGGGCACGCTCAACCATCACGGCGCGCTCACCGTTCGCGTCGCGCGCGCCGGCTCCGACACGGCGCTCTCGCGGATCGCGCGCGCCGTCGAAGACGCGCAGGGTCAGAAGGCGCCGATCGCGCGCATCGCCGATCGCGTGTCCGCTGTCTTCGTCCCGATCGTCCTCGCGATCGCGCTGCTCACCTTCGCCGCGTGGGCGATCGCGACGGATCCATCGGTCGGCCTCGAGCGCGCGATCGCGGTCCTCGTCATCGCGTGCCCGTGTGCGCTCGGGCTCGCGACACCCGCCGCCGTTGCGGTCGGTACCGCTCGCGGCGCCGAGCTCGGCATCCTGTTCCGCTCGGGAGCCGCTCTCGAGCGCGGCGCGAGGGTCGACATCGTCGCGCTCGACAAGACGGGCACGCTGACCGCAAACGCGCCCACCGTCACGCGCGTCGTCGGTCACAACCGCAACGGCGACGAGATGCTCCGCTTCGCTGCCTCGGCCGAGCAGTCGAGCGAGCATCCGATCGCACGCGCGATCGTGGCGGCGGTTTTGGACGCTCGGTTGCCGTCGGCGGGGCCATCGGACCCTGCGAGTGCATCGGCATCGACCGATACACCCATGCTCTCGCCGGCCTCCGCTGTCGTCGCGGAGCCCGGCCGCGGCGTCACCGCACTCGTCGATGGACACCGCATCCGCGTTGGCTCGCGCCAGGCGCTCGCGCTTGCGGGCATCGATCCTGTCCCTCTCGATCACGCGGTTCCCGCTGGTGCGACGATCTGTTACGTCGCGATCGACGACGAGCTCGCCGGGCTGATCGCGGTCTCCGATCCGCCGTCGCACCATGCGAAGCCGGTGATCGCCGCACTCCGCGCGATGGACATCGAGCCTGTCATGATCACCGGCGATCGCGACGAGGTCGCCCGCACGCTTGCGGGCGAGGTCGGCATCACCCACGTGCACGCGGGCGTCGCACCGACACAGAAGGCGGCCATCGTGCGGGCGCTGCGCGAAGGTCGTCCGGCCACCACAGCGAGGGCAGGGACGTCTCGCAACGTGGATGGAGTACCCGATGCGAATACCGTGCGCGATACAACCGACGTATCCCGCAATGCGACCAACACGGCGCTTCATCGTGTAGCGATGGTCGGCGACGGGATCAACGATGCGCCTGCACTCGCCGCCGCGGATCTCGGCATCGCGCTTGCGACCGGTACGGACATCGCTGCTGCAGCGGCCGATGTGACGCTCCTGCGCGGCGGACTCTCGTCACTGCCGACGGCGCTCGCGCTCGCACGCGCGACCATGCGGACGATCCGCCAGAACCTCGTCGCGGCGTTCGCTTACAACGCGATCTGCATTCCGATCGCCGCGGGCGTGCTCTACCCCGTCACCGGTTGGCAGCTGTCACCGGTGATCGCGAGCGCGGCGATGTCGCTCTCGAGCGTGTCGGTGCTCGCGTCGTCGCTGCGACTGCGCCGCTTCGCGCGCTGAGGCCCAGGCGCTAAGTGTGCGAAACGGCCACGATTGCGCTAGGCTCGCGCACGAGATGGCCGAGCCTCTGCTCGAGATCCGCGACCTGGTGACGGAGTTCCGCACCGACCGCGGAGTGGTGCGTGCGGTAGACGGCGTGTCGTTCGAGATCCCCGCGAAGGCGACGCTCGGCGTGGTGGGGGAGAGCGGCAGCGGCAAGAGCGTGACCGCCCTCAGCGTGATGCGATTGATCGCGGGACCGCAGGGCCGCATCGCGAGTGGCAGCGTGAAGTACGCCGGCAAGGAGCTCTTGACGCTCGAGCCGGCGGAGATGCGGAAGATCCGCGGCAACCGCATTGCGATGATCTTCCAGGAGCCGATGACGTCGCTGAACCCGGTGTTCACGGCGGGTGATCAGGTCGGCGAGGCCGTACGGCTTCACCAGGGCAAGAGCAAGCGCGAGGCGCGACAGATCGCGATCGACATGTTCAAGCTCGTGGGCATTCCGTCGCCCGAGGAGCGCGTCGACGCATATCCGCATCAGCTGAGCGGCGGAATGCGGCAGCGCGTGATGATCGCGATGGCGCTCGCGTGCAAGCCGGATCTGCTGATCGCAGACGAGCCGACGACCGCGCTCGACGTCACGATCCAGGCGCAGATCCTGGATCTGCTACGCACGCTCCAGGCGGAGATGGGCACGAGCATCTTGCTCATCACGCACGACCTCGGTGTCGTCGCGGAGACCTGCGACGAGGTGGTCGTCATGTACGCGGGCCGCGTCGTCGAGCGCGCGCGGACGAACGTCCTGTTCAGCGCGCCCAGGCATCACTACACGGCGGGCCTCTTGCGGTCGGTGCCGTCGTACGAGGAAGGCACGACACGCAAGGAGCGGCTCGTCGAGATCAAGGGCATGGTCCCGTCGCTGTACGAGCTGCCGAAGGGCTGCAAGTTCGTCGATCGATGTCCGGCCGCGCAGCGGCGATGCCACGACGAGGAGCCCGCGCTCGTCGAGGACAAGGACGGATCGGGGCGTTGGGTGCGTTGTCACTTTCCGATCGACCAGTCCGACGAACGTCGGACGCGTAGCAACGCTGACGGCGACGCGAAGGTCGACGACGTGCCCGTCGGAGATCCGGCGTGAGCGACGTGCTCGTTCGCGCGACCGCGGTGTCCATGCACTTCCCGACGAAGGTCGCGTGGAAGAAGACGGACCACGCGTCGCCCATCCGGCGCGCGCTGACGCGGCACGCGACGACGGTGCAGGCGGTGACCGATGTATCGCTCGAGATCGAGCGCGGCGAGACGCTCGGCCTCGTCGGAGAGTCGGGCTGTGGCAAGAGCACGTTCGGCCGGACGATCCTGCGCTTGTACGAGCCGACAAATGGTTCGATCCACTTCGAGTCGACCGACGTCACCAAGCTCTCGCAGCGAGAGCTTCGTCCGATGCGCCGGCGCATGCAGATGATCTTCCAGGATCCGTACGCGTCGCTCGATCCGCGCATGAGCGTCGGCGCGGCCATCGCGGAGCCGCTCGAGATCCACGACATGGCGACGTCGGCGGCCGACAAGGAGCAACGCGTACAAGAGCTGCTCGAGCGCGTCGGGCTGCGGTCGGACGCGGCGAAGCGATACCCGCACGAGTTCAGCGGCGGACAGCGCCAGCGCATCGGCATCGCGCGCGCGCTCGCGTGCAAGCCGTCGTTCGTCGTGTGCGACGAGCCGATCAGCGCACTCGATGTTTCCATCCAAGCGCAGATCGTGAACCTGCTCGAGGATCTCCAGGCTGCCGACGACCTGACCTACCTGTTCATCTCGCACGACCTCAAGATCGTCCAGCACATCTGCGATCGGGTCGCCGTGATGTACCTCGGTCGCATCGTCGAGCTGACCGACGCGAAGACGCTGTACGCGAGTCCCAAACACCCCTACACGCGGGCACTCCTCAGTGCGGTTCCGCGCATCGACCATGTGGGGACAGCCAAACGGGACAGGATCATCCTCCAGGGCGACGTCCCGAGCCCGCTCGACCCGCCCAAGGGCTGTGCGTTCCATCCACGCTGCCCTGTCAAGGACAAGCCAACATCTTGCTTCCAAGAGCTGCCGAAACTGCGCGTGCTCGCCAATGGATCTCGAGTGGCCTGTCACGTCGCGGAGTGAGAGGTCGTTGTAGGATGATGCGTCTATGGAATCGCGCTCGGGGGAGCTCGCCATGCGGCCATTGCCCGCGGTGCTGCTCGATCTCCACGAAGATCTCGCGACCGGTCAGCTCGTGCTCAAGCGCGGTCGTGTCTCGAAGACCGTCGATCTGTTGAATGGCAACCCGGTGTCGACCGCGTCGACGCCGCGCGACGAGACCCTCGGCCACTTCCTCGTGTCGAGCGGCGTGATCAGTGAAGAGGATCACCGCGAGGCGGTCACGCGCGCCGCGAAGATCGGCGGCAAGCTCGGCGAGGCGCTCGTCGCGTTGCGCGTGTTGACGGTCGAGCAGCTGATCGCTCAGCTCGGCAAACAGGCGCGCCACAAGATCGTGCAAGCGCTCCGCTGGCCACAGGGTGCGTGGCGCTTCGACGAGTCATTCGATCCGATCGAGGGCATGCAGCTACGCATGGTGGAGGTCGTGCTCGGTGGACTGCGCGAGACCGCCGTCGAGGATCTTCAGCGACTCGCACGGCTCGACGGCATGTCGTTCGAGCTGACCGAGCGCGGCACGCGGCTGCGCCCCGAGTTGAAGCGCGTGTTCGGCGAGCGCGTGTGCTCGCTGCTCGCGACGGGAGCAACGATCGCGGACCTCGAGCGCGCGTTTCCGGATCGCGCGGCGGGTCGCCTCGCGATCGACGCGATGATCCTGTGTGACGCGGTGACGGCAGTGTCGGAGTCCGTCGCCGGCCTCGGCATGGTGCCCGTGCCCGCCGGGCTCGCACCACTACCGTCGGTGGCGCGCGCGCCGACGCGCCCGCCGGCCGCGAGCTCCGAGCTGTTCGACATCCTGTTCGACGACATCGGCATCGCACCCGAGGTCGAGACCGAAGGCGCCGCACCGCTCGAGTTCCCCGACGTCCCCGAGGAGGTCACGAACCCCGAAGACTCGGGAGTCGTCTCGATCAGCGAGCTCGACACCGTCAGCGTCGATCGTGACCAGGCGACGGGCGCGCGCGAGTCCGTCACCGCGGAGCTCCAGCGCATCAAGGGCGCGGACTTCTACGCGGTGTTGAAGATCAACCGCAAGGCGGCGCCGCTCGAGATCGACAACGCGTTCATCATGCGCACCGGCGAGAGCGATCACAGCGCGGTGCTCAAGGATCCGCGCGATCGAGCGAAGCTCGACGAGCTGAATGCCGCGTATTCGGCGGCGCGCGAGGTGCTGATCGACGAGCGCGAGCGCACGAACTACGATCGCGAGCTGGCCGGCGGCGAGCTCGTGCAGGTCGCCCCTGCGATCGACACCGAGCTGTCGTTCCGCACCGCCGAGGAGCTGATGGTCCGCAAGCAGTGGGACCAAGCGATCGGCATGATCAAGACGGTCATCTCGCGCTCGCCGAACGAGGCCGACTATCACGCGGCGCTCGGCTGGGCGGAGTGGAACGCGGGCAAGGAGTCGCCGCAGGCCGGCGACACCGCGCGCGGTCACCTGAACCAGGCGCTCACGATCAACCCCGACCATCCCGCGTCGCACTTCTACAAGGGAAAGATCGAGGCGAAGCTGTCCGCCGACGACACGGAGGCGCTGTTTCACCTCGAGCGCGCGATCGATCTCGAGCCGACGCGCGTCGAAGCACTCGCCGCGATCGAGCAGCTTCTCGTCGGGCGCGGCGAGCTCCGCCGCCTCGAGCGCTCGCTCAAGCGCGTGCTGTTCCGGCTACGCGGCAAGGGCAACGTCGCGGAGGCGAAGGCGTGGGCCCGCCTGTCGCGGCTCTATCTCGATCACCTCGACGATCCCACAGCGGGCGCCGCCGCCGCCGCGACCGCGCGAAAGATCGCGCCGAAGGATTCCGACGTCGCGTCGCTGATCACGCGTACCGAGAGCACGCGTCGCAACACCCTCGAACCGATTCGAGCCGGCTGGCGGGAGGCGCTGTCGGACCCACACTCGGGCGCGGCGCTCGTCAACACGACGGCCGCGAGTGGTCACGCCGATGCTGCCTTCCTCGCCGCATCGACGATGGTCGCCCTCGGCACCGCCGATGCGACGATGGCCGGGCTCTACGAACGCCACAAGGTTACCGGCGTGGCCTTGCCGCAGAAGCCGCTCGGTCGCGATCAGTGGGCGCTCCTCCGTCACAAAGACGACAACATCGAGCTCGGTGGCCTCATGGAGCTCGTCGCGCCGGCGATCCACGCACTTGCACCGATGACGCTCGCCGACTCCGATCTCGACGTGTCGATGCAACTCGCCGACGCGGACATCCCGCCCGCGTTCAACAAGCTGCGCGCGAAGTTCGCGATGCTACTCGGCGTGTCCGTCCCGCTTGTCTATCCGCGCGTCGAGCTCGGCAAGCAGATCCATGTCGTCGCCTGCGATCCGCCGGTACTCGTCGCTGGGGATGACGCGCTGACGTCGCCGGATCGCCCGGAGCTCGTGTTCCGCATGGCGCGCGCGATGACGTTCCTGTGGCCCGGCCGTGCGGTCGGTGCATCGCGCCCGGGCCGCGTGTTACGTGCGATCGTCATGGCGATCCTGCGCGAGGCTTCGGGCTCCACCGTCGGCGCGGAGGATCCGCTCGCGATGCCGGCCGCCGACGCCGTCGGGTCGCTGCCGCAGACCACGCGCGTGCAGGCGCGCGCTGCAGCGATGCGCCTCCTCTCGCGCGGTGGTGCGCTGAACCTCTCGCTGTGGGCGCGTTCGCTCTCGCGCACGGCGGATCGAGCCGGCATTCTGTTCTCGGGCGACGTGCCGGCCGCGTTCGCTGGCGCATCCGAGATGGGCGAGCTCGATCGCGATCTCCAAGACTTCGCGTACAGCGCGGCGCACGTGAACTTGCGGACGCAGCTCGGCTTGTCGCGGGGTTAACGTATCGGCCGGGGAAGGCCGGCGTTACCGACGAAGAGTCACTTTCGCTTTCGCTTGCAGCCGGCACGCGTTTCTGAACGAGGCTTATTGTTGACGGGCTCGACCGCGATGCGTTTCATGCGCCCCATGAAGAACTGGTTGGTCATCGTGATGGCCCTCGGTCTCGCGGCCTGTGGTGGCGAGAGCGCCGAGGAACGAATCTGCAGTGCGGCCAATGGCTGCGGCGCGATCGCATCGGCGGACTTCGACGTCTGCATCGCGGAGCTCGGCAACGTCGACGCGGCGCGCGCTCTCGAGGAATGCGCGGACTGCCTCGAGGCAAACACCTGCGGTCAGATCGCCGCTGGTGCGTGCGCTTCGACGTGCCCGTCGATCGGCGGCTCGGGTGGCGGTTCCAACGGCCCGATCGGCGGCGTGCCCGATTCGACGAGGCTTCGCGATGTCGATCCGAGCGATCTCGCCGACCTCTGTCACGAGGGTGCGGACGTGAACCCGCGGCGCGTCGTAGACTGCGTCATCGATGGACGAGAAATTTCGGTGTCCGCTGGTGTCGATCGCGCGAGGTGCGGGAGCCTGTCGATTCCGGCCGCGTGCAACGCCACCGTCGGTCAGTTTCGCGAGTGCAACGAATGGACGGGCGCGCAGAGCGACAGCCAGTTGTGCGCGCTGGACTTCCCGGCTGCGTGTCAGGCGCTCGCGAATTGCTAGGTCGCGGCGCGCAGCGATGACACGAACATCTCCGCGAGCGCCATGGGGAACTTATCCTGCGGCCCCTCGACGGAGATCAGGCACCCTTTGCCGCCGACACTCTCGACGCGGACGAGCCCGGCGTGTTTCGGTCGCTTCAGTACGTAGACATTGTCCGCACGCCGCGTCGTTCCCTCGACCGCCGCGATCTGCGCCGCGGTTTCTTTCACGTCGAGGTCGTCGGAGCACCGTGCCTCGAACAGCGTTCCGTCGATCGTCGTCATCGCGATGACGTGGTCGTCGCCGTCGCGCTTCGCGAGCGGGGCGCCGCCGGTCACCGGCCCCATCGTGATCGTAAAGCCGCCGGTCTTCGACACGATCACTACCGTGCGCGGCTCGAACGACGGCGGCTCGGCGCCCTGATAGATCGTCTCCGTCGCTTCCGTGCGCGCCGCGTGTGCCGCCGCCACGACCTCGCGGATCGTCTGGTACCTCGTGCGGATCGCCGGATCGACCGTCGGGAGGATCTTCTCGTCGAGCGTCGCGAGGATCAGCTGCAGCGGCACTCGTGAGAGCTCGCGATAGATCGCCGGTTCGGCGAGGCGCGTGAACGCCGTGTCCCGGACCGGCGCGGTCGCGCGGCTCACCACGTGGAGCAAGGCGCACATGTCGATCGCGGTCCCGAGCCGGAGCTTCTCGAGCCCGCGCTCGCGCACCGGACGGGTCGTGTCGTCCGCCGCGAACGTGGCGACAACCGCCACTCCGGCGCGGATGGTCGCGACATCCACGTCGAGCGTGTAGACGGCCAATGCGACGAGGTCGTCGATGGAGCCTCGCTCTCCGATCGCCATGTACAGGCGCTTGGCCGTGGGCATGAACGAGAGGACTTCCTCGAACGACTTGGCATCGACGTTCTTCCAGGTCTGCGCGGCGACCAACTCGTCGAGCTTTGCGCGCGGGATGGGGCCAGATGCCGCTGCCAACCGATCGGCGAGCGCCACCCACTCGGTCCGCGACATTCCGGTTCCGTCCTTCGCGGATCCGTTCTTCGCCGGAGTCGATGGAGGATCGGCGGGTGGAGCTCGCGACTCGGACTTGCCACACGCCACGACAAGGACAGCCAGCAGCAGGACTTTCATCGTCGACGGTGATCATAGCGCGTTGAAGGACTCCCGACGCCGATGTCGGTCTACGGCTATAGTCGAGGCTGTGGAGAAGCCTTCGCACCTGCGTCCCGCTGACCCGTCCGCCGGCTCGTGGCTCGCCCAGCGTCCCGCCGCCGTCGCGGCCGGTGTGCTCGGGCTCGTCGCGTTCATCGTCGTCGCGATCGCGTCGGGCGAGCTCGGCGCCACGCCCGACTGGCGCCTCTCCGTGCCCGGCTTCGCGCTGACCGCGATCGCGTCCATCGCGTCCATCGCGCGCAAGGAGCGCGGGGGCTACATGATCTGGATGATCGGCCTGGGGTTAGCGGCGGCGTCCTTGGTGCTCGGGTGGTTCCTGATGGTCGCGATCGTCATCGGCGCCGCCGTGCTCGCGGTCCTGATCCTTCACGCCATTTTCTGAGGTACAGAGTACGCATGCCCGTAGCGACCGATCACGAGCTCATCTACGACTGGAACTCCGTCGAGAAGGTCGCGCCGCTGTCGCCGAAGCGCCGCATCCAGTTCCTCGACGAGACGCTGCGCGATGGCATCCAGTCACCGTCGGTGGTCGATCCGTCCATCGACGACAAGCTCCGCCTCGTCGACCTCGCAAACGACCTCGGCATCGACACGATGGACATCGGGCTCCCCGGCGCTGGCAAGCGCGCCGTCGAGGACTGCACGATCATCGCCGAGCACATCAAGTCGCAGAAGCTCCGCGTCAAGGCGTCCTGCGCCGCGCGGACGCACATCAACGACGTGCAGGCCGTGATCGACATCTCGCAGAAGGTCGGCCTCGAGATCGAGGTGCTCGCGTTTATCGGCAGCTCGCCGATCCGCCAGTACGCCGAGAACTGGGACCTCCCGAAGATGCTCGACCTCACCGCGACGTCGATCGATCTCGCGCGCAAGTACAACCTCCCGGTCGCGTTTGTCACCGAGGACACCACGCGCTCGCGCCCCGAGATCCTGACGAAGATGTTCACGACCGCCGTCGAGCACGGCGCGGCGCGGTTGATCCTGTGCGACACCGTCGGTCACGCGACGCCGGACGGCATCAGGAACCTCCTCAAGTTCACGCGCAACATGCTCGACGGCCTCGGCCGCACCGACGTCGGTATCGACTGGCACGGCCACAACGATCGCGGCCTCGGCGTCGTCAACTCGATCTTCGCGATCGAATACGGCGCGGATCGCATCCACGGCACCGCGCTCGGCATCGGCGAGCGTGTCGGCAACGCGGCGCTCGATCAGATCCTGCTCAACCTGAAGCTCCTCGGCGAGCTGCCCGATCACGACCTGACCAAGCTCGTCCTGTGGTGCAAGACGGCGTCGATGGCGACGAAGGTGCCGATCCATCCGCAGTACCCGCTGACCGGCGAGGACGCGTTCCGCACGGCGACCGGCGTACACGCGGCCGCGATCATCAAGGCGGAGAAGAAGGGCGACTCGTGGCTCGCGGACCGCATCTATTCGGGTGTCCCGGCCGGCATGTTCGGTAGGGAGCAGGAGATCGAGGTCGGTCACTACTCGGGCGAGTCCAACGTCGTCTATTACCTGAAGAAGCGCGGCCACGAACCGAAGCCGGAGCTCGTCGCCGCCGTGCTCGGCGCGGCGAAGCGCGGCAATCGCGTGCTCACCCACGACGAGATCAGCGCGGTGATCAAAGCGCACCGCACGTGAGGGGCATCGCGGTCGTGCTGGTCTGTGCTTCGTGCGCGGCCGAGGACGACCGCGTCGTGGGAGTTGTCGAGTTCGGATCGGAGGGCTTGCGCGTCGACGCACCCGCGATGGCGTCGCCCGGAGAACCCTTCGCGGTCGCCGTGACCACCTACGGCAGCAGTTGCGTCTCCGTTCACTCCACAGAGATCGAATACGCTGGCGATTCTATCGTGATCACTCCGTACGATCGGGAGCGCGGCAACAACTGCCACTTGATCCTGCTCTTCCTGGAACATCGCGTGGAGCTGACGTTCCCCGATCCAGGGACGAAGACGGTGACGATCCGAGGACGCAAGGTCGAGCTGGTTGCCCGAGAAAGGATCTCGGACGTCTCGCACGACATCGACATCGTCGTCGAATGACGCGCGTCAGGTCTTCGGCTTGGCCTTGATGATGACCTGGTTGTCCTTCACGACGACGGAGAACTCGACGCCCTTCGCTTTGTACTGCTCCATGATCTTTGGAGCCTGCGCGTTGATGGTCTTCATCAGCTTCGAATACGCGCCCGGGCCCGCGTCCTCGCCGACCATCTCCTTGGCCTTGACGTACTTCGCGTAGAGCGCGTTGACGTCCGCTTGGTTCATGCCGGGCGGCGGTCGCTGTGCGGGTTGCTCCGACGGTGGCTTCGGCATGACGGGCCTGGGCTTCTGCGCGACGGGTGTCGGCTCGAACGGCCCCTGCATCGACTGCACGGGGATCGGCTGGCGATTGCTCGACGCGCCGGGCACGATCGGAATGGGCCGCGATTGCTGCGAGGGGGCGTTGCTGGCGCCGACGGGTTTGGGCGTCGCGTCACCGGGCTTGGGCGGCATCGGGACGACGGGCATCGCCTGCGTACGTGCGGTCGGCGCTACGGGCATCACCTGCGTGCGTGCGGGCGCTGGAATCGGCGGCTTCGGGATCGCGGGCGTCGCGCCTGCGGGTGGACGCGGGACAGCGGGCATTGCCGGACGTGTGGGGGGCACGACGGGCATCGCTTGCGTCTTCGCATCGGTGGCGCTCGGGTTCGACGTGGGAGGCGGGATCGCCTGCGACTGCGGAGAAGGCGGTGGCGTCGGCGGGCGCGCGATCGGCTGCGTTTGCTCCATGACGGCGCGCGGGATCGTTTGTGTGCCAGGGCTCGCAGGGGTCCGAGGCGGTTGGCCCGGGTTCGTCGACGGACGCGGCGACGTTGCCATCGGTTGGTCCGGGGGCGACGGTGGGCGGGCTCCCGCGATCGGTTGACCGGGGGTCGACGGTGGGCGGGCTCCGGCGATCGGTTGACCCGGGGTCGATGGTGGGCGTGCTCCGGCGATCGGTGTGCCTGGTACCGGTGTCGCCGTCGGCGGGCGCGTGTTCGGCGTTCCGGGCGCGGGGGTCGCCGTGCCGCGTGGAGCCGCGAGGTTCGTGACGCCCGGATTCGACGCCTGCCTCGTGGGCAGGCCGGGCAGCGCGCGCACCACCGGGGTCACCACACCCGTCGGTTCGTCCTCGACGGGACGCGGTGCACGTTGCTCGTGCACCCCCGTCGACGGTTCGTCTTCGATGGCGCGTGGCACGGCCTTCGGCGCGGGCTTCGGCCCCAGCGCAGCGGTCGCGGCGACACCTGCGATCGCCATCGAGTGGACCGGCTGTGGGATCTCCGCGTTCGGCTGCGTGTCCTCGTCTCGCGGCTCGTCGAACATCGCCATCGTCGGCTTCGTCGCGGCCTTCTCGTTGGTGACGGTCGCGAAGAACGCCTCGATGTCGAAGTCACCGTCGTCGGTCCCGAGCTGGTGCGTACCCTTCTGCATCGGCGGTGGCCGCGTGATCTTGGGTGGCGAGCTGTTGATCACCGCGGCTTCGCCGTCGTCGAAGTCGTTCAGGTTGACGTCCACGGCGTTCTCGGCGGCGCGGCGCGCCTTGGTCGCGAGGGCCTGCTCGCGATCGCGCTTGACCTGCTCGCGCATGCGCTTGGGCATCGCGGCCAAGATCTCCTCGGGAACCTCCTCGCCGGTGAGCGCGGCCTGACGGCTGATCTTGGCGAGGTTGCGGATGTACGTGCCGTTCTCGATCTGGCGGAGCGTGCGGCGCCAGTACGAGTTGTACGAGCCGAACTTTTGCTGAAGCGTCGCGAACCGGTAGCGCATGCCCGTGTTGCGGATGTTGTGTTGGTGCAGCTCGCGCAGGCGGCGCTCGACGTCGGTGTGCAGCTGCGCTGGGGGCTGCTTTTGCATGCCGAGGAAGTACTGCTCGTACAGCACCTTCGTGCGATCGAGGGCCTTGTCGATGTAGTCGAGGGCCTCCTCGATGTCGACCTTGTCCCCATCAGGCTGTGCCGACTTCAACGCCACGTGTCGGGAGGATAGCAGTTTCTGCTATAGCGTCGTCGGCCCTTCGTGTCCGTCATCTACTTCCTCCTGCTCGTCGGCGTGCTCGTGCTCATCCACGAGCTCGGTCACTTCGTGGCCGCGAAGTTGCTCGACATGAAGGTGCTGACGTTTTCGATCGGCTACGGCCGACCGATCCTTCGCGTGAAGCTCCGGGAGACCGACTACCAGATCGGCGCGTTTCCGCTCGGCGGCTACGTTCGCATCCTCGGCATCGAGAGCTCCGACGATCCAGCGCAGAAGGGTGACACCGGCCGCAGCTTCGCGAGTCGCCCGCTGTGGCAGCGCCTGATCGTCGTGCTCGCGGGTCCGGCGGCAAACCTCTTGTTACCGGTCGTCATCTACTTCGTGTTCTTCGCCGGTCACACGACGCTGCCCGCGGCCGTGATCGGCGACGTCTTCGACGGTGGCGCCGCGGCTCGTGCCGGCATCGAGCCGGGCGACAAGGTGCTCGAGATCAACGGGCGCACCATCCGCTACTGGGAGGAGCTCGAGAACACGGTGCGCTCGTCGGCGGGAAAGGAGCTGCGCCTCCGCGTGTCGCGCAACGGCAAGACGTTCGAGCGCTACGTCACGCCGATCGAGGAGACGGTGCACGACCGCGATGGCCAGACGCTGCGCGTCGGTTGGGCGGGCATCACGCACGCGCCGTTCGTGCCGATCGTCGGCGTCGTTGACGGGCAGTCGCCGGCCGCGCGCGCGGGCATGCGCACGGGCGATTTGATCATCAGCGTCGACGGACAGGCCGTGCAGAACTGGCGCGACGTGCAGCGTGCGCTCGGCAAGTTCGTGCGCCGCACGAGCCTCGTGTACTTCCGCGGGACCGAGGTGCCCGGCGTGCCGCAGGTGGAGCTGCTCGCGCCCGGCTTCGCGGACCTCGTGCCCGAGACACGGGTCGCGGACACGCTCGAGCGCTCGAGTTACACGGGCCTCGAACACGCGGAGATGTTCGTCGCGCGCGTCGATGCCGGCTCGCCCGCGGACAGCGCGGGGTTGCGCCCGGGCGACCTCGTCGTCGCGCTCGACGGAAAGGCCGTCCTCCACTGGCACGATCTCGACCAGCGCCTCCAGGCCGAGCCCGACAAGACGTTCAAGCTGACGTGGAAGCGCGCCGTGGGCGACAAAACCGAGGCGATGTCGGCCGACGTCACGCAGGTGCGCCGGCAACGCCTCGACGACTACGATCACACCGTGTCGCGCCTCGTGTTCGGCGCGAGCAACGACATCGCTCGCGGTCGCGGCGCGATGATCGCGATCGAGGGGCGCGTCGGTTACGCGATGAGCAAGGCGTTCCAGCGTACGGGCGAGACGATCGCGACGATGGCGAGCGGCTTCTTCCAGATCCTCGGCGGCGACACACCGGGGGACAGCTTCGGTGGTCCGCTGATGATGTGGCGCGTCGCGTCCGTCTCCGGTAACCAGGGCTGGGACTCGTTCCTGCTGATGCTCGCGTTGATCTCCGTGAACCTCGGCCTCATCAATCTCTTGCCCATCCCCATGCTCGACGGTGGCCACCTGCTCGTGTTCGCGATCGAAGGTGCGCGCCGGCGCAAGTTGACCGCCGAGACCCAACGGCGCATCCAGCTCGTGGGCCTCATCATCGTCGGGATCATCACCATCCTCGCGCTGCGCAACGACGTCATGCGCTTCTTCTTCCGCTAGCCGATGAAGGTCCTCGGTCTCGATAGCGCGACGCTCATGGCGGGCATCGCGATCGTCGACGGCGACAAGGTGCTCGCCGAGGCGCGCCACGATCAGAGCGGCCGCACCGCGGACCTGCTCGTCACGCTCGACGACACCTGCAAGCGCGCGGGCATCTCGCCGATGGAGCTCGACGCGATCGCCGTCGGCGCGGGGCCGGGCTCGTTCACCGGTCTGCGCATCGGTATGGCCACGGCGAAGGGCATCGCGTTCGCGGCGGGAAAGCCGCTGTGGGCCGTGTCGTCCCTCGCCGCGCTCGCGCACGACGGCGCCATCCATCTCGCCAACGAGCAGCTGTTCCCGTACCTCGACGGCGTGATCGTCGCGGTCCTCGACGCGCGCCGCGGTGAGGTGTTTGCGGGTTGCTACGCGAACGACGCGCTCGTCGGTGAGGAGCGCGTGTTCGCACCGCGCGAGCTCGAGGCGTGGGCTCGATCACTCGCCGGCGATCGGCTCGTTTCGTACGTCGGTGACGCGATCGAAACATTTCCCGGCGAGCTCGGTGCGCTCGCGGCGACCTGGCATCGGACGACACCGTCGGGCATTTCCGTGGCGCAGCTCGCGCTCGCAGGCGCTCGCGTCGACGTTCTCGTCACGGGAGGGCCGACGTATATCCGTCCGTCGGAGGCCGAGGTCATGTACCCCGACGGTGTACCGGGAGCGCTCCGAAAACCCTGAAGTGTGATCAGAGTGAGATCAGCGGTTGCCCGTCGAAAGCGACGGGTCTAGGCTTGATCCAAGGTCGGACATACCTGGAGGCACTGTTTGAGCACATTGACCGAAGCGTCGAAGGAATCTCTCCTCGCGGAGCTGACCGCAGAGCACCGCCGCCTCGATGAACAAGTGCAACAACTCGAGCGAAGACGCTCGCTGACTCCCACGGAGCAGGCCGAGATCAGTCGCTTGAAGAAACAGAAGCTACTGACCAAGGACCGCATCGCGCGGCTCGCGTAAGCCTGGTACGCCTCTTCGGCGTGCACTTCACACCCGAACAGATCGAGAAGATGCGGGCCATCGGTCTGCGCCTCGATCGCGCCGGGACCTTCTGGCACGAAGGCGTTGCCGTCACGCACCCACGGCTGCGCCAGGCGCTGCTGCGCTGGCTCGACGTTCGTGCCGAGGACGGTCGCGACATCGTGCGCCTCGACGATGCGCGGTACGCGTACGTCGACGTCGAGGACGCTCACCTGCGCGCGTCATCGGCGCGGTGGGATGGCGATCGCTGCTTCGTCTTGTGGGACGACGAGCAGGACGAGGAGCTCGCCTACGCGACGCTACGCCAGGCCGCGGACCACGCGCTATACGCCACCGCGCGCGGCACACTGCGCGGCCGCATCGCGGGTCCCGCGTATCACGCGATCGCGGAGCGTATCGTCGAAGACGACGCCGGGTTCGTCCTCGAGGCGGCGGGTTCGCGCTGGTCGATCACCGACGCTGCCTGATAGCGACGCGGACGACCGCGAGACAGGTTCCGCGGGTGCGCCGTGATCTCGTCCAGAGATCGAGACGGGTTTGAAAAGGTCTCTGCTCCCCTCTCTCTCCTTCTCCGTGTCGACTCCTCTCGGCTTTGCGCGCGGAAGCCAACCCAACCTTCGATCGACGCTACTGCGGCGGCGTGTCCGTCAGCTCCATCTTCTCGACGGGCGCGGCCTTCTTCTTCGCGGCCTTCTTCTTCGTCGCGGGGCACAGCGTATCGACGCGCCCGCGGATCGCCTTGATGTGGCGCTTCGCGAGCGGCAGCTCGTCGCTCATCTTCAGCTTCTCCCACGCCTTCATCGCGGCGCGCGCGTCCTTGCACTCGCTGTGATACGGCGAGGTCACCCAGAAGTCGGTCATCTTCTCGCTCTGCGCGGTGGTGAGCCACCCGTTCTCGCGGAGCACGAGAAGCGAGCGCTCGATCTGGTCGACGAGCAGCTCCTGCGACGCTTCCTTGTCGAGGACGTCGGGCTCCTCGTACGGGCTCACCGGCGCGACCGCCGGGATCACGGCGGCCTGGCGGTTCGCTTCCATCGCTTCCATCAACGCGGCGGTGCGCTGGTAGTCGTCGGAGTACGGGCTGCTGTTGTAGTTGTACGACGGGGTGTACGAGTAGTCGTACGACGAGCTCCTGTTCGACGACGCGAACCGAATGATCGCGAGCACGATGACAGCGCCGACCCAGATGAAGTTCGCACCGCTCGACTTCGGCGACTCGTAGTTCGGCGCCGGCTGGAACTGCGCGGGCGGCGTGTACACGATCGGCTCGACGTAGAGCGCGCCGGCGACACCGCGCTGGATGCTCTTCGCGCGCGTGCGCAAAACGACGTCCGACTCGCGCGCGAGCTTCGGCTCGTTTTCGCGGTACGCGACGAGGTCCGGCTTCGCACCTTCGAGGTTGTCGCGGCCGATGGCGGTCGCGAGGACCTGGGTCACGCGTGGCGGCAGCGACTTCGCGACGCCGAGTAGCTCTCTGGTCAAGTGCCAGCGCGAACGGATCGTGCTGTCGCCCGAGTCACGCGTCGGCGCGTCCTGCTGCGCGATGGCCTCGTCGACCTCCTCGGTGCGCAGGAGCGTGAGCAGCGTCTCGATGTGCTGCTCGAGTGAAACGCGGTGGACCTCGACCGGCGGAGGCTCGGCGGGCAACGACACCGCGCGGGCCGGCGGGAGCGGTGCGCGCAGGACGGGCGCGACGGCGACACGCTCGTGCGGGCGCAGCGGCTCGTCGATGGGGATCAGGAACGGCGAGATCGGCTCCTCGACCTGTGCTTTCGGTGCCTCCCACAGGCCCGACGATCCCGTCGGCTCGGCGACCTTCGCGGGTGCGGGCGGGGGCACGGGCTCCGCTCCGCGTTTCGATTGCTCGACCTGCGCGACCGCACGCAACCTCGCGCGCAGCGCCTCGGCGGCGTTCATCGGAGCAGCGGGCGTTCCCTCGGGATCGGGCGACGTAGGCATCTCTGTATCGGACGAACGCGTAGACACGACGGACGCAGTGTCGTTGAAATCAGGGGTTCTCCCAAGCACTAGTTTTCGGTCCGTTCTCCAACTATCCCGAACGGTTAGGTCTTATTCCACATGGGTCCGATTTGCTCCCGCCCGTGCAGGTTCGAGCCTCCGACGGGCTAGAGTCGGCGCATGTTCTCGGCGGAGTTTCGCTGCATTGCGGGCTGTCCGGGCGGGTATCCGCTCGACCAGGTGATCTATCGATGCCCGACGTGCGGTGACCTGCTCGAGGTCGTGCACGACATCGCCGCGTTGAAGGAGCGCTCCGCGGCGGCGTGGAAACAGCTGTTCGAGTCGCGGTGGCGATCGCCGAATGCCGACGAGCCGTGGGGCTCGGGCGTGTGGGGCAAACACGAGTGGGTCGCGCCGCAGCTCGAGCAGAGCCACATGGTCTCGATGCTCGAGGGCGGCACGCACCTCACGCCAATACCGCGGTTCGCGAAGGCACTCGGCATCACAGGCTCTGGGCGCGTGCGCGTGAAGCAATGCGGTACATCGCACTCGGGCTCGTTCAAGGACCTCGGGATGACGGTGCTCGTCTCGATGGTGAAGCAGATGATCGCGCGCGGCACGGCGATCCGCGCGATCGCGTGCGCGTCGACGGGCGACACGTCGGCGGCGCTCGCGGCGTACGCGGCGGCGGCGGGCATTCGCAGCGTCGTGATCCTGCCGCGCGGAAAGATCTCGACGGCGCAGCTCGTCCAACCGCTCGCGATGGGGTCGCTCGTGCTCGCGATCGACACCGACTTCGACGGTTGCATGCGCCTCGTGCAACAGCTCGCCGACAAAGAGGGCGTGTACCTCGCGAACTCGATGAACTCGCTCCGGCTCGAAGGACAGAAGACGGTCGCGATCGAGCTCGTCCAGCAGCTCGGTTGGCGCGTGCCCGATTGGGTGATCATTCCAGGTGGCAACCTCGGTAACGTGAGCGCGCTCGGCGCGGGCTTCGAGATGCTGATCGCGCTCGGCATGATCGAGAAACGACCGCGCATCTGCGTCGCGCAAGCGGCGCACGCGAGCCCGCTGTATGCGAGCTATCGCGCGGGCTGGGCGCCGCTCGCGCCGGTCAAGGCGCAGACAACACTGGCGAGCGCGATCCAGATCGGCAACCCGGTCAGCTTCGCGAAGGCGGTGCGGGCGCTCAAAGCGTTCGATGGCGTGGTCGAGATCGCGACCGAGGCCGAGCTTGCGGATGCGTCGGCGCACGCGGACCGCGACGGTTTGTTCACGTGCCCCCACACCGGCGTCGCGCTGGCTGCACTGACCAAGCTCGCGCAGCGTGGCGAGATCACCCGCGATCACGAGGTGGTGGTCATCTCGACAGCGAGCGGTCTCAAGTTCGCCGACGGAAAGGTCGGCTACCACGAGGCGACCCTGGCGGGGGTGCCGGCACCCACCCACCGCAACGTTCCCGTGGAGCTCCCCGAGTCCTACGACGCGATCCGCGAGGCCCTGCAACGCGGCCTCGACGCTCTGGGGGCATCCGCGTAGACTGGTCGTGATGAAGCTCGCGGAGTCGACTCGTAGTCGCTGGGTCCTTGCTCTTGCCTCCATCGCCTTCGGCGCGACCGCGATCGTTGCGGTGTCGAAGACGTGCACCAAAACGAAGGCGCCGGTCGTCGCGACGTACGCGAAGACGGCGAGCACCGTCCAGCCGTGGCGCGCGTGCAAGGAGCGCAAGCGGGCGAAGCCGGCGCAGAAGCCGGTCGTACAGGTGACCGGCTCGGACTACCGCGATGTGCTGGTCGCCGCGAAGCCGGCATTCGACGCGTGTACCGCGACAGAGCCGTCCGGCGTCACGTACGAGATCCGTATGCCGATCGGTGGCGACGGACACGTGATGTCCGTCGAGGTTCGCGGCGCGAACCCCGACATCCGGAAGGTCAGCATGAAGGTCTTGAAGTGCCTCGAGACCGCGGTGTCGAAGCTGCAGTTCCCGCCCACCGGCGAGCGGACCGTCGTGTCGACCACTGTTCGTACCGAGTAATGTCCACCGGTTAGCGCCGCCGTCGACGATCTGCACGATGGCGCGGAACTTTTGTCCCCGTGCCGGGTGATACCGGTCTGGGATGCCTGTTGTGGCCACCGCGCGCACGACTGCCGATCAGCTCGACGAGCTGACGCTCCGGCGTGCGCAGCGCGGCGACGAGCGCGCGTGGCGTGACCTCGTCGCCTGCTATCAGAACGTGGTGCACGCGCTCGTATGGCGCTTGCTCGTCGGACGCGCACGGCATCGCGTCGAGGATCTCGTGCAGGAGACGTTCGTGCGCGTGTTGCGCGCGTTGCCGTCGTTCGATCCGAAGGGACCCGCGACGCTGCAGACGTGGATGCTCACCATCGCGACGCGGCTCGCTCTCAACGAGCTGCGCCGCAAGGAGCTCGAGGCGCTGGTCGTGGAGCCGCCGGCACGCGAGCGCACGGACGCCGGGGCGGAGCGCCAGCGGCTCGGTGCGGCGATCGCCGCCGGCGTCGCGGCGCTGCCCGACACGCAGCGCGCGGTGTTCGTGCTGCGCGAATATCACGAGCTCGACTATGTCGAGATCGCGAGCGTGCTCGAGCTCGATCTCGGCACGGTCAAGTCTCGACTGGCACGGGCGCGCGGCGCGCTTCGCGAACATCTCGTCGCCGCGGGTGTGGGAGTACGTTCATGAATGACACCGAAGACAACCTCGACGCCGACTACGATCTGTCGGCGTGGGAAGTCCCTCCTCCGGCCGCGGGTCTCGCCGATGCCGTCGTTCGCCGCGCTCGCGATGCGGTCCCGCAGTCCGTCGTGACGCCGCGCTCGCTGAAACCGTGGGTGGTCGGCGCGGTGGCGCTCGCCGCACTCGTCGCGGTGCTCGCGATCGCGCTGTGGGGCATCGAGCGCGCACCCGCCGACGGCAGCGGTGTCGTCGCCGCGACGGGGCCGCGCACGCTCGACCTCGGTCGCTCGTCGGCGACGATCGACTCCGGCGCGCAGCTCACGTGGTCGCGTCGGGGCGCCACCATCGACGTCTCGCAGTCGCGGGGCGGTGCGGTGTGGCGGGTGGGGGAGGAAGACACGCTCGTCATCGATGCCACGGTGGCATCGATCGAAGCGAAAGGCGCGAGCCTTCGCGTGGAGGTCTCGATGAATCGATCCGATGTGCGCGCGATGGGAGTCGGAAGTGCAGCGGCGGCCGTGGTCTCGCTCGTGACGGTGATCGTCTACGAGGGACACGTCAAAGCGACGAGCAACGGCCAGACAGTGAACATCCAGCCCGGGGCGGCGATGACGTTCGGCGACAAGCCGGTACCCCCGGAGCAGCTATCGGTGGGTGGCTCCGACGAGGATCGACGGCGCATCGCCGAGCTCGAGCGCGAGGTCGCAAAGCTCCGCTTCGAGCTACTCAACCGCCAGGCCGACGATCAGGCGCGCGATGCGAAGGATCCGAAGAAGATCGGCAAGGACACGAAACCGGTCGACAACACCTGCGACGAAGTCACGTGCGTGTTGAACAACTACGACGACCCGTGCTGCGCCAAGTTCAAGAAGTCGAAGGTCGTCGCGGACGCGCCATGCGATGCGAACGCACTCGCGAAGAAAGGCGACGACTACCTCCAAAACGGCATGGACATCGCGGCGCTCGTGGACTTCGAGAAGTCGCTCGCGTGCAAGGCCGACCTCGCCGTCACGAAGAAGGCGTTGTTCGCAGCGTGTCGCTCGAAGAGCGTGGCAAAGGCGCGCGTGCACTACAAGGCGCTTCCGTCGACGATCACGTCGAACTACGCGCAGATCTGTCTGCGCTACGGCATCCAGTTGGATACCGACGACACCGAGACCGACGCGACCAAGGCCACCGCGACCTGCGATGCCGACGCTCTCAAAACGAAGGGCAACGACTACCTGAACAACGGCATGGACCATGCCGCGCTCGCGCAGTTCGAGAAGTCGTTGCACTGCAAGTACGATTCGGAGCTCGTGAAGAAAGCGTTCCTCGCATCGTGTCGTTCGAAGAACGAGGCGAAGGCGCGGCTCTACTTCACGAAGTTGCCGCACAACCTGTCGAGCAACTTCGTCCAGATCTGCAAGCGATTCGGCATCGATCTGGATGAGCAGGCGCCCGTGACGAAGGCGACGACGGGCTGGCTCCAGATCAAGGCGGATCCGGCGGCGAAGATCGAGATCGACGGTGTCCGCGCAGGTGACACACCCCTGCGCACACAGCTCCCCGTCGGGAAGCACAAGGTCACGTTCATCGTCGGAACGAACAAGTACTCGTACACGGTGAACATCAAGGCCGGCGAGGCGACGATGATGGCCAAGGACTTCACCGGCCTCGAGTAGGAAGTTCTCCCTCGCTACCGGCTGCGTGTTATGCACGCAGCCATGGGTGCACAGGGGCTCCTCCTCCGCATTTCCGCGCTGATCGCTTCGCTCGGGCTTGTCGCATGTGGCGACGATGGTCCGTCGACGCCCGACAGCGGCGTGACCACCGAACATTGCGTGTACGAGCCGCTCCCGCCCACGGCAGGCGCGGGTGGCACCGTCACCGCGGGTGCGCTGATGGCCGGCGCCGCGGAGCGCATGCCCGATATCCCGGTCGGCACCGCGCTCGGTGGATACACGAGTCGCGCCGCGTTCCTCGGGGATGCGCCCGAGATCGACACGCGCGACGTCGCGATCAGCGGCACGTTCAACGCGTCGATAGGCGTCGAGCTCGCCCCGCGGGTGAAGGCCGTCGCGTTGTCCGCGGGCGGCGAGACGGTGCTGATCATCAAGATCGACTCGATCTTCGTCTACGAAGGCATGCTCTTCGATCTCGAGGCCCGCCTCGGCGCCGACTATCACGGCAAGGTATTGCTCACCGCGTCGCACAGCCACTCGGCATGGGCGCAGTTCACGGGGCACGCGCCGCTCAAGCTCGGTTCGGGCGAGCTGCGCGACGTTGTCTACACGCGCTTCCTCGACGCGCTCGAGGGCGTCGCACGCGATGCGCTCGCGGCGCGCCAGCCTGCGCGCATCGGCGTGTTCACGACGACAGAGTTCGATCCGTCGAATCAGATCATCCGCGACCGCCGCGGCGAGAACAACATGATCCCGAACGGCGACAAGGACGACAGCCTGATGGCGCTCCTGCGCATCGACACGACGGGTGGCGCCCCGATCGCGATCGTCCCCATCTTCGGCGGTCACCCCGTGCTCAACGACGACGACAATCCGTTCGCCTCGGCCGACGCCGTCGGCGGCCTCGAGCGCGTGCTCGGCGAGCAGTTCGACTCCAAGGTCGTCGTGATGCAGCTGCAGAGCGCCGGTGGCGACGTCTCCGCCGTCGGTCACGGCCGCCTCGACTGCAACAACAAGCCAGGCAAGTCGAGCGATCCGTGCTTCTCGTGGGTTGCCGAAGAGGGCCATGGTCGCGCGGCCGTTCCCGAGCTCATGGCGGCGTGGACGAGCGCGGGCGCGACGATGCGCGACTCTCTCGAGCTCGAGATGATCACGCAGTCCGTCGAGACCGGGCCGCACCCGGAGACGTTCAAGATCCGCGATGGCGCGATGACCTACGCGCCGTTCGATCTCGAGCGGCTGCCGGATGGCGAGGTCGGCGATTCGTCGACGGGCGGCGAGATCAACTCCCCGGTCGACGAGTTCAACGCGCCGGTCGGCGCCGCGCTGTGCGAGACACCGGCGCCGATGTTCCCGGCCGCCGCGATCCCTGGCACCGAGGGCATCTTGCCGTACGGCTCGTGCCTGCGCCTCGACGTCGCGGGCGAGATTCTCGGACCGATCTTCGACATCGACTTCTCGGTCACCGAGACCGAGCCGGTGTGCGAGACGACGCGGACGTCGATCTCGGCGCTGCGGATCGGCGAATACATGATCGGCACGATGCCGGGCGAGCTCACGACGCTCCTGAAGCGACACATCATCGATACGGCGCCGAACCCGAACAAGACGATCATCATCGGCTACGCGCAGGGTCACGTTGGCTACCTGCTGCGCCCCGAGGACTGGGTGCTCGGCGGCTACGAGCCGAGCGTGACGTTCTGGGGACCGCTCGAGGCGGAGCTCATCGGCGAGAAGCTCGTCCAGCTCATGCCGCTCGCGATGACGCCGATGCGCGAGAACGGCGCGACCGACAGCGCGACGAAGGTTGCCACGCGCCAGATGACCGACAACCTCGAGAAGGACGAGCCCGCGATGATGCGTGGCACCGTCCCTGCGACGATCCCGGATCAAGTGTGGGCACGCACCGGCAAGCCGATGCAGGCGCAACCGCTCACGACCATCCCGCGCGTCAGCGGGATCGCGCAGTTCGTGTGGATCGGCGACGACCCACTGACCAAGACTCCGCGCGTGACGCTGCAGAAGCAGGAGGGCCCTGGGTTCGCGGACGTCACGCGCCGCAGCGGTCGCCCCGTGGAGGACGGCGAGATCGTTCTCGCGTACACGCCGACGCCGCTCCAGCGCTCGGGACCGCAGACGCACTATTGGGTTGCCGAGTGGCAGGCCGTGCCGTGGATCGGCGCGCCGAGTGTCGATGGTCTCGACGCGCGCGGCGGCGTGCCCACGGGCGTCTATCGCTTCCACGTAGAGGGTGCCGGCTGGACGCTCGACTCCGCCGAGTTCACCGTCGTCGCGGGAGGCATCACGCTCTCGCAGGCCTCGCGCGCCGGCGGCAACGTCAACGTCACGACGCACTACAGCGCGCCGAAGGGGTGGCGGTTCATGGAGGCGACGGCGATGTCGAACCAACCGGTTCCGATCCGCACGCAGCAGGTCACCGTGCAGCTCCTCGACGTCGCGAACATGCCCATGGGCGCGCCCGCGAACGTCACCACCAGCGCCGCTGGCGTCGCGCAGGCACCCGATGTCGGCGGTGCAACACAGGTGCGCGTGACCGATCGTTTCGGCAATGTCGCAATCGCGCCGCTCCCGTAGGCGCCGGCCCTACACTACGCGCGCAAAAGCGCTGAGAATTGTTCAGTGATGGTGGGGTCACAACGTGAACAACGGGGTGGCTGGCCCCGTCTTTGATCCCAACCGTGTCGCGGGCTTACAATCATTCCGTGCGGGTCTCGCACTTGCACCTTCGGACCGGTCCATGCGCACCGTCTTGATCCTGGTCGTCCTAGCCGCCATTGGCGGCTACGTGGCGTTCAGGCACCTGCCAAGCGGTACGGCGCAAGCGAACAAGCCCGAGACGCCGTCGCAGCAGATCCAATCGGTCTCCATCGACGGTGGGCGTGGCCTCCCGCTCGCAGCTCTGCGCGCGGTGCTCGAATCCAAGCCCGGTGATCAGGTCGACGACGCGAAGCTCGAGAAGGATCGGATCGCCCTCGGTGCCGAGCTCGCGTCGCGTGGCTACCTCGCGGCGCTCGTGCGCCCCGCCGTCGTCACCTACTCGACGGGTGCTTACGTCGTCTTCGAGATCGATGCGGGCGAGGTGTTCAAGATCCGCGATGTGAAGGTCATCGGCGCCTCCGAGAAGGACGCGGTGATCACGATCTCCAAAGGTGACGAAGCGCTGGCCTCGCGCATCGAGAGCGCGCGCCAGATCCTGTCGGAGAACCTCGAGCGCCACGGCAAGAAGCGCACGGTGACGGTGTCGATCGAGAAGGACATCGCGAACCACGTCGTCGACGTCACGCTGACGACGAAGTAGCGCCAATCGCACCTGAAGATTTCGCGCAACTCCGGCAGCGGTCCCTGGATAGGGCCGCTTCATGCTGGAGCTACAGACCGCGGAACCGACATTCGAATCACGACATGGACACTCCGAGCCCGACGATCGAGCGCCGAAGTCGGGCCTCGATCGGTGGTGGGAGACACCGGCGCTGTTGCCGCCACCCCCGCCGAACCCAGCGATCTACGGGATCGATGCGGCCGAGGTGGCGATCGGCGGTCTGCACGTGGGCAGCGGATCGACGGTGGTCGACGAGGTCGCTGCGCAGGTCGGCGACCGCGAAGGGCCGTCGAACTTGAACGCGATGATCGGGATGTCGAACGTGGCCTCTGCCCAAACCGGTCCGGCACGCCTCGATCGGGCGACACACATGAAGAAGGCGGATGCCGGTCGCGCACATGCGATGCAGAACCAGTTGCTCATCGCCTCGCGAAACATCGACGCACTCACTCGCAGGATCTACGACACGATCTCCCTCGCGAGCTCCAAGCCCGACGAACGCGGGGCCGCCGGCTATGTGCAGCAGCTCGAAGGCATCGTTGCCGAGGGTGAGAAGGAACGCGGGAGGATCGTGCTCGTCATGAAGGAGAAGTTCGCCGATTCGGCGGTGCGTGATGGAGTCGAGCACATCGATCGTGCGGTCGGTCGGTTCAAGCTCGCGATCGAGAAAGCAAAGTTGTTCGCGCGGCAAAACGGCGCAAAGTTCGACCACGAAAAGCACAACGCCGACGGAGAGGAAGGAGACGTGCTCCGACTCGAGCACGAGCTGAAGCTGACCGGTATCGATACAAGTCACGTAAAGGATGTCACCGAGACCGAGAGCAAGCTCCAGAACGAATCATTCTCGGAGTCTCTCGATGGCCTCGATCACAGCACGCGAGCATTGGTCCTCGCGATCCGAGAACCGGACGCAAAGACATCGATGACGGCTGTGTTGCCGGGGCTTCTCTCGAACACGCGTATGCTCGAGGCGAGCATGACCAGCGTGAAGACGAGCAACGCGCATCGGAAGACTGGCGTGCGAATCCTCGATGCGATGAAGGACGCGATGCTGGACGCGAGCGGGTTGAAGCTCGACAAGGAGCCAACTCTCGTTCACGCGAACGCGAGCGTTAGTGCGGCGATCAGTAAGCTCCAAACCTACCGCGAGAGAAGCGATGAGGTGGATCGCGATCATCGCGCTGGTCGGATGTGGCGCCGCACCAACGCAAGCACCTGCCCCGACAACCAACCGAGAACCGACCTCTCCACTGGATCGCGAGCTCGCGCGGATGCAGGAGCTCGACTATCGCAGTCCAATTCAGCCGCGATGGTCCGTCGAGGAGGAAAACGAGCGTCGCGAGATCTTCAAGTTCGCCTGTGAGAACGGCAATCCTCTCGCTTGTCGGCGGGTCTCTCGTCCTGGGACAACGCGAGTGGATATCGCGTTGCACTGCAAGGCGGGCGATCAGCTGAGCTGTCGTTGGGATACGTGGTGGAACAACCTCGACGCAACACCCGGCGCGCTGGCTGACGTTCCCTATCCGTTCGCTTTGTCGGCTGCTGAGCTCCGGCGCGGATGCGCTGCTGGGCTGCACGCAGAGTGCGATCTGTTGGTACGCACGAACGACGTCGCGGACGTGCGGCATGGTGCCGAGAACAACTGCCGATTCGCCATGCGTGACTGTGTGACGGGTGCCGAGAGCTATCTACGATCCGAGCTACGCGAGCCACTACGCGCTCGCTACCTCGCGGAGCTCGGTTGTCAGCGCGACGATGTCGATGCGTGTCTCTGGCTCTCGATCGCCTATCGGAGCAGAGCACTCACCGAGCCCGTCCCTGGGCGCGGCGAGGAACTTCATCACTTCACGTGCACACAGCGCTTTAGGTCCTTCTGCGCGGAGGCAGACGTGAAGTGCAACAACCGGCGCGAAGCGCTCCTCGCGCCCGGTGTGTGTGTGCCGATGCGTCTCGACGACAAACCAGTGTTTACCCCCTAGCTACGAACTACCGTGCGCTTCGGATCGGTCCTATGCTCCCGTTGTGGGAACGGTCGATCAGACCATGCCGGCGCTATTCGCGACGGCGGGCGAAGCGTCTGACACGACCTTCGTTCCCCTGGCGCAACTCGGCGCCGGACCCGATGGCGTCTGCGTGCTCGGCAAGCGCGGCGAGAAGCTCGTCGAGGTCCATCAGCTCTCCTTCGACACGAAGACCTCGCGCTGGCACGGGTTGGAGCAACGCATTCGCGCGATCGGCGCGATCGATCATCCCGCGCTGAGGCCGGTGATCGCGCTCGAAAAGAGTCCACCCACCGTGGTTCTCGAGGGCGACAGCTTTCCGCCGCTCGCCGAGCTGATCGAGCAGAGCAGCGTCGACATGGTCCGCGCGCTGCGGATCTTGCTCGAGCTCGTGCGTGCGATGAGCTCGGCGCATCACGTCGGCCTCGTGCACGGGCGGCTGCATCCGTGGAGCGTGTGGGTCGGCAGCGGCGACAGGCCGCGCTTCGAGCTGACGGGATTGGCGACGAGGCCGAGCGCGCATCCGTGGGCCGCGCGGTGCCGGTCGCCCGAGATCGAAGACGGCTTCGCGGCGCCAGATCCGGCTGCCGATGTCTTCGCGATCGGGACGTTATTGAAGCTGTTCACGACCGAGGCAGGACGCGTTGCCGACGATACGATCGCGAACGTGATCCGCATGACGACCGTGCCGGATCCCGACGCGAGGCCGTCGATGGCGGAGCTGTTGCGCGAGCTCCACGCCGCGGCGGTGGGGCGCAACGGGCGGCCGACGCTGCAAGACGAGGAAGAGCATCGTCCCCCGCGGCCGGCGATCGGCGCGAGGGTGGGGCGTTACGAGCTGACGAAGCAGCTCGGCGTGGGGGCGATGGGCGAGGTCTGGGAGGCGCGCGATCGAGCGGGCGACAATGCGGTGGCGATCAAGTTGCTGAAGCCCGAGATCGCGAGCGACGCGGAGCTGCTGCGGCGGTTCCGCAAGGAAGCGCGTGTGCTCGCGAAGGTCGGTAGTCCGTACATCGCGAACTTCATCGACCTCAACGAGGATCGCGGGCTGCACTATTTGGTGCTCGAGCTCGTCGTCGGTGGCAGCGTCGGTGGCGCGCTGAGGCGGCTCGGGAAGATCCCGGAGCGGCTCGCGCTGTCGATCATGGGCGACGTGTGCCGCGCGCTCGCGGAGCCACATCGGCTCGGCATCGTCCATCGTGATCTGAAGCCCGACAACATGATGTTCGTGCGGCAGGGCATCGAGATGGAGAGCAATCCCGTCGGGCAGATCGTGAAGCTCGGCGACTTCGGCATCGCGCGCATCGCGGAGGACGCGGCACACGCGAAGGCGGAGGGCGCGACGCGCGAGGGCGCCGTCCTCGGCACGCCGGAGTACATGGCGCCCGAGCAGTGTCAGGGCGGGCAGGTCACGCCGGCGACGGACGTGTACGCGGTCGGTTGCTGTCTGTTCACGCTGATCTCGGGGCGCCCGCCGTTCCCGGTCGCCGACGACAACCCCATGGCCGTCATCCTCCAGCACATGCGCGACGAGCCGCCGCGGCTGGATGCGCTCGCGAGCGAGGTGTCGCCGGCGGTGGCGGACCTCGTCGCGAAGTGCCTCGAAAAGGATCCGAAGCAACGGCCCGCCGATGCGGCGGAGCTGCTCGATGCCGTCGACAGGATGTGCAACGGCGAGGCGGCGCTGATCACGGCGCACCCGGCGCCGCCGGTGCATCGCGAGTCGCGGATCATCGAGTACTCGTTCGAGTGGGAGCTGCAGAGCACGCCCGAGCAGCTGTGGCCGTTCGTGTCGAACACCGAGAAGATGAACCGCGCGACCGGACTTCCCCCCGTGAAGTTCGAGATCGAGAGCATCAAGAACGACACGCGGATTCCCTCCAGCCCGAACACGACGGGCATCCAGCGCATCGCCGGCGTGAGGCTCCAGTGGAAGGAGCATCCGTACGAGTGGATCGAGGGCAGCCGGCACGTCGTGTTGCGCGTGTTCAACAGTGGGCTCGTGCGCTGGTACGTCGCCGAGGTGCAGCTCGAGCGCGTCGCGGGAGGCACGCGGCTGCGGAACACGGTACGCATCGAGCCGCGCAGCTGGCTCGCGAAGATCATCTCGAAGATCCAGACGGGCATCATCTACAAGCGCAACCTCGACCGCGTGTATCGCCGGCTCGATCGAATCCTCTCTGCCGGGCCGGCACCCGGCATCGATCCGATCGAGCCCGAGGTCGAGCTGACGTCGGCGGCGCGCGAGCGGTTGCAGACGGCGACGCAGAAGCTCCTCGCGGCGGGGGCCGCACCGGCGGCGGTCGAGGCGCTCGTGCAGTACTTGAGCACCGCGTCGGATCAGGATGTCGCGCGCCTGCGCCCGCTCGAGCTCGCGTCGAAGTTCGGCGTGCCGGAGGAGGCGATGATCGAGACTGCGCTGCACGCAGCGAAGCAGGGCGTGCTCGGCATGGTGTGGGATGTGATCTGTCCGTCGTGTCGCATTCCGTCCTCGGTCGTCGAGTCGCTCGCGAAGATCGAGGAGCACGCGCGCTGCAAGACATGCAACGTCGGCTTCGACGTCGACTTCTCGCGCGCGATCGAGCTCGCGTTCCGCGCGGCGCCCGACGTGCGCGACGTGGAGACGCAGACGTTCTGCATCGGCGGACCGGGGCACTTCCCGCACGTCGCCGCGCAGGTGCGGCTCGCGCCGAACGAGCGGTTCGCGCTGTCGCTATCGCTGTCGCCCGGGTACTACGTCATCCGCAGCGCGCAGCTGTCTCGCAGTCACGAGGTGCGTGTGACCGCGCAGGGCGGCGTGCGCCGCGTGGATATCGCACTCGGGCAGCCGAGCGACGTAGTGCTGCTGACGGCGGGTGATCAGCTGTTCACGCTCCAGAATACCGAGAACCGAGAGATCATCGTGCGCGTCGAGCGCGCGGGCGATCGAGCATTCGCGTTGACGGCCGCGCGCGTGATGGCGACCGCGTCGTTCCGCGAGCTGTTCCCAGATCAATCGCTCGCACCCGGACGCCTCATGGCGGTCACGCAGGCGACGCTCGTGGTCGCGCAGATCGACGACGCCCAGCGAATGTTCGAGGAGCTCGGCGACAACAAGGCGTTTCCGGTCGCGGCGCGGTTCTTCGAGGTGTGCGCGAACCTCGCGCGCGAGTACGGCGGATCCCTCGTGAAGACGTTCGGCGGCCTCGCGATCAGCGCGTTCGAGCGACCGGGTCCCGGTGTCGAGGCCGCACTCGCGCTGCAGTCCGCGATCGACGCGGACCCCGTCACGTCGGGCATTCGCCTGCGCGTCGCCGTGCACCGCGGGCCAATGATGGCGCTCACCCAAGCGGGGCGCCTCGACTACTTCGGGCAGAATGTCGAGCTCGCGCTCGCGGCGTCGTCGGGAACGCCGCCCACTGGCGTCGGCATCACACAGCCCGTCTGTCAGGACGTCGCCGTCGCCGAGCGCGTGAAGGCGCTGCCCGATCAGATCGGGATGCAGTCGTTCGGCGCATCGAGCTGGGTGTTGCACGTGAGCGCGAAGCGATCGGCCGCGCGCGCTCTTCCGGCACCGCCTCCACCGCTGAGCAGCGCAGCGACGATGATGCAGTAGCGAGCTCACTCGCAGGGAAGCGCACCCTTGAAGATGCGCACGTCGTCGATCTGACCCATCAGCAGCGCTTCCTGCGGATTGAACTGATTGCGGCCGAGCCGGATCGTCTTCGCGCTCTGCGCGGATCCCGCGGGCGCCTGGAACGTGAACACCCGCACGCCGTCGAGGCAGACGTTGACGTCGTTGCCTACGTGGACCATGCGGACGAAGTGCCACTCGCCCGTACCGAGGTATGCGACCTCGCCGGTGGCGTACGTCGGCAGGGTGCCGTCGGTGACGTGGACCGTCTCGAGGAGCGTCGTGCCCGAGTTGATGTACAAATCGATCGCGAACCCACCGCCGGCCGGACCATTCGTGACATCGATGTCCGAGACGAGGAACGCGAGCGATGTGACGAAGTCGTCGAACTTGAACCACAGCTGCGTCGTGGTGTCGCCTGTACGATCGACGACGACGGTGCTTTCGAAGTAGAGGCCTTCGATGAAGTCCGCGGCCATGCCCAGCTCGGCGTAGGGTCCGGCTGCGAACCGTGGCGCGATCTCGACGTCGGGGCCGCTCACGACCTCGTCGTTCATGCTCGTGAGCAGATCGGGAGTCGCGCTGCAACGCTGCGGCAGTTTGCTCGTCGCCGTGACGGTGGCCGGGTCGAAGCTCGCCGCGTATTCGCACGAGCGCGGCCACGCCATCTGCGTGTCCGTGGCGTACATGTGCACCGCGACGTCCGGTGTACCGCCCGCCTCGGGCGCCATCGCGAGCAGGAAGCGATCGCCTTGCAGCGAGTCGACGACGATCGACTGCTCGAGCGTCACGCCGGGCATCGCGGTGGCCGTGATCAACACATCCTCGCGCGAGCCGCGATACAGGCGGAACACCTGCGCGTTGCCACCGGCCGGCACGTGTGCGCGAATCGAGATCTGCATCACCTTGGTCTCGGTCGTTGTCAGCTCGATCGCCGGATCAGCTCCACTGCTCGCCGCCGTCGAGGTGAACAACAGCGCGCCGTTCAGCTGCGCACATGCGCCGGGGTTCCCTGTCTCGCACTTCGAGATCTCGTTCATTCCCGCGCCCGTCTTCGTCATCGCGCCGGTCATCGGCGTCCACAGCCGGTTGCGCGTGTCATCGAGGTAGCGCCACCGGCCGTTCGAGCCACCCGCGCTGCCGTCGAAGTTGCCCGACGCGTCGCCGAGACACGGCGCTTCGCACGACGTCTGCACGGGCGGTGCATCGATCATCATCATGTCGACGCCACCGTCGCCACCGGGCGCGTCGTCTCCGCCGGGACCGTTGTCGAACAGGGACTTTCCGCAACCGCCGGACACACCGACGAGCGCGACGAGAACGAGTCGGGCTAGAACCACAGCTCACCTCCGACGAATGCTGGGAATGTCGTTCCGTGATCGGCACCGGCGAAGCTCGCGAGCCCCTCGAGACGGAAGGACAGCATCGGCGTCGGTCGATAGCGCAGGCCGAGCCCACCGGCTCCGGCGATGAACGTCGAGGACATCTCGCCTTCGGGGAACACGATCGGCATCGCCGCGATCGCGTGCACGCTGAACGCGTCACCGGCGAGTCGCACCCGCACCGATGGCATGACCGCGTACGCGACGATGATCGCGTCGGCGCCGAGGACGATCCGCGACCCGAGCGCGAGGCCGATGCTGATCGACGGTGCACCCGTGTCGCCGATCGTCTCGCGCAGATCGAGGCCGAAGCCCGCGCCGATCGAGAAGCGCTTCGGCTTCGCGCGCATTTCGAGTGGCGTCTCGACGTTGTCCGGACTTACGGGCGTCGTCGTCGGACCCGTGCTCGCCGGCGGCTCGGTCGTCTTGAGATCGACGGCGAGCTCGTCACCGGAAGCCACCCGGATCACGCGCACCGCATCGATGCGACCGGCCATCCGCGCCACGAGGCGGTGCTCGCCGGGCGGCAACACGATCGGCATCTCGACGAGAGTGCCGAGCTCCTGATCGTCGACCAGCAGCGTCGCTCCGTCTGGTGACACCGTCACGGTCACGCGCGCGATCCGAGCGAGAATCCCGTCGAGCTCGGTCTGCGCGGTTGTCAACTTCGCGTTCGGCACCTGCCCTTTGCCCTCGGAGATGAAGCGCTTGTAGAACTTCACCGCCTGCTGGTAGCGGCTCAGCTCGCGGTGACAGACCGCGATGTTGTAAAGCACGAGCGGGTGCGGCGAGATCTCGTACGCGCGCTCGAACTCCGCGAGCGCCTCGGTGTACTTCTGCTCCTTGTACAGCTCCACGCCGCTCTTGAAGTGGCGATCCGCTTCCTTCTGCTCGCTGCTCGGGACCTTGTCGTGCGGATCCGCTTGCGGGTCCTTCTTCTTCGGCTCTTTCTTCGCCGGCGCCTTCTTCTTCTTCTTCGGCTTCGCATCGGCGACGTCGACCACCGATGTGAGAGCCACCAACGACAACGCTGCGTAGATGAGCTTCATTGATAGGGGCTCGTGGTGTCGATGCGCTCTGTCTTCCCGCCCTTGCCCGTCGGCTTGGTCGGTTTCGTTGGCTTGGGCGGCTTCGACGGCTTGGTCGGCTTCGCCGCGGTCGCCTCGACCTTGTCGAGCGAGAGCGAGAACCGCTGGTTCTCGTCGAACGTGATCGTCTCTTCGTGCGTCACGTAGTTCTTCGCGACGATCTTCAACTGGTGCTTCTGACCATCCGCGGGCACCGTGATCTCGCCGGGCGGCTGCGCGAGATCGTCGAGAAAGATCTGTGCATCCGGGGGATCGAGCGTGAACTTCAGCGTGATGTTTTTTGGCTCGTCGGGCTTTGCCGCAGGTTCCTCGGGCTTTGCAGCAGGTTCCTCGGGCTTTGCCGCAGGTTCCTCGGGCTTCGCAGCGGTCGACTTCGTTTCGGTAGAGACCGGGGGTTCGGTCGTCGCGACGGGCGTTTCGGTTTTCGTACCCTCGCGCGAGACGAGCACCACTCCGACGATGCCGCCGAGCAGCACCACGAGCAGCGCTCCGAACAGCGGGGCCTTCGACTTCGTGGGCGATGCGGCTGCGGCCGGCTCGAGGGCGAGCGGGGGGGCCGGCGGGGCTGACGCGGCTTGCATCGTGCGGTCGGTGCCGAGGCTCTGACTCGGCGTCGAGCTCGCCATCGGCGGCGGCGTGGTGCGGTTCACGAGGCGCGGCGCCGAGATCCGCTCGATCGTGTGATCGCGAAACGTCGACCGGCAAAACGGCAACAGCGCATGTTCGAGCGCCGCCGCCGAGCTCGGGCGATCTGTCGCCTCGATACTCATCGTCGCGAGGATGATCTGCTCGAGCTCGACGGGGATCTCGGGACGCAACGTGCGCGGTGGTACGTAGTCACCCGTCATCACCTTGTACATGAGCTGGTTGTAGTTGTCGGCGTTGATCGGGACGCGCCCGACGAGCATCTCGTACAGGATCACGCCGAGGGCGTAGAGGTCGGCCGCCGGCGTGATGTCGGCGTCGCCGCGCGCCTGCTCGGGCGACATGTAAAACGGCGTGCCGAGTACGAGCCCGGTCGTCGTCAACCGGAACTCGCCGTCGAGTCCCTGCGCGCGAGAGATACCGAAATCGAGGAGCTTCACCATCTCGCCGCGGCTCTGCCGCACGAGGAACACGTTGTCGGGCTTGAGGTCGCGATGCACGATGCCCGCCGCGTGCGCGGCGCCGAGCGGGGACAGGATCGAGCACGCGAGCTCGGCGGCGATCTCGACCGCCAATACGCCAGAGTTGCGGATACGCGCCGCGAGGGATTCGCCCTCGAGGTATTCCATCACGAGGAACGGCTCGTTCTCCGCGCTCGTGCCGATGTCGGTCACCTGCGCGATGCCCTCGTGACCGATCTGCGACGCCGTGATCGCCTCGCGATGGAAGCGCTCGACCATCTGCGGGTTGTTGAGCTGCGGGTTCAGCACCTTGATCGCGACGCGCTTGCGCAGCGCTGTGTGCGTGCCGAGGTACACCGCGCCCATGCCGCCGACCGCGATCAGCGACTCGATGCGATACTTGCCGTCGAGCATCGTGCCCGGCTCGAGCTGGCGCGGTCCCTCCGCAGCGGCTGCCACGTCTCGATGATAGGCCACCGTCGCCCGCATTTCACGTCGGCCGCGCCGTGCGTTCCGCGCACACTTACACCGGGAGCTCTAGGTCGGCTCTTTGCGCGCGGGCAGGAGCGCCGTCGGTCGCTCGCGCTCGTCCTCGGCGTGCACGAAGCGGCGATATCCGATGTCGCGCCACCACCCGGCCCACTTCTCCGCGGCTTGATCGCGTTCGCGGCGCGGCAGGTCGTGGTGATAGCCGAAGTATTCGCCCGTGAGGTGCCGCAGATCGTTGATCGCTGTCTCGCGGATCGCGTCTTCCTTGTGACCGAGGCCCTCGACCAGCCACTCGATGCGATGGCGCTTGCGCGCGCCGTCGAACCACTTGCGCCACTTGCGCTCGCTCGAGCCAAAGTCCTGCGCGGTCAGCGCGACGAGCGCGCGGCGGGCGTGATCACCGGCGCGGTCGCTGCGCTCGATTGCTCCGATCAGGTCCGGAATCGCCTCGACATCGGAGAGTGCGACGATCGCGGCGGTCGCCGCGCCGACGACCTCGGCGTCGCTCGAGTGAACGGCGCGACGCACACGTGCGAGCGCGGAGCTGAGGTCGTGCACCGGGTAGCCGGCGAGCGCCTCGATCGCGCACGCACGCACGCCGAAGTCCTGATCGAACAGTCGCTCCGCGAGTGCGTAGACCGCATTGCGTGGGCGAAGCTCGGCGGTGCAGATCGCCGCGTAGAACCGAAGGTCGCGCTGCGGCGATGCCATCTTCTCGATCAGCAGATCCGACGAGACGGAGCCGAGCCGCACGACGAGCTCGAGCAAGCCGCCGTACTGCGATGCACGCAGCGGCCGGCCCGTGACCGCGAAGCGATCGACCCGCAGCTTGCCGGGGAAACGTCGGTTGAGCGCACCGAGTGTGTCGGCGGCGCGCTCGACGGATTCGGAGATGTCGGCCTCCCCGTGGCCTTCCCTCGCATTTTCGATCCGGTCGAGGACGAGATCGATCGGCTCGATCGCATCCAATTGGTAGCCGAGCTGGACGATCTCCTCGATCAACGGCGCTTCGGGCTGCGTGACCTCGGACCAATCGCCATCGTCGATCTTCGGTGCGCCGAGTTTCTTCGTCAGGATCTGCTCCGCTTCGATCGGCACGGCGACGATCTCGCTCGGCGCGCGATAGCCGGCGGACTTGTGCTTCACGATCAGGCGGCCGATCGCGTCGGACGCCGCGTGCGCCATCGGCAACAGCTCCGTGACATCCGACAGGCGCAGGTCGCTCTGCACACGATGCGCGACGACGATCGCGACCACGCGCTCGCGCAGTACGACCGGCATCAGCAACGCCGACGGAGGCATGACACCACCGAGGCGGAGCGCCATCGCGTCGATGCCCGGATCGCCGGACGTGAGCGGCCCGATGTGCGGCTGGTGATTCGCGACGACCGCACGAAACGGAGACAGCGCGTCGAGCGGGATCAGCACCTGCGTGACGGCCTTCGTGTCGAGGCCGGGCTCCGCGAGCGCGACGCGCCCGATCGCCGCGCCGCCTTGTACCGTGAGCAGACCGGCCCAGCGCGCGCGAGAGCGAGCGGCGCGCAGGAGGGTGAGGAATACGGAGTCGCGATCCTCGGCGACGGCAAGCATCTCTCTCGCGCTGATGATCGGCAACGGCGATTCGCGGCCCTCGGTCGTGATCGGCTGCGTCGCCGGGGACCGGGGGCGGTCCTTGCCGCTGCGTCCGCTCGGCGGCGTACCGCCATCGTTGATCGCCTTCGGGACCGGGCCCGACCCCGAGAACGACACGATCGGCGGCGGCAACGGATCCGCGGGCGCGCCATCGCGCCGCTGCGTCACGGTCGGCGGGAACACCGGGACGGGCTGCGAGCCCGCCGGTGGACGCGAGCCCAGCGACGACATGCGATCGGTGATCGGACGCGATGGCTGCGCGGCGACACCCATGATCGTACGCCGGCTCGAGCGCAGCGGGCTTGCCACCGACTCGGGCGGAACGTCGGCGACGATCGTGTCGGGCGGCGGCGTCGGCGCGCGCGTCGCGGGAGGGCGCGTATCCGAAGGCAGCTTCGTCGTCGCGTCTGCCATGGCGGATGTGCGCTCGGTGATCTCGTCGTACACCGGCGTTGCGGGGATGCCGCCGCTCGGTCGATCCTCCACGATGACCGACTTCGCGCGACCGACGACAGGTGGCGCCGTCGAGTCCACGTCGAGCGAGCGCGCCAGCGTCGTGTAGCGCGCCGGCGCATCGAGTCCGTACGCCGCCGCATACACGAGGTGCCAGCGATACTCCGGTGCGATCAACGGCTGTAGCGGGCGATCGAGCTGGTCTGCGAGATCCTCGAGCTCGTCGATCTCGAGCGGAGAGCACACGAGGATGCGCACCGTCTCGCCGTCGAGCGCGAGCGGCACCGCGCGGCTCCTCTCAGCAGTCTCGCGATCGACAATCGCGATCGCGGTGGGATCGAGCGTGCGGCCGTCGTCGCGAGACGCCGGCGGCAATCCCGACGCGAGCGCGAGGTATTGCGTCAGTCGCTCCTCGGGCACGAGGTTCATCTCGAGGAGGATCGTGTCGAGGCTGCCGCCGTAGATGACCTGGCGCTGGAACGCCTTCTCCATGCGCTTGACGCCGACCAGGCCGTCGCGAACCAAGAGCGAGCTCAGACGCGATGGCATCGCACGCGCCTCATGCTCGAATCACGTAGGTCCCGGCGATCCAATCCTGCAGACCGCGTTTCTCGCTATCGAAGCCCATCCAAAGGAATCCGAGGAACAGCGTCGCGATGCTCGCGAGATAGCCCGCACAGCGCGCGACACATCGTCCAGGACTCGGACGATCGCCGTACACGTCGATGATCTTCATCTTCAGCAGGCGCATTCCGATCGTGCGCCCTAGGACGATCTGGAACACGAGCAGGTACGTCATGCCGATCGCGAGCATCAGCACGAGGCCCATGACGAGCGCGGGATCGGTGGCGAGCACGAGGTCGATCCACATGTCGACGTCGAGCAGGCCCATGTTGCTCGGCGGGAGATGGACCCCGCCGATCTTCGACACGACCAGCGTGATCAGAAGGGCGGCGGGTATGACGATCGCGAGATCGATCATCGCGGCGGCGAGGCGCTTCCAGAAGCCGACGACGAATACCGACGCTGCCTCGCGCCTGCTCGGGCGCGGCCCGGGCTCGATCTTGGTCAGCGGTCGCGCCGCCGAGCGCTCCTCGACAACCGTGGGCGCTCGCTCGATCTCGTCGTCGATCGCAGCGGCGATGCGCGCGGCGGATTCGCGCGCTTCCGTGTTCGCACGGGTCGGGCGCGTGGCGGGCGTTTCGACCTTCGAGGTGTCACCACCCTCGATGGGCTCGGTCCCGAGCAGGCTCGGTTCACGCTCCGCCATCCCCCGTTGATAACGTGCCCGGGGCGTCCGGGGCAAATCCGCGTACTTGCCTTACGGGGCATGCCAGGGAAACGACCGCTATAACGACCGCTCCGACCGCCCGTGACCTACGGGCCTGGCACGGGCGGACACGGCCGCCCCCGCGCCAATCGAGAAGCGCATGCCTGCGATCACGAGACGCCCAGAGCCGTCGCCGGTCGTGCATACCGAGGTAGGGAGGGCTGCGCCGCAAGGAATGTGAGACGAATAGACCTGCTAGGTTCGTGGCAATGATCGTGCGTCTCTGGGTGCTGGCCGTCGCGCTGTGGGGCTGCAAGTCGAAGGAGCCGGCGAAGGCCCCCGACGGGCCGGGCAGCGGAACTGCAATCGCGGCAGCGCCGGCCGATGCCGCTGTTGCACTCGACGCGCCCGAGAACGCGCCGGAGCTCGTTCCGGTCACCGAGCCGCCGCGCCGGCTGTGGACCCACGAGCTCGCCGACAAGGCCGCGTTCGACGCGTATTCGACGCTGCAGGGCGGCGAGCAGTTCGCGAAATTCGTGATCGACCTCCGCAGCGACACCATCTACTACTTCGACGTCGACGTGTACAAGGTCCACAAGGACTTCGTCTTCGGTGAGCTTTACAAGAAGCCCAAGACCCGCGAGGCCGTCCGCGTGTTCGACCGGAACTACACGGAGAACAAGGTGGACTTCATGTTGTGCTACCTCGTCCACCACGTCTCGCAGGACATCTGGACGTTCGCGTTCTGGGACGGCGATCGCGCGACGGCGGCACACGTGGCTCGCGCGTACCAGAAGATGAAGTCGACGTTCTTCGCCGGCGACAAGGTCAAGTTCCGTCCGGACTCACCGTACCAGGAGTCCGTCGCGAAGAAGCTCGACGGTGTTCCGTACATCCTGAACGACCAGATCTATCAGGCGGCCACGTACGTCGCGTTCAACCAAGGCGAGGCGATCGGCACGCTGCGCGTCGTGCCGCCCGACGCGACCTTCGAGGACCTCACGTTCGCTCCGACCGAGATCGTGATCCTCACCGCGCCGCTTCCGGACATCACCCCAGTCGCTGGCATCATCAGCGAACAGTTCTCGACGCCGCTGTCGCACGTGTCGTTGCGCGCGCGCGCGTGGAGGATCCCGAACATCGGGTTGCGCGACGCACGTGCGAAGCACGGTGGGCTCGACGGGAAGGTCGTCCACTTCGTCGCGAAGGGCACCGACTACGCGATCACGGAGGCCACGCCCGAACAGATCGCGGCGCGAGCGGGGACGAAGAAGGTCGCCGTCACGATCCCGACGGCGGACACGTCGTTCACCGAGATGACGCCGCTCTCCGCGATCCGGGAGGCAGGCGTGGTCCAGTTCGGGGCAAAGACCGCCAACCTCGGCGAGATCATCTTCGCGCGGCTCACGGGCTTCGAGGTACCGCCCGGTTTCGGAGTGCCGTTTCACTACTACGCGGAGCACGTGAAGACGCTCGGCCTCGACAAGCTACTCGCGGAGCTCCCGGCCGATGCGGCCGCACGAAAAGCGAAGCTCGCCGAGATGAAGGCGAAGGTGATGGCCGCGCCGGTCTCCGACGATCTGCGCGCGAAAGTGACTGTCGCGCTCGCTGCGCTTGCCGGCTCCGATGGGGGCGTATTCGTCCGCAGCTCCGGCAACGCCGAGGACCTCCCAGACTTCAACGGCGCGGGCCTCTACGACACCGTTGCGAACCAGCGCGGAATCGATCAGGTGACGGGCGCGATCAAACGCGTGTGGGGCAGCCAGTGGAACTTCGCGGCGTACGAAGATCGCCAGCGCGCGGGCATCGATCAGACAAGGGTGCTGAGCTCGGTACTCGTGCAGGTCGGCGTTCCCGCGACGTCGGCGGGTGTGTTGCTCACCGAGCACCCGACCGATCCGCTCGACGAGAAGAACTACACGATCAACGCGAAGAGCGGCCTCGGCATGTCCGTCGTCGACGGGAAGAAGGTCCCCGAGAGCCTGATCGTGTCCTGGTACAACCGCGGCATTCGCATTCTCAGTCGCTCGGCAGAAGACACGATGCTCGTGTTCGACGAGAAGGGCGGCATCCGCGAGGTTCCGAACCCGAACAAGGGCAAGGCCATCCTCACCAATGCCATGGCGATACGTTTGGCCGAAGCCGCGCGAAAGATCACGAAGGTCTTCCGCAACAACCACCTCGACATCGAGTGGTTGTTCGTCGGTGACAAGCTCTACATCGTCCAGACGCGACCGATCGTTCGATGATGCTCTCGCCAAAGGCCAATGTTACGGTCGGGGGCATGAGGTTGTTGCTCTTGGGGATCGCGCTGGCCGGCTGTGCATCGGCAGGCGGCAGTTCGCCGAGCGCTGGTGACGACGAGCCGATGGCCGACGCGATGATCGAGTCGGACGCGTGCCTCGACACCGACATGGACACGGTGTGCAACCACCTCGACCAGTGCCCCGGCGCTGACGACGCGATCGACAGCGACGCGGATACCGTCGCCGACGGATGCGACGACTGCCCCGGTCTCGACGATCGCCTCGATAGCAACGGCAACCAGATCCCGGACTGCACGGAGCTGATGACGCGGACGATCGACCTCAAGGTCATCGGCTCGAATCGCTGGCGCGGTTGGTACAACGCGATCGGCGATCACACGCAGGCGAACGACAACACGATCACCGGCCTGAACGGCGGCCGGAACTACAACTCGTACTTCGTGTTCAACCTCAACTTCACGGCGAGCACTGTGCAGTCCGTGACCTTCGAGGTCGAGAAGGAGTCCTATTCGTCGTCCGACGCGACGGAGACGCTCTCGATCTGGGATGTCACCACCGCAGTCTCGACGCTCGAGGCCAACGCCGCGAATGCGACCGCCGGCCAGCAGACGCACAACGATCTCGGCAGCGGCACCACCTTCGGCACGGGCACGATGCAGATGTCCGCGGCCAACGGCAGCGTTGTCTCCATCCCGCTTAACGCGGCGGCGGCGACCGCGGTGACGGCGGCGCTCGGCACCGACTTCGCGATCGGCGTCCACCTCGACACGCAGCCGGGCTGGGTGCGCTTCTCGATGTCGACCGAGGCGCGCGTCGCGCGGCTCGTGATCAGATACCTGCCCTAAGGCGCCCTAAGGTGTGCAATCGCCGGGGCACGTCGCGATCGATTCGCTCGCGTTGCACGTCGCATCACCGCACGCGAGGACGCAGCCCTTGGACTCGAGATCGCAGTCGGTCGGACACGTGTGGCAGTTCTCGAGCACGTCGCACGAGCCGTCGCCACAGCGAGGCGAGACGGTGGTGCACGTCGCGAAGCTCGCGGGCGTGCACAACGGGGCGCAGCGTCCCCAGCAATCGTCGTCGGCGCATCCCGTGTCACCGTCGCGATCGTAGTCGATGCCGGTCGTGCAGGCCTCGATCGGCGCGGATGGCACGGCCGAGAATCTCCACGTCGCGACATCCGTCGCGTCGCCATGCAACACGATGTGCCCTCGCGCCGTGTCGTACGTCAAGGCGGGCTGGGAGCTTCGCGGAGGTGCGACCACGCCCTGGAACCGAGTCCACGTGACTCCGTCGTAGATCCACGTATCGGCGAGCGACGAGGCGTCTCCTTGGCCGCCGAACAACACGACGCGCTCGTGGAGCGGGTCGTAGGTCATTCCGGGAGTCATGCGGCGCGGTGGCGATATCGTCGGAAAGATCCGCGTCCACGTGGTCCCGTCGTACTCCCACGTGCGATCACCTCCGAACTCGCGTCCGCCGAACGCGACGACGCGATCGCGTTTGACGTCGTAGGTCAGCTCCCACGGCGAGTTTGGCGGCGAGCTCGCCGGAGCCTCCTGTGTCCACGTCGTTCCGTTGTAGGTCCACGTCTCGTTCACGAAGTCGGCGTCGATCCGCCCACCGAACATCACTGTTCGTGCGCGCGCGACGTCGTACGCGAGGCGTGGGTCCGTCCGTCGCGGTGGCGATGCGAGCGGCATGCGTCGCATCCAGCTGACACCGTCGTATTCCCAGGTGTCTCCCGTCGACGACTCGTAGAGAACGACGCGCCGCCGCGCGGAGTCATACACGATCGATCCGCGCGGAGTCGTGATCGCGCGCGCGGTCCACCGATCACCGCATAGCTCCCACGTCGTCGTGGTCGACGACTGACTGACCAGCACGCTGCATCCGCGCACGCTGTCGAACGCGAGCGAAGGACCCGAGACGTAGCCGGGGTTCGATGCGACCACGAGCGACCAGACGTCGTCGACGAGCTGCCACGTGTCGTTGACCGAGCCGGGCGCGTGCGTGCCGCCATACACCACGAGGCGGCGTCGCGAGACATCGTATGCCACACCCTGGCCGATACCCATCGTTGGCGCGGATGTCCGCGTGCGCTCGATCCAGCTCGTCCCGTCGAACTCCCACAGCGCGGGGGCGCCATTGGTTCGCCCGACGAGGAGGACGCGACGCCGCGCGCCGTCGTAGACGAACCGCCGGGAATCAACGCTGGGGACGGTCGCCCCGTGCAACGTCCACGCTCCTCCGGCGGCGCGCTCGTAGAGGGTCGCGCCGGAGACCGCGATCAGCACGCCGCGCCCCGGGTCGTGAACGAGATCGGCGTTGGGAGCGGGTACCGAATCCGCGACGACCCAGCTCGAACCGAGCTCGTAGAGCGAGTCGCGCATACGAACCACGAGACGCTTCGCGACGCCGTCGTACGCCATAGATTGCGAGCACGCAGTGGCCGGCACCGGGACGATTTCGGTCCACGTCGCGCCGTCGAACTCCCACGTGTCGTTCAGGCATCCACCGTCGCCCTCGCCGCCGAACATCACGAGTCGCTTGCGCGCGGCGTCGTAGACCATGTGAGCAGCGAACCGGCCCGGCGGCGTGATCGGCGTCGCGACCGTGCGCCACGTAGTGCCGTCGAGCTCGAGTGTGATCGCGCGGCCGACGTTGTCGGAATCGACATCGCCACCGAACGCGACGACGCGACCGCGGCCCGCGTCGTACGCCATGGCCATGTTCGCGAGGCGTGGCGCCGGCACACCGACGAACGCTTCCCACGCGAGCGTCTCGAGGCGACACGTGCCGCCGCAGCCGTCGCGATTGCGCGTGTTGCCGTCGTCGCACAGCTCGCCGGCGAAGTAGTCGAGCACGCCGTTGCCGCACACCTCCGAGGACGTGCAATCGAAGTTGCAACCGTCGCCTGCGACGTTGTTGCCGTCGTCGCACGCTTCGCCGGGATCCTTCGCGCCATCGCCACACCTGCGGAGACTGCACGTGTCGCTGCAGATCGCGCCGCCGTTGATCGTGTCGCCGCAGGTCGCGGGGCCCGGCCGATCGACATCGCCGCAATCGCATTGCTCTGCGAGCTCGACGATGCCATTGCCGCACGACTCGTCCGAGGTGCAGGTGCCGTTGCAGCCGTCGGTACCGAACTGGTTCCCGTCGTCGCACGCCTCACCCGTCTCGACGATGCTGTTACCGCATCGCGTGGGACACGGACCGCCGGCGCACATGCAGCCGGTCTCGGTGCACGTCGCACCCACGGGACACAAGAGATCGCCGCACGGGACGAGCCGTGCTTCGAGGCACGCGCTCGTGGCGAACGCGAGCGCGATCAGGACCCGCATCAGCGGATGGTACGACAGGTAAGCCCGTCTGGATCACCACAAAGAAAGCGTCACTTCGTCGGCGGAGCGAACCACGTTCCAGTGCCACAGGAACGACAACCCGATCACACCGTCGTCGCCGGCGGCGAGGGCGTCGCTGATCACCACGTCGACGTTCGTCGTCGAGAGCGCGCCGACGGACATGCGCGCCACACGCGCCGGTTGACCCTGGATGCGAACCTCGCTCCACAGCGTGGCGGTCGTGTCCTTGGCCGTCGGCGTGAGGCCGGCGCGCTGCGCGAGATCGCGCGAGAGAATGGTCGTGCCGGCGCGCGTGTCGAGGAGCAGCTCGGCGGTCGTGGTGCCGATCTTCACCTTCAGCTTCTTGCCGGACGTCAACATCCCGCGACCCGTCCCGCGTTCGGGATGGCAGGTCTTCGCGCGATCGAGCGCGGCGATCAGGTTGCGCGCTTCGTCGTCGAGTTGGCCGCCGAGGTACTCGTAGTGATTCCACGCGCGCTCGGCCTCGCACGGTGCCTTCGCACCTTCGGCGGCGTACATGAACTGGCGCACGACCATCGGCCCGCGATTCCAGTACGCGTTCGCGAGTGCCTGGCGGAAGTCGATCATCGCGAGCTCGTGCTGATCGCGATAGCGCCATGTCTCGCCGTGTTGCCACCACAGCTGCGCGTCGCGGGGATTTTCGACGAGCATGCCATCGAGGATCGCGGCCGCTTGCGGCCACTGATTCAAGCGCTGGTGGCACTGCAGCATCGGCAGCTTGAGGCCGGCGATCTCGCCGCAGTCCTCTTGCGCTTGCACCATGACGTCGAGCGCGGGCTGCCAGCGCGCCTCATCCATGAGGTAGTCGACGAGCTCGATCAGGTTCTTGTGATCGCACTTGTGTGCGGTGAGTCGCTCGCGCTTGTATTTCTCGAGCAGGTCGACCTCGGGCGGTGGCGGCGGCGGTGCCTTTGGAGGACGCGTCTCCACGTACACGACGATGCCCGCGGTCACCGCGATCACGCCGACCGCGACGAGAAGCGCGCGCGTTCGTGTCTTGGTGCCCATGGCCGTCAGTAGCAGGTCGGACGGTCGATCAGGAGCGAAAGTCGCACACGCGACGCGACTACGAGGTGCCAATGATCGGCGTTCAGCTGCGCGTGAGCGCGCGGACGATCGCCACCGCTACGACCGGTGCCGTCTCGGCGCGCAGCACGCGCGGTCCCAAGCCGATAGGCTCGAAGCCCGCGGCCACCAGGTGCGACAGCTCGACTGGATCGAGGCCCCCTTCGGGACCACCGACGAACGTCACCTCGCTAACGTTGTCCTCGACCTCTTCGAGTCGCGTCTCGGTGCCCGGATCGAGCACGAACCGCGCACCCACGACGTTCGCGGTTGCCGCGACGAGCGAGTCGGCCCACGTGATCACGGGTACCTGGGGGCGATCCGACTGGCGCGATGCGGCTTGCAGCGCGAGCGCGTACTTCTCGATCCGGGCTTCCCGCCGGTCTGCTTCGAGCTTCACGACGCTGCGCGCCGCTGGCCACACGACGATCTCGTCGACGCCGACCTCGACGAGCTTCTCGAGTGCGAAGTCCATCCGGTCGCCCTTGATCAACGGCAAGAGTACGCGCACGTGCGGACGTGACGGCGTGATCGTCGCGACCACCTCCACGCTCACGGTTGTCACCGCATCTGTCATTGCGCGGATCTGCGCACGAGCCCGCCGGCCCTCGCCGTCGAAGAGCTCGATCGTGTCGCCCACCGCGGCGCGGCGCACGCGCGCGAGGTAGTGGTGCTCGTCGCCACGGATCGCGAGCTCGCCCTCGACGAGCGCCGACGGTGCGACGAAGATCCTCATCGGCGCAACGTCACGGACGACCATTGCGGATCGTCGGCGCTTGGCTTCACGCGCACGACGCGCATGCCGGCGGCGACGAACTCGTCGGCAAGCGGTTGCGCTTGCGGCGTCAGCAGACCTGAGAGGATCAACGTACCGCCCGGTGCGGTGCGATCGACGAGGGCGGTCATCAGCAAGCGCAGCACGTGCGCCTGGATGTTCGCGAGCACGAGCGGGAACGCTTCCGTTAGCTCGCCGCACGGCGTGAGCGAGGGGGAGATGCGATCCGCGCAGCGATTGATCGACGCGTTGTCGTGCGTGGCGTCGATCGCGAGCTGGTCGTTGTCGATCGCGATGCACGTCGCTTCGGGCCAGCGCTTCACCGCCGCGATCGCGAGGATGCCAGAGCCACAGCCGACGTCGAGGATGCGGCCGGGCGAGACCTCGTTGTCCGCGAGCTCTTGCAGCTCTTCGAGGACGAGCCGGGTCGACGCGTGTGTCCCGGTGCCGAACGCCATGCCCGGATCGAGATCGATCACGACCTCGGAGTCGTGCGCGACGTAGCGCTCCCACGACGGAACAACGACGAACTGCCGCGTGAGACGCGCGACCTTGAAGTACTTTTTCCACGCGTCGCGCCACTCGGCTTCGGGGAGCGCGGTCGCGATGCGGACGCGCAACGGATCGAGGTCCGCGCCGTTGGCGGCCCAGCGCGTCGCGGCATCCCGCGCCTCGGCGAGCGCGTCGGGCGCAGCGTCCTTCGCGATCCAGAATACGACCTCGTCACCGCGTTGCTGCGTGCCGGCCGAGGCGGACGGAACTTCCGCGGCGACGAGCGCGGCGATGTCATCGACGTCGGCCGCGCCGACCGGAATGACGATCTCGACCCACTCGGTGTCGGCCATGGCGCGGTCGTATCACGGCCCGAAAATGAAAACGCGCGCACCGACGATCGGAGCGCGCACGACAGATCTGCCTACAGAAAAAGAACTAGCGCGTCGGGGCCGGAGTCACGCGGCGCTTCATCTCGCGGCGAAGACGCTTGCGAGCCTCGCGCGTCTTCCTCTTCTTCTTCACGCTGGGCTTCTCGTAGAAGCGGCGGCGCTTCAGCTCCTGCAGGATGCCTTCCTTCGACATCTTCTGCTTGAGGATCTTCATCGCCTTCTCGAGGCTGTCCCGGACTTCGACCTCGACGGGCTTACCGAACGCGTTTTCCATGGAGGTCGGAAGGGGTACCCGATCGCTGACGGGAGATCAAGCCCCGAAGAACAGCTGGAACGCTCGTAACGACCCGAAAATGCGAAAGGACACCCCCGGCGTACCGGGGGCGCCCTCGCAGCGGGCTCGCCTCGCGGCGAGGGTCACGACTTGTGCTTGTAGAAGAGCGTGATGGTCAGGCAGTGGAACTCGGAGTCCGACGACTGCGTGACGATCTTGTCGACGATGTCGACATCCTGATGAGAGCGAATCCAGTCGGTGATGATCTCACCCAGCAGCTCCCGTTCCTTGGCCTTGGTTGCAGAGAACACCTTGACGCCAGTGACATCCAGCACGCGGGGTCCTCCTTCATCGTGAGTTGATTGCGAGATAGTAGCTGAGGCTCTGGCCACGTCCACCTCGTTCGTTCTTCGCGAGTTTCGATACAGCGTTCACACATACTCGGTGAACGCCGCCTTTCCAGTCAAGTGGAAAAATAACAGTAATGACAG
>JBJXGN010000280.1:0-14643 GCA_046160585.1 Kofleriaceae bacterium
ATCCTTGCGCTTCGCGGCCGTCACCTTGCCGAACCACGCCTTCGCCTTCGTCGCTTCACCAAGCCGGCACGCCGCGCGCGTGCACACCGCGCCGCGATCACCCGGCACACGTTCGCTGCAGGCCGCGACCGTATCGGAGAAGCGGCCCTCGTCGAACGCGCGCTGGATCTTGTCGGCGAGCGTCAGCTTCGGCGCGACGGCGATCGCGACAGCGGCATCGACGCTTTTCGGCGCGACAGCGGCGTCGATGGCTTTCGACGCGACAGCGGCATCGACGGCTTTCGACGCGACAGCGGCATCGACCGCTTTCGGCGCGACCGCCGCGTCGACCGGCACCTTCGCGAGGACCGCCGCGTCGACCGGCACCTTCGCGACGACCGCCGCATCGATTGTGACGACCCGCGCCGCGTCGACGGCGACGGATGACGGTGTCGCGTCGGCGACCACGGCGACGACCACGGCGAGGACCTCGGCGTCCGCGACACCCGCGTCGCTCCCTGTCGTCACGATTGATCTTGTCTCGCCGTCGCCACCGCGGCTAACGATGGCGGCGATGATCACACCGAGGATGACCGCGACGCCGATCACTGCGAACAGCACCTTGTTGCTGCGCGGCTGATCGAGGTCCTGGTTCTGCACGTCGACAGGCGGCGCGAGCCACGACTGTTGAGCGACCGGATAGCCCGTTATCGAGCCGGAGTGATGGATCGCGGGCATTGGCGGCACTGCGACTGGCATGGTCGGGCGCGGTCCGCTACCCGGCTGTGACGGCTGCATCGGCGACGACTGCCCCGACGGCGGCGGCCCCATCGGCAACGGCCCCATCGGCGGCCCCATCGACGGCGGCCCCATCGGCGGCTGCTCTATCGGCGGCGGCCCCATCGGCGGCGGCCCCATCGGCGGCGGTTTTATGGGCGGCTGGTTCAGCGGTGGCGGCGCGCTCGTCGGATGCGATCGCGGAACGACGCTGGTGTCGATGGCGTCGCTCGACGCGCGCTGGCGCAGCGTCGGCAGATCGTCCATCGGGTTCTTCCCCATCGGCGGCGGCGCGGGCGCGGGCGGCATCGGCTGCGCTGGCAGCGGCTGCGCCGGCAGCGGCGACTTGGATTGCTGCGACTGCGACGTCGACATCTGCTGCGAGCTCAGATCGCGCACCCGCGCGAGGCTCAGGTCGACGGGATCGAGTTTCGCGATCAGCTCGGGCGGAATCGGCTCGCTCGTGACGGTGACGCGGTCGGCGGGAGCCTCGCGCTGCTCCATCTCGATCCAGGGCTCGGGCCGCTGGCCGAACAGCTCGCGCAGGAAGCGCGACAGACTGCTCGACGACATCATCGCGTTGTGGTGTGTCGCGACGTTCTCCAGCACTTCGATCAACTCGTCGGCCGTCTGAAAGCGCTCTTCACGGTTCTTCGCGAGTAGGCGCATCGCGATGCTGTCGACCTCGGGTGTGAGGCCCGCGCGGCGCGTCGACGGCGGAGGTGGCGGCTCCGTCACGATCGCGTGCATGTTCTCGAAGTCGCTCGCGCGCCGATAGAGCCGCTCCGTCGTGAGCATTTCCCAGAACACGATGCCGAGCGAGAACAGATCACTGCGCCGATCGACCGGCGCCCCGCGGCATTGCTCGGGTGACAGATAGCTGATCTTTCCTTTCACCGTGCCGGAGCGCGTCTCGCTCGTGCGGTTCTCGGCTTTCGCGACACCGAAGTCGACGAGCTTGACCGAGCCCTCGTAGCTGATCATGAGGTTCGACGGCGACACGTCGCGATGCACGATGCCGAGCGGGCGACCGTCGATGCCGATGCGCTCGTGCGCGTGGTGCAAGCCCGACGCGGCGTGCGAGATCACCGTCAGGACGTTGCCGAGTGGGATCTCGCGGCGCAGCGAGCGAGCGCGATGCAGGAGTGCGCGCACGGTCTCGCCATGCACGTACTCCATCGTGAAGAAGTACGAGTCACCGAGCTTGCCGATGTCGTAGACCTGCGCGACGTGCGGATGGTTGAGCTGCGCGGCCAACCGCGCCTCCTCGAGGAACATCTGCACGAAGTTGGCGTCGCTCGCGCGCTCGCGGAGGATTCGTTTCAGAACGACGTACCGCTCCACGCCCGCCGCGCTGGCCCCGCGCGCCAAAAAAATCTCGGCCATGCCACCCGTCGCGAGCTTCGCGAGGACCTGGTAGTTGTTCGCGGTCGATCCGACCTCGGCGACAACGCTGGGCACGCAATGAAGATTGTACGGCCTGTCGCAGCAAGGATGCGATTCGCCTACCGCTAGAAGCAGGAGAAGACCCCGCGGATCGAGTTAACTGCGCGACCTCCCATGTGTTAGGCGACGGCACATCGGTTGCTCATGGTTCCCTCATCAACAACGAGAACCAGGAGATCACGATGAACGCCTTCCAGACGATCGAGACGACCACCCTGTCCAGCATCACCGGCGGCGTGGGCGTGAAGCCCGTAGTCGGTAACGTGGGCGTGGGCAGCGTGGTGGGCAGCGCCGTGGGCAGCGTGGGCGGAGCCGTCGTCGGCGGTCCTGTGGGATCGGTGGTCGGTGGCCAGGTCGGCTCCGTGGTCGGCAGCCAGGTCGAAGGCGCCGTCCGCGGCGTTCGCAACTGGTTCGGTCGCTGATCCGCGACGCGATCGCGCGCCGATCGCGAACCCGCGGCTACTCGTGCGCTCGCGAGCAGGCCGGCTTCTTCGCTCGCACATCAGTGCGGGCTTTTTGTTTCGGAGGTCCCATGTCCAAGCCACAAGAGATTCACATCGATCACCTCGAAGCCATCACCGGTGGCGGCATCACCAACGCGATCGCCGGCGGAGTCGCGGGGTGGAACGTCGGTGGCCAGTACGGTCGTCAATTCGGCTCGCAGGTCGGTCGCGAGGTCGGACGCCAGCAAGGTGCCGAACGTGGCGCGCCGCGTATCGGTGCGGCGATCGGCGCCGCGCGCGGCGGTCGCCTCGGCGAGACGGTCGGCCAGTACGGCGGCGCGGTCCTCGGTGCGCTCGGCGGCCTCGTCGTTCCCTGAATCCCAAAGACTGGTCAAATCCCGTCCAGCCTCCAGGCTGGACGGTTCAGGACGCCTTCTTCGTCTTTGCGTGCTGGGCCTCGGCCCAGGTGACCACGCGGTTACGGCCCGTGTGCTTCGCGTGATAGAGCGCGAGGTCAGCGCGCTCGATAAGTGTCGCGCGCTCGCGGCCATCCTCGGGGAACGCGGCGACGCCGATCGACTCCGTGATCGACAGGGGTCCCTTGTCCGTCTCGACGACGATCTTCGAGATCTCGATGCGGATGCGCTCGGCGACCGCCTTGGCCTGCGTGACGTCCACGTTGTCGAGGAGGATCGCGAATTCCTCGCCGCCGTAGCGCGCGGGGATATCGATCTTGCGCGGCATTTCCTGCAGCACGCGCGCGACGCGGCGGAGCACCTCGTCGCCGACCGGGTGGCCATAGCCGTCGTTGACCTTCTTGAAGTGGTCGACGTCGCACAGAAGCAGCGCGACCTTGTGGTTGTGGCGCGCTGCGCGCTCTAGCATCTCGGCGAACTTCTGCTGGAACGTGCGGTGGTTCGTGAGACCGGTGAGGCCATCGGTCGTGGCCATCGTCTCCATCTGCTTGTAGAGGAAGCCGTTCTGAAGCGAGACCGCGACCTGGTTCGCGATCACCGCGAGCATCTCGCGGACGTCCTTGCCGAAGCGCTTCTCCGCCCGCGCGACGAGCGTGAGCGTGCCGACCGGCTCGTCGGCGGCGAGGAGCGGCAGCACGAGCAGCGACTTCGCGTCGTCTAGCTTCACCTTGCGCGTGAAGATCGGCGCCGACAGCTCGCGCGGCTCGCCACCCGACGGCAGGTAGTGTCGGTTCTTGACGACCATCGACGCGAGGCCCGCGTTGTCCTTGAACTCGAGGTTCAAGAGCGAGTGTTGGTCCACGAGGCCCTCACCCGATGGACGCACGCGCACGGCGGCGACGCGGTGCTTCGCGCGATCCTTCTCGTACAACGCGATCGCGCCGACGTCGTAGTCGCAGATCGCGGCGGCGGCGTCGAACGCGGTCTCCATGACCTGCTCGGGCGTGAGTGCGCGGCCGAGGAGCGCGGTCGCCTGATAGAACCGCTCGTATTCGTACTTCGCGCGCTCGACGGCGCGGAACACCTGCTCGGACTGCACGACGCGCATCACCTGGTGGCTCGCCTCGGCGAGGAGATCGCGATCCGCCTCGGTGAACGGGTTGTCGCGGTCGGCCGCGAGAATGCCGCGCAGGTGGGCGTTCGCCGCGCGCTCGGCGGAGCCGTGGGCGCTCCATGCCGGCTCGATGATCGGCACGGCGACGAGCGCCACGCCCGCACGACCGCCTTCGTAATACGTGAGCTGGCCCGGCTTGGTCGCAGCGCAGAGCAGCGGCGCGCGGTCGCGGATGATCGCGCCGAGGATGCCGGCGTGCGCGAGGCGCGGTTGTTCCGTGATGTCGTCGGCGTCGGAGGCGACCTCCTTGAGCTTGATGCGTTCGCCGTCGTCATCGAGCCAGAGCAGCGCGACCGTGCGCGCGTGCAGCGAGCGCTTGAGCGTGGACAGCACCCAGCTCGCCGAGTCGCCGATCATCTCGACGCCGCCGATCGCGAGCAGCCGCTCCTCTTCTTCGCGCGGACGTGGAGCGCGGCTCGCGGGACCGAGCGCGGCCGCGATCAGACGATAGTCGCGCGCGCTGTCCTTGAGCGCGGAGAGCTCTTCCTCGAGGCGCGCGGCGCGGCGGCGGCGATAGCGTGCGGTGACGCCGCGGAGCAGGAGGATGTGGGCGAGGGCTGCGCCGACGAGACACGCGACGTGGATCGCGACCTGCGTGACGTTCGCGTCGATGGTGGCCGCCGAGAACCCCGTGCGCGCGAGGAGCGCTCCCTCGAGCAGCAACGCCGCCGCGAGCGTCCCGATCGCGCCTGGGCGCGCGAGCACCGTCATCGCGAACGCGACGAGTCCGTACAGCATCGGGTACGCCGGCGAGTCGAGCCCGCCGGTGACGGCGATGATCGCGTGACCGCCGGCGATGAGCGTGAGCGCCAGCTCGAGGTCGGCGAGGTCGGCCGCGGCGGCGAGCCAGTAGCTCGCGCGTTGTGCGCGCGCCGACGGCGGCGTGAACTGCACGCGGCGAATGACGGCGGGCGCCACGAGCGCGGCGATGCCGACGACGATCATCGTCATCGGGATGCTGGGTTCGCGCGCGAGGATCGCCGCACCGTCGGCGCCGCCGACCGCGACGACGCCGCACGCGACCGCACCCGCGATCGCACCGACGGAGACCTTGAGCGCGCGCCGCAGCGTTCGCTCGAGCCGGCGCATCGGCATCATGGCGTCACCTCCGGCGCGGCGACACGAACGACGATCTCGTCGGGGTAGACCATGCCGAGATCCGCACGCGCGCGCTCCTCGATCGCACCGATGTCGGACCGCAGTGCTTCGATCTCGCGAACGAGCTCGGCGTTGCGCGCTGCGAGCTCCTTCGTCTCGACGTCGAGCTCGCCGAGTTGCGCCTCGAGCTTGGTGGCGCGCGGATCGCGCCGCATCACCTGCCCCGGCACGTAGCCGATCACGGCGGCGACGACGATCGCCAACATCGCCCGCAAGGTCCACCGGCGAACGGCCGGCGGCGCATGCATATCGACGAGTGGTTTCGGCACCTCTCTCGACACTACGGATCGGTGGTGCGCGGGCAACTTTTGGCCCACGTCACACACGATCGGATGGCGTCACGTTTGTGATGGAGTTTCGGCGGCCTGCGTGTACGCTGCCGCCCACATGATGGGGACGCGTCTGCATGTCGTTTCGGTCGTACTCCTAACGGGCGGGATCGTCGTCGCAGGGTGCGGTGACGACCCCACCACCATCATCACCTGTGGAACCGGCACGAGCGGCACGCTCGGCGTTGACGAGCCCGTCGAGGTGACCGCCGAAGGCGGCGCGGACCTGCGCGGCGCGAAGATCGAGGCCGAGGCGAAGACCACCCTGCCGAGCGGCGATGTGACCATCGAATGTGCGGCCGACATCGTCCCGGCCGGCTTCATGGCGCTCGGTCCCGCGGTCACGTTCGGCGCGGACGGCACGTGGTCGGATCGCCCGTTCGTGCTCACGCTTCCGTTCAAGACGGCCCGCGCGCCGAAGACCGCACAGGCCAAGGACGTACGCATCGTCGCGAAGCGCGCGGGACAGGACACACCGTTCTTCCCGCCGGTGTCGAACCGCATCCTCGATCAAGAGAACCTGTACGCGTCGCGCGCGTCGTTCCGTGCAGGTGAGCTCACGACGTACCAGGTCGTCGTCGCCGAGGACGCGGGCGAGCTCGTCGAGGAAGACTTCAAGTGGAACGCGATCATCGGCATCTCGATGGGCGGCTTCGCGGCGAACTCCATCGGCATGCGCCACCCCGAGCGCTTCGACATCATCGCGAATATCGGCGGTGACCCCGGGCCGTCGCAGATCTACTTCCTGGCGATGGTGCGCGACTACCTCTATGGCGGGTTCTGCACCACCGGCGACGAGGCGGCCGGGCGCGGCAACGTGGGGCAGCTGTGCCCCATCAGTAGCCAGCGCGCGGATCAGTTCGAGATCGGCGGCGACTACGAGCACCAGACCTATCAGGACGGCGATGGCGTCGGCCTGACGTTGCGGCGCAGCCTGTACGTGCGCGCGTCGCGCGACCTCGCTCGCGCATTGTCGAACCCGGCGCACTACAACCCGGCCAACCCGTATGCACCGCCGGGCGTCGACGATGCGTTCCTCGCGCAGACACCCGCGCAGCGCTGCGCGAACCCGGTCGTGCTGACGAACTTCTTCGACCGCGAGTTCAACCCGCAGGGAACAGATCCCGTGATCACGTTCTGCGACGGCGTCGACAAGAACGGCATGCTCGGCGTGTTCGACGAGACCGCCACGCAGACCGATCCGGCCGAGGTGCTCCTCGCGGTCGATCTGAACAACAACGGGCGGCGCGATGCGGGCGAGCCCGTCGTCACCAACGCGTACGAGCCGTTCTCCGACTTCGGCGTCGACGGCAAGGCCGACGCAAACGAGACCGGTTACAACGCGCAAACCAACTCCGATCCCGCGAAGGACAACTATCACTACCTGCGCAACCCGCTCGGCACCGAGAACAACGGTGACTTCGACGTGGGCGAGCCGTACGAGGACGTGGGCCTCGACGGTGTCGCGCAGGGCTGCCTCTCCGGCTCCGCGCCCGGTTGCTACGACTACGGCCAAGGCAACAACAAGTGGGACCTCTCGCCGAACATCGAGAACTGGTACCAGAGCGACACGCTCAAGAACTTCGAGAAGCTCACGCCTGCGCAGCGCCAACACATGGCGTTCTGGTTCGACGCCGGTATCCGCGACTTCCTCAACAACTCGCTCGGCGTGAACGTCACCGTCGGCGGCTTGATGGCGAAGTACCAGGTGCCGTTCGGTGTGTACGACCAGTTCAAGACACTCACGGGAACTACGTCGGAGTCCGCGTACGACTTCACCGAGATCGACTGGACGCTGATGCCGAAGAACCTCTACGTCCGCTACGGCAACCCCGACGCGTCGGCGGCGGAGATCGATCGCGGCGATGGCCGGCACGTCGGCACGGCGGTGCAGATCATCAATCGCGCGACGACCGCGTTCGCGTGGCTCGACAAGCGCTGGCCCGACGGCGATCGCAGCGAGACGCTCGACGGCGGCGACATCATTCGAGACCTCGTCCACACGTCACCGACGACAGGACGCCAAAGCCCGTACGGCTTGTTCCTGCCGCCGGGCTACGACAACCCCGCGAACGCAAATGTCCGCTACCCCGTCGTGTACTTCCTCCACGGCTACGGCCAGCAGCCCGACGATCTCGTGACCTTGTCGAGCGTGTTCGCGCTCTACATGATCTCGGAGCGGCCGGTCGAAGTGCGGTTTCAGAAGTTCATCATCGTGTACGTCGACGGACGGTGCCGCCCGCAGATCAACGGCGTGCCCGTCGACCCGACCGGCGACCGCTGCGAAGGCGGCACGTTCTACACGAACGCTCCGCTCGGCGGGCCGGCACAGATGGAGACGAACCTGCTCGAGCTGATGGATCACATCGACGCGAACTACCGCACGAAGCGCCCCTCGTCCGAGCAAACAACGCGATAGCCGCGAAGTGCGCGCCGCGCGGTGCTACCCGTCGGTGCGGCAGATCCTCGACGAGATCGCTCGCTCGCTACCAGCGAACATCGAGTGTGAGTCCAGCGGTCTCGGTCGTCACGGTCGGAACGATCGCGACCGATCGCACCTCGCGCTTCGTGACACGTACGAAGCCGAAGTACGCGCTCACGGCGACAACGGGAACGCCGATCAGTCCAGCGAGCAGGAGTGACCTCGCGCGATCGCGATCACGGCACACCGACGAGAAGACTCCGTTCATGTCGAAGATGTCGGGGCGTCCGCAGTCGTCACCCGTGATCGGCCCGGGCTCGAGCTTCGTGGCCCGGATCGAGTCGACCTGACCCTCCCACGAAACCTGGTAGTACATACCGGCTCCGAAGAGGCCGAGCGTCACGATGCCGCTCGTGACCGCGACGCCGGCAGAACGGCGAGCCCGTCTCGGTGACGATGATCGTCTCGGTGTCGGGCTCGTCGGACGTGTTTCGATCCGCGTGCGCTGTCGTTGCACCAAGCGCGAGCACCACGAGCGTGGCTGTCGTGTTCATCGACGAATCCTCGTCTGAAATCGCGAACGCCGTCAACGAGCTCTAGGTTGGACTCCGGTGCAACGCGGTGCGCGAGTTGTGCATTACCAGCGAATATCGAGCATCGCGCTCGCACCGTCGGTGGTCACGGTCGGGATCAACGCGACGCTCCGCTTCTCCTTCTTCGGCAGCGACCGGAACGCGAAGTAGCCCGTAATCACGGCGAGAGGAATCGCCGCCGCGGTCGTCCACATCGCGACCCGCGCGCGGCTGCGCCAGGTGCACGCCTTGGCGAGATGGCCGCCGACATCCTCGATAGCTTGGTTCCCGCAGTCTTGTTCGGTGATGTCCGCGTTGCTCGTCGGGTTCGTCGCACGGATCAACTCGACCTCGTCGTGCATCGAGGTTGTCGAGTAGCCCCAGAGCGTCACGCCGCCGACGAATGCGAACGTCGAAGTGGCGAACGCTGCGAACCACACCGGCGAGCGCTCCTCGGTCTGGCTCGTTTCGGGTGCCTTCCTGTCGGGACCCGACGAGTCATCCGCGACCACAGTCGTCGCCGATGCGAGCGCGAGCACCACCACCACCGCTGTTGCCTTCCGCATGGACGAATCCTCGTTGGAAGTCGGGCGTGTCGTCAACGAGACTCTCGAGTTGCATGCGTGCGCATCTCGCACTGGTGCACCGTCGTGCGCGACTCGTGCAACGAGCCCGTTCGCTACCGGTGAGGATCTGTTCGCTACCGGCGAGATCTCAGGCAACGTGCGCGATCGGGAGAGGCGGCGTTTCGCGCCAGCGCGTCCAGCGCTCGAGGATCGACGTGGCGACGACGGTCGGGATCATCGCGACCACGGTGTAGTCGCGCATCGCGAATTCGTCCGCGAGCAAGTAGACGAGGCCGACCGACGGCAGGATCAAGATCGCCAGGCGCGCGGCAACGGCGAGCTTCGAGAACGCGCCTGCAAACACGCCGAGCACGAGGCCGAGGCACATCCCGGGGATCGCGCCGAAGATCAGCACCAGCATGAGCACGCCGGCGCTTGCCTCGCTCATCGACAATCCGATGGCGATGAGAACGACATTGGCGAGGCCGAGGAGAGTTCCTTTCCAGGCTCCGGCGGACGGCGTCATGCGTCGATCGTAACGCACGATCGGGGCGGCGCTATTCCGGCGTTGTGGGGCTACTGCGAGATCAACGTCAGCGAACCAACCCCGCGTGCCCACACGCGATCGTACTGGTCGATCGCGACGTCGAGGATCTGGTTCTCGGCCAGCCCCCGGCGCGTGTCCACGCGGCGGACCTTCTCGCCGTCCCACGCGGCGATGCCACGTTCGGTGGCCATCCACACCTGACCGTTGCGCGTGGCGACCACGTCGTTGATCTCGAAGCGGAGCGCGGCGGGAAACTCCCACTCCTTGCCGTCCCAGATCGCGGCGCCCGCTCCCGTCGCGACGATGACGTTGCCGCTCGGTGCGATCGTGACCGCGCGCGCGAGCTCCGACTGGAGACCATCCGCTTCGGTCCACATTCGGACCTGTCCATCGGCGAGTCGGCCGACGCCTTCATTGGTCGCGAACCACGCGTTGTCGCCGCGCACGTCACCGTCGACAAGGCCGACCGGAATCGGGAGCATCGACTTCGCAGCCGCCGACGTCTCGCCGGTGCGGTGATACGTGACCTTGCCGCTCGACGTGTCGATCACCGCGAGACCGTAGGGACGGCGCTCGATCCCGTCGCGATAGCGAAGGCCGACCCACAACGTCGTTGCCGTCGCGAACCGCGCGAAGCTGATCTCGGTGGCGACGCCGGGAGTCTGCACGGCGACGTTCGGGACCGGTGTCCATGCGCCCGTGCGATCGATGCGCGAGAGGTGCGCGGTCGCTTCCGTGCCGGCGCGATGTAGCGCGAAGATCGTGCCGCCCGGATCGCGCACGACGCCGAGCACGACCTGATCCGGACCGCCCGCGACGAACCGCGAGCCCGTCCAGTGCCATGCCTGCCGCGCGCCGGTGGCGATCCAGCAATCGTCGACGCCGCTGCATGCGACCGACAGCGTCGTCGCGTCCTGGAACATCTGCCTGCGGCGCAGCCAATCTCGTGCGCGTGCGCGGCCATCGCTCGACATCACGAAGCGCGCGGTGCCGAGATCACGCGTGCCGATCAGCAGCTGATCGTCGATGGCGCCGAGGCTAATCGCACCGGGAGGAACGACGAGATCGATCGGATCGATCACCCACTCGGCGGGCGCACCGACGGTGACCGCGACGAGCCGCATCCCATCGCGCGCGAGTGGGCGCACCGCCTTCGGATCGGCGGAGCCGATGCGATACACGCGGCCGCCACCCATCACGACGGCGCCGTTGCCGCGTTTGGTGGCCGCGTCCCAGCGTACGTCCGGCAGCGCGCGATACGTGTGCCACGACATGCCCTTGCCGAACGCGACGCGCTCCCTGCCCTGCTCGTCGGTACCGATCACGAGCATGCGATCGCCCGGTAGCTCGACAAGCAAGCGCGGCGACGACACGATGAGGCCCTGCCCCGCCCCGATCTGCGCGCTCGCGCCCTTCGGATCACGCGCGATGAGGCCCGTCGTCGTCGCGATCCACAGCCAGCCCGCGCGATCGCGCACGACCGCCTTGATCGGTTCCTTGATCGCCGTGTTCGTCCAGCCGCCCTTCGCGCTCACGTAGAGTAGGCCCTTGGACGTGCCGATCCACGCGCCGCCGTCGCTCGCCGCCGCGATCGACGCGCCGCCGTCTTTCTCGAGCGCCTCGAAGTCGAGGCCGATCGACGCGGGCGGCTCGAGCAGCTCGTCGTACGTCTCGGTCTGCGAGTCGTACCGCCCTACGCCGGAGTCGCTGAGGATCCACACGAGCTTGCGCTCCGGATCCGGCCCGAGTCCGAGCACCGTCGAGCTCTCGCGCTTCGTCGCGCTCGACAGCGCGAACACGCCGCCGCCCTCGTCGAAGCGCTCGAGGTCGTCACCCGTCGCCACGAACACGAAGCGCTCGGCGCCCACGACCATGCGCACCGGCGATGGCTCCGTAAACACGCGCACGCGCACCTTGCCGGTCGACACGGGCGGCAACGATCGCGGCGGCTCTGGGGGCGGGCACCCCGCACCTACTATGGCCCCGAGGGCCAAGCCGATCGTCAACGCGGACCGCACCGTGCGTCGACGGTAACACGCACCCGCAATCCAGCGTAGGCTCCGATTCATGGCCTCGAAGCGCCGCCCCCCTGACCCTCGCGGAACCACCACGCTCGGCACGCTGCTCCGATCGGCGCTCGCGCAAGCCGGAGGCGTGCGTGAGGTCCTCGAGCGCGGCGTGCGTGAGGGGCGGGAGCGGTTCGACAGCTATCGCTCCGACGCGCGCCGCAACGACGCGCTGATCGAGCTCGGAGAGATCGTCCTCGACCTGGTGCGCCGCGGCGAGATCGATCCCGAGGAGCTGCCTGAAGCGCGCGACGTGCTTCGCCACCTCGACAAGCTCGACGGCGACGACGCCGACGCGGGCCATGCTCGCGAACCCGAGCGCACGCGCGGTCGAGATCGCGAGGTCGCACAGCCACCATCGCGCAGCCGCTTCGACACGCGCTCGTCGCGCGACGACGGCACGACCAGCTCGTCGCGCTGGACACCGCCGAAGCCGGCGAAGCCCGCGGCACGTGTGTGGCGCCCGGTCGATCCCGGTGCTTCTGTCGACGAAGCTCCACAGGCTGCCGCGCCCCCCGCGCGCCGCGTTCCGTTGCCCAAAGATCCGCACCGCAAGGGCGGCATCTCGTTCGGCGACGACGAGGACGCCGACCTCGCCGATTACATGCACCCCGACGACGTGCCGGCGAAACCATCGAACGACGACTGACGTTCGCGCCGCGTGATGCGCTACGTTCGCGCGTATGAGTGATTCGATCGTCCGCTACGAGCTCGCCGACAACGTCGCCACCATCACGATGGACGACGGGAAAGCCAACGCGCTCTCCGTCGCGATGATCGAGCAGGTCGTCGCCGCGCTCGATCGCGCGAAGGCCGAGGCCGGCGCGGTCGTGCTCGCGGGGCGCCCCGACAAGTTCTGCGCGGGCTTCGATCTGCGCGTGATGATGTCCGGCCCCGAGGCCGCGATCGACCTACTCCGCCGCGGCTCGGATCTCCTCCTCCGCCTCTTCGAGCTCCCGATGCCGCTTGTCATCGCCGCGACTGGTCATGCGCTCGCGGGCGGAGCACTCGTCGTGCTCACCGGCGATCATCGCATCGTCGCCGACGGCGCCTACAAGATCGGCCTCAACGAGGTCGCGATCGGCTTGCCCGTTCCCGTGCTCGCGATGGAGCTCGCACGCGCACGCCTGCTGCCGACCGAGCTCACGCGCGCCACGCTCCTCGCCAACATCTACACGCCCGCCGACGCGCGCGCCGCGGGCTACGTCGACGCGGTCGTTCCCGCCGACACACTCCTCGCGACCGCCCAGACCGAAGCGAAGCGCTTCGCCGCGCTCTCGAAGCCAGCGTTCGTCGGCACGAAGCAGCGCCTCCGCCAAGCGACCGTCGATCTCATTCGCAATTCGTTCGAGGACGACGTTCGCAAGTCGATGCAGCGCTAGATCGCCGCTTCTGAGCCGGCGCTGGCCTCGCGACTCGCGACTCGGTCCCTGGCCGCTGCCGAATGTTCGCGTTCGATCGCGCGTTGCATAGAGTAGAAGCGATGTGTCGGATGTTCGGAATGGCCGCCGAGTCGGCCCGGTCCCCACAGATGTGGCTGTACGAGGCCACGCGGAGCCTACGCACCCTGTCTCTCGACCACTTCGATGGGTGGGGGGTCGCGATCCGCAGCGACGACGCGTGGCAGATCGAGCGCAGCACGGCATGCGCGGCGAGCTCCGAGCGGTACGCCGAGATCGCGAGCTGGCAGAGCCGGCTTGTGATCGCGCACGTTCGCAAGCGGACCGTGGGCGCGTGCTCGCTCGCAAACACGCACCCCTTCCATCGCGACGGCTTCGTGTTCGCCCACAACGGCACGCTCCCCGACGTGACGCCGCTGGTCGCGCGAACGGCTCCGGAACACACCGCGCAGATCGATGGAGAGACCGACAGCGAGCGACTGTTCGCGTTCGTCCGGACCCAGATCGCCACTGCTGGAGAGATCGAGCGGGGTGTGAGCGCGGCGGTTCGCATACTGCACGGACTCGGCGAGCTCGGCTCGTCGACGTTCCTGCTCTCCTGTGGTTCCCAGTTGTATGCGCACCGAGCGGGTCGATCGTTGTTCACGCTCGTCCGCGACACCGCGACGATGGTGGCCAGCGAACAGCTCACCGACGAACCCTGGCTCGAGCTCTCCGATCGGTCGTTGGTAGTGCTCGACACGACATCGGTCCACGCGCTTGCGGCGTGACCGCCGACGAAGGCTCGGTCCTCGTGCGTTCCGACCTTGACAGGTCGGGGTCCCGCCGGTAGTAAACCGGTCCGACTCAGGGGATATAGCTCAGCTGGGAGAGCGCGTGAATGGCATTCACGAGGTCAGGGGTTCGATCCCCCTTATCTCCACCACCTAAGAAGCTGCGGCGGCAGCTTCTTTCGTTTTCGGCACCTCGGTTTTTGGCAGGTTTTTGCCCCGAGCCGAGAGCATCGCGAGGACGCGGCGATCCGGGTCGGCCTCGCTCAAAGCAGCCACGGAACAGGGCTCGGGGATCTCGCGCCGATGGTTCTCCGCCACGTGGACGTAGATCATCGTCTCGTCGATCCGCTTGTGCCCCATCCACGACTGCAGCCGCCACGGGTTCACGCCAAACAGTGCGGCGTGAGTCCCGAAGGTATGCCGCCTATCCCGAGCTCGGCATAGACGCCATAACACCGAGCCCTTGATTATTCCGCGAGCCGCGACGACGCCTGCGCGAGTCCGTCGACGACAACCATGGCGACACTGCCCTGGCTCGGCATTATCAGAGCCCCTTCAGGAACTCTAAGAGCCGG
>JBJXGN010000281.1:0-40009 GCA_046160585.1 Kofleriaceae bacterium
ACCGAACCACGCGCCCGTGCGGCCCATGCCGGTCTGGACCTCGTCGAACACGAGCAGCGTGCCGGTGCGATCGCACAGCTCGCGCAGCCCCGCGAGGTACCCCGCAGGTGGCACCGAGATGCCGCCCTCGGCCTGGATCGGCTCGAGGATCATGCAGCACGCGGTCTTCTTCTCGAGGAGCGCGGTCGCCGCCGCGAGATCGCCGTACGGCAGGAACTCGACGGGGCCGACCATCGGGCCGAACCCCTCGCGGTACTTGGGCTGGCCCGTGATCGAAACCGTCGCGAACGAACGGCCGTGGAAGCTGCCGTGCGTCGACACGATGGTCGTGCGCTCCGGCGCGCCATTCACGAACTGATAGCGGCGCGCGAGCTTGAGCGCACCTTCGTTCGCCTCCGCTCCGGAATTGCAGAAGAACACGCGATCCGCGAACGACCGATCGACGATGTTCTTCGCCGCGATGATCTGCTGATCGTTCCAGTAGAGGTTCGAGACGTGGACGAGCGTGCCGAGCTGCGCGCTCACCCGTGCGACCCACGCGGGGTGCGCGTGGCCGAGCCCGCACACGGCGATACCCGCCGTCATGTCGAGGAACCGCGTTCCTGCCACGTCCCACACCTCGCAGCCGGCACCCTTCGACAGGACGATCGGCTGTTGGCGGTAGTTCTTGATGAAGACCTTGTCCGCGAGGGACAACAAATCTGCTTGGGTGGCGCTCACCCGGTTGGTTTACCACTTCTGGACGCACGAGGTCCCGACGCGAATCGGGGGGCTGACCGAGCACGGTTTCGCCGTGCTCATCGCCCGAGCGCTCGGAGCAGTCACGTGCGAGCTACAGGATGTAGCGCGCGAGATCCTCGTCGGCGACGAGCGCTCCGAGGCGCTCGCGGACGTATGCGGACGTGATCGGGATTGTCTGCGTGCCGATGTCGGGCGCGTTTTAGAGCAGATCGTCGAGCAAGCGCTCGAGCACGGTGTGCAGGCGGCGCGCGCCGATATCGTTGGTGCGGCGGTTCACATCGGCCGCGATCGACGCGAGCTCCTGCACGGCCTCTGGGGTCCACTCGATCGTCACGCCCTCGGTCGCGAGTAGCGCGGCGTATTGGCGGGTCATCGCATTCTGCGGCTCGGTGAGGATGCGTACGAAGTCGGCCGCGGTGAGCGGCGACAGCTCCACCCGGATCGGGAAGCGCCCCTGCATCTCCGGGATGAGGTCGCTCGGCTTTGCCATGTGGAACGCTCCGGCGGCGATGAACAACACGTGGTCGGTCTTCACCGGGCCGTACTTCGTGGTCACCGTCGAGCCCTCGACGATCGGCAGTAGATCGCGCTGCACGCCCTCGCGCGAGACATCCACGCCGTGGCGCTCGCGGCTCGTCGCGATCTTGTCGATCTCGTCGATGAACACGATGCCCGCGTTCTCCGCGCGCGAGACGGCTTCGCGCGTGGCCGCGTCGTGATCGATCAACTTGTCGACCTCCTGCTCGGTCAACGCGCGCCATGCCTGCGGGACCTTCATCTTCTGGCGCTTCGTCCTGCGGCCCAGCGCGCCGAACATGTCCTTCAGGCCGGACAGTGCGCTCTCGTCGATGCCCGGCTGACCGCCGAGCACGGAGACGAGCGGGTTCGCGTCGTCGGCGAGCTCGACCTCGACCTCGCGCTCGTCGAGCTTGCCGTCGCGAAGCATCGTGCGGAGCTTCTCGCGCGTGGCGTCCGGCCCCGGCGCCTCGCCCGGGCGGTCGGTGAACGAACGACCCGAGCCGCGCGGCAGCAACAGGTCGAGCAGGCGATCCTCCGCTGCATCCTTCGCGCGCGGGCGTACACGGCTCGCTTCTTCTTCGCGCACGAGCTTCACGGCGACCTCGACGAGATCGCGGACGATGGAATCGACATCGCGACCGACGTAGCCGACCTCGGTAAACTTGCTCGCCTCGACCTTGAGGAACGGCGCGCGTGCGAGGCGCGCGAGGCGGCGCGCGATCTCCGTCTTTCCGACGCCCGTCGGGCCGATCATGATGATGTTCTTCGGCGCGATCTCGTCGCGTAGATCGCCGGGCACCTGCTGGCGGCGCCAGCGATTGCGCAACGCCACCGCGACAGCCCGCTTCGCGTCGCGCTGTCCCACGACGTAGCGATCGAGCTCCTCGACGATCTTCGCCGGCGTCAGCTGGCCATCGGTCAAGGGCGGGTTCACGACGACAGCTCCTCGATCGTCAGCGACGCGTTGGTGTAGATGCAGATCTCGGAGGCGAGCTGCATCGACGCCTCGGCGATCGTGCGTGCGGACATCTCCGTGTTGCGAACGAGCGCGCGAGCCGCGGCGAGCGCGTAGCTGCCACCCGAGCCGATCGCGCACACCCCGTCGTCGGGCTCGATCACGTCGCCCGAACCCGACAGAATGAACGTCGACTCGCCATCCGCGACGACGAGCATCGCCTCGAGCCGGCGCAGCGCGCGATCCATACGCCACTCCTTGGCAAGCTCCACGGCCGCGCGGCGCAGTGGGGCGCGCTGCTCCCGCAGCTTCTCGTCGAGGCGCTCGAACAGCGCGATGCCATCCGCGGCGCCGCCGGCAAAGCCGCCGATCGCTCTGCCCTCGCCGAACCGCCGCACCTTGCGCGCCCCGCCCTTCACGACCGTGTTCCCGAGCGTGACCTGGCCATCCCCCGCGACGACGACGGTGTTCCCTCGCCGAACGGACAGTATGGTCGTGCCGTGGATCTCGACTTTCACCAGCGATCGCTTAGCACGAGCCGGCCGTCGGCGTCGCTGACCGCTCGACGCGCGATCTACGACTTGGTCTTCGCGCGCGGGTGGGCGTCGTCGTAGACCCGCGTCAGGTGATCCAGGGACACCTTGGTGTAGATCTGCGTCGACGACAGGCTCGCGTGACCGAGCAGCTCCTGGATCGCGCGCAGGTCGGCGCCACCGTCGAGAAGGTGCGTCGCGTACGAGTGGCGTAGGCCGTGCGGCGTGGCGGTCGCGCGAATACCGCCTGCGATCGACCACCGCTTCACCATGCGTTGCACGCTGCGCGGCGTGATGCGCTCGCCGCCCGCGTTGACGAACAGCGCGTCGCCGGTCGCGGCGAGGTCCGCGCGGATCGCGAGGTAGGCGCGCAGCGCGTCGTCCGCGCCGCTCACGACGGGCACCTGTCGCTGCTTGCCACCCTTGCCCCGGCGCACGATCAGCATCGGCACGCCATAGCGATCGCGATCGATGTCGCTTGTGTCGAGCGCGCACGCCTCGGACACGCGGAGCCCCGTGCCCCAGAGCAGCTCCATCAGCGCGGCGTCGCGCGTGCGCAACAGGTCGTGGCGCGCCTGCTCGGCGCTGCTCAGCGTGCGATGGCTCGTGCGGCCCGTGCGCACGGGCGCTTCCACGAGCTGCGTCGCGTCATCGACATCGAGCGCGCGTGGCAAGCCGCGGTGCTTCTTGGGGCCGCGGATCGCCGCGGCCGGGTTGCCGGCCAGCACGCCGCGCTTGACGAGGAAGCGGCAGAACGCACGGATGCTCGACAGCTTTCGACCGATCGTCGCCGGGCCGTTATCGCCGAATAGCGCAGCGAGCAGGCTACGGATCTCGAGCGCGGACACGCGCGCGAGCGGGAGGTCTTTTCCCCGCTTCTCGGCTAGGTGAGCGCGGAGCGCACCCACGTCGCGCAGGTACACCTCGACGGTCTTCGGCGAATACGCGCGCTCGACCTCGAGGTACTGCTGGAAGGCGGCGCGGGCGGTGTCCCAGTCCACGTGGCAAGGATGTGCCGCGGGTGGCGCGGCGCGCGAGTTTTCGTCACTGTACGGGCGTGCGGACCATCGTTGTAGGAGCGATCACGCTGTTCGCGTGCCGCGCATTACCACCGGCACCCATGGTGCCGTTTCACGCGTCGACGGCTGCCGAAGCCGTCGACGAGGTCACCCTCTCGCTCGTCGTCGGTGTCGCGATGCAGGGGTTGGGTGGTGTCGGGCTCGGCGGTGCGATTCGGGTCGAGCGGCAGGACACAGAGCGCACCGCGCTGGGCGCCGAGCTCGGGATCGGGTGGATCGACGCGGATGGCACGAAGCTCTGGCTCTTCGCGCTCCGCGGCTACGGAAAGAGCACTCCTCGCGCGCACGACTGGGTCGCGCTCACCTACGGCGCCGGCGTTTCGGTGCTGACGAGCGGCATGGTGAGCCTCCAGCTCCATGCCGGTGGCGCGATCGCCCACCCGAACGACTACGTGGTGCCGTATCTCTCGGCGGGATTGGCCGCGTCGCTGCCGATCATCGACGGTGCGCCGTTCGGCCACCTCGACGAAGGCCCCGACGTCCGCGCCACCCGTGAACGGCACGCGCGCGAAGCCAAGGGAGACGTCCCCTACGGCCCGTGGGCCCCGAAACAGCCAGATCCAGTCCACCTGAGGTCCGAGCTCTACGTGTACGGCTCGATCGGAACGGTGGTCCCGCTCGGCGACACCGGCAACGCATTGTCCTTGGACTTCGGTGTCGCGAAGCCCCTGCGCGATGACACGGCCTTTGCCGGCCTCTCGCTCGCCGACACGCAGCACTGACGGTATACCCGAGGCATGCACTGGCTCGCGGTCCTGGCGTATGCCGCCGTCACGCGGAAGCTGATCCAGCGCTATCGGCGCGGGCTCGACGTCGACGTGATCCTGGCCGACCCCGAACACGTGCGCACGCTCGTGCAGTTCGAGCTGGCCGATCCGGCGCACGCGCGCGCGTTACTCGCCGCGATCGCGGAGGCGCTCGCACTCGATGGTTGGGTCGTGGAGGACCATGCACGCAGCGTCGATCGGCCGCGCACCGAGCTCGCGATCCGCGCGCGCAAGGGCGAACGCGAGCTCGACGTGGTCCGCCTCGTCGCGGGTGATCGCTACACGCTCGAGCTCACGCGTGCGTGGACCGGCGCCGACCTCGGCGCGCCGACGCGCGCGATGCTGATCCGGATCCACGACGTGCTCGCGGGCGATCCGCGCGTTCTTCGCCTCGGATGGCACCAGCGACAGGATCGCGCACTCGCGATCCCGCACGCGGCGCCCGTTGCGATGTGAGTGCTCGCCGATCGCCGTTCCAAGATCGCGTCGATGACTACAGTGCGCCGGCGGGGGGCATGATCGTCACCTCTTCGACCGCGATGCTCGGGCGCGCGACGATGGACACCAGGAAGCCTGCGACGTCGTCGGGCTTCATCATCTTCGTGCGATCGAAGCCCGGCCGCTCGTCCCAGATCGGCGTGTCCGTCGCCCCCGGAAGCACTGCGGTGACGCGCACGTCGTAGGGGCGCGCCTCCTCGGCGAGCACGCGCGTGAGCCCGAGCTGGCCCGCCTTCGCGGCCGTGTAGCCGCCACAGTCGGTGAACGATCGGTGCGCGACGTGCGAGCCGATGACGACGATGTGACCGCGCCGCTTCGGCTGCATGCGGTGCAGCGCCGCTCGCGCGCAGTTGAGGACGCCGATGATATGCACGTCGAGCATCTCGCGCACGCTCTGGGTCGTCGCGTTAACGATCGGACCGAACGTTCCGACGCCCGCCGCGCAGACGACGATGTCGAGCTCGGGCATGTCGCCGAACACGCGCTGCACGGACTCCTCGTCGGTGACGTCGAGGTGCGCGTGCGCGACCTGGCCCAGCGCGGGATGGCTCGTCGGACCGGGGTCGAAGCGCCGCCCCGTCGCGAGCACAGCGGCGCCTTCACTCGCGAGCGCCTCCGCGCACGCGGCGCCGATGCCACTCGATCCACCCGTCACGACCGCAAACTTTCCGAGGAGTCGCTTCACGAGCCGAGCTGTATCACGGGCACTCGCCGGAGCACGTCTCGCCACCGTCGCAATAGGAGTCGCCGCAGCGCGCCGTGCAGAACCCGCAGTCGCGATCGCACAGGCGACACGACTCCACCGGCGAGCACATCTGGTCGCCGCAGATCGGTCCCGCGCACGGGCTGTTCGCCGACGCGTCGGGACACAGCGGCGTGCAATACGCCGCACAGTCGGGATCCGCGCAGCCACGCAGCTGGTCGCCGTCGCGATCGATCGCAGTTCTGCATGCTTCGTCGGCGGCGGTCCCGCGCCACTGCAACCGCCACGTGCCCTCCGATCCGAAGACGATCAGGTGGCGGCGCGCGTTGTCGTACGCCGCGGCCGCGGCGGCGAGCAGCGGCGGCGGATCGTCGGGGAATCGGCGACTCCACGTGGTGCCATCCCACGTCCACACGTCACCGAGCGGATTGTTACCTTGCGTGCCGCCGACCAGCACGACCTCGTCGCGATACGGGTCGTTCGCCATCACCGCCTGAATGCGCGGCGACGGTGAGGCGAGGGGCTGGCGCAGGACCCAGCCACCGCTCGCGGTCCACGTCCACGTGTCGGCGAGGCGCTCGTTGGTGACCGCCTCGATCCCACCGAACAGGACCACCTCGCCGCGCGCGCGATCGTAGGCCATCGTGTGATGTGACCGCGCAGACGGCGCGGGCGACGTCGTCACCTCGGTCCACGCGGCTCCGTTCCATTGCCACGTGTCGCCGAACCGCTCGGCGCCACTCTCGCCGCCGAACATCACGGTGGTGCGGCTCATCGGATCGTAGACCATCTCGGCGCGCGCCCGGGGCGTCGGCGAGGGCGCAGCCGGCGTCGTCAGGCTCCACTCGAAGCCCTCCCACTCGTGGACGTCCGCGTCGAGCGGGTTGCCGCCCCACATCACGACCTTGCCGCGGCCCTCGTCGTAGGCCATCGCTGCCGCGAAGCGTGCCGGCGGCGGCTGCATGGGTGTCTTCTGGATCCATGTAGTGCCGTCGTGCAGCCATGTCTCTCGAGACGAACCACCGAACGTGCCGCCGAACATCACGACCTCGCCGCGCCGCATGTCGTATGCCATCGAGGCGTGGTTCAGTCCTGGCGGCCCCTCGGTCTGCGCGAGGACACTCCACGCATCGCCGTCGAGCCGGTGTAGATCCGGCTGCAGTACGGCGGCGATCGAGCCGAGCCCCCCGACGGTGGCCCCGATCTGAGGGTCGAAGAACGCGATGTGGTATTCGCGACCCGCCATCACGGTGTTCGAAACGCCGATCGCCGTCCACTGGTTGCCATCCCACAGCAGCGCCGGCGACGGAACCGACCCACCGATCATCACGAGGCCGCCGCGCACGGCGTCGAACGTCAGCGTTCCGCCGAGCCGCGCGGACGGGATCCCCGGTGGCGTCAGCGTCTCCCATGTCGTGCCATCGAACAGCCACATGTCCGGTTGCGCTATCCCGCTCGCAATACCGCCGAACAACACGACGCGATCGTGCACCGGATCGTAGGCGAACATCGCGCGCTCGCGCGGCGGCGGCACGATCGAGCTCTCCGTCAACTCGATCCACGTGGTTCCGTCCCACGCCCATAGATCCGCCAGGACTCCGTTCGCCCCACGACCGCCAAAGAGCAGCACGCGGTTTCGGCGACTGTCGTAGGTGATGCTCGCCTGCAGGCGCGGCGACGGCGACGTCGCGGGTTGCATCACGTGCCACTGCTCGCCGTCCCAGGTCCACGTGTCCGCGACGGGCCCCGCCAGACCGCTACCACCGAACAACACGACATGGTTTCGCTCCGCGTCGTACGCCATCGCGGCGCCGTGCCGCGGCGTCGGCGAGATCTGCGGCGTGCGAACGCGGAGCGCCCTCGTGGCGCCGTCGAATTCGAGGGTCTCACCCCTGCGATCGCCGTTCTCGTCGAGCCCACCGAAGATGACCAGAGTGCCGCGTGCGTCGTCGAACGCGTGCGCCGCGAACTCGCGCAACAGGCCGGTGGTCTGTACGAGCGGCGTGAAGCGCATCGTCTCCGTGCGGCACCGCGAGTCGCACCCGTCGTGACTCGCGAGTGCTCCGTCGTCGCAGACCTCTCCGCGCGCCGGATCGATCACGCCGTTGCCACACGTCTCGTCCGTCGTGCAGTCCGCGGAGCAACCGTCTCCCGAGATCGTGTTGCCGTCGTCGCACATCTCCACCGGATCGCGCAGCCAGTTGCCGCATTCGATCGGTACGCAGATCCCGTGATGACATGCGCCGTTCTCGAGGCACGGATCACGCTCGAGCTTGAATCGGCACACCGTCGCCTGCTCGGGTGTCACGCAGGTCTTGTGCGGCTCGTCGCACACCGTACCCGCCGGGCACGCGACACCGTTCTCGCACGGAACGAGGTCCGCATCGATGCACGCGCCGAGCGCGACCGCGCACCAGACGACGACGCACGTGCGCAGCATCGCACGATGATAACAGCGCTCACTGCCGTCCATGGCCTCCACGAAGACTGCCGACGGAGGACTCGGTTCCCACGCCCCTAGGCCTCGGCCGAGCTCGCGAGCCAGGTCTCGAGATCCGCACGTGCACGCTCGGCCATGCGCTCCTTGCGATTGTCCTTGCGTGTCCCGGGGAGCGGCGGCAACAGGCCGTAGTTGACGTTCGTCGGGCCGTACTTGTACTTGCCTTCGCGCGGCGCCGTGACGTGCTGGTACAGCCCGCCCAGCATCGTCGTCGGCGGAGGAGGCACGCGTGTGGTCCCGCGCAGCTCCGCCGCGAGGAGCCACGCGACGACGAGGCCCATCGCGCACGACTCGATGTAGCCCTCGACGCCGGTCAAGAGGCCAGCGAACCGGACCGTGGGGCGCGTGCGCAACTCGAAGCGGTCGCCGAGCCGCGCGGGCGCGTCGATGTACGTGTTGCGGTGGATCGATCCGAAGCGCAGGAACTCGGCTCGGCGCAGCGCCGGGATCATCTGGAAGATGCGCTGCTGCTCGGGGTACGCGAGCCGCGTCTGGAAGCCGACGAGGTTGTACGCGGTGAGGTACTTGTTCTCCGGGCGCAGCTGGACGACCGCCCATGGCCGATGCCCCGTGCGCGGATCGCGAAGTCCGATCGGGCGCATCGGACCGAAGCGCAGCGTCTCGTGGCCGCGCTCCGCCATCACTTCGATCGGCATACAGCTCTCGAAGTACTTCGGCTCCTCGAAGTCGTGTGGCAAGACCTTGCGGCCTCCGTTCACCGCCTCGACGAACGCGTCGTATTCGACCTTGTTCATCGGGCAGTTCACGTAGTCGCCGACACCGACGTCGCCACCGGCGCTCGCATCCGCCGCCTCCGCGTCCGCTGCTGCGTCCGGAGACGGCGCGCTGTCGCGGCCCCAGCGCGACGCGCGGAACGCGAAGTCCCAGTCGATCGATTCGGCCGCGACGATCGGTGCGATCGCGTCGTAGAAGTACATGCGATCGCCGCCGAGCTCCGCGCGGATCACCTCACCGAGCGCACCCTCGGTCAGCGGGCCGGTGCAGACGATGACCGGGCCGTCGGGCAGCTCGTCGATCGGCCGGCGCTCGATGCGCACGTTGGGGTGCAGCGCGAGCCGCTCGGTGATCGCGCGCGCGAAGCCGAAGCGCTCGACGGCGAGCGCCTGCCCCGCCGGCACGCGATGTCGGTCGGCGCACGCGATCACGAGCGACCCGCAGCGGCGCAGCTCGTGCTTGAGGAGCCCGGCAGGTGCCACGCTGTCGTCGCTACGCAGCGAGTTGGAGCACACGAGCTCGCCGAGCAGCGGCGATTGATGCGCCGGCGACATGGCGCACGGCTTCATCTCGACGAGCGCGACGCGGATGCCGGCTTCGGCGAGCTGCCACGCGGCCTCGCTACCGGCCATGCCGGCGCCGACGACGGTGACCTCGGGAGTCCACACGCGCGCACCATACCGCGGTGGGCGCGACGCGACGAGAGCTGTTGCGTGGACGCGATCACGGACACGTCAATCGCGCTGCACGAGCCTGCCACTCTCGCGCACGAACCGCGCCTTGCACGCCTTGCAGTGCCACGCGAAGTCGCGACCGTGCACGAGCTCGCCCTTGCGACACGCGGAGCACGGCTCGCGGTTGCGCTTTGCGAGCGTCAACGCGGATCCCGCGAGGACGATCGACACGAAGAACGCGACCAAGACCGGCGTCACGAAGAACGTGTACCAAACGATCTGCGCGCCGCCAACGCGTGAGACGCCAGCGTGACGAGCGCCAACGCGCAGCACGTTCGAAGACGACCGCGCCCGCGAGCGATCGTCTCGATGTGCGGCGGACGCTACTCGGGGACGAGTGCGATCCCGACACGGATGTAGCGCTTGCCGCACGCCGAGCACGCCGACTTCTCCCACCCGGCGTCGTCGAACATCGCGTAGCAGCACGCACTGAGGACGGCCTTCGGTCCGTGCGCCCCCGGGCCCTCGCTCACGACGCGCGCCTCCGCGACCACCTCGGGTTCTTCGGGTTCGAACAGGAGCCCGATGCGCAACCACCGGCGACCGCACGCCCCGCACGTGTAGCGCTCGCGATCGCCGCGCTCGAGCTCGCGATCGCAATCGGGACAGCGTGCGATCGTGAGCGTCAGGCGGCGCTTTCTTCGGGGTCCGCGACGCCCTGCTGCCAGTCGCACTCCATGCACCGGAGCGTGATGCCGCGCTTGGTCTCCTTCTTGAGGACGAACTTCGCCTGGCAGGTCGGGCACGGCTGCGGGATCGGCTTGTCCCACGCGACGAAGTCGCACTGCTTCTTCGCCCAGTTCGAGCAGCCGTAGAACGGCTTGCCGCGACGCGACCGCTTCTCCGCGATGAAGCCACCGCAGCCGGGCCGCGGGCACTTGACGCCCAGCGAGATCGGCTTGGTCGTCTTGCACTCGGGGTACTTCGTGCACGCGAGGAAGCTGCCGAAGCGACCGCGCTTGACGGTCATCGGCGCGCCGCACGTCTCGCAGATCTCGTCGGTCGTCTGGGGCGGGACCTTCTCCCACGTGCCGTCGAGGTTCTTCACCACTTCCATCGTGTTGCGGCACTCGGGATAGCCCTGGCACGCGAGGAAGCTGCCGTTGCGGCCCCACTTGATGACCATCGGCTTGCCGCACTTCTCGCACACCCACTCGGTCGCGATCTCTTCGCGCTTCACGTCGCGCATCTCGGTCTTGGCCGTCTCGAGCTCGATCTTGAACGGCTCGTAGAAGCCACCGAGGAGCTTGCGCCAGTCCTGTTGGCCGTCCTCGACGCGGTCGAGATCGGACTCCATCTTCGCGGTGAAGTCGCTCGACACGATCTCCGGGAAGCTCTGCACGAGCAGGCTGTTCACGAGGATGCCGAGCTCGGTCGGGAAGAACCGCGCCTCGCGCTTCTCGACGTAGCCACGATCCGCGATCGTCGACATGATCGACGCGTAGGTGGACGGGCGACCGATGCCGCGCTCCTCGAGCTCCTTGACGAGCGATGCCTCGGAGAACCGCGGCGGCGGCTGCGTGAAGTGCTGCTCCGGGCGGATCTCCTCGAGCACGATCGCGTCGCCGACCTCGACGGGCGGCAGCAGGCGATCCGCGGACTCCGCAGCCTCGGCCTTCGCGTCGTCGGTCTCGGCGACCTCGTAGACCTTGGTGTAGCCCGCGAACTTCAGGATCTGCCCGGTGGCGCGCAGCTGCGCGGCGCCGCGATCCATGTCGACCGTGGTCGCGTCGTACACCGCGGGCACCATCTGGCTCGCGACGAAGCGCTGCCAGATCAGCGTGTACAGCTTGGTGAGCTCGTTCCCCTCGGGGTGCTCCGCGAGCGCCGTGGCGACCTTGTCGGGCGACCACTCCATGAGCGTCGGGCGGATCGCCTCGTGGGCGTCCTGCGCTCGGTCCTTGTTGCCGTACGTGTTGGGCTCTTCGGGAAGGTACTCCGGGCCGTACGTGTCGCGGATGTGATCGCGCAGCGCCGTCATCGCGTCGTCGGAGACACGCGTCGAGTCCGTACGCATATAGGTGATGAGACCCGTCGGGCCTTCGTCACCGAGCTCCACACCTTCGTACAGGCGCTGCGCGAGCGCCATCGTGCGCTTCGCGGAGTAGCGGAGCTTGCGCGCCGCATCCTGCTGCAAGCGCGACGTGATGAACGGCGCCTGCGCCTTCTTGCGGCGCTCCTTCTTCTCGACGTTGGAGACGGTGGCGTTGCCCGCGGCGAGCTCGTCGCGGATCTCGTGCGCCTCGGCCTCTGTCTTCGGCTCGGCCTTCTCGCCTTTCCACTTGAAGATGCGCCCGCCGAACCGAAGGCGCTTATCGTCCTCGGGCGAGTGCTCTGCGCCGGGCGCCTGGACGCACGTGGTCTCGACCGACCAGTACTCCTCGGGCTTGAACGCCTTGATCTCTTCCTCGCGTTCGCACACGAGGCGCACGGCGACGGACTGCACGCGACCGGCCGATAGACCGCGCTGCACCTTGCTCCACAGGATCGGGCTGATCTCGTAGCCGACGAGACGATCGAGGATGCGGCGCGCCTGCTGCGCGTCCGTCTTGTTCATGTCGATCATGCGCGGCGCCGCGATTGCCGCGTTCACGCCCTTCTTCGTGATCTCGTTGATCAGGACACGCTTGTAGTTCGTGTTGACGTCCTTGATCTCCTCGGCGATGTGCCACGCGATGGCCTCGCCCTCGCGATCGGGGTCGGATGCGAGATACACGGTCTCGTTCTCGCGCGCGGCCTTGCGGATCTCCGCGACGACCTTCTTCTTGCCCTCGAGCACCTCGTACGACGGCTCGAAGTTGTTGTCGAAGTCGACGCCGATCTTGCTCTTGGGCAGATCGCGCACGTGACCGACGGACGCCTTCACGACGTAGCCAGCGCCGAGGTACTTGCCGATCGTCTTGGCCTTCGCGGGCGACTCGACGACGACGAGCGCGCTGCCCGGCTTCACCTTCTTGGGCTTGCGCTTGATCTCCGCCTCGATCGCTGCGACCTCCGCGTCGATCGCCGCGAGCTCTTCCTTGGTCTTCTTGCCCCACTTGCCCTTCTTGCCGGGCGCACCTCTCCCCTTGCCTCCCTTATCCGGCTTGGCATCGGCCTTTGGCGCCGCGGGCGCGACGGGAGGGTTGGCCTTGTCGACCTTCGCCTTGTCGGCCTTTGCTGACTTCGCGGGCTTCTTGTCGTCTACCTTCGCATCGCCTGCGGCGCTGCTACGCGTCCGACGTTCGTCGGACTTGTCCTTGGCATGGTCGGCTTTCGCCTTCGGATCGGCCTTGGACTTGGTCGGCTTGGCCACGGCTTTCGCCTTCGCCTTCGCCGCCGGCTTCTTCGCCTTTGCTTTACTCACAGCTTCCTCGCTGACGTCATTTCGATCAGTGGCAGCGCACGCAAGACTGCGCGCACCGCGAGGCCGGTGGTCCGAACGATGTCGTCGATGGTGACGCATCCCGCGTCGATCGCGGCGCGCACGGCCGTCGCGACCGGATCCAATGGAACGGGCGGACGAACACGCGGTGTGCCCATCGCTGCGGCGAGTGCATCGCCCTCGCACTCGACAAGCGCGGCACCCTGCGCGAGCAAGCGATCGCAACCTTCACTGCCGGGCCACGCGGCGACGGTGCGCCCGTAGCGATGTGCCGCGCTGGCCGTGGACAGCGAACCACTTCGCAGGTCCGCCTCGATGACGAGAACGACATCGGCGAGCGCGGCGATCAGCGCGTTGCGCTTGGTGAACGTGTGGCGCCGCGGCCCGCTGGCGTCGGGAAACATGCTGACGAGCGCGCCGCCCGACCCGAGCACCTCGTGAAACAGCGAAACGTGGCGCGCCGGGTACAGCACGTCGACGCCGGTGCCGAGCACCACGGTCGTCGTGCCGCCACCGTCGATCGCGCCGCGATGCGCGGCACCGTCCACGCCGATGGCGCCGCCCGAAACTACGTGCACGCCGTGTCGTGCGAGGTGCTTGGCGATCGCATGCGCACGTCCGACCGCTGTGTATGTCGCAGCACGTGCTCCGACAATCGCGACCGAGCGCTCGGGGTTCGCGAGCTGACCGCGCACGCGAACCTCGGACTCCCAGCCGAGTTGCACGAGACGACTGGGCAGCGTGACGGGAGTAAAGGCAACCGAGTTCACAGGGGGGAAGCAAATAGCCACCCCGCACGGCGCCGTCAAGTCGGCCGGACCACGGACGAGCGATTTCAGCTACATCGCCGATCGCCCTTCCTTATATACGGTGCGCAATCGTCCTGACCGTTGATCCAGGTCGCTCGCGTACGGGTGCGCGCTACTTGGGCGCCTGCATCATCACCAGATCGCCCACGCTCATCTCCTGTACGGAGAGCGTGACGAGGGCGATCGAGACCTTTTCGCCGACCTCCACGATCACGACCTCGCCGAGCGCGCGCGCAGGGAACCGGCGATCGTCTTTGCCGACGTCCTCGGCCATCAGCTCCGGCCTCCCGTCACCACGGCGCACGACGTACATGCGATTGCCGACCTCGATGCCGCTGCCCTTGCCCAGCGCGACGAACACGATCTCGCCATCACCGATCAGCTGCTCTCGCGTGAGGAGACCGATGATCTGCCCCTGTGCGTCGACCTTCGGTGTGACGGGCGGGACGTTCCTGAACTGCTTCGCGAGCGGGCCGACCTTCGCGCCACGCTCGATCTCCTGGTTCGCCTGCACGATCACGCCACGCGCGCGCTTGTTCTCCTTCACGCTCACGACCTCGACCGTGCCGATCACCTTCACGTACGCACCGAACGTGTTGCTGCCGTGCGCGACCTGCGCGCCGGGAATGTAGATCGAGTAGCGCTTACCGACGGCGGGCGGCTTGCCCTCCGGATAGCTCAGGTACACGGAGTCACCGTCGCCGAGCAGGACCTTCTCGTCGACGCTGCCATCGATGACGATGCTTTGATCGAGATCCTTCTTCTCGACAAACGCGGTCTGCCGGATGCCGACGCCCGTGCGCCGCGCCGGCGCGGGCAACTCGTCTGGTGGCTTCACCGGCTGCACCTGCTCGGGATCCGAATCGGGAACGTTCGAGACGAACATGCCTCGCGGTAACAGCCGCACGAGGTCGCCCGGATAGATCCAGTGCGGGTTCGTGATCTGCGGGTTGTACGACCACACCTTCGGCCACTCCCACGCGTTCGCGAAGTAGTACGAGCTGATGTCCCACAACGTGTCGCCCGTGCGCACGACATGCAGCTCCGGGATCGGGCCCGCGTGCGATTCGATCGACTCCACCGTCGGCAACATCGTCTGGCCGCCGGACACGTAGTACCCGTTCTCGGCGGGTTCCTGCATGTTCGACGACGACACCTTGCCGTCGGGACCGACGACGATCACGTTCGGGGACGTCGCGCCGCCTGCGGGGACCGCCGTGCGTCCACCGTTCGCCCCACCCGCCGGCGGCGTGGCCGGCCTGGAGGGTCCGGGCGCGGCGCTCGGATCGAGCGTCGTGTTGACGTCTCCCGTCGGTACGTTCTGCGCGAGCGCGGTCGCGGGGAGGAGCGACGCTGCACCGAACACGATCCGCCGGATGTTCCGCTTCGCCACTAGGTGCCTCCTTCGAGTCGCTTCGACGCGAGCGCTGCAGGCTCCGTCTTCGGGTAGAGGTTCACCACTTGCTCTAGCACGGCCCTCGCCTTCTCGCCCTGACCCATTGCCTGGTAGCAAAAGCCGACCTTCAAGAGCGCGTCGGGGACCTTGTTCCCTCGAGGATACGTCTCGATGACGTTGCGGAACTCGCCGAGCGCGCGCGGGTAGTCCTTCTGGGCGTAGAACGCCTCGCCGAGCCAGTACTGCGCGTTGTCTGCGTAGTCGTGGCGCGGAAACTTCTGGAGGAACGCGCGGAGGCTCGCGACCGCGGTGGCATGATCTCCCGACCTGACGAGCTCCACGGCGGCGCGATAGTCGGCGTTCGCCGCGTCCGACCGCTCCAGCGGCGCGCTATCGCGATCGCGCATCGCGGTGCGCCCGACGCGCGCGCTCACGGGCGGAATGCGACGCGTGACCTCGATGCGCTCACTCGACGAGCTCGCGGGCACGCTCGCGACGCTTCCGCGCGTCGCGTTCACGTCGACGATCTCGGGCTCGACGCGACGCACACGCGGTCGCACGGGCTCGTCGTCCCACGTCGCCACCTTCCCCATCGCCGCGTCGCCCTCGTACACGATCTCGGTTCCATCGTCGGTGACACCGATGACTCGCGACCCGTCGTTGGTCTCGCGCGCGTCCTTCGCCGCGCCGCTTGGCCCGACGACCTCGACGGGCAATGACGGCATCTGCGCGACGAGCGAGCTGACCTTGTCAGCGCGCAGCTTGTCGAGCTGGTGTTGCAGGTCGCGCATCTTTCGATCCTGCGCGCGCCTCTCATCGCGCAGCCCGGTGACTTCTTTGTCGAGCCGGCGGTTGTCCTCACGCAGCGCCTTCACCGGCGACGCGCACCCGACCAACAGCAATACACATAGCGCTTGCCTGCTCATGGCCCCGAAATCGTAGGCCGTCGACGAGAAGGTCGCAAAAAAACGATCATTGTCATCGACGCGAACGGCCGCGCCGCCGCTGTGGACTGCTTACTGAAGTGGTTCGATGCGAGCGAGCCGTGCTCGTTGCACGAGCGATCCCATCGAGATCGCGATCCATGATCGACCACATCCGTCTACCCAGACGCCCACGCGTTCATCGTTCTGGAGATCGTCCGCCTGGATCTCGACCACCATGTCGAGCTCGCCACCCATGATCCGATCCGCGGGCCTGTGAACGGGCCGACGACATCCCCCGATGGTCGAGATTCAACACATCCGCGTCGATGGCGTCATAGGCAACGGCGATACCGTCGAGCCCAGCGCATGAGCTCGCCACGTCTCGCAGCACTGACGATCGCCGCATTGCTTGGCTTCGCGGCGAACTCGCTGTTGTGCCGCGCCGCGATGGGGGCGCGCGAGATCGATCCTGCGACGTTCACCGCGATCCGGTTGCTCTCGGGCGCGCTCGCTCTCGCTCTGCTCGCGCGCATCGCGAGCGCCAGATCGACCAGCGCCACATCGACCCGCGCGACAGCATCGGCGCGAGGCTCGTGGATCTCTGCACTCGCGCTCTTCGCGTACGCGGCCGCATTCTCGTTCGCGTACGGCTCACGACGGCATCGGGTGCGCTGGTCCTGTTCGCCTTCGTGCAGCTCTCGATGGTCGGCGCCGGCATCGCTCGCGGAGAGCGGCCGCGCGCGGTCGAGTGGCTCGGACACGCGATGGCGATCGGCGGCCTCGTGGCGCTGGCCGCGCCCGGGCTCGCGGCGCCCGACCCGATCGGCGCGGTGCTCATGGCGATCGCGGGTGTCGCGTGGGGAGCGTATTCGCTGCGCGGGCGCGGCGCGAAGTATCCACTCGCGATCACAGCGGACAACTTCGTGCGAACCGTGCCGATGGCGTTCGTGCTCGTCGTGATCGCGGCGGCTGTTGACCTGTTGCTCGTGGACGCAGGAAGCGCCGGGGCGGTCGCGTGTAGTGCGCCCGCCGGTGTGAGCGCGGGGGATGTGGCTCGTGCAGGCGCAGAGGTGCACGGCGAGATCCGGGCCGCATGCGCGATCACGTTCGCGAGTGTGCGCGGGATCGGGCTCGCGGTCGCGAGCGGCGCGATCGCGAGCGGCGTCGGGTACAGCCTGTGGTACGCGGCGCTGCCCTCGTTGCCGGCGACGCGCGCGGCCATCGTGCAGCTGTCGGTGCCGGCGATTGCCGCGGTGGGCGGTGTGGTCGTCCTCGGGGAGGCGATGACCATCCGGTTCGCAGTGTGTGCGGTCACGATCCTCGGCGGGGTCGCCATCGCCATCGTTGGTCGCCGACGTTCGTAGCTCACGCCACGCCGTAGCGAGGTGGGGGCATCGGCCGGGCATCGATTGCGAGGGCGGCCTTCTGTGCATGGGGGGCCCCGGAGGTAGAGTCCCGCCATGCGATTGGCCATGTTCGTCGGAGTGGCTTCCCTCGGTGCGTTCGTCGGGTGCGGGGACAACGTCGAGCCCACACCGGATGCGATGGACCCGGCGATGTGCATCCCCACCGTGGCGCCTGCACCGCCGTTGCCGGGCCCGTTTGCGGATCCGCTGGCGGTGCCCCTGGTTGGGTGCGTCGAGGGCGGGCTCCGCGATTTGCCGGGGCGGTGGTGGGTGAACACGCCGGGCGCGAGCTTCTCGTTCAGCTATCCGAAGTTCGAGGGGACGTGCGGCGAGGGGTTTCGTCGCGCGCGATGGATCCCCGAGGACACGGATGACAGCGATGGCATCACGTATCAAACGTGGAGCAACGGCACGCGCATCTACATGCGCCAGTACGGGCGCTTCGAGGGGCCGAACGAGACATTCGAGTTCGCGAGGGTGTTCGCCGCGTGTGTGAAGGCCGACGGTACCCTCGCGACGGTGGACGGCGTGTTCGACTCGGATCGCGGCGAGCGACTCGGCAACGGCGTCGGCGTGCGGTTCGAGCCGAAAGAAGCCGCGATCGGACGAGGCCTGTCGCTCGTCGGCGAGGTCAGCGGGAATCGCCACCTGCAGGTGGCGGTCGACGGCACGTACGCGTATCTCGCCGGCATCGACGGGTTCGAGGTGGTGGACGTGGCGAACCCGGCGCAGCCGGTGCGCGTCGGGTTCATCGACGGCTCGTACAACGACGTGAAGCTCGCGCGCGGCAACGGCAAGGTGATCGCGTATCTGGCGCCGATCGACGAGGAAGGAACGTCGATCGTCGACGTGACCGTGCCCAACATGCCGAGGGTCACCGGCATCATGAACGCGTATTCGCACTCGCTGTTCATCACGCCGGAAACGACGCCGCCGAGGCTGTATCTCGGGAACTACTCGGAGAGCGTGCCGGTCTACGACATCACGAACCCGTCGATTCCAGTGCTCTCGGCGTCGGTCCCGATCAACGGCACCGGCCCGGACGCTGGCATTCACGACATTCACGTCGACGGCACGCGCATCTACGCGGACAAGACGATCGACGGCGTGGTCGCGGTGGACGTCGCGAGCGGGTTCGGCACACCGACGGAGCTCGGCCGGATCGAGACGTCGTATTCACACGCGACGTGGGCGGGCACGGCGGGTGGTCGAAAGATCGCGATCCACGGCGACGAGGGCATGACGCCGACCGAGGGCGGCGCGTTCTTACGCGTGATCGATGCGGACGAGACGTCGCCGACGTTCATGGCGGAGATCGGGCGGTATCAGTCGCGCGAGTCGGTCGGCATCCACAACATGATCCTCGTCGGGGATCGCGCGTACATCGCGTATTACCAGGACGGCATTCGCGTGCTCGATCTCGCGGACCCGACGCAGCCACGCGAGATCGCGCACTACAACACGTTCGATGTCGAGACTGCGCCCGGCCAGCCATTCGAGGGCGCGGTCGGCCTCGTGATCGTGGGCGACCTGATCTACGTGGCCGACGATCTGCGCGGGCTGATCATCCTGCGCATCGAAAGCTGAACCAGCAGATCGATCGACGTCGATCGCTCGGCCCAGGCTACCGATGGCGCGTTGCGCGCGCGTCAGTCCTTCGTCGCCGCGAGGATCGCGTCCGCGCCTTGCCCGAGTAGATCTTCGGCGAGGCGCTGCCCGAGCAACTCGGCGTCGGAGGCGTGGCCTCCGACCTCGGCGCGCAAGATCTTCGAGCCGTCGGGCATGCCGCACATGCCGACCAGGCGGAGGCCGCCCTCGGCACGATCGAGTGCGTGCGCGGCGAGCGGCGTCTGGCACGAGCCGCCCATGCGGAGCAGGAAGCTGCGCTCGGCGGCGACGCGCCGCTCCTCGGCCGCGTCGTGCATCGCGCGACGGATCAGCTCGGCGGTTAGGAAGTCCTGTGCGCGAGTCTCGAGGCCGAGCACGCCCTGCGCGCACGCGGGAATCGATCGCTCGAGCGGCAGCAGCTGCGTGATGCGATCGGCCATGCCGAGCCGGGTGAGGCCTGCGGCCGCGAGGATGATCGCGTCGAACTCGCCGTCGTCGAGCTTCCTCACGCGCGTGGGCACGTTGCCGCGCAGCATCGCGATCTGGAGGTCTGGACGTACCGCGAGCAACTGACACTGGCGGCGCATGCTCGACGTGCCGACCTTCGCGCCCTTCGGCAGCGTCTCCAGCGTGACCGGCGAACGCGCGCACAGCGCGTCCCACGGGACCTCGCGCGTGGACACCGCGGCGAGCACGAGCCCGGGTGCGAGCTCCGCGGGCACATCCTTCATCGAGTGGACCGCGATGTCGGCTCTCTCGTCGACGAGCGCTTGTTCGATCTCCTTCACGAACAGGCCCTTGCCGCCGACCTTGGCGAGCGGCACGTCGAGGATCTTGTCGCCCTGGGTCTTGATGACCTCGAAGGCGACCTCGATGCCCGGCTGCACGGCCTCGAGCCGCGCCTTCGTGTGCTCCGCCTGCCAGAGCGCGAGCTGGCTGCCGCGCGTTGCAATGACGACTCGTTGGCTCACGTGACGACCTTGGGACCTGCCTCCGACTCTGGCACGGACTCGGGGAGCGTGGGATTGGAGTCGCGATCGTATTCGCTGGGATCGAGCGCGAACAGCTCGGTCAACACGTCGGCGCGCAGATCAGCCTCGTCGGCGGCGGACTCGCGCAGCGCGGTCGTCGGCTGGTGGAGCAGCTTGTTCACGACGAGGCGCACGAGCTGCTGGACAGCGTCGCGCAGCTGCGCGGGCGTGTGATCTTTGCGAGCGAGCGCGTCGAGCGTCTTCTGTAGCTCGACATCAGCGACCTGCGCGAACTTCTGGCGCAATGCGCGAATCACGGGCACGACGCCCTGCGATCGCATCCAGTGCTCGAACTGGCTCGCCTCGTGCTCGACGATCTTGCCCGCCTGCTCGGCAGCCTTCGCGCGATCCGAGAGGTTCTGCGCGACGATCCTCTCGAGGTGATCGATGTTGTAGAGGTAGACACCGTCGAGATCTTCGACGGCGGGCTCCGCGTCGCGTGGCACGGCGATGTCGATGACGACGATGTCGCGCCACTTCCGCGCCTTCATCACCTTCTTGAACAGCGCCTTCGTCAGGATCGGCTCGCGCGCGCCGGTGGAGCTGATTACGACGTCGCTCTCCGCGAGCAGCTTGTCGAGATCGGCCCACGGCTTCGCGATGCCGTCGATCTCGTCGGCGAGCCGCTCCGCTTTTTCGGGCGAGCGATTCGTGACGACGATGTGGTCGGCACCCTTCGCGCGCAGGTGCCGCGCGGCAAGCGTCGACATCTTGCCCGCTCCCACGACCAGCACGCTCTTGCCGCGCAGCTCGAAGATGCGGCCCGCGAGATCGACCGCGACGGTCGACACGTTCGCGGACCCCCGCGCGATCGTCGTCTCGGTACGCACGCGCTTGGCAACGCCGAACGCGCGCTCGAGGCAGCGACCGAGCACCGGGCCCGACGTGCTCGCCGTGCCCGCGACCTCGTAGGCGTCCTTCAGCTGGCCGAGGATCTGCGCCTCGCCGAGCACGAGCGAGTCGAGCGCGCTCGCGACGCGGAACACGTGCCGCACCGCCGCCGGGCCGCGGTGGTCGTAGATCACGTCGGCGATGTCGGCAGGCCGCAGCCCGCGCTGCTCCGCGAGGAACGTGCGCACCGCACCCGTGGCATCGGTGCCCGCCTTCGCGACGCCGTACACCTCGACGCGGTTGCACGTCGACACGAGCAGCGCCTCGCTGACGGGCAGCGCCTGGGTGAGCGCCGTGAGCGTCGCCGCGAGCTCGTCCTCGCGAAACGCGAGCTTCTCGCGCACCGCGACCGGCGCGGTTCGCCAGCTGATCCCGACGACGAACAGCTCGGACATCCCTTACGCCACCATCCGTCGCACGAGATAGATCGCGAGCACCGCGAGCGCCGCGGCGAAGCCGAGGAGCGTCAGCTTGGCGGCGCGCTTACCGCGCCAGCCGTAGACCTGGCGCGAGACGAGGAGGATCGCGAACGCGATCCACGTAACGCCCGCGAGCGGATATTCGAGGCGATCGAGGCTCTCGCCGAGCTTGCTCACCCACGCGGCCCCGAGCCCGAGCGCGACCGTGAAGATCGGGAAGCCGACCCAGATCAGCCGGTGCGAGAGCTTGTCGAGCGCCTCGAGCGGCGCGCCCTTGTCCTTGAACGCGAGCGCGTCGAACTTCTTCTTCTTCAGCGCGCGCTCCTCGACGATGTAGATCGCGGATAGCGCGCTCGCGAGCGCGAACACCCCGACGCCGATCGTCGCGAGCGAGATGTGGATGCGTCCGAGCACCGAGAGATCGCTGACCTCGCCCGCCGGCGATAGCCGCGCGATCACGAGCAGCACGAGCGACACCGGCATCACGACGACGCCGCCGAGCGTGAGCCGGTAGCGCGCGCTCGCGAGCAGGTAGCCGCCGGTCACGATGAACGCGAGGAACCCGATCGCCTCGCGCACCGACTGCGCGGGGTGCACCTGCTGCGTGCCGCGCCACCCGATGTCGACACCGTGCGCGACGAACGCGAGCGCGACGAGCGTGATCGCGATCGGCCGAGCGCGCGCGTGGCCGCCGAGCACGACGAGCAGCGCCGCCGACGCTGCGCTGTACATGACGACCGCGATCCAGAACGCGGGCGATGGCTCGACGGAGAGCAGCCGATCGCCGGTCTCCACCGCCGCCGCGATCGCCGACGACACGCTCACGGGGGCAAGGGATCGCCGATGAAGCCGTCGATCACCTCGTAGGCCGTGTCGTTGTAGATCACCGAGTTGGCGAATTGCTCGGCGCCCATCGACTCGAGGGCTTCCTTGGACTTCACGCGCCCGATCAGGTCGTACGGATCGGTCTCGGTCCCAGTAGCGCTGAGGAAGTGAACGGCCGGCGCCATCGCGAACTTGCGACCGAGCTCGACCAGCGTCATGCGATCTCCTTCGAGCGCGGCGCGACCTTCCGCCGTCCACGCTTCCAGCCGTTCCACCGAGATAAACAGGCGCGACATTCGAGATCCTCAGTGTACCGGGGCTCTTGGCAGCAAGCTACTTGGCTGGGTTGTCACGGCCCATATAGGGAGTTACAACGGCCCATCTGGAGGCAGTTCCACCATGGCAAACGAGAACGTCAAAGAAGTCACCGACGCCACCTTCGAAGCGGAAGTCCTCAAGTCCGAGGTTCCGACCCTTGTGGACTTCTGGGCCGTGTGGTGCCAGCCCTGCAAGCAGATCGCCCCGACGGTCGACGCGCTCGCGAACGAGTACAAGGGCCGCCTGAAGGTCGCGAAGATGGACGTCGATCACCACCAGATCGTCCCGCAGCAGTACCAGATCAAATCGATCCCCACCCTCCTCATCTTCAAGGGTGGGCGCGTCGTCGGTCAGCTCATCGGAGCGGCCCCCCGCGCCAAGATCGAAGCCGAGATCCAGAAGCACCTCGGCTAGTGCGGGGGCTCGTCGCAGCCACCGCCGTCGCCGCACTGGCGATCACGAGTGGCTGCAAGAAAGGGCCGCCGCGGAGCTCGCTGCGCGACACGCTCTGGGCCGAGCTACGTCCTGTCGCGCTCGAGAACTGCACGATCGAGCGCGTCGGCAGCGCCAACGACGGCGGCTACCTCATGTGCACGAACCTCGTCGAGGGTGCCGTGTCCGCGTATTCGTACGGCATCGAGTACGAGGACAACTGGGGCTGCCAACTCGCGACGAAGTGGAGGATCCCGATCCACCAGTACGACTGCTTCACGAACGATCGCCCCACGTGTGCAGGCGGCACGTTCGTGTTTCACGACGAGTGCGTCGGTGGTCGCACCGAGACCCTGGAGAACCAGCCGTTCGACACGTTCGCGAACCAGGTCGCAAAGAACGGCGACGCGGGCAAGCGCATCATCGTGAAGATGGACGTCGAGGGTGCGGAGTGGGAGACGTTTCTCGCCACGCCCGACGAGGTCCTCGCGAAGATCGATCAACTGCCGATGGAGCTGCACGGCGTCGGCGAGCAGCGCCACATCGATCTCGTCCGGAAGCTGAAGAAGACGTTCCACCTGGTCTCGATCCACTTCAACAACTACGCGTGCGGTGGGAAGAAGCGGCGCTTTCATCCGTTCCCCGCGGACGCGTATCAGGTGCTGTGGGTGAACAAGCGGCTCGGCGTGCTCGACGCGGCCCGGCCCGGCCGTGTCCCCGGAAGTCCGCCGGACGCCAAAGATGCCGCGGACAAGCCCGACTGCCAGCCCGCACCGTAGGGCGGTCGGGTCATCCGCCGCTGGCGAGGCCGTCATCCACGGTCGCCTCTCGGTAGCGCGATCCGCACACCTCGTGCGTAACTAGACCGCATGAAGCTCGCGTCCGTGTGGGTGGTCGCCGTCGGCTCTGTCATCTGGCTGGGTTGCAGCAAGGATCCGGGGCAGGCCGCGCCGCGCGCCGCGTATGGCAAGGAGCGCGGTGACTGCATCGCGCCGAAGACGGAGCCCGGCCAGCCAAAGGACGACTTCGCGATCGGCACGTGCGACCCGGGCCTTCTGTGCCTGTCGAACGTGTGTGTGCGCCCTCCCCCCGCAGACTGCGCGGCGATCGGCGAGCTGCTCACATCGTTCGACCTCGGCAACTACGCCGAGCTCGAGGAGCGTGAACCCGTCGTCCAGAAGTACAAGCGCGCCTGCCAGAAGGCCTACGTCTCCAAGGAGCAAGGCGAGTGCATCGCGCAGACAACAGACAAGTTCGCCGCGATCAAGTGCGCGCCGCTGATGTTCCCCGAGCTGAAGCCCGCCGCCGGCACGGCGACTGGCGATTGCGCCCCGGTCATGGCGAAGCTCGAGGGATTCCTCCGCACGTCGATGGACACGCAGCAGAACCCGCAGATGCAGTCGATGTTGACGTCGATCGTCGGGGCGCTCCGCGACTCGTGCGATCAGGACGGCTGGCCCGCGGAGTTCAAGAAGTGCATCCTCGAGTCGGGCGACAACTCCGACGCGTTGTCCGCGTGCAACGGTCAGATGCCTCCCGATATCCAGCAGAAGGTCACGAAGCGCATGACCGACGCCATGCAACCGCAACCCCCCACTACCCCGTTCTGACCCCGTACGTGCGCGGCTTTTCGGTAAGCTAGCGAGTCCGGAGGTCCCTCCGGAGACATGGCACGAGACGACTACGAGGACATCGACACCGACGTCGCAAAGGAGCCGGCCGGCGGAGGGTCGCCGCCGCTGTGCGCGATGATCAGCGTGGACGGCGTCGTGACGTCGGTGCCGTTGCCCGATGTGGGTGACGTCCGCATCGGCCGCACCGCGAGCTGCGACGTCGTCGTCCAGCACAAGAGCGTGTCGCGTCACCACGCCACCCTGCGCATCACCCGCGGTGATCCGCCGCTCGAGATCACCGACGCCGGGAGCCGCAACGGCACGCGCCTTCGAGGCAGCGCACTCGCGGCCGGCGTGCCGACGTCGCTTACGATCGGCGAGGCGCTCCAGCTCGGCGAGGTCACGGTGCTGATCCATCCGCGCGCGCTTGCGATCGATGCGTCGATCACGCTCGACCCCGAGACGGCGACGCCCGACGCGATCGCACGCATGCTCGAGATCGAATGCGCGCGATCGGCGCGGAGCCGCTCACCGTTCGCATACGTGCGCGTGCACCTCGACGGCAAGCCGGATCTGCGCGAGGCGCACGACTACCTGGTCGCGGCGCTGCGCACGTCGGATGCGATCGGCATCGACGCGCCGGGCGTGTACCAGGTGCTCCTCCTCGATACGGGCGCGCAGCAGGCGCGCATCGCGGCCGATCGCATCACGCAGCTCCTCGGCCAGCATGGCATCACGGCGCGCATGGGCATCGCGCGATACCCACACGACGGTGTGACGCCCGAGCAGCTCACCGCCCATGCGTGGGAGCAGCTCGCACGCGCCCAGAACGGGGCGACCACCCCGACGGCAATGGACGAGGTCCGCGCGCTCGTCGGGCAGGCGGCAACCGCGGATCTATCCGTGCTGATCACCGGCGAGACGGGTGTCGGCAAGGAGCTGTGCGCCGAGATGATCCACCGGCTGTCGCCGCGTGCGGCCAAGCCGTTCGTGAAGCTCAACTGCTCGGTGTTCGTCGAGTCGCTGATCGAGAGCGAGTTATTCGGTCACGAGCGCGGCGCGTTCACGGGCGCGGTCGCGTCGCGCGCGGGTCTGCTCGAGGCGGGCGACGGCGGCACCGTGTTCCTCGACGAGATCGGCGAGCTCCCGCTGCAGGTCCAGGCGAAGCTGTTGCGCGTGCTCGAGGAGCGCGTCGTGCGGCGCGTGGGCGCGTCGACCGGCAAGACCCTCGACGTTCGCTTCGTGTGCGCGACCAACCGCTCGCTCGCCGACGAGGTCGAAGCGGGGCGCTTCCGTCGCGACCTGTACTACCGAATCAACGTCGTGAGCATCGCGATCCCACCGTTGCGCGAGCGCACCGTAGAGATCGCGCCGCTGGCGAAGGCGTTCTCGATGCGCGCGCGCGGGATCCCGCTCGTTCTCGGCGCCGACGCGATCGCCGCGCTCGAGGGCCATGCGTGGCCGGGCAACATCCGCGAGCTGCGCAACACGGTCGAGCGTGCGGTAATGATCGCGTCGGGCGGCGCGGTGCGCGCGTCGCACCTGCACCTCGAGCGACCTTCGCAACGCGCGATCCACGTGACGATGCCGGGCGTCCCGGTCATGGATGGCGGTGCATCGCTCGCGGCCGCCGTCGCCGAGGTCGAGAAGAAGCGCATTCTCGACACGCTCGAACAGTGCGGCGGCAACCAGACGCGCGCGGCGCGGTTGCTCGGGATCTCGCGCAACACCCTGCTGTCGCGGCTCGACGCCTACGGTCTGCCACGCCCGCGCAAGAGCTGAACCGCTCGCGTGCGGCGCGCGAGACCGGCGAGCACCAACAGCGAGACAACCACGGGCGTGCTCGATGGAGATCGCGAGCTCGAACAGCAGCCCGTGTCCTCGGGCGTCACGAAGCACGCCTCGCCGCCCTCGGCGTCGGGCTCGCACGTCGCGCGATCGGCGCACGTGAAGCCGGGCAGATCCGTGAAGCACCGCGGCGCGCAAACGCGATCTCCACCGCGCTCGGGCGCGACGCACAGCGCGTCGATGCACGCGTCGTCGGTCTCGCACGACGAGCCGAGCGCGCCCGGGCTCGGCGCCGGATGGCGGCACCGATCGTCGACGCAGGCGAGCTCGCCCGGGCACGTGTCGCCCGGGCATGCGACGGTGCAGAACGATAGGCGCGAATCGTCGAGCGCGGGAGTGCACTCGCCCGAGCACTGGGTGGGATAGAAGCAGCGCCCGCCGACGTCGGCCGGCCGTGTCCGCGCGATCGCCTCGTCGATGAACGCGAGGTGATCCGAGATCCGTGTGTGGCGCGTGTGCTCCATGCACGCGTCGTCGCCCGACGACGTCACTCCAACCACGAGGCCGTCGACGAGCGCGGGCCCACCGGAGTCCCCTTCGCAGGTGAACGACGGGCCGCGCGACACGATGCCACTCGGCGAGGACTCCGTGATCGTGGCGGTGCCCGTGCGCTGCGCGAATGGTGTGGTGTCACTGGGGGACGTCCGACCGAACCCGACGAGATCGATCGTCGCGCCGATCGGAGCCACCGTCATCGACAGCGCCCGTGGTGCGGGCGTGGCGGTCGAGGCGCCCGTGCGATCGAACAGCGCGATCGCGACATCGTTCGCGAACGTCGTCGCGTCGAAGCCTGGCGCGACGAACGCCGCGATCACCCGAGTGCGCTCGCCCGCGATGACAAGCTCCGGCAGGTCCGTGCCGACGAGACAGTGCGCAGCGGTGAGCACCGCGTGGGCGCCGACGAGCGTGCCGCTGCAGACGAGCTCGGTGGCCGCGCCCTCCCCCCGGACGAGCGCGACCACCGACGGATCCGTGCTCGGCACTCCGCCGACGATGGCGTGCGCGTCGGTCGCGATCAGGAGACCAGCGACGGCGAGCGCACGCACGCTGGCATGTTAACAGCCGAATAGCGCGACGACGGCGGTGATGTTGTAGCAGTAGTACCACTGGCCGTTGCGGCACCACGAATCGTGCTTCGCGCAGCCACTGTGGTAGCAGCAGTCGCCGCACACCCACGACCAGCAGCTACAGCCGTTGCCGCACATGCCGTAGCACTGGTTCGCGGTCGGCCGCGAGCACTGGCCGTTCTCGGTCGCCATCTCGATCGGCGGCAACTCGATGGCGAGGGCCTTCGCGCTCTGCTTCGCGCTCTTGTGGATCGCGAGGCTCGCGGGGTGCGAGCCACCGGTGATGCCGGCGACACCGAGGGCACGCGACATCCACGGCAGCGTGGCCATCTCGGGCAGCGAGAGCATCGCGTCGAGGACCGTGCGGTCGCCTTCCCACTGCGCAGCGGTCTCGTCCGCAGCGGCCGGGCCGTCTTCGCCTTCAGCCTGCACCTGCGCGACCCACGCCTTCGCGATGGTGAGCTTCAGCTGACCGCCCATGTAGCGGAAGATGTAGTTGTCGCCAACCGTCTCGGCGTGGATGAGCTCGGTGCCGTTCATGCTGCGGACGTCGAGGTACAGGATGTCTGCGACGCGCGCGGACTCGAACGCGAGGCCCACGTTGGTGGTCGGGTCGACGTACGTGCCCGCGATGCGCTCGGGCGTGTTGATCCGGAGGCTCAGCCCATCCGCCTCGTCATGGGTGGGTGGAGGTGCCGGTTCGATGGTTGCCGTCTCGCACCCGACTGCAAATGCCGCGACAGCGATGGCGATGAGCTTCATGGGCTCGAACCATTCATGGGGTGTGCCTTCGTGCGAATCGGTCCGATCTCCATGGATTCCAGTGGGTTCACTCGTGCGACGTCGCGGTCGTCCACACCTTCGTGCAGGTTGCCCAACCGCGTTGTTCAGACCTTGGGCAACTCGCCCAACGCTGATGTGGGCGACGAGCGGTGCTGTGATCGGCGCGCGACCCTGCTCGATGTGGGCGACGAAACGATCCTGCAATCGGCTCGCGACCTGCTCGATGTGGGCAACCGCGGAATGCGCGGCGCGGTCGATCGGTTGGGTGCACGTGCGAACACTGGGGATCGTTGTGGTCGCGATGGTGGTGGCGCAGGCCGGGTGTACCGGCCCGACCTTCGACGTGGTCGAGAGCGCCGATGCGACGACGATCGCCGACATCGAGCGCGGCGTGTTGTTCGTCGATGCGAGCTGGAGCGTTCCGTCGATGCGCGCCCGCGGCGCCCTCGCCGAGCGTCTCGTGAACGTCCCGGTCGAGTTGGTGATCACGGACATCGATCGTTCGCCCGAGCTGTCGGAGCTGCCGGCACTCGCCGACAAGCTCCACGGCGCCGGCGAGAGCATCTGGGTGCGCCACGGTGCGATCTGCTTCGTGTGCACGCACGCCGACTGTCTCGATGCCGGGCTCGCGTCGGTGTTCCCCGTGGATCCGGTCGCGTACCTGCGCGCGTCGTGCTGATCCGATCCGCAGGCTGATACGCTGCGCGCGTGGTCACGCTCGGCGATCGCAGCGCGAAGGTCGTGACCGCGACGCTCGAGCTGTTCCACCTCTACGCCGACGAAGCCGGCTGGGTCCTCGACGTAGCGCTCGAGGGTGGTGAGCGCGTCGCGCTCGAAGGTCGCGTGCGCACGCCCGCACTACCAGGACCGAGCGAGCTCGTCGCGTGGTACGTCGACGCTCCGCGCGTGGTCACGTTGGACGGCGATCACGGCACGCTGTCCTCGCCGGAGCCTCGCAGACAGATGACCTGCACGGCGCTCGGCGCCGGTCGAGCACGTGTCGAGGGTACGCTGGCTCTCGCGTGGACCGCGCTGACGGGCGGCGCGTCGCGTGCGTTCGTCATCACCCTCGCGCTCGACGCCGCGCTGGTCACGTAGAGACTCGGGTTTCACGTACACTGACGCCGCATGTCGCGGGCCAGCAAGTTCCTCTCGCTCATCCTGCGGCACGAGCCGCACCGCGTCGGCGTCACCCTCGACGCGAATGGCTGGACGTCCATCGACGCGCTCCTCGCGGGCCTCGCGAAGAACGGTGTACTGCTGACGCGCGACGAGCTCTTCGCGATCGTTCGCGACTCCGACAAGCAGCGCTTCGCGATCTCCGAGGACGGCACACGCATCCGTGCCAACCAGGGTCACTCGGTTCAGATCGAGCTCGCCCTCCCGGACGCCGTCCCACCCGCGCGCCTCTATCACGGCACCTACGTGGACGCGGTCGCGAGCATCCACACCACGGGCCTGTCCAAGGGCAAGCGACACGCGGTCCACATGGCCGCCGAGACCGCTACCGCTACCAAGGTCGGCATGCGCAAGGGCGCGCCCGTCATCCTCACCATCCGCGCCGACGAGATGGTCGCCGAGGGCATCAAGTTCCAGCGGTCCAAGAACGGCGTGTGGCTCACCGATCACGTGCCCGCGCGGTACATCGATTTTCCTTCGGAGGCCTCGCGCCCGGAGTGGCGACACTGGGCCGGCTCCGGCCAGAAGCCGCGTGCCAAGATCGCCGCGGAGACAGACCGTGCGGTCAAGGCCGGCTCGTACACCGCACCCAGTGGCGCGCGTGTCTCCATCGCCGCGACCACCGAGCTCGCGCGCCGTCGCACCATGATGTACGAACCCGGCGCCCGGCTCGCACGGCCGACGCGCAAACACGCGACGAAGTTCGCAGTGGTCGCCGAGAGCACGAACCAAGCGATCGCGCGACTCCTCTCCACGCCCAGCCCCGGCCACGTCTGCGCGATGAACTTCGCCTCCGCAAAGACCCCGGGTGGCGGCTGGCGCGGCGGCGCTCGCGCACAGGAAGAATCGATCGCGCGCGCGTCCGCGCTCGTCGCCTGTCTCGAGTCCCAGCCGTCGTATTACGCGCGCAATCGCGCGATGAAGTCGGCGATGTACCTCGACCTCGTGATGTTCTCGCCGTACGTCCCGTTCTTCCGTGACGACGACGGCACGTGGCTCGAGAAACCGCTGCTCGCGTCGATCATCACCGTCGCCGCTCCGAACGCGACAGCGCTCCGCCAGCACGGTGCGCTCGCGCCGGCCCCACCGACATCGACCCGGACACCGCCGTCATCGAAGACGAAGGCAACGGGATCGTTGGCATCGAACCCGGGATCGGTGTCGAACGCGACATCGGCATCGACTGCAGCATCGGACTCCGGCGAGCTCGCCGCCGCGACCGACGAGTCCGATCTCGATCCCGCCGACTCGAACGAGCTTGCGGCCGCGGGCACCGATGCCGCGGACTCCGGCGAGCTCGATGCCGCTGTATCCGACGCGATCATGGCCTCGGAGTCGACCGAGACCGAGGCCGACTCCGATGCGATCGTGACCACGGCCGCCGACGAGCCCGAGGAGGATCCAGCGCCGATCTCGGTCAACGAGCGTCGCTCGATCGCCGACCCGATCTCCGAAGCCGAGCTCGAGCAGACCCTGCGGCGCCGTGCGCGGCTCGCCCTCGACGCGTGCGTTCACCACAAGGTGGATCGCCTGATCCTCGGCGCGTGGGGTGCCGGCGTCTTCGGCAACGATCCCGACCTCATCGCCGATTGCTTCGCGGAGCCGCTGTTCGGCGAGCTCGCGGGCGCGTTCACCGAGGTCGTGTTCGCGATCCTCGGTGGCCCCGGCGCTGCGAACTACGACGCGTTCGCGAAGCGCTTCCCGCCCGTCGGCGTTCACTGACCCACCGACCTCTCCGGCGAGCGGTCATCACTCCATCTCGGACTGCTCCATCCCGAAGATGCCACCGCCGATCCACTCCTGGATCTTCTGATAGCCCTTGTCGACGGCGCCCGATGTCGTGGTGCAGGTCTGCCACCACTTCTGCGTCTCCTCGTCGAACTCGCTCGGATGGCAGGTCTTCACCGGACCATCGAGGCCGGGCAAAAACGGCGTCTGGTACTCGGAGCTGCCGGAGACGGGCACGTCGACCTGGTTCGCGAGCGCGCGCAGGAGTGCGTCACCTTCCGCGTCACCGCCCACGCGGCAGCCCTTGAGATCGAGCGCGCCGTCGGGCCCGAACTGATCGCGGAGCTGCGCGAGGGTGGCGAGGACCGCTTCGTCCTCGAGCGACGCGAGCGTCAGATCTTGATCGCCGACCTCCTGGATGCCCGGCCCCGCGTGATCGACGACCTCGAGGCGGCCGAGCGGTGCGCCGTTGGCTTTGGCAGCCACGAGGTCTGCCATCTCCTGGAGCGAGTCGAAGCCCGTGACTCCGTTGTCGGCGTACACCTCGTCGAAGTCCTCGCCGAGGCGATCGTCCGACTCGTACGCGGTGATGTCGACCGACTCGAGCTCCTCCTCGGTGTACGAGGCGAGCGCGCCGTAGTCCGGCGCGACGCCTGGCACCGCCAGCGACTCGTCGGAGGTCGCGCCGGGCAGCCCACCGAACATCGGCTCGAGAAGCGGCGTCTTGGCGGGCGTGAAGAAGTCGCGGACGTCGTCGAGGAAGTCGAACACGTCATGATCTACGGACGAGCGCGCGGCCCCCCCTTGCGCGACCGCGCCAAACGGTTCACGCCACGCGCCACGCGCTAGGCGTACGTGTTGATCCGGCTTCCTTCGCCGTTGGGGCCGGGTGGCGGCGGTTTCGCGCCCTCGATCAGCGCGACCGCGCCCTCCCCCTGCGCCTTCATCGTGTTCTGTGCGAGCTTCTCGACGCGCACGGCGTACGCGTGGCCCACGCGATTTGCAGCAGTGACATCCATGTGGGTGAGGTTCGACCGGACCGCGCGTTCGTGAAGCCCCGACGCGCGCGCATCAGTAGCCGTGCTTGCGCAACGACACGTTCGCGACAAGGCCCATCGCGATGAAGAACGTGAGCAGCGACGAGCCGCCGTACGAGATGAACGGCAGCGTCACGCCGACGACGGGCGCCACGCCGAGCACCATCGCGACGTTGACGACGACGTGCCAGAACGTCATCGCCGCGACGCCGATGCAGATGACCGAGCCGACGCGGTCGCGCGCGGATAGCGCGACGTTGATGATCCACACCAGCAGAAACGCGAACAGCGCGAGCAGGAACGCGCTCCCGATGAAGCCCCACTCCTCGGCCCACACCGAATACGGGAAGTCGGTCCAGTGCTCGGGGACGAAGTTGAACTGGTTCTGCGTGCCCTCGAGGAAACCTTTGCCGCTGATCTTGCCGGAACCGACCGCGAACACGGACTGCGTGGTGTGCCAGCAGTTCGCCGCGGTCGCCGTGCGATCGGCCGCGTTGCAGTCGATGAAGCCGAGGATCCGGTTCTTCTGATACTCGTGCATCGACTCCCACAGGATGGGAACCATGAGCAGGCCGGCGAGCGTGACGTGGACGACCGGCCACACGTTCGGCATCGCGAGGAAGCCGACCGACAGGACGATCAGCGTGAGCAGCGTCGCGGTGCCGAGATCCGGCTGGCTCGCGATGAGACCGATCGGCACCAGCACGATCAACAGGCGAATGATCAAGTTGCGCGGCGTGTACGCCGACACCTCCGAGTCCTGGAACATCCTCGCGAGGACGAGGATCATCATCACCTTCACGAGCTCGGACGGCTGGATGCCCTGCCCACCGATGAACAGCCAGCGATAGGTGGAGCCGTGGCGCTGATCGCCGCCAGTCGCTCCCTGGAGGCGCGCAGCGAGGATGAGCAGGATCGCGACGCCGAGGCCGATCCACGCGAGGCGAACGAGCGTGCGGTAGTCGACGATCGTAGCGATCGTGAACGCGATGGCGCCGACGACCATCCACTTCACCTGCGTGTCGAACTTCACCTGCTGCTTGAGGCCGCGCGTCGCGGAGTACAGGTTCAAGAGTCCGATCGCACACAGCGCGATGATCGTGAGGATGAGCGGCCAGTCGACTGCGGCGCGGAAGCGGCGCCACCGCGAGACACCGATGGTCGCGCGTGGAAGGGAGAGCCCGGTACCTCCGCGCGTCGCTGCGGAGATGCTCCACGCGACGAGGCTCGCGATGACCGCGGCGACGATCGCACCGAGGAGCCCCGTGATCACGGCGCCTCCCACGGACGGCCGAACACCGTCCTCGATCGCTTCGGCTGGATGATCTTCGGATCGACCGGCGCGACCTTCGACATCGGCGTCTTGCCGCGCAGCTTGGCGGACGTGAAGTAGTTCTCGAGGATCTGCTTCGCGATCGGCCACGCGACGCGGCCGCCGGAGCCTCCGTGCTCGACGAACACGACGATCGCGATCTCCGGATCGTCGGCCGGCGCCCAGCCCGCGAACCACGCGTGCGAGCGCGACGGGTGGTAGCCCTCGACGTCGCGCTCCTCCTCTTCCTTGCGGCGCTTCGTGCGGATCTCGGCGGTACCGGTCTTGCCCATGATCGGCACGGAGTCGCTGAAGCCGTGATCGAACGCGGTCCCGCCGAGCTCGTTCGCCACGCGCCACATGCCACGCTTCCAGATCTCGAGCGCGTCCGTCGGGATCTTCACGTCGCGCGCGACCGTCGGCTGGTACGCGACGATCGTGCGCCCGTCGTTCCCCTCGACGCGCTCGACGACCTGCGGGACATAGAGCGTCCCGCCGTTCGCGAGCATCGCGTACGCCATCACGGTCTGCAGCACGGTGACCTCGACGTCGCCCTGCCCCGTCGCCGCGTTCGTCGCGTAGCCCACCTTGTAGCGGCCCTGCTTCTCGTACCAAGCCTTCGTGGGGATGCGCCCGCCGGTATCGCCGATGCCCATGTTCGTCGGCGCGCCGAAGCCGAACGAGCGCGCGGTCTCGGCGATGCGATCGAGGCCGATGCGCTGCGCGAGCTCCCAGAAGTAGACGTTGCACGAGTGCTGGATCGCGCCGACGAGGTCCAGCTTGCCGTGCGAGCCATTGCAGCGGAACGTTGTCTTCGAGAGCTGGTACGTGCCCGAGCAGAAGATCGGCTCGTCGGCCGCGGCCTGCCCGTCCTCGAGCGCGGCGAGCGCGGTGACGAACTTGAACACCGAGCCCGGCGGATACGACGCGCGCATCGCCTTGTCGATGAACGGCTTGCGCGGATCGGAGAGCAGCAGCGTCTCCTCGGCGCGCGTGAGGTGGCCGGTCATGATGTTGGGATCGAAGCTCGGCTTCGAGACCATCGCCCGGATCTTTCCCGTCTTCGGCTCCACGATGATCACCGACGCCGCGCTGACCCGCGAGACCGCCTTCTCGGCGACACGTTGAAGATCCGCGTCGATGGTGAGCACGAGGTTCGCGCCGGGTACCGCGCCCACGATGCGATCACCGGAGATCAACGACACCGTCGTCTTGTCGTCGAGCCGCTGCCCCTTCGCGTCGACCGCGTAGCGCTCGACGCCCTTCTTGCCCCGCAGATAGTTCTCCCACTCGGACTCGAGGCCGTAGCGACCCACGAGCTCGCTCGGCTCGTAGCCCTGGTTCGCGAGCTTGTCGACCTCGGCCGCGGTCATCTGCGTCATGTAGCCGATGAGGTGCGCCGCGAGATCACCCTGCGGGTAGTAGCGATACGGCTCGTGCTCGACGCCGATACCGGGGATGCGCTTCACCGACTGTTCGACGAGCGCCGCACGATCACGTCCCTGATCTTCGAGCACGACGATCGGCGACTTCGAATCGCGTTTCTTGCCGACCGCGAGGCGCTCGTCGATCTTCGCGACCTCGTCCTCCGATAGGCCGAGCATGCGTACGAGCTCCGCCTTCGCCTCGGGCGTGAACAGCTTCGGCGTCGCGTAGATGTTGAACGCGAGGCGATTGTCGGCGAGCGGCACGCCGTTCTTGTCGAGGATCTTGCCGCGCACGCTCGACAGGTAGCGCTCCTTGACGACGTTCGAGACCGTGCGCTCGTAGTAGCTGTCGCCGCGCATCACCTGCAGCTGCCACAGCCGGCCGATGAGGAGACCGAACGCGAGCAGCACGACGATGGCGACCCACTTGAGCCGCCGGTGCAGCTCGGGTAACGCGGGGCCACCGCCGGCGCCGCTGCCGCTCTGCGCGCGGATCAGCACGCATACCTCGCTCGAACGCGCGACGAACGTCGAGCTTGCGATCGATCTGCGTGGCCGCTCACGGTGCCAGCCCTTCCAGTGCGGCGTCACGCTCGCGGTGCGTGCGCGCGAACGCAGCGTCGACGCGGCGGAAGATGCGCCAGAGCAGCGGGCCGATCAGAGCGGTCGCGATCGTGACCAGCGCGACGTGCTGAAGCTCGGTGGCGAAGCTCGCACGCGGGATGCCGTAGAGCACGCGCACGATCCACGCGAGCACGCCCGCGAACAGCGCGACGAACGCGGAGAAGGCGATCGTCATCGCGGCGCCGCGCACGAGGATGCGCTGCTGCACGGTACGCGCGACCGCGGTCGTCACGCCGGCGACGACCGCGCACAGCCCCGGCGGCGTTCCGCTGATGAGATCTACGAGGTAGCCGAGCACGACGGCACCGGCGATGCTCGGCGCGAGATCGCGGCGCGCGGTGAGCCCGAGGTACGCGCCGGTCAGCGCGGCGAGATCGGGGATCGCGTCGATCACGAACGACGGCAGGAGCCGCCACAGCGCCGCCAGGATCACGCACGCGACGTACGCGACAAGGACAATGGTCGCGGTCCTCACGGCGCTGACCCCGGTGGCGGCTCCGCCGGGTCTTCGGCGCCGGGGGTACCGTCGGGCGACGCGGGTGAGACCGTGAAGAATGCGATGAGCCCCACGACGATGAGGATCGCGATCCAGATCCAGATCGAGAGACCGAGAAACGTCACGACGGCTCTCCCGTCTCGGCCGAAACCGGGAATAGGCCCGACGAGACCGAGACCATCACGACGGCGAGAATCGCGATCCACATCCACATGGAGCTGCTGCGCTCGAGCTGTCCGACGAGGACGCGACCGACATCACCGCTCGCCATGGCGCCACCGGCGACGAGCATCGCGACGCCGCACGACGGACGGCAGCACCTCACAGCGGCCTCCCACCGAACGCCGGCTCGCTCTTGCGCTTGGTCTTCGCGTCGGGATCCGCGGGCGGCGGCGGCGCGAGCAGCACCATCACGGCGCGCACGCGCGAGACATCGACGACGGGCTCGACCTCGACGGACTGGAACATGCCGTCGTCGCCGTGGATCTTCGTCACCTTGCCGACGACGAGCCCCGGCGGGAACGACGCGCCGAGACCGCTCGTCACGACCTCGTCGCCCACGGCGATCTTGCCCTCGGGGCGCAGCTGCCGCTCGAGCCACTCGATCTTGCACGCGTACGAGTCGGGTTTGCCGTTGCCGATGAGGAGCCCGCGCCCACCCGTGCGGGGAATGACGACTTCGATCTTCGAGCTCGGATCACTGATCAGCACGACGTCCGCGTAGTCGCCGAACACCTTGTCGACGCGACCGACGGGTCCCGCGCCGACGATCACCGGCATGCCGATCTGCACCTCTCGATCGCCCCGATCGATCCGCAGGCGCAACACGCGAAACTGCGGCGACAGCGGCGCACCGATCACGCGAGCGCCGATCGTGTCGGCGGGCGTGCGCTTCTTGACGACGGCGAGATCCTCGAGGGCCGCGACGTCGAACGCCTTGCGCGTCATCGCGGCCAGCTCCTTGCGCAGGCGCTCGTTCTCCTCGCGCAGCTCGCGGTTCTCGCTCTCGACGTCGACGACCGCGACGTAGCGCGACCACAAGCTTCCGACGCCCTCGACGAGCCACGACACGCCGGCCTGCAGCGGTGCGGTGATGCGGAGCAGCGCCTCGTCGATCGCCGATGGCGAGCTGCGCGCCATGTTCGCTTTGAGCACGAGCGCGGGGAGCAAGATCAGAGCGCCCGCGAGCACCCAGTCCAGAAGCGTCCGGCGCATCGTCACGGCGAATGTCTCGCGCTAGCGGAGCGCGATCTCCCGGAGCAGCGAGAGCTCGTCGAGCACCTTGCCGGTGCCGAGCACCACGGCCAGCTGCGGGTTCTCGCACACCATCACGGGAAGGCCGGTCTCCTCGCGGAGCAGCACGTCGAGGTTCTTGAGCTGCGCCCCGCCGCCGCTGAGCACGACGCCGCGATCGACGATGTCGGCCGACAGCTCGGGCGGCGTGCGCTCGAGGACAGAACGAACCGCGTCGACGATCGCGTTCACGGGCTCGCTGAGCGCCTCGCGGATCTCGTCGGAGTTCACGAGCAAGGTCTTCGGCACGCCGGCGACGAGATCGCGGCCCTTCACCTCGACGGTGAGCGGCTCCTCGAGCGGATACGCGCTGCCGATCTCCTTCTTGATGATCTCTGCGGTGCGCTCGCCGATGAGGAGGTTGTACTTGCGCTTGATGTACTGGACGATCGCTTCGTCCATCTTGTCGCCCGCGACGCGGATCGACTTGGACAGCACGACGCCCGCGAGCGCGATCACCGCGACCTCGGTCGTGCCACCGCCGATGTCGACGATCATGTTGCCCGTCGGCTCGGTGATCGGCAGACCACCGCCGATCGCCGCGGCCATCGGCTCCTCGATCAAGTAGACCTCGCGCGCCGCAGCGGCGAGCGCGGAGTCGCGCACCGCGCGCTTCTCGACCTCGGTGATCCCCGACGGGACGGACACGATCACACGCGGGCGCACGAGTGTCCTGCGCTGGTGCGCCTTCTGGATGAAGTAGCGCAGCATCGCCTCGGTAACCTCGAAGTCGGCAATGACGCCGTCCTTCATCGGACGGATCGCGACGATGTTGCCAGGCGTGCGCCCGAGCATCTCCTTCGCTTCCTTGCCGACTGCGAGCACCTTCTTGGGGCCCACCGATGCTGCTTGAACGGCGACCACGCTCGGTTCGTTGGCCACGATGCCGCGGCCCTTCACGAACGTGAGCGTTGTCGCGGTGCCGAGATCGATCGCGAGGTCATTGGAAAACATTCCGTAGACCCAGTCGAAGAGCATGGTGGGTTCCTGTTCCTGGTGCGTGACGCGCTGCGAAGCGCGGGAGGGAGCGAGCAAAAGTGAAGGCGGAAAACCACCCCGCTACCGCGGAAATGTCCACGGGGCGCAGCGGAGTTAGCACGCGCGAAACCTGCGGCGCAATACAATCTTGGGATTGCACGAACGAGGCTCATTCCGACGGGAGCGCTTGTGGTGGTAACCCTCGGTGGCTAGGATGCGCCGCCCGTTCTAAGAAGCAGGCCAAGGCTCCTCCCATGCTCGAATCATTGCGCAAGCAAGGCGCGTCCATCGCCATCTATCTGATCTTCGGTCTTCTGATCGTGATCTTCGTGATCAACTTCGCGCCCAACGCGGGACAAGGCGGCGGTGGATGTATGGGTAGCGCGGTCACGGCCTTGAAGGTCGACGGCCAGAAAGCGAACCAGACCTCGTACAAGATCGCGTACTCGGGCAACCAGTACACCGGGCGACAGAAGGTCTACTTCGCGCTCGAGATGCTGATCCGTCGCGAGCTCCTCGCGCAAGAAGCGGAGAAGCGCGGCCTGCGCGTCACCAGCGAGATGCTCGACGAGGAGATCAAGAAGGGCTTCTTCTTCCTCGGCGGCAATCGCAACGAGCTCGACTTGTGGATCGACACCATCGACGGCGAGAAGTTCTTCAACTTCGGAAAGCTGAAGGGCTGGGTCGGCCAGCTGAACGTGTCGATGAACTCGTACAAGGACGAGCAGGTGCGTGGCCTCCAGGCAGCGATCATGGCCGAGATGCTCGCCGACACCGTGCGCGTATCTCGCGAAGAAGCGCTCGTCGACTACCTCTACGAGAACAACACCGTCAGCTACGACATGGTCGAGTTCTCTTCCACTCCGTACAAGGTCGCGATGCGCCTCGGCGACGCCGACGTCGAGCGCTTCCTCACCGGCCACGAGGCCGAGGTGAAGAAGAAGTTCGCCGACGACGAGCGCACGTACAAGGCGACGAAGCCGGCGCTGAAGCTGCGCTCGATCTTCATCCAGAAGCTCGTCGAAGCACCGAAGGCGCCCGAGCCTCCGCCGGCACCGCCCACCGATGGTGCCGGCAGTGGCAGCGCGGCCGGAAGCGGAGCGGGGAGCGCGGCGCCTCCCGCCGACAAGACGGCGCAAACGCCGCCTGCACCCAAGAAGCCCGAGGAGAAGAAGCCCGAGGAGAAGAAGCCCGAGGAGAAGCCGATCGGCATGCCGATCGATGCCGCGAAGGCGACCCTCGAGACCGCGCGCAAGGCGATCACCGACGGCAAGCAGAAGTTCGCCGACGCGGCGAAGCTGCTCTCCACCGACGACGCCGCGAAGGCGAACGGCGGCTACGTGGGGTGGAAGCCCGTCGACAACGCGCAGCTCGGCGACAAGGCCGTCAACGACGCCGTGAAGGGGCTCAAGGCCGGCGAGATGACCGCCGTGAT
>JBJXGN010000282.1:0-7870 GCA_046160585.1 Kofleriaceae bacterium
CTGACGCAGCCCGCGATCGTCGAGTTCGAGACCTACAACGCGTCCGACGCGGACAACGGCAACTACGGCGGCGTCGGCCTCATCCCGTCGATCGATTGCTACTACTCCGCAGACACCACGCTCGCGCTGTTCACGAGCACCGCCGACGTCACGATGGACGCCATGGCGATCGCTGTCGACGACGACGACGGCGATGTCTTCTGCTCGTACCTCGGGCCAGAGGACAGCGGGAACAACGTCTTCGAGGGAGTCCTCGAGCCAGGCACGTACATCATTCGCGTCGGGGGCTTCGCTGCACAGTCCCGCTACATCCTCGACATGTTCATCACGCCGGCGGAGCTGCCGGTCGCAGGTGACCTCGCGATCAACGAGTACATGGCCGATGACGGCGCTGCCGACACGAACTGCGATGGCGTGGCCGGCACCGGCGCCGATACCGATGACGAGTTCATCGAGCTCGTGAACACGTCGAACGCGTACCTCAACATCAACGGCGTTCGCATCCACGATGCGAACACCTTGCGCCACACGTTCGCTGCGGGACCGACCGGCTTTGTCGGCCTGTTGCCCGGCGAGTCGGTGGTGGTGTGGGGCGGCGGAGCCCCTGCGTGCGAGTTCGTGAACAACTTCTTCGAGTCGTCGCAGAACTCCCTCGCACTGAACAACTCCGGAGATTCGATCATCATCCTGCCCGCCGGAGTCGGCACCACACCCATCGTCCAGACCTCGTTCAGCGGCGCACAAGCCGTGACCGGTGTCTCGAACAACCTGAGCCCCGACATCACCGGGACCGTCTACGTGCGGCACAACCTGGTGCCCAACGCCGTCGGGAACTTCTCGCCGGGCTTCCTCTCCGATCAGTCGTTCTTCTAGCCGGCTGATCGACTTGCGAGCGGCCGGGGCTTTGCCCCTCGACGGCTAGTAACCCGTCGTAGACATCGCACCGCAAGTCGCTGCGACTAGGGACCAGCCGCACGAGAGGCGGTGTCTTCCTCGGGAGACACCGCCTTCGTCGTTTCATGGCACCGATGTTGATCGAGGTTTGGTCATGCCGAGCCATCCAAACCAATTCTCCCCGATCGATAGCGAGCTGGCCACGGTCACCGGCGGTGCAGGCCGCGGTACCGAAACCACCCAGCAGACAAACCAAGCAGAGCTCCGCGAGCTGGCGCAGAAGTACTGCCCGTCGACCTACGCGCGCTTCAAGAACGTCCCCGAGATCACGCGGCCGATGGCCGAGCGTTGCCTCGACGAGGCCGGCTACGGCTGGGCTCGCGGTCGGCTCGACCGGTACTTCCCTCGCACGAAGTAACGAACTCAACACCGGAGAACGCAGCCATGTCGAACACGCTCGAGACGATGACCACCGAAGAGATGCTCCGCGCGAACGGCGGAGTGAAGATGAAGCTGACGCAGTACGGCTACGCGGGCGATCCGTACACGGACTCGTACACGCGTGCCGGAAAGGGTGCGTATCGCGATCTCGATCGTGACTCGATCGCGCTCACCGACTCGGGGCTCGCGATCCTCGGGCTCACGAAGTCGCAGGTCCGCAAGAACGACGTGTGGCTGAACATCGACACGGGCAAAGGCGGCGGCGTGCTCCAGCGTCGTGTCGACGACCGCGCTCCGCAGAAGGACTACCGCGCCGATCTGTACATGCCGCGCGGATTCGATCACTCGCTGCCGGACTACGCCGACGTCACCGTGCGTCGCTGATCACCGACGGCGCGACCGCTTCGCAACGCGCGGGCTTTCCCTCCTCGACGATCTCCTTGCACGCGGGACCCGACGCCGTCGTCTCTGCCTGCGTCTGGACACGCGCCGCGCGCGGAACGCATCCGGTGATGAACGTTGCGAAGGCGACGATCGCGAGGAGCTTCATGCGCTCGACGGTAGAAGCCGCGCGCCTGACAGAACACCTACACCGGATGACATCGGAGCCATCATGACTAACGGCGGCGAGTGATGCCGTCACCTTGCCGAATATCCCGAGGACGGCACGGCACGTTGCGGGGCTACAGCACGTATGTGACCATAGCAAACCATGTCGCACGATCCGAGCAAGCCCGCGTGGCCCGGTCAGCAACCGACGTCCTTCGATCCGTACACCGGTAAGCCGATCTACGCCGCTCCCCAGCCACAACCGCAGTATCCACAGCAGCCGCAACAGCAGCCGCAATACGGCCAGCCGCAGCAGCCGCAGTACGGCCAGCAGCCGCAATACGGCCAGCCGCAGCCGCAAGCACCGCAGCAGTGGCAACAGCAGCCGCAGCCATACGGTCAGCAGCCGCAGCAGCCGCAGCAATACGGTCAGCAGCCCGGCTATCCGCAGCAGCCGCAACAGCCGCAGCAGTACGGCCAGCAACCGTACGCCGGACAGCAGCAGCCCTATCCCCAGCAACCGCAGGCTCCACAGGGTGGCGCGCCGTGGCAGCAGCAACAGCAGCAGCAGCAGTACAGCCAGCAGCCGCAATATCCACAAGCGGGCTTCCCCGGTGCGCAGGGCTTCGGCGGTGGTCTCGGCTTCGGCGGCCAGCCGCAACACGATCGCGACGACGACGACGACGACGACGGTAGTTTGCGCGGCACCGCGAACGCGACGGTCAATCAGTCCGATCGCGTTCGCTTCATCCGCCTGACGTACATCCACCTGATGGGCGCGATCCTCGCGTTTGCGGGTCTGCTCTGGGCGCTGATGAACGTCGGATTCCTCGTCGAGAACGTCTCGATCCCGTTCCTCAAGATCGCGTTCGGTGGCCGCTGGAACTGGCTCATGGTCATCGGCGTGTTCATGGCCGTGGGTTGGCTCGCCGACTACTGGGCGAGCCACACCACGTCGCGCCCGTTGCAATACGTCGGACTCGCGCTCTATGTCGTCGCAGAAGCGATCATCTTCGTCCCCCTGCTCGCCATCGTCGCGATGAAGACCGCGTCGATCGTCGCCAAGGGCGGCGGTGATCCCAACATCATCCGCGACGCGGCGTTCACGACGCTCGCGATCTTCGGCGCGCTCACCGCGTCGGTGTTCCTGACGAAGAAGGACTTCTCCTTCATGCGTGGCGCACTCGCGATCGCGAGCGGCGCGGCGCTGATGATCATCGTCCTGTCGATCGCGTTTGGCTTCAACCTCGGGATCATCTTCTCCGTCGCGATGGTGCTGCTCTGCGCCGGCTACATCCTCTATCAGACGTCGCAGGTGATGGCGCACTACCACACGGAGAACTACGTCGCGGCCTCGCTCGCGTTGTTCTCGTCGATCGCGACGATGTTCTGGTACGTCATCCGCATCTTCATGAGCTCGCGCGAATGAAGATCGCCGCCTGCTCGATCGCCATCGCTCTTCTGGGGTGCACGGTCAAGCAGGCGCCCCCGCCGCCGGGCTACTACCCGCAGCCGGCATATTCGAACGCGCCTCCGCCACCGACGGAATACGATCCGATGGCGGCCGAATATGGAGGAGGCAACACGTATGGAGCTGCGGGCTACTCGAACCCGTACGCCCCGTATGGCGGCGGCGTCGATCAGACACAACGCCGCTTCTCGTTCAACGGTCAGGCTGCGACGCCGCAGGACCTCCAGACGCTCGCGCAGATCGAACGCTGGTACGGGCGGCCCGCACCCGAAGGCGAGTACTGGTACGACAGGACGAGCGGCGCTGCGGGCCAGTGGGGCGGCCCCACGCTCGGATTTCTGCCCGCGGGGCTCGCACTCGGTGGAGCACTGCCGCCGAACGCATCCGGCGGCGGGAACGGCATGTTGACGGGCGTGTTCATCAACGGTCGCGAGCTACATCCTGTCGATGTGCAGGTGCTCCAGCGCATCTACGGGCAGGTCTATCGCGGTCGCTTCTGGGTCGATGCGCAGGGCAACGCCGGGCAGGAAGGCGGCGTCGCGTTCGTGAACCTGATCGTGCTGGCGAAGCAGCTCGGTCGCGGCGCGGAGAGCTACTACCGCAGCGACGGGCGCGGCAACAACGCGTTCGTCGGCGGCGGCTGCGTGTCCGTGTCGTCGACGAGCGGCTCCGGCTACGACAAGAAGACGTACGACTACTACAGCCCCGGCTGTTAGTTCTCGCTATTGCGTCTGCGTGATCGCGAAGGCGAACGCACGCGCGATCTCGCGAAGCGCATCGAAACGCCCCGATGCGCCGCCGTGGCCCGCGCTCATGTTCATGTCGAGGAGGATCGGCGCCGTGCCGGTGTTCGTCACGCGCAGCTTCGCGATCCATTTCGCGGGCTCCCAATACTGGACCTGGCTGTCCCACAGCCCCGTGTGGACGTAGATCGCTGGATACGCCTGCGCGCGAATGTTGTCGTAGGGCGAATACCCGAGCATGAGATCGTAGGCCCTCTTGTCCGCCGAGGGGTTTCCCCACTCGTCGTACTCGTTGGTGGTGAGCGGGATCGACTCGTCGAGCATCGTCGTCACGACGTCGACGAACGGCACGAACGAGATGATCCCGCGGTACAGATCGGGCCGTTCGTTCACGACGGTGCCCATTAACAAGCCGCCGGCGCTCCCACCCATCGCGACCACCTTGTCGCGGGCGCCCCACTGGTGGGCGACGAGGTACTCGGTGCACGAGATGAAGTCGCGGAACGTGTTCCACTTCTTCTGCAGCTTGCCGTCCTCGTACCAGTGGCGGCCCATCTCCTGACCGCCGCGGACGTGAGCGATCGCGTAGACCCATCCGCGATCGAGGAGGCTCGTTCGCGCTCCCGACAGCACCGGCTCCTGCGAGATGCCATACGAGCCGTAGCCGTAGACGAACAGCGGCGCGCTGCCGTCGCGCGGGGTGCCCTTCTTCCACGCGAGCGAGATCGGAACACGTGCACCGTCGGCCGCAATCGCGTGCACGTAGGCGCTCTCGTACAGCGACGGATCGTAGGTCGGCACCGGCTGTTGTTTGAGCAGCATGCGCTCGCGCGTGACGACGTCGAGCTCGAACGTCGTGGGCGGCCGCGTCAACGACGTGTACGTGTAGCGAACGCGCGTCGTCGCCGGCTCCGGCGTGTCGCTGACCATCATCATGTATGCGGCATCCTGCGCGTCGATGAAGAAGCGGTCACCGTCGTGCGGTACGACGAGCACCTTGCGGAGACCGTCCGTGCGCACGGACGCGGCGATGAACGTGTCGAACAGCGCGACGTCCTCGACCAGCGTGTCGGGGCTATGCCCGATGACGTCGATCCATGCACCGCGCGCGAGCTCTTTGCCGGGCGGTACCTCGACGAGACGGAAGTTCTTCGCCTCGTGGTTCGTGTGAACGACGAATCGGTCGTTCAGGTGATCGACGCCGTAGAGGTGACGGTCGGCGCGCGGGATGTAGACGCGCGGCTCGTTGCGTGGCGCGTCCGCGTCGATCAGTCGGACCTCGCTTTGTTCCGTCGCGGACATCGTGATCGCGAGGTACCGCCGCGACTTCGTCGACGAGAGCGACGTGTAGAACTGCTCGTCGGCCTCGCGATATACGAGCTCGTGCGCGCCGCCGATTTCGTGGCGGAACACGCGATCGGTGCGCAGCGTGACCGCGTCCTTGCCGACGTAGAACAGCGTCTTGTTGTCGTTGGCCCAGCCCATCGCCCCGCTGATGTTCTCGGCGGTGTCGGGCTGCACCTCACCCGTCGCGAGGTCCTTGATCCGCAGGACGAACTGGTTGCGACCGACGGTGTCCTCGGCCCAGGCGAGCCAGCGACCGTCGGGGCTCACCTCGTACGACGCGATCTTGTAGAAGGCGTTCCCCACGGCGAGCGCGTTGCCATCGAGGAGGATCTCCTCGGGTGCGGACGTCGTGCCCGCGCGCCGCGCGTAGATCGGGTACTGCTTCCCCGTCTCGAAGCGGACGTAGTACCAATAGCCGCGCTCGAGCGTCGGAACCGACGAGTCGTCCTCCTTGATCCGCGCGCGCATCTCCGCGAACAACGTGCCCTCGAGCTCTTTGACCGGGGCGAGGACGGCCTCCGTGTACGCGTTCTCCGCATGGATGTACGCGAGGACATCCGGAGCTTCACGCTTGTCGTCGCGGAGCCAGTAGTACGGATCGTCCCGCGTTCCGTGCGGCGAGACGACATCGTAGGGGCGGCGGTCCGCGACAGGTGCCGCTGGCTTGGTCATGCGTTTCGTTACCACGAGGGCGCGTACGTGATTGCCGTCAGCGAGATTTCGAACAATTGCCGGACCGAAAGGCCCCTTACAGCGAATCGGGATAACGATGTGTCACGATCCGCGTTATACCTGTGGGGTCGTGGTGGAGGTCTTCAACATAGGCCTGCGGATTGGGAAGTACGAGCTGATCCGCAAGTTAGCCGAGGGTGGCATGGGCACCCTCTTCGTCGCTCGCGACACCTCGCTCGACCGCGAGCTCGTGATCAAGTTCCTGCTCCCCGAGCACGCGAACAACGCACAGGTCGTCCAGCGCTTCCTCCAGGAAGGCCGCTCGCTCGCCAAGATCGTTCACCCCGGCATCGTCACGGTCTACGAGACCGGTGAGGTTCAAGGCACCCGCACCCACGCTGATGGGTGCGCCTACATCATCATGGAGCTGCTCCATGGCGAGACGCTGGCGCAGCGACTCAAGCGAGTCGGTCGACTCAGCGTAACGGTCGCGATGGAGGTCTGTCGTCAGGTCGCGAACGCACTCCAGGCCGCGCACGAGCTCGGGATCATCCACCGCGATCTGAAGCCCGACAACATCATGCTGGTGAGCGACGCTGCACTCAGCCTCGGCGAGCGCGCGAAGGTCCTCGATTTCGGCATCGCGAAGATCGCGAAGACGGCTGCCGGTCCCGACAACTCGACGCAAGCGGGCCTCGTGTTCGGCACACCGATCTACATGTCGCCCGAACAGGCGAAGAGCACCGCAAGCGCGGGCACTGCGAGCGACGTGTATTCGCTCGGCTGCATTCTGTTCGAGCTGCTCGTCGGGCGCCCGCCGTTCGACGGCTCGATGGCCGAGCTGATCGCGCACCACATCCTGACGCCACCGCCGATCCCGTCAGCGGCGGCACCTGGGATCCCGCCGCACCTCGATCAGGTGATCGGCGCGATGATGGCCAAGAACCCCCAGGAGCGCCCCGCGTCGATGAAGGTCGTCGAGGCGATCCTCGAGGAGAAGCGCGTTGTCGCGTCGATGTCGCGCCGGCGCACGTTGGGAGGCGCGAAGCTGATCACGCAGCCGCCACCCATGGCGGGCGCGCAGCAGTCGCCGATCGCTGCGCTCGCCGGGGGACAACCGGTCGTCTCGAACGTCCGCACGCCGCCGATGGGCGTTCCGCACCAAGCGCCGGTGAATCCGCCGGTCGCGATGCCGTACGGCTCGCCGACAATGGCCGCACCGATGCCCATCCCCGGCGCGATGCCGCTGATGCCGTCGGCGGAGTCGATGGCCGCCTCGAACGCGAGAACCGCCGCGCCTTCTCCCGCGATGCTCGCGGGTCTGAACGCCGGTGCAAGGACGCAGGCGGTCGCCGCGCCGATGGCTCCCGCACAGTGGCCCGCCTCGTCGGCGCCGCAGCCGATCGCGACGCCGATGACGGCGACGCAACCCGCGCAGTATGACATCGTGAGGCCGTCGCATCCGACAACGCTGAGCGCACTCTCCGGCGCGACGACCTCGGCGCCCGCGAAGAAGGGCGGCAAGGGGCTGTTCATCGGACTCGGACTCGCGGTCGTCGCGGGTGGCGTCATCGCGATCGTCGCGATGAGCGGAGGCGGCGACGAAGTGGAGCCCGCGACCTCGCCCGGTAGTGACACGGTCGCGACGCCCGTCGACACCAAGCCCGTCGACACCAAGCCCGTCGACACCAAGCCCGTCGACACCAAGCCCGTCGACACCAAGCCCGTCGACACCAAGCCCGTCGACACCAAG
>JBJXGN010000283.1:0-62590 GCA_046160585.1 Kofleriaceae bacterium
TGCGCCCGCGGTTCGCCGGAGGTGTCGTCGCGCGCGTCAGTGCGCTGCTCGACTACCGTGCGTTCCTTGCAGCGTACCGGGCCGCGCGACAACGCTGGCTCGCCCATCGCGACGCGACGTTCCCACCTGGCACGTACTGGCTTGCCAAGTTCGCCGCGGTCCCCGTCGCGTCACTTTCGCCGCCAGCCTGACAAAGCCACACGCTCGCGATTTCAAACCCGCCCAACCGCTCGGATGCGCTCTCAGCTCCGTGCGGCGCTGCTGCATTCCGGATCCGCCATGAACTGTGTCGATGGCGGCTCCTTGTAACCGGCATGGCTCGGAGCTGCGGAAGATCTGCGGACTCCCCGCCGTTTCAACGACCAACAGGAACCCCGTTCCGGTCTCCCCGGCTCGGAGCTGCGGAAGATCTGCGGACTCCCCGCCGTTTCAACGACCAACAGGAACCCCGTTCCGGTCTCCCCGGTCTCCCCGGGTCTCCCGGTCTCCCCCGTTCCGGTCTCCCCGGTCTCCCCCAGGTCTCCCCCGCCAACAGGAACTCCGTTCCGGTCTCCACGGTCTCCCCGCTCGTCTACTCGCTGATCGCCTCGTGCCTCGGGGCGTTGTGCACCAGAACGCCCTCGGCAAAGTACGTGTGCGTTCCCTCGACCTCGAGGTTGTAGACCGTCGCGCGCCCCGGCACGACGTCGACCCCGACGACCGTGGAGACGAGCGGCGAGACCTCCCCCGCAGGTGCGGATTGGGCGAGCGCGAGCAGGCGATCGCCCGGCGTGAGGTCCTTCGCGAGCACCCATTTGCCGTCGGAGTAGAACGGGTGATTCACTGTGGAGCGGATCGTCCCGTTGATGACGAGCGTCTTGTCTCCTCGGGTCTCGTGCACGATCGTGTCAATGACTCGGCTTGCCACCGTGCGGTGCGTGGTCTCGTCGTACGACATCACGAAGTCGCCGATCCGGATGTCCTCGATGCTCCGGATCGAACCGTCCGCCATCGTCACCTGAGTACCGGCGAGGAAGCAGCTGCCGCCACCGCCGCTACGGCAATCCGACGGACAGTTCTCGTTCGTCTCGCCATCGGCGGCCATACACACACCATCGCCGCAGTAGCAATCGTAGGGGCACCAATCTCCGCGCTCGTTCCTCGTGTCGCAGACGTAGTTCTGGTTGCACGTGCAGTCCTCGTAACAGCTTACGTTGGGGCCTTGCGAGTAGAGGCTTTGCTCCTCCGCCTGGCAGGTGCCGTCACCGCAGCACTCGCCGAGCTCGCAACGGCACACTCCACCGGGTGCGCAGTCGGTGCAGTACGGGCAGTCTTCCCCTGGATCGCACACTCCGTTCCCGCACGAGCAGCCGGAGTTGTTGAACGGGAGGCACGCGCCCCATGTGCCGCCGCTGCAGCTCTTCAGGCCCTGCTTGCCGCACGACAGCGTGCAGTATTGCCAGCCATTGTTCGAGCCGCTCGACGACGGATCGGTCTCCGAACAGTCTCCCGCTTCTCCGGCGGGGACCGGCCCTGTCCCGACGAACGGATTGCTCGGCGAGAACCGAGAGTCACCATCCGCAATCAAGAAGTCGTACGCATACGCCAACACGATCTTTGCGAGCGCCGGATCGAGATCGGTATGCGAGCCATTCTTGTTCGTCGGATTGGAGAACACGTTGTCGAACATGCGCGCTTCCCGGTTGACGCCACGGCACGCGGTATCGCAGCCGATGTGGTCGCGCTGTCCCGTCGCGGTGCCAGCGACCATCTGGCACGACTGCATCCCAGCTGCCGGCATGCACATCAACGCAGACTTGGTCGGGACGAACATCGGGCTCACGAACGAGCGAGCGGAGAACGACGAGATGACCTGCGGCAGCGGTCCGATCTTCGTGTTGCCCATGATGTCCTGATTCTCGTCGAGGCCCAGCGAATGCGTGTCGCCGGGATCGAGCTCGCCATCGGCCGCTCCGAGCCGGATGTGGATGTTGCGATCGCAGAGGCCCGCGAGCCCGTTCGAGTGGGCGCGCACTTCGCCATACGCGACGCTCGTCGTGAACAGAGCATCCCCGGGCTGTGCACCCTCGGGGTGGAAGACGAGCCCGAAGGGCCCGGTGACGGGCGCGAGCGGCTTCAGGCACTTCGTGCGCCCTTCCGTGACGCCAGCGGTATTCGCACAGCCTTGCGGTGAGAAGCTGCCATTAGAGAACCCGACCTTCTTCAGCGAACGCGGCCAGCCGAAGCGGCCGTCCTTGTATCCGACCCAGCCGCGCCAGAACTCCTGCGCGAAGAAGTGCTGCAGCGGACCGCGGTTGTTGACGTCGGCAGTGAACGCCGTGCGCGCCGAATTGTCGACGGGGCACACTTGCCCCGCGTACCCGTGGACCTCGGTATAGAACGAGTTGGGTACGTAGGCACCCAGACTCGCGCACCACTCGGTGACGCTGCGCGTACATGACTCGGTGCCGTGCACGATCGCCATCTGGCGTGCAGGGGTCGAGCGGATCATCCCGAGCTGCCCGAGCGCGTCGCTGAAGTCCATCGATTCAACCTCAAGGAATCTGAACGGAAAATCTTCTCGTTGTTCTTCGATTTGGTTGACGATGTCGTTGACCGCGAGCTGCACGGACTGGGGGACGTTCGCGCCATCGTGTGGCGAGCCGATCGTCATCATCATCGATGCGGGCGCGAGCCACAGACCCTGCGGGTACTCGGTGTTCGCTGCGTAGAAGTCGTTCGGGCCAGTCAGCAGACCACCTCGCAGGTTCTTGTTGATGAAGTTCGGTATCGGCATCAGCGTCGGGCCAACCCCGTTCACACTGATCGCGCCGGGATACCCCGCGACCGGATCACTCGCGTATCCAGTACGCGGCGAGTAGTAGATGCCTTGCTCCCACGACGCCAGTGCGACGCGGAGGACGAGCCCGCCCTGACTGAGCCCCAATGCAAAGGGCTTTCGCCGCGCACCGTAGGGGAAGCCCGTGCCCGTGCCGTGGTAGGCGCGGTTCATCGCGTTTGCGGTCTCGAATGCGGCAACCCGGATATCGGCCGCGCCGCTGTACTTCACGTACCAGATGTCGCCACCCATCTGGCTCAGCTTCATGAGCAGCGGGGCGAGATTGAAGAACGTGGATCTCGTCCCGTTGTCCTCCTTCGGGTTGAACCCGCCAACGATCATCACGGGCTTGTCGTACGTCCCGTCGGGGCTCTTGTAGAGGTTCATGTATCCACCCGCAGCTGTCGAGCCGGTCCCCTTGATCTCGTAGTCCGCCGGGACGCCCGCCCTACGCGGGCCGATGCCGCGGACCACGGCGGGTGGTGGCCACGTCGACGGGAAGGTCACGCACCGCGCGTAGCAGTAGCCGGCCTTCGTCTCGAGGTACCAGCTGTCGTTGCGCTCCAGGATCTGGCACTGCGTCTTGTCGTCGTCGCTCTCGCGAACACCGGTGAGGAAGCACGCTCGATCGGTGGAGTCACCGAGATCGACGGTCTGATTGCCACCGTCGCCGGTTGCCATCGGCGTCATTGTTAGACCTCCATGGGTCGGCGATGCCGTGAGGTCGTAGACGATGGCGGTGCAGTCGACGTTGATCGCACTGCGCTGCAGCTGCCACCGCCCCGAGACCTCCATCACCATGCACCTCTGACCGGTGCCCGGAACGTTGAGGGTGGCGCGACCGAGCACCGCGAACCGTCCGGTGGTCGCGCCAAGATCGAGCGTGTACCCACCCGAGTTGTACGGGAGGTTGTAGCGCGTCACCACGGGGGAAGGCGTGCCCAGCGGTAGCCGGAGCGAGCTCGCGCCGCACTTCGCTTCCATGTCGTACGAGCTCGGCGAGTCGTAGGCCGCACCGACCGCGTAGCCCGAACCATCGGCGGTCGTCTTCAGCTCGCAGTACGTGGGCGCTCCACGCAGCGTCTTGTGAAGTGTGAGTCCGGCGATCGTTCGATCGACGGGTGCGAACGTGACTGGATTGACCGTCGCACGCGACGAGTTACCGAACCAGACGCGTGGCGAAACCTTCTGTACGTAGAGTTGCGAGCCGCCGCCGATCGAGAGCGCACCCGGATAGGGTTCTTGACTCGCTGCCGCGCAGCTCGTCACGACGTCGCTGCAGCAATCGCCGCTGTAGCCGCAGGTTGCGGAGCAACTACAGCTCGACCCGTCCTCGCCGAACGTCTTGCCGCAGCGATTCGAGCAGCTGTTGACGTTCACGGTGACGGCCTCTTGCTCGACCTCCGTGGTGGACAGCTCCTCGTCGGAGTCCACGCAGGAGCCCAACAGTAGGCACACGAAAATGGACCACCGGCGAACGCTCGCTGTTGCCATGCGCCTAGCACCAGCAGTGTTCGTGCCCGCGTAAGGTATTGCCGTTGTGCGCGGACGGGAAGCTCACTTCCCAGGAGGCTGTCGAGTCTAGGAAGTTCGCTTCCGGGATGCGGTGGGTGGGATGCGGTGGGTGGGATGCGGCGGGTGGGATGCGGTGGGCCGGAACCGCCGTTCGGGCTCACACCAGTCAAAGAGTTGTGTGGTTTTGTTTGGGTATGGGCTGCGTGCGTCACGAGTCACGCTGCGGCCGGGCTCACCCGCGCTAGGCTGGTTGCATGAGGTTGTCGCCCATCGGCTCTGAATCTCGCGTCTCGGGCCTGTTCCTCGTCGGGTTGGTCGGGCTTGTCGTGATCGCCAGCGCCTCTCGCGCGAATCATCCAACGATCACATCGCACGCTACTCGGCAGCCGATGCTCGTCGAGCCCGCCGGCGGATCGATCTTGTGGGGCTTCACCGCGCAGCCCCGCGTCGCGATCGCACTGGACGGGCGCACTCATCGAATCACCCACGTGGGCGGCTACGGCGAGTTGATCGAAATCACGAGCTCGCACCGTTGTGCCAAGGCCGACCTCGAGGTCGTTCGGATCGCACCGGGACCGTCACGCATCATCCACCGCGACGCCGAGCCGTCGAGCACCGCCTACGTTCCCGACGGAACCTACGAGCTCACCGTCACGTGCGACGGAGCGCGAAGCAGAGCGACGCGCCTCGCGGTTAGCCCCCGCTGATCGCGGCCACTGTTCGCCACAGGCTCTGTGCACCTGCATCTCGCCGATCGCGAGGATGTCCGAGCGACCGCGCAAGAGCTTCGCGTCCGCGTCGAATGCGGGCTTGCGCCAGCGCGGCGTGAACGAGACGGCTCATCGAGGATCGGAACGTTCGAGGATCGGAGCGTGAACGAGGCAGCTCATCGAGGTTCGGAGCGACCGGAGCGTGAACGAGGCAGCTCATCGAGGTTCGGAGCGACCGGGCGTGAACGAGACGGCTCATCGAGGATCGGAGCGTTCGAGGATCGGAGCGTGAACGAGGCAGCTCATCGAGGATCGGTGTGGCTTGCGCGGGGAGCTGGAACGAGGCAGCTCGGGTCGAGTGCTGCCGAGCAGGCACCACGTCAGGCTACGCGCGCCGTTCGTGTCGGCATCTATACCGGACTTGCGGCGACGGCCACTGGAGGATTGGGCTGCTCGGGCGCACAAATGATCGAGGTCGCGATCGCGGCGATCGCGACCTCCTCACCACCGTCTACGCTCGCATCCTGAGGTGACGAGCGCTTGTCGCGAACAGCCGAGCATCGTTCCCGATCCGTTCGTCGGGCGTTTCTAGCCGCTCGTCGGTGGGGACGAGCGAGGTGCTCCCCGCGTGCGTAGGGTCCCCGCATGCAGATCCTCGTGCTTCTCGGATTCCTTCTCGTCACCGGCTGCCAGACGGCAGCTGCACCGGCGGTCACGTCGGTCGCGTCGCCCGCTCGGGCCACTCCACCACCTGTCGCAACCACCTCGGTCCACGCCGCCACAGCCGAGAATCTCGTCGGTGTCTGGATGGGCGATGCGCTCGGCACGCCGTTCGGGGACTTTCGGTTCGCTATGGTGTTCGATCGCGAGCCCGGCGGTGACATCCACGCCCGGATCCAGCAGAGCCCCACGATGTACCTCGACTTCAGGTTCCAGCGCCGCGGCGACACCTGGGTGCTCGTCGAGGAGGGCTCGCTTACCGGCGAGCCGCAGACGCACACGCTGCTGCCGATCGCCGGATCGGTCGCGCGGTGGAGCGTGGGAGAGCCGGCGTTCCTCGTCGTCGAGCTCGCGGTCGATGACGAGTCGCTCGACTGGAGGACCTGGCTCTCTGGTACCGAGCACGCGCGGTTCCAGATGAAACGCGTCCGCGGCGACGATGCCGAGAAGGTGCGCCAGGCGATCGCGCGTCGCGCATCCGGCGGACGCGAGTAGACTGCAATGATGGAGTGCGATCAGGGGTGGCGCGGGCTGTGGCATCCCACTCCGCTCGGCAAGCGCCGCTCCCAGCTGTTGTCGCATGCCCTCGTGTACCTGCTCACGCCACTCGCGATCGTGCTCGTCTTCGCCGACCACGAATCGCCACGTCAGTTCGCGCGCGCGTACGTGGCCGCATTCATCATCGGCGGATCGATCACCGGCTGCTTCGACGTGATGTACCGCCTCGGCTGGCCGCTGCTGATCCGCACGCAGCCCGGCTGGCCGGTGCGCATCGCATGCCACCTCGCGACGCTGGTCGTCGCGGTTGGTGCTGGCATGCTCGTCGGCGGAGCGATCGTCGACGCGCTGTTTGGCTGGAAGCCGCGCGATCTGGGTCGCCTGTTCATCCAAGGCGCCGTGATCTCGACCGTGGTCCTGACGATCCTGATCACCGCCGACGAGCTCGGTGCACGCGCTCGCGAGGCCGCGCAGCGCGAAGCGTTGCACCGCGTGACAGCGCTCCGTGCCGAGCTCGCCGCGCTGCAGGCGCGTACCGATCCGCACTTCCTGTTCAACAGCCTCAACACCGTCGCGGCGTTGATCCCGGATGACCCGGCCCTCGCCGAGACGCTGCTCGTCCGCCTGGCGGCGGTGTTTCGCTACGCGCTCGACGCCGGCCGTAAGGGGAGCGTCGCGCTCGCCGAGGAGCTCGCCGCGGTCACCGCGTACCTCGAGGTGGAGGCGCTCCGGCTCGGGTCGCGGCTGTCGTGGCGACTCGATCGCGACACCAGCGTCGACGAGGTGCGCGTGCCGCCGTTCGTGCTGCAGCCGCTCGTGGAGAACGCCATCCGCCACGGCGCGGGCGCGCGGCGCGGCACGACGGAGATCGTCGTGACCGTCAAGCGGCGGGACGACGAGCTCGTGCTCGCCGTCGAGGACCAAGGCGCCACGGGCGATCACATCGCGTCCGACGCCGGCACCGGCGCCGCGGGCGATCGCGTCGCCGCCGAGGCTGGCACCGGCACAGCGCTCGCCGATCTCCGCGCACGGCTCGAGCTGGCGTACCCCAATCACGCGCGCGTCGCTGCCGGCACAGCACCGCCTGCAGGGTGGCGTGCCGAGGTCGTGGTACCGATGGAGCGCGCCGTATGAAGCTGCGCGTGCTGATCGTCGACGACGAGCACCTCGCGCGGCGACGGCTGTCGTCGCTCATCGCGCGGACCGAGCAAGCCGAGGTCGTCGGCGAAGCGGGCGACTCGATCGAGGCGGTCGCGCTGATCCAGTCGCAAGATCCGGACGTCGCGCTCCTCGACGTGTGTATGCCGGGGATGTCGGGTGTCGAGCTCGCTCGTGGGCTCGGCGTGCGACCGGTCGTGGTGTTCACCACCGCGTACGGCGAACATGCGGTCGACGCGTTCGACAGCGCCGCGGTCGACTACTTGTTGAAGCCGATCGATCCCGACAAGCTCGCGCGCGCGCTCGATCGCGCGGCGAGCCGGCTCAGATCTGCCGGGCCCGTGAACGAGCCGCGGATCACCGCGCGTAGTGGCGACGTCGTGCGTGTGTTCGCGGCGCGCGAGATCGCGCGGTTCTCGGCGCGCGACAAGTACACGACGTTCATGATCGCGAACGTCGAGCACTTGCTCGAGGAAGCGCTCGCGTCCCTCGAGAGCCGGCTCGCGGCGTGGGGCTTCGTGCGTGTGCACCGCGCCGAGCTCGTCCAGATCGCGCGCGTGCGCGCGGTCCATAGCCGCGACCTCGAGCTCGACACCGGGGAGCGCGTGCCGATCAGCCGCCGTTTGCTCGCCTCGGTGAAGAACCACTTCGCGACGTGATGTGCGGTACTTTCGACTCGCGTGCGAGTCGTTCTCGACGAGCCGCGGGGACCACTACCACGCGATCACCGCGCGTCCGGGTCCGTGCGAGTACTGAGGCTCTTGACGGCGGCGAGCGTGCTCCGCGGGTGTGGTCGTTTCGGCTTCGAATCGATCACGTCGGATGCGTCTATCACCGATGCCAGAGCCGACGGGCCGGTGATTCCACCGCCGCCGACATCTCAGAACGACTGCCCGGTCGGCTACACGTTCATGGGGACCAGTTGCTATCTCTTCGTCTCGGACGTACTCCCGTGGCTGGATGCCGAGCAGGCGTGCGAGGGGCGCGGCGTTCACCTGGTCGTCGTCGACGACGCGACATAGGCAGGGCTTGTCGACGCCATCGCGCCGGCATCCAACATGGACCATTGGTATGGCGCAAGCGATCGCGTGACCGAAGGTGCGGTCCTCACCGTGACCGGAGCGCCCCTGTTTCCGACACTTCTTGCGGGTGAGCGAATGAGCGGCGAGCGCTGCGTGCAGCTCCGCGATGATCGGACCTTGTCGGCGAGCTGGCGGAGACCTATGTCTGCGAGATGGACGGCATCGGCGCGGATCCCGCAACGTTCTGATCGTTCGCGTGCTTCGATCCAGGATCGGTTCTGGAGTTCGGATGCGCCGCGGCCCCGCGCGCTCCTCGGATCCACGCGCGAGACGATGCGGTATCGTCGAGCATGCAGCTCGCACGGGCGATCGTGTTCGTAGCCGATGTCGAACGGATGCAGGCGTTCTACACCGGGAGCCTCGGGCTCGCGGTGATCGATTCCGAACCGGGGTACGTTCAGCTCGCTGCGGGTACCTGTGTGCTGGCGTTGCATGCCATCCCGCCCGCGTATGCGAGCACGATCGCATCACCACCAGTGGAGCGCGAGGACGGTGTGGTCAAGCTCGCGTTCCGGGTCGGTGACATCGACGGCGAACGCGCACGACTCGTCGGGCTCGGCGTGACGATGCGCGAGGTTCAGCACTGGGTGGGGATCGCGTTTTGTGACGGCATCGATCCCGAAGGGAACGTGTTCCAGCTGACCACGGGCTGATTCGTCAGGGAGTCGCCAGCGTCCACCAGATCTCGTTCCGGCGAAGGAACCATGGTGCCCACGGCGGATTGTAGCGGGCGACCTCGGACTCGCCGACCACTGCCATGCCGCGCGTGCCGATCCACGCGCGGAGGGCCTCGGTCTTCGTCGTGAACCTCGCGTCGCTCCACCGTCCCGAGAATCGGTACACGGCCACACGAGTCGTTGTGGCCTCGCGCAAGACGACGCGATCGTCATCGGGCAGCGGCAGGGTCGCAAGCGTCTCGCCCACGGGCATCGTGAACGTGATCACCCACGCGCCGCTGTCGGATCGCTCTCCGACGGGGGCGGTCATCGCGAGCTTCCGGCTGTCGCGGCGCTCTCTGAGAGGCGCGGTCATTGCAACCCCGACCCGCTGGCGCGCGCGGTTCTTGCCGAAGATGTAGCCGGCCAGCCGCCGGAACCCCTCGTTGCCGGCCGCGTCGAACGAGGTGTCGGTGATCCGCGTCTCGGCGACGATGCGCGGCGCGTACCTGCGTACCTCGAACGGGCCGTCGTGCAGCTCCAGCACGTACCGAGGTTCTTGGACCGCCATGCCGCGGTTGGAGCACGTACTCGTCAGGCTGGCAATCCGACGATCACGCTGCAGCATTCGACGACAGCTCCGTCTTCATCTTCGAGCAGACGAGCGGTCTCCCCGCGAGAAGAACGGCGAGGGCGATCCGCTGCTGGATGGTGGGACACGGTAGCCTCACCGGCTGCTGGCCTAATTCGCTCGCTGGACTGGCAGGTCGCGAGCCTCCGACTTGGTGCGCCGCGGATCCCCGAGATAGACCTCGCGGCGGTAGCTGCGCGGCACGAGCTTCGAAGCGTTCATCAGCGCGCATTCTCGCGATGGAGGCGGGCTCGGTCGACGGACCGACGTTCAGAAGCTGGACTGCGCGGCCCTCCGCGAGCTCCAGCACGACCTTCGACACCGTCCCGTCGTTCACCGCTGCCTTCTTCGCTTCGGCGGCCAGGGCCTTCGTGATGCCGATCGACCAGACGTTGCTTGCCGATGGTCATGACCTCGCGCTGCAACGGGTGCATCACGATCCTGCATGGCCGGGCACGATCACGCGACGGTCAGTCGCGCTCTGCCCACTCGCGAACCTGCCGTTTCAGCTTGTCCTCAGCCTTCTGCTCGACCAGGTTCCAGTTGTCGTCGGGCTCAGCCTCGGCCCACTGGCGGATCTTGCGCTTGAACTCCGCCTCCACTTTGCGCGAGATCTCATCCCACTCGGCGTCGGGTACCTCCCGTTTGCAGCGGTGAGTGATCGTGCGGTGTCCCCACAGCGCAGTGACCCCGAGGAGGAAGCCGAAGTCGTACCAGCCCCCCGTGTTGTGGACCTCGTAGACCCCCACGTTGTCGTTGAAGATGCCGATGATCAACGTTACGAACGAGATCAGTCCGTGCCAGATGCCCAGCCAGAATCCGGCGGGCCCTTCGGTCGTAAACCGAGCGTCGCCAGCGGCGCACGCGGCAAGCATGACGGACAGTAGACCCAGCGCTGCGATGCGCCCGTAAATCGCCCTTCGTTGGGGAAGACGCGACATGGAAACCTCCTCCGATTTTGTCGACGTGCGTTCTGTACCTCGTCACATGAGGTGCACTCTTCGCGCCAGGCCTTTCTGAGGCCTACGCAGTTGTTCTGCGAAGGTCTTGCGCCTGCAGCCTCCGGCGACAGCAAGCCTTGCGGGTGCGACCGTGATCGCCAACCGTTTCTACTCCGCGACAAACCCGGTTCAAGTTCGCCTCGTCGGGCGCGTTTGCCAGTGGCTCTCGAGCAAAGGCTGCCCAACCCTCGCGCTGCTCGGCGACCTCGCGCTCCACGGCTTCGACGCGGCTCGAACGCTGGCGATCACGTCGTCGCGTTCCTCGAGCCGTTGGGGATCGTCATCTCCAGCGTCGCAGCGCTGGCATCGGCCACACCCTCACCGACTCCGACACGAAGTTGCGCTGCGACGAGACCGGTACGGGGTAAGTTGAAAGCCGCGCGCAGCGGCGCTGCGACGAGACCGGTACGGGGTAAGTTGAAAGCCGCGCGCAGCGGGAACTGCGACCCGCCGAGTTGTCCGGCTACCGGACAGCGGGAAACGCGCGGCATCCACCGGCAGCGCGAGCCGCGTGTGGTGATCGATACCAGCCGTCCGGCGAACACCGGACAACCGTGCAGGTCCACCGACTCGCGACACTCAGCGGCAGCTGTACGCGGCTTTCAACTTACCCCGTACCGGCCCGTGCGGCCCGGATGACACCGCCAACGGTGGTAGCGCGGCTTTCAACTTACCCCGGTAACGGTCCGTCCGTGGAGCAGGAACCCCGTTCCGATCTCCCGCCTGGTGAATCAGCGCGCGCGCCGGTAGTGCATGGCGACCGCGCCGTTGCGGAGCGGCTTCGCCGACACCAGCTCGAGCCGTCGCGTGTTGGGCAGCCCGCTCTGATACAGGGTCGGGCCGTGGCCGACGACCCTGGGGTGGACGAGGAGCTTGTACTCGTCGATCAGATCCAGCCGGTCTAGCTCGGTCGCGAGCTTTCCGCTGCCGAGGAGCACGCCGGCCGGAGTCGCGTCCATGAGCTTCTGCACGCCCGTGCGCAGGTCGCCGGCGATGTGATGGCTGTTGGTCCACGGGAAGTCCGTTCGCGTCGACGACACCACGTACTTCGGCTTGGCCTCCAGCTTGAGCGCCCACTCGCGCATCGCCTGCGGCGCGTTCCCGTCACCGCGGGCGATCGCAGGCCAGTAGCTCTCCATCATCTCGTAGGTGACGCGGCCCCACAGCATCGCCCCGCCCTCCTCCATGAGGCGGGTGAAGAAGGCGCGTGTCTCGTCGTCGGCGATTCCCTCCTGGTGGTCGACGCAGCCGTCCAACGTGACGTTGATGCTGAAGGTCAAGAGTCCCATGCGGCGAGTCTAAGCGACGCGCCGTCACGAGCGAGCTACTGACCAACCCGCGTGTGTAGCCCCTCGCCGATGACGACATCGGGGATCAGACGCGCGGCGACGTTGACCGGCGACACTCCGCCGAGTGTCGCCTGGATGCGGATCTTGTCGTCCTCGAGTTGCCACGTACCTTCGTCCGAACGCGTGTTCTTAGGCCGCACGTCGGTCCAGGTCAGCGTGCCGTCGCCACGAAAGATCATCGTGGTGTCCTGGTGAACGCCGTCCGAGAACGTGTAGCTACCGACCCATGTCCCGAGCACGCCGCTTGTCGGTGTCGTCGGAAACATCGCGATGGTCATCAGCGTGTTCGCGTCCTCCGACAGCCAGAACCGTGCAGTCCCGTCCTGAAGCTTCAGCCGCTCGCCTTCGATACTCCAGGTTCCGACACTCGAACCGTCGCGGTAGATGCCGTTCGCTTCGAACACGACGGGCGTCGTGCCGCCGCTGAAGTTCGAACGCTCCCAGCGTCCGACGATCGGATGCGGCGGTGGTGCGTCGATCGCCGGCGCATCGGCTCCTGCGTCGATGGCGGGCGAGCCGTCGCCGCATGCGACGAGTGCGAGGCAGAGTCCCAGGTAATGCCCGGTCATATGTGGATAGCGTCCGCTTCGTGGGTGAATGTGACGGACACACGCGAGACAATGTCCGAAATCCGGTTGTGGCCGTACCGGTCACCGGCGACGGGACAACAGGGGGCCCAACAGGAGGCGGCCGCTAGAGGCTGGTACGGGGTAAGTCGAAAGCCGCGAACGGACAGAAGAGACCTACGCTAGAGGCCGGTACGGTAAGTCGAAGCCGTGACCTGCGAAGGACGAGACCAAGGACGAGACCGGTACGGGGTAAGTCGAAAGCCGCGAACTGACAGAAGCGACGAAACCGACGACGAGACCGGTACGGGGTAAGTCGAAAGCGTGCAGCGGGAACAGCGATCCGCCGAGTTGTCCGGTTACCGGACAGCAAGCGCGCGGCGCCTACCGGGCAGCGCGAGCGATGAGTTGTGGTGATCGACACCAGCCGCGTCTGGCAAGCACCGGACAACCGTGCACGTTCACCGACTAGCGGCACTCAGTGGTAGCTGTACGCGGCTTTCGACTTACCCCGTAATCGTTCCGGATGACATCGGTGGTAGCGCGGCTTTCAACTTACCCCGTACCGGTCCGTGCGTTCCGGATGACACCGCCAACGGGGGTAGCGCGGACAACACGCCGACGTACTCGCGGATGATGTACCGCAACACGCCGCGCCGAATTGCGGGCTCCATCGAGCGCTTGGTCATCTACGGCGCACCCACGGCGACACAAGCGACCAGATCGTCGACCTGCGCCTGTGGCAGCGTGTCGTTGTTGTCGACGAAGAGCTGTCCCGTGACGGTGTGCAGTCGCCGCAAGCTGTCGATGCTGCGCAGGTTGGGGTTCATGTGGATCGAGAGGTTGCCGTCCACGACCTCGAGGTTGTCGAGGCCGCGCAGGCTCGTGAAACCGGGGCTGCGAAAGATGTTGAGGCGACCCTCGATACGCCGCACGCTCTCCAGGCCGGTGAAGTCCGTGAGCTCGGTCACCGAGTCCTCTTGGATCATGCCGACGAGCGTCGTGCACCCGGCGAGCTCTTGGAGCTGATCCGCCCGGTAGAGGGACGAGGTCTGGCAGCGCTTCTCGACTGGTGCCTCCGCGAGCGCGGGTGCGCACCAGCCATCCGGCATCTGCGGTGAGTCAACGCACGCACTCGCGCACGCACTCGCCAGCAGCATCGGGACCGCCACAGGTGCTCGCGCTGCTCTCGATGAGCGTACGAAGTTGGTCAAGATCGCGATCCTGTAGCAGGTAGAGTATCTCAAGGTCTCGGCCCTCGAGCCTTGCCGGTGGAGCGGGCCGTCGCCCTAACTCCGCAGACCCTAACTCCGCAGACCACGGTGACATGAATGTCACGCCCCGCATGATCGGGGCCTTCTCATCGCCGCTAACCATTGACGATCCTATCGCTCGCGGCTTGGCACATGTCTGGAATCTGAAGCCGGCATGAACCGGCACCTCCCCAAGCTCGTGCTCGCGATCGCCACCCTCGCGTCGATCGCCACGTCGCCTCCGTATGGCCCCTTCTACAGCTTTGGGCAGACGCCGCTTCCGACCGCGATCGTCGATACTGCGTACCCGACGATCGTCTACACGCTCGACAACGAGTTGCGAGCGGGTGACCCCTTTCGCGCAGCGGAGCTCGAGATCCAGTTCGAGGTCCGCGATCTCTCGGAGATCCAGAGCTTCGAGACCTCGCTCGACGTGAAGGTGACGAACCCGAGGACCGAGCTCTCGAGCCAGATGACAATCCTCGTCCGTGACGGGTGGGGCTACGGCACGCTCACGACCCCGGCGTGGCTCGATTGCACGGCGCTTCCGTGCAGCGAGAGCTGGCGCCTCGAAGTGTCGACCCGCGATCGGACAAACAGGTTCGAGTTGAACGGTACGGTCCTCGTCCGCTACGAAGGAGAAGACCCGGGTTACGTCGAAGTCGCGATCCTGCCGCGTCGCGTCGATGGCACTCCGATGCCGTGGGAGCGCCGAGCGACCGCAGAGCTGTCGGCCGCGCTGGTGGATGCGACCTCGCCGACGGTGACGTACCAGAGCGATGCCCAGCTGACGGGTATGCTCGAAGGGCTCGATGGACAGTTCGGCGCGCGCGTCGATGTTCGCGATCTCGGCGCGCCGTCGCCGACGCAGAAGACGGTCAAGGTCGTGCTGTCGGCCGAGGGGCGCCTGCCGCTCGACTTCGTCGTTCCGATCGTGAACGGCACCGGCACCACGTTCATCCAGGACACGGCGTGGGACTTCTGCTCCAGCTTCCCGTGCATACAACGATGGCAGATCCGCCTGAGCGACAGCAGCGATCCTGCTGCGCAGCTCGAGATCACGGGTTCGGTCGAAGCAACAGCGCGGTGGAGCACCGATCCGGGATCCGACATCGGCGTGCAGCTCGGCGCGGTCATCGTGCCATGAGACGATGATGCCGTGACCGCGACGCGCCTCATGCTCTCGCCGGTGATGCTGCTCGCGATCGCGCTCCTCATCATCAACGATCAGTTCCTCAAGCAGGCGATGCCGGGTGTGCTGACCGGCAAGCTCTCCGATGTCGCCGGACTGATCTTCTTCCCGATCCTCCTCGTGGCGGCGCTCGAGCACATCAAGGTCCGCACGTCGCACCGCACGGTCGCCTTCGCCGCGATCGCGACCGGTGTCGTGTTCGCTTCGATCAAGACCCTACCGTTCGCGGGTGACGTCTATCGCGTCGGCCTCGCTGCCTTGCAGTGGCCGTTCCGCGCGCTGCTCGCCGTGGTCGCGGGCGACGCAGTCCCTGGGCTCCACCGCGTCCAGCTCACGCAGGATCCGACGGACCTGATCGCTCTGCCGGCGCTACTCGTTCCGGTGTGGCTCGCGAAGCGCGTCATGGATCGAGCGCTTCGCGGGTCGGTCGAGGTCGCGGCTCGGCGGTCGTGATCCCGCACCACATCCCGTCGGACCAACGCAGCGAACGCGCCGGGGCGCTATTCGACCGGCGCGGAGATCAACGCAACGCGACCATCGCGAAGATCGATCGGCGCCGAGATCAACGCAACGCGAGCATCGATCGGCGCCGAGATCAACGCAACGCGAGCATCGCGAAGGCCGTCGCGGCGTCGCTCATCAGTCCACGGTTGAAGGCGTCGTCGTCGTTGAGCGACACGCCGATCCAAGCGCCCGATTGATCCTGGCGCGTGACGAGCCAGTTCCGCGCGCGCGCGATGCGATCGGCTGATCCGACGGGATCGATGCGTGCCAGCACGTACGCAGCGAAGCCGGTCGAGTAGGCGTCGCCTGCGGTCGCCCGATTCGGCGTGCCGTCCGTGCGCACCCACGTTCCGAGCTCGGCGAGGGCGAAGCTGCCGTCGCGCCGCTGTACTGCGCCGACCTCGGAGACGAACGCGGCTCGCTGCGCTGCGGGAAGCAAGCCGCTTTCATAGCTTGCAGCCCACAGCACTGTCAGCTTGTCGTGAAGATTCGCGGCCCCGAGTCGTCGTGTGATGAAGTCGATCAGCCGCGTGCGTTGTGCCGAGGTGGGCTGGTAGCCACTTCGGGCCACCGCGATCGCGGCGAACGACGCGCCCAGGATCTCCGCACGGTGCTCCTCCCACGGGGCGAGCGAGAAGTCGAGCCAGCTCCACCCTCCATCCGCGCGCTGCTCTGCGAACATGATGTCGAGTGCGCGCGTGGCGTCCGCGGTCCCCGCAAGCGCGAACGCGTTCAGTACGGCCTCCGTGCCGCGCGACTCGCTGATCTTCGCCGCGTCGGCGTCGTACCACCAAGCGACATCGGGCCATGCCTCCACCCGGTCTTTGACCGCGTCGAGGATCCGATCGCGAACACCGCCAGCCTGGCCCATGAACACGAACGGGTGCGTCGTATGGCACGAGAGCGCGCACGCCCGCTCATCCAGCCACTGCGCCGCCCTGCGCTCCAAGTAGGCCGACGCCGTTGGCGCTGACCACGCGACCACGTCGTGATCGACGCGTGGTTGCGGCACCGCTTGGGTCGAGCACGCGACCACCAGTCCCACCATCACGAGCTTCACGTACCCAAGACGATACTGCCGCTTGGTTGTTAGCATGGAGCTCGAGACTATTATCCGCAGTCTCCCGCCGAGTTAGAAGACGAACACGCCGAGCCGGACCTCGTTGGCGGTCGTGTACACGAACGGGGCTGTCGTATTCGGCCCGGCGACCACGCTCGGCCCCGTCCCTGCACCGATCATCCGCGTCGTGCCCGCCGTGGCTCCGGGTGGGAATCGGATCAGAGTCACGGCGTCCGCCACGTCCTCGATACCGATCAACACCGACTCGTCTGCCCCAGCGGCGATCGTGCGCCCGCGACTGACCGCCGCCGGCAGGCTCGCCGTCACTGTGGTCACCATCAGCGGATCGCTCGTGGCCAGCTTCGAGAACGTCGACTGGTCCGATCCCGTAACGAAGATGTAGCCGCCCGCAAGCGACCACGTCGAGTAGGTGTACGAAACGGACGGATCGAGCTCGGGCTCGAACGTCGCGCCGCCATCCTGGCTCCGCCGCACGTGGAGGTCGGGCGTGTCGCCCGTCACCCAGACGTCGCCGGTTTGCGCGTCGGCGACCATGCCGCCATAGAACGCGTTGATGGTCACGTCAGTCACGTCGAACGCGCCGACCCCACGAGTCGCGTTACGCCACACGCGCACGCTGCTCATCCGCTTGGCCGCGATGTAGACCGAGTCACCAACCACCGCCGCCCAGATTCCGAAATTGCCGTCGGGCGTCATGGGGTCGAGCGTCTGGAGCATCCAGCTCGCTCCACCATCAGCGGTGATCGCGACCACGACGCCCTGCGAGCCGGCCGTCGCGACATACGCGACCTTACGCGGTCCGCCAGCGACCGCGATCGATCTGACACCCGCAACCCCTAGCGGCTGGAGCATCGCCGTTGCACCGCCATCGGCGCTGGTCGCGACGAACATGTCATCCGCGGCTCCGCACTGGAACGCGGCGTAGATCCGATGGCTCCGGTCGATGCCGACGCTGCGCGAGTTGCTCGAATCCGGCGTGGTGCACTGTGCTGGGCTGATCGCGGTGGGGGCCACCTCCTGCGTGATCGGGACGACGCATTCGCCATTGGCCAGAGTCTCGGTGGGATCACACGGAGACGCATCCTCGCCGCCCGCGTCGGAGGTTGGTCGACAGATGTTCGTCGCGAGCTCGCAGAACTGACCCGACGGACACGTTCCTCGCTCGGAACACGGCACACCTGTCGGAGCCACCGGCGCGAAACACGCCGCAACCACGACGAGTACGATCGCTCCCCAACGCAAGACCTCATCGTATCAGGATCGCGGTTGCAGTTGCCCTCGTAGTTTCGTAGTCGTCGCAGCCCGATTAACGTTCGCAGAGGAGCGTCACCTACTGCGTCTCCGGTCTACGGCGCGCGCCGAAGAACGTGAGCGTCGTGACCGTCGTGACCGGCGTGACCGTGATCGTCGTTGCCGCCGGAGGTGAAACCGCCGTGGATGGTCTCGAGCACGTTGTTCTGCAGCGGGATGAGCGTCTCGCGGTCGAGGCGCAGTCTTAGCGATTGCTTCTTCATGGCGGTTCTCCTGCTGGGGTCGATGTTCAAGAAACGGGATGTCGGAAGGGGGCAACGGTGTGTTCGTCCTGCGTCCTGCGAGGTGCACGAGGGCTGCACCAGCGAGCGCTAGGACGTGCGTACTACCGGTACCTGCTTCGTCATGGTCATCTCGTGTCTCGAACGCCGAGCTCTCGGAGCGCCGCGTTCTGCGTGAACGAACCAGGAGCACACAGCGGGCCAACGAGCTGGACATCGTAGCCGTCGGAGAGGACTCGTCATCGCGCCCGCTGCCGTCGGTCGCGATACGTGCTGCGAGGAGCACCTCGTCGTTCTGGGGTAACGGCGATCCTCGTCGAGCTTCGTCGCGACTCGACCGCGTAACGCAGCTTCGCTCGGGGGAGGCGCTACCTACGTAGGGCCACGTAGAACACGTACCCGTAGCACCCGTTCGACTCTCGAAACGCTGCAATCTCCTTCAGCGTCTCGGCAGCGAAGGCTCTCACGGACGCGGCGGGCGGGCCGCACGAGAACACGGAGTCGGTGTAACTGGATGAGCTGCTCGTCATCGAGCGCGGCACCTTGTTCGAGCAGTCGCGCGCGGCCGTGCGCCAGATCCTGCGCAGCGTCGAGCGTCTCGAGCGCGACCAAGAGCGCACTCGGCAGCACGGTCGGATCGTAGCGACTGTATGACGTCACGAGCTCGCGTTCGGCATCGACCCTCTGGCGCACGAGGTTCGCGGCCGGGATCAGCCGCGCGGGAGCTCGGCCGATCGATCGTCTGCGCCGCGCTCGCGAGGTTTCGCAGGGCATCTGCATGGCCGGTGACGAGTCGATCGAGGGCACCGGGCGCGAGCTCGCCGGTCACGCGGCTGCACTCGCGATAGAACGCATCCTCACGCCCCGTCCACTCGCCCCACGAGGCGCGATAGACCACATCGGGTGGGGGCTGGTCCTCGAGCTCGTGCAAAGCGAGCTCGCGACTGGCTTTCGTGGGAACCGGCAACGTCGGTGCGACGGCACGTACGGCGTAGGTCACGAGCGCTTGCTCGACCAAACTCAGATAGCGATCGAGGTGGCGCCAGAACGACTGGCCATCCGCGCCCGCGTCGTGCTTGCAGAAGAAGGTGGAGCAGTCGGCTTCGCGATATCGCCAGATCGTGCAGCGCCCGTCGCTCTCCTCGAAGAACGAGCACCGCAACGTCGTGGAACGACCGAAGCTCGAGCTGCGCGCGGCCGCGAGCAGGAGGTCGTACTTCTTCGGGGGGTGCGAGCCACTCGGGACCGATCCCGATCCGGCTCGCGATCTTGGCGCGAACGCGCGTGCGGCCCTCATCGAGCGCCGGGTCGTCATCGGACAACAGCGCACCCACCAGGTAGTTCGGGAGGTGCGGATGGTAGGTGCAACACTTCGTGTCAGCGCGGAACGTGACGGCCCCGTCGGTCTGCATCGCACTCGCCGGGACCATCGCACACGAGTCGCACGTCGCCTTCGACTCGGTGATGTCGGGTCGGTCGAAGAACGCCGGGAATGGCGCGATAGATCTGCGGCAGGGTTCCGCGAAGTGAGGTCGCCACGGACCGAGGTTCGCATGACGACCGCTCCCTCGGTGGTCGTACGAGCGTTCGTACGTCGACGTTCGATCCTGAACGTCGACTGGAGATTAGTGCGGTCGGTGCTTCACGCGCTCGACGAAGCACACGAGCTTTGCCGCGAGGCGCAGCTCCACATCGGGATCCTGCAGGTCACTCTGCAGTCGAACCTGGTGCTCGCCCGCCCATGCCGTCACATGGACGGTTTGCTCGTGCACGCGTACGACGAGCACGGCGCCTTCCTCGGCGAGGATCCCAGACAGGCGCGCACGGAGCTCGTTCGCTTGGTCACCTGGAATCGACCGCATGGCTCCCCTGATGTGCGACGAACGCGCCGTTCACTCGAGGCGCGGAGAATCGGAACCGCCGTCGGGCGCGCGTGGGCCGACTCCTTCGCGCAACGGACGCCGTCGGCACCTTGGTGTCGATCTCTCGTCGGCACGAACGCGAAAGGGTGTCGCGCAGCCGGCGCCACACCGAAGCCAACCGCTCGCCGGCTCCAGCGAGCCAGCTCAGTAGCGTCAGCATCATTGCGCCGCGCGCGCGAAACCTTCGTGTGGGCGCCCTCATGGCACCGCTCTTGGTTTCGTCCGATCGCTGATCAGGTCAGTCATCTTTGCCTCCTTCTGTGGCTTCACCGTGGTGCCGGACGTCCGCACTGTCGCTTTCATAAAGCAGCGGCCAAGGCGCACTCTTTCTGAAGTGAGGAGTCTGCAAGTGCGGGTGGCCGTGACCGGCCCGACGTGGCCATTGCCCCGTGCAAACAAGGTTCAAGAAAGAGCCTACGACCTGCCTACTCCGATGGCCCGAGGTGCACGAGAGTGCGGCCTCGCCGGAGACTGCGCGCGACTTGGCGTGCAGCTTCCGCCAGGGCCGACCGCAGCGCCAGCGGTGCGACGAGCTCGCTCTCGACGACCACCACTGGCCGTTGCGCAGTACCGTGGAGTTGAAGGCGGCAAAAGGTCTCGCCTTCGTTGTTCTGCGTTAGGTCGACGCGAATGCGGCGCACCGAGGAACCGAACCGGGCAAACGCGTACCGAACTCGTCGTTCCGCGAACGCTTCGAAATCGCCGTCGAATGCACCGCGGAGATGGACCGAGACCGAGAGCGGCGACCCGGTGCTCTGTTTCTGGGCTTTGGTCATCGTTCTCTCCTTCGAAACGAACGTGACGACACACAGGAGTCTCGACAATCGCTAAATCTGCATCGAAGGCTTCGGTTCCATCGAAGTTCTAGAAACCCGCAGGGACTGCTCGGAACTTGTGGAGTGTTTGTTCGTCACGGCGGCCCTACATGATGATCCACGGAGGTCGTCATGAAGCTCTGCAACACGATTCGGGTCGATATGGGCGAGAACATCGTGTCCACCGAAAGCGCGCGCCGCCGACGCCTCCGATGCCCCCTGCCGTTTTCGACGCCTCACGACTCTGCGCACGCCATCGTGCTGGTGTCGGCGATCGTGCCCGTACTCGCCCTTGTCATGCTCGGCATCGCCTCGCGGCTTACGTAAAGTCCCCCGTCGGAGTCAGAGACAGTCGCCCATGCAGGTCGTCTGCGTTTCGCCCGCCTCGCACGAGAAATCGCCGCACGTCACCAAACACTCCCCGCAGTCGACGGGACACGTCAGGCAGTTCTCGCGCTCCACCGAGCATGCGCCATCGCCACATCGCGCCGCGTCCATCGCGCAGCTCGTCCCCGGCGGGCACGCGGGCGAGCAGATCCGCCAGCAATCGGGGTCGCCACCACCGCACCCAGGTTCGGTCCATCGATCGCCGTCGAAGTTTCCTCCGATGATGCATGCTTCCTCGGATTCCTCGGCCGCCCATCGCAACTGCACCACCTCGTCAAACGACTGCGGGGAGCTCGACCCGAAGCGCAACACGCCTGCACCATCCAGTGCGGAGACCAGGATATGCCCGCTGCGAGGCGCGATCGGGGAGGTGGCGACCTGTGTCCACGTGGTGCCGTCCCACTCCCACACGTCGTTGAAGTTCGCGGCGGTGTTGTTCCCTCCAAACAACACGATGCGCCTCCGCGCCGCGTCCCACGCTATCCCCGTCGAGAAGCGTGGGCTCGGGCCGAGGTCGCTCTTCTTCGTCCACGCACCGTTCCATGCCCACGTATCGCCGAGCGGGGTACCGTTGGGGCCGAGCCCTCCGAAGATGATCATCTCGCCACGGATCGGATCGTACGCCGCCGCGTGGAACATGCGGGCGCTGGGTCCGACGCCGGCGATCTCGGTCCACGTCGATCCATCCCAGGTCCAGCTGTCCGCGCGCTGCGCTCCACCGGACAACCCTCCGAACATCACGACGACACCCCGTCCCGCGTCGTAGACCATCGCGTGACCGAGTCGTGCCAGAGGAGCGAGGGTCGGAAACCGACGTGTCCATCCAGCCGCGGTGTAGACCCACGTCTCGTCCAGATCCGAAGGGCCGCTCGAGCCGCCGAACAACACGAACTCGTCCCTCCGAACGTCGTACGCCATCGCCGCGTTCTGACGCCCCGAAACCTCGGGTCCAACGACCCTCATCCATGCTCCCCGCCACATGACGGTCGATGACGTCGGCGCCCCTCCGGCGACGAGGATCCGCCGCCCGAAAGGATCGACCGCCGCAGCGCTTGCCATTCGACTGAACCCACCCTGCACGGCGACGAAAAGCTGGGTCCAGTCACTTCCATTCCACGCGTACATGCCCAGGTTCGCGACGAGGAGCACACGCCGTTCGTGGGCGAGCGTGACCATCTGGGCACCTGCCGTGGACAGACTGCTCGAGACCTGCGCCCACTGGTCTCCGTTCCATGCGTAGGTGGAGCCCATCACGCTTCCACTAGTGAGGAGCAGACGCGCGGACTCCGGATCGAACGCCATCGTGGGTTGCCGCCGAGGGCCTGGCGTGACCAAGCTCGTTCGTTCGACCCATGTCGATCCAGAGAGCTCCCAAGTATCCGAGAGCAAGACGTTCGCGTCCGACCACCCGCCGTAGAGGACGATCACACCGCGCACCGGGTCGAACGACGTGACCGCGTCCGCCCGTGGGCTCGGCCCTGGCCCGGCGATCTGGGCCCAACTCGTGCCATCCCAGATCCAGGTGTCAGCGATCTCGGTGTTCATCCCCAGCACGCCCGCCCGTCCGCCGAACATCACGACACGACGTCCGATCGGATCGTACGTCATGGCCATCCCACTTCGGGGAGAAGGCATCGTTGCCGGCGCGAGTAGGGTCCACGTCGCTCCGTCCCATTCCCAGGTGTCGCGAAAGCCCGCCCCACCGAACAGCACCGTGCGCTGGCGATGCGCGTCGTACGCGAGCCCGAAACCGACTCGGCCTGTGGGCGACACCAGCGGCGAAACGTCTGTCCACACCCCATTGTCGAGCTCGAGCGTCTTGATGGTCGCGCGGTTCAGGGCAACCGCGACCACACGACCCCGCCGACTGTCGTACACGACTCTCCACTCGGGGTCAGGAGTAAACAGTGCCTCGTAGTTCGCCAACGTCCGCCAGCTCGGGCGCTCCTCGCGACAACCGCTCGAGCATCCATCGTGCGAGAGGCCAGCAAACGAAGCGCCGTCATCGCACTCCTCTCCGACCTGGAGATCGATGATGCCGTTGCCGCAGGTCTCGTCGGACACGCAATCCGACGAACACCCATCGCCACCCGTGGTGTTGCCGTCATCGCAGACCTCGATCGGCCCGACGCGTCCATCGCCGCAGCTGGGCGTCAGGCACACACCGCCCAGACAGGTGCCGCTCGGGCACGCCGTGAAATCGGCCTTACCGTCACACGCGGCGATCTGATCGTCGCTGACGCACTGATAGGTCTCCTGGAGAAGCCAACACGTCCGGTCACGCGGGCACACCGAACCATCCGGGCATCGCACCGACTCCGGTCGCACGCAGCTCGCGCAGATCGCGAGCGTCACGACACAGAGGAGCGCTCTCACAGAGATCCAGCGTAGCACTTGGCGATAGCTCGCCGCGAACCTGGACGTCTCCGGCTGGGAGCAGGCCGTCTGCGTGTGATTCTGCTCGGGCCGGCAGTAGAGTGCAGCCATGCACGTACCGCTGACGCTGCTGGACTTCCTCGAACGCGCCGAGCTGGTGTACGGCGGGCGAGTGGCCGTCGTCGACGAGCCGCGGCCTCCGGGTGGTGGTCTCGGACGGATCACGTACGCGGAGCTCGGTGCCATGGCGCGCAGCCTCGCAGTCGCGCTCGACGAGCTCGGACTCGAGGCGGGTGCGCGGGTCGCGATCGTGTCGCCGAATGCAGCGCGGTTCGTCGCCGCGCTGTTCGGCGTGTCCGCGTTCGGGCGCGTGCTCGTGCCGGTCAACTTCCGACTCAACGCCGACGAGATCCGTTACATCGTGGCGCACTCCGGCGCGGCGGCGATGTTGGTCGACGCCGAGCTCGAGGACCTCGTGCGCGACGTACCTGCAGCGCATCGGCTGATCATGGGCGACGCGAGCGACGCGGCGCTGTTCGGGCGTCGCGATGCGAGGCCGAGCCATGGCGTGGTCAACGAGGCAGCGACGGTGTCGATCAACTACACGTCGGGCACGACCGCGCGGCCCAAGGGCGTGCAGCTCTCGCATCGGAGCTGCTGGCTCAACGCCGTGACGTTCGGCTGGCACGTCGCGGTCACCGATCGCGACGTCTACTTGCACACGCTTCCCATGTTTCATTGCAACGGTTGGGGCCTGCCCTACGCGCTGACCGCCATGGGCGCTCGTCAGGTTGTCATTCGCAAGATCGACGGGGCCGAGATCTTGCGGCGGATCGAGGCGGAGGGCGTGACGTTGCTGAGCGGTGCACCGGCGGTCGTCGCGGCCGTTCTCGATGCCGCGGCCGAACGGCGCGCACGTGGAGAGTCGATACCGGGTCGCGGCACGGTGCGTATGGTGGTCGCTGGGGCGCCGCCGCCGTCGAAGACGATCGAACGCGTGCAGACAGAGCTCGGGTGGGAGCTGATCCAGATCTACGGGCTCACCGAGACGTCGCCCCTCCTCACCATCAACCGCGCGCCTACAGAGTGGGACGACCTGCCACCGGCCGAACGCGCACAGCGCCTGTCACGAGCGGGCGTGCCGGCGGTTGGGGTGCGGATCGCGGTGAGCCCCGGCGGCGAGCTCCTCGCGCGCTCCAATCACGTGTTCGATGGCTACTACCAGCAGCCCGACGAAACGGGCCGCGCGATCGTCGACGGCTGGTTCCATACCGGCGATGGCGGCCACCTGGATGGTGCGTACGCGGTGATCACCGATCGAAAGAAGGACGTGATCATCAGCGGCGGCGAGAACGTGTCGTCGATCGAGGTCGAGGACTGCCTGTACCAGCACCCGTCGGTCGCCGAGGCGGCGGTGATCGGTGTGCCGCACGAGAAGTGGGGCGAGACGGTCTTCGCGTGCGTTGTCGTGCGCCCGGGCGCCACGACGACGCCGCGCGAGCTGATCGATCACTGTCGCGCTCGGCTCGCGCACTTCAAGTGTCCGACGACGATCGAGCTGCGAGATTGGTTGCCGCGAACAGCGACCGGCAAGCTCCAGAAGTTTCGTCTTCGCGAGCCGTATTGGGTGGGCCGACCGCGCGGCGTCAACTAGCGTCGTCGATCGCTGACCTGCGCGTGTACTCGGTGGTGTAGCTTCGACACGTGAGACTGTGCCTATCAGTCCTCGTCGTGTTCGCGACGGCCTGCTCGTACCGTCCATCGTTGCGGGACTGCGTCGTGTCGTGCTCCGCGTCGGCGGAGTGCCCCGAGACCTTCACGTGCGGGCCGGAGGGCTTCTGTCGCGCGTTCGGTGAGAGCACGTCGTGCGCCGCCATTCGCGATGCGCGCGACCTGGAACAGGACGGCTCGGCGAGCGGCGGCGACGGCTCGGTGATCGACGCATCGATGGGTGATGCCGCCGTGGACGCGATGGTCGATGCGCCGCCGGGCATGCCGAACTACTACGGCTGCTTTGCGGTCGCGGACGACACGTACACGTGCACCCAGATCTGCGCGAGCGAGTCGAAGACGTGCAGCACCGCGTGCGGAGCGACCGTCTGGTACGCATATTCGCTCGCCGGCCCGTGCGCGGCCTCGCAGCCGACGAGCTACAGCGGCAACGGCTGCTCGCAGAAAGCCGCGATCGGGACCGGCGACACGATCTACGTGCAGTGCTGCTGTCAGTGAGACTCGGGGCGGAGTCGGGGCAACACTCACGATTCGCGCGACGCGAGCACCTACCGGGGCAACGCGATCGAACGAGCGATGCGCTCCGCATGCCGGGAGGTCGCGTGTTGCCACAGGTGTTGCTGGACATGTGCCACGTGGCGAAGGTGCGGCCCGAGGCCGTTCGCGAGCTTGACGTTGCCGTTGTAGATCGAGTCCCCGATACGGACGAGCGGAGCGCCGTGGAGCGTCGCGTTCCGCGACGTGTTCCAGTACGGACGCCACACGAACGGAGCATCGATCTCGACGCGTGCGAGCTCGTCCTGGGTCGTGCAATCGGCGATCCGAACCAGCAGCTCGATGGTTCGCGCGTCGAGCGCCGCCCGCAGCGCCGGCGACGCGAGCGCCGCGGCGAGGCCGAGTGGATACACGTGGGCGGCCCACAGCGCTTCGTACTCCGCGCGCGCAAGGTTCACGAGCACCAGGCCGTGGTTGATCTCTTCGCGGAGCGATCCGCGCCACACGTAGTGCTTGTTGTCGTGGTTGTCTCGCCGGACGAGATCGACCAGCGCGTCGCACAGGCGGGCCGGGACCTGCGTGATCTTGACCATCGCCTGCACGAGCCGACGGCCGTCGACGAGCGGGTAGCGAACCCCGCCGGCCGTCGCGATGTGGATTGCCCCCGACGTCGGCGCCGTGACGTCGACGCCGTACGAAGCGAAGCGCCCTGCCCTCACGTTCGATGAATCGAGTGCGATCGGCGGACCGACCGCGACGCTCGCGTCCGCCTCGTCGACCTGGAGTCGGTTGCCCGTCGCGTCGAACACGAGGTGTACCGGGCGCTCGCCGACGAACGACAGGTCGGGTCGCTCGTCGAAGAGGAAGCGCACGCCCATCCGTACGCACGACAGGTAGAGCAGCGTTTCGAGGACATCGATGGTCACGCCGATGTGGCTCGCGGTGCCGATCCTCGCGACGAGGTCGCGCACCGAAGGTTCGACGATCGTGGTGAGGCAGTCGTGGCCGACGGCGGTCAGCCATCGCCGCTCGTACGCGCGTTTGCGACCTGGGGACGCGACGCGATTCTCGACGACGAGGATGTCCGCGCTCGGACCCAGCGCGACGCGGATCGCACTCGCCAACGCGAGTCCGATCGGGCCCGCGCCGATCACCACGACGTTCAGCGTCGCGTCATGGCAGAACGAGCGTCCGCCTCCCACGCCACCACCGCCAGCGGTCCCCACGCCGTCGTCGTGCGTCCACGCGCAGAGCGCGACGAGCTCTTCGAGCGCGGCGTGGAGCTGCACGACCTCGCCGATCCCGGCGACGCGTGCGAGGTGGGAGGCGGCATCTGGGGCGAGCGTGCGCGCATCCCCGGTGCCGAGCCGCGCAGGGGGCGCGGGCGAGCGTTGCCGGAGCGCCTGCGGAACCAGCTCCGCGTCCAGGAACCGGGCGTCGAAGCGCGCAGCGTACATCCAACCCGCGATCGCGTGGCGCGACGCGTAGTCATCCTGCGCGATCGCCGCAACCGTTCGCTCGAGTCGCTCACGCTCTCGCACGACGACACTATACTCCGTGCATGTTCGTACCGAGGACGGTGCGCGACTTCGGCGAGCTCGTCATGCTGTTCAACGAGAAACAACTCGCGATGCGCGTCGACAGCGAGCAACAGATCGTCGACCTCGGCCCGACGCGCTTGCAGTGGGATGCTCACCATCCGTACCTGCACTTCACGCGAGCGATCGCGACCATGCCCCCCGAGTGCACGAGCGCGGTCGAGCGAATGATTGCCGCCCAGAACCACGCCGCACAGTTCCCGATGCTCGACTTCGACGCGAGCACGGGTACCCTCGCCGGTCGCATGACGGCGCTCGTCCTCGTCGATGGCGTGCGCGTGGACGTGATCGAGGCGATCCTCGCAGCCATCGACGCGAACATCGACGAGATGCGCGAGCAGGTCGCCGCGATCGAGGACCTCACACCGTCGCGCGCGCGCTGACCAACGCCCGGGCAGTCTTCCGCTAACAGACGCGAATGATCAGCTGACGGAGCTCCTTCTCATCGAGGAAGACCTCCTCGACCGCGTCGTGATTCATTAGCGCCTCGTGAACCTGCTTGGTGCGGCGCTCGGGCTTGGGCTCGCCCGCGAGGACGCGATCGATGGCCTGCACCACCTCCTCGCGACCATCGCTCGTGAGTTCGACCGCCTCGGCGGCAAGGAGTGCGGTGACGAGAGCCCGGCCCGGAGAATCGGCCGATGGCATGGAGGGCTCGCTCATGTGCGTCCTATACCGGACACCGGCCACACAATGAAGGCCCCCCCGCCTAGTTCTGCTCGGTCCTGCGACCGACATGGGTCGCGTGGGTGACACCGAAGACGTGCGTCAGCCCAGGAACGTGCGGCCGAGGCCGCGATACGTCGGCGCGGTGCCGACGACACGATCGCCGCGGACGAGGTGGTATTCGGCGACGTGTTCGGCGAGCTCGCCCGACTTCGCGGGTCGGAACAGCACCGCATCACCGAGCGCGAGGTCGGTGCCGCGTGGCAACACGACCGGCGTCTGTACCTCGCCCGCACCTTCAGCGCCGAGGAGCGTCGCGCCGCTCGGCCACACAGGGAGCGGCAAGCGATCGAGCCCCGCCGCACCCGAGGCGGGCCAGCCACCGCCGAAACACGTCACGATGCCCGGCGCGGGCCGGCGGGTCACCTGGAGCGCGAATGCGATCGCGGGCTCGAGCGCGAGACCCGCATAGCGATCGAACAGATGACCGACGAGGAAGCCCGAGCCGATCGCGACCTCGGTGAGCGCAGGATCCGTCGATGACCACGCGACCGAGCCCGTGCCGCCACCATTGACGATCGCGGGGGCGAGGCCGGCGGCGACGAGCGCGGCGACGACACGCGCGCGCTGGTCGGCGACCGCCGGTTGCGAGCCGCGCTTCATCGCGCGGACGAGTGGGTTCGACCAGCGACGCGCGTGGGGGCGATCGGGCATCCCGGCGATCTGTGCTTCGTAGCCGAGGAGACCGTGGAAGCGCAGCGTGGCGTGCGCGGCGACGCGGCGCGCGAGCGTGACGACCTCCGCCGGTTCGCGAAGCGGACTGCGCCGCACGCCGACGTGGACGCGCGGTCCGACGGGGCGCCAACTCGTGTCGATATCGAGGACGATCGGGATCGTCGTCTGCGCCGCGCGGGCGGCATCTGCCAGGGGCGCGAGCTGCGCGGCCTCGTCGACGACAACCGCGGCGGTGGCGTGGCGATTTGCGGAGGCGAGGAGCGCGGCGTCGCTGGGCTGCACGGTCGGATACGCGAGCAGCAGGTCGCGCACGCCGTGCTCCGCGTAATACGCCGTCTCGGACGCGCTCGCCGTCATGTAGCCGATGACGAGGTCCCCTCCCCGCTCGGCGACGTGCTTCATCAGCGCCGGCGATCGCACCGACTTCGATGCGATGCGCACGCGCTTCTTCGCCGCGCGGACCGGCGCAAACAAGCGATCGATGTTCGCGTCGAACGCGTCGAGGTCCACACACGCCGCCGGTAGCGGCACGCCCGCGAGTGCGCGCAGGATGCGAGCGCCGTCGGCCACCCCGCTGCTCACGGACACGGCGCGTCTCGCGTCGCATCGACGGGAACCAACGGCATGCCGGTGGCGCGCCAGGTGGCGAGGAAGCACTGGTAGGCGTGCTTCGGCGCGTCGGTCTGGAAGAACGCCTCGTGTCCATCCTCGATGCCGTCCTCGGGGCGCTGCACCACCACCGCGGTCGCGTAGCGACCGCCGATGTTCACGTTGGCGAAAACGGGGAGCCCGATCACGCGCCGGTCGACGAGCGGCAGCAGCGGCCCGAGGGCGAGCTGATCGACGAGGCGTGGATCGTCTGCAACGTCGAGCTCGGGGCCGGCGAGATCGAGGCCGAGCGAGAGGTTCGTCGCGTTGGCGATGCGCGGCAAGATGTAGTTGTCGACGACGCCCTGCGCGATCAGCACGTGGCGCGGATCCGCGGGCGCGCCGTGCACGATCCGCGAGGCGTACACCTGCGGATCCGCGGGCTCGAGCGCCCACTGGATAAACGTCATGACCGGGTCGTCCGAGCGCAGCTCGAACACGCGAAGCAGCGTCGCGATCACCCCGTACGGCGCGAGCGGCTTCTTCTTGTGCATGATGTTCGCGATCCAGCTGCCGCCCGCGCCGCTTAGGACGAGCGCGCCGAACTTCGGCTCGAACGCCGCTGCGATCGGCGAGATCCACGCGCCGTTCGAGTGGCCCATCAGCGCGAAGTAGTCGTCGTCGAATCCGACATCGGCGGGCCCGGCGTTCGACGTTCCTGCCGGCGGGCAGTCACTTGCATCGAAGCGCAATGACGTGGCGACCTTCGCGATCACGTCGAGCTCGAGCGCGCTCTCGCGGATGTTGTCGCGCATGGCCGCGATGTTCGAGACGTTGAACAGGAGGAACTGCTCGTCTCCCATCGTGACGTTGCGGCTGCCGCCGAGCGGTCCTTCGACCTGGAGTCCGGCGAAGCCGGCACGCGCGATGTACCGCGCGGGCCCCTCGCCCGCTTCGATCGCGGCACCTCCGGCCACCGCGTGCTGACCGCGATCGACGAGCGGGCGATCGCCGCCGCCGCCCGCGCGCACGAACACGACGAGCGGGTAGCCCGTTGGTGGCTGCGCGGTGCGCGGCACCGTGACGACGAGCGTCGATGTCTGCGTGCGCTGCAGGATCGGTGCGCCCGACGCATCGAACTGCCAGGTCCCGCCGGTGGTGTCGTACGGCGGCGTTCCCGACTGATAGTCGGGCATGCCGATCGTCGTCTGGTAGACGCAGAAGTCGTCGAACAGATCCGTGCGTGCGAGCGGCGCATCGATCACCGGCGCCGGACGTGCGAGGACCACCGCGCGAGCAAGAGCCATCGACGCCGTCGGATCCCCCGTCGTGAACGCCGTGAAACCGGCGATGCGTTGCCGATCGACGCCGAACACCGCGGCGGTGTCGATCTCGTCGGACCAGCGCGCGAGCTGGTCCGCCGTGGCTCGCTCGAATGCCTCGCCCTCCGCCGTGCGGAGCTCGTTGGTGACGACCGCGGCGTAGCGCGTCTGTGGACGCAGCGGAATCCCCTGCACGGGGAGCAGCGCGAGCAAGTTCGGCGCACCGTATTGCGTGCCCTCCTCCCCGAACGTCACCTCGAGCGGAACGCGCGCACCGTTGTCGAGCGCGATCAGGAACACGGTCGACGCATCGCTGATGCTGCCCTCGATCGTCGGCAGCCGCGCCACGTCGATCGCCGCGGACGTTTGGAAGAATACGCCGCCCGACAACGCGAACCCGGTGTTATCGGCGAGCAGCTGGCGAATCGTCTCGACGCGCGGCGTCGCTCCGGGGTTCGGCAACGTCGAGACATCGACGCGCACGCCGGCGCGCAGTCCGTCATCGGGGAACGGCGCGTCGAAGAACGTGACCGGACGGCTCGGGTCCATGAGGACGTGCGGGCCGCGCGGTACGTCGTCGCATCCCGTCACGAGCAGTGCCACGGCCCACCACATACGCATGGGGCCTTATATGCGAGCCGGGCTGTGGCCGTCCACGCACGATGTAACGGGTGCGAGAGGATGTTCCACACCGACGCACGGGTCGACGGCTGCGGCGGCTGGACCGAGATCGCGAGCGCACGGTGGTGTGCTCGAACCGCACGGCGGTTTTCCGTCGAACGTGGCGAACTTTCGCGATGAATTCCCGAGAAGCGGCAACCACAATGGTGACCGCTCACTGTCGGGCGCCGTCCCCGGCACCACTCGAGGAGAGATCATGCGCTTCGCACCATCCATCGCCGTCGCCATCGGAATGCTCGCAGCCGGCGCCGGCGCATACGCGGATCGACGTCGATGCGAGGTCGAGTTCGTGCGCGTGCCCGACGATGTTCGCCTCGTGATCGAGAGCTGGCTGAAGGCCGAGCCACGGTGCACGGGGTCGATCCAGCTTCGTGTCGTCCCGACCGACGGCGGCACGTATTACCTCGTCGCACAGCGCCCCGATGGTCGCATTCACGAGCGCGAAGTCCCGGACGCGCAGAGCGCGGGCGTACTCGTCGCGAGCTGGGTCGCCGACGACTGGACGAGCGACGTCCCACGAGATCCAGAACCGGAAGCGGCACCGGTGAGAATGGCGCCGAGCGATGTTCCGAGCGTGTTCGCGGTGATGCCGCCGCCGACGCGAGCCGCATCCCCGTCCAGCCCGGGGAAGTGGATCACGCTCGGAGTGTTGCTCGGTGCTGACCCCGAGAGGAACGGTGGCTTCCACCTCGACATCGATCTGTTCCGGCGAGGAGCGTGGACGTTCGGCCTCACCGGCGAATACGCCGAGTCGGCGTCGGGCGGAGATGCGTACATCACCGATTCGACATCCTGGTACGCGAGCGACTGGCGTCTGTTGGTGGAGGCGGCGCGCACGTTCCGCATCTCGCCGCGATTGACACTCACCGGATCGTTCGGCCTCGGCCTCGTTCACACCGAGACGACGGTCGTGACCCCGATGACCGATGTGGGTTGGGAGTACGTCTATCAGAACGTGCCGCAGGAAAGCGCCATCGCCGACATCGGCGTGATGATCGCGCGCGAGCTCGGTCGCAGTTGGGCACTCACGGCAGGCCCCAAGGTCACGCTGACACAGACCCAGACGCACTACCTGTACAGCGGCGAGGTCGTCGAGCGCCAACCCGCGACATTCATGGTTCTGCTCGGCGCGCGCTACCAGCTGTGACACGTCGCCGGCACCGCGTTCGCATGCCATGATGCGCGACTCATGGCGACCGACCCCGATTCCAGCTTCGATGCCGTCGCGGCCGCGAAGGAGCTCGACGATTTGCTCGCGAGCGATACGGCCTCCACCGCGAAGCGCGGCGACTACATCACGACCCTCGAGGCCGAGATCCAGGACCTGAACGCGGTCCTCGCGAAGCGGAACGCCGAGCTCCAGAAGGCGAACGCACGCGCGAACCAGGCGCACGCGGAGATCGAAGCGGTCCAGAAGCGCGTCACGGCGGCGTCCCAGAAGGAGCTCGAGCAACGGACGCGCAAGCTCCTCGAGAGCCTGTTGCCCGTCGTCGACGATCTCGATCGCGGAATCGTCGCGGCGCGCAAGCACTCCGAGTCGGCCGACGTCGTCGCTGGCCTCGAGCTCGTGAAGCGCCGCCTGCTTGCGCAGCTCGGATCGTTCGGTGTCACGCACGCGCCCGCGATCGGCGAGAAGTTCGATCCGAAGCGCCACGACGCGATCGCGCTCGTGCCCGTCGCCGATGCCTCGCAGGACGGGCGCGTCGTCGACGTGATGCGCGAGGGCTATCTCATCGGCGACGAGACGCTGCGCCCAGCGGGCGTCGCGGTCGGCCGACACGCATAGCCGGACCGAAACGACCGGTAACGGTTTCGCGTACCATCCGCGCATGAAGCTTCCATGTGTGGTGATCGCCGCGGCGCTGCTCGGGGTCACTGCGTGCAAGGGCAAGGACGCCGCGACGTTCGAGATACGTCGCGATGTCAAGAGCGACACGAAGAAGGCGACCGGTACGCCGGGCGAGCAGGTCGGAATGCTCTCCGACGCGAAGCCATCGCTCTCGATCATCGGCCTGAGCGGACCGTTCGCCGATGGCATGAAGGCGGCGATCGAGAAGTCAGCCGTGGCGAAGAAAGGCGCTGTGACCGTCGCCGTGACGCTGTCGCCCGCGTCGCCGGGTCGATCCGGGTCGGCCAGCGCGACGGTCGACGCGACGGCGCTGTTCGCGCATCCGCCGGAGCTGAGCAAGCTCCACGGGACCTTCGAGGTAAAGCTGTCGTTCTCGAACGTCAGCCCCGAGCAACTCGGCGCGGAGGTCGGCGACGTGATCACGGACTGGATCGAGGGCGAGAAGCTCCCCAAAAACCTCGGCGTGTCGTCGGGTCCGGCGGCGAAGGTGACGAGCATCGTCACTGGTCCGCCGAACTGCACGTTGCACGAGGACGCGAGCGTGCGCTGCTGGGACCTGAACGAGCAGGAAGCGATTCCGGTTCCGGCGGCCTCGGGGACGATCGCGATCGACGCGGCGAATAACTTCGGCGCGTGTGGTGTCCGCAAGGATGGCAAGGCGTGGTGCCTCGACGCGTGGGACAACGTGAGCAAGCGGGAGGTCCGCGAGGTATGCGGCGTGACGGGCGCCATCGACGTGAGCGTCGGACAGTCCACCGCATGCGCGCTCCTCGGCGATGGAAAGGTCCGCTGCTGGCCGCGCGAAGCCACCGCCTACGCGCCGTGCAACTCGCCCGTCGGCGCCGTCGAGGTCGCGGGTCTCGCCGACGCGACGACGATCGAGACCGGTCCGTTCGACGGCTGCTCTATTCGCAAGGACGGCAGCGTCGCGTGCTGGGAGCATTGCGCGAAGGGCTGCAACTCGGGTGTCGTCGGCCGCGTCGACGTGCGCGTCGCGCCGAAAGCGACCGCGGTGAAGGGACTCGCGAACGCGAAGCAGGTCGTCATCGCGTTCCAGCCGTGCGCGTGGATCGGCGACGACAAGATCGCGTGCGCGGCCGACGGTTCTATGAAGGCGAGCGAGCAAACGGTCCCGGAGCCGATCAAGGCGCTCGTCCGCGAACGCATCGGCGTGTGTGCGCACGGCGCGTCGGGTGCGTTGTGGTGTGGACGCGGCGCCGACAAGCTCGTGAAGAACGAGGTGGCGACCGATCTTGTCCACGTCGGCGGTGGCGCTGCGGGTATGTGTGGCGTCAACAGCAAGAACGAGGTCACTTGCTGGGTTGGCATGTCCGGAGATGACCCGGTGCACTCCGTCGCGCTCCAGTAGCCCGCGAGGTATCGTAGGGTGTGGCTCCCGCGCGCAGCGACGACGACGATCTCCGGCGCGACACGCTCGTGGACGCGAAGAAGACGCAGCTCGGGGTCGGCAAGACGAAGACGAAGCGCTCCGAAGCGGAGCGCGCGAAGGACCTCGCGCTCGTCGGCACGATGGTCGGCCCGTACCTCGTCGGCGCCGAGCTCGGCGGCGGTGCGATGGGCGTCGTGTACCGCGCCACCAATATCGACACGAACCGCGTCGTCGCGCTCAAGGTGATGCGCCCGCAACTTCTCGAGGAGACAACAACGGTCGCGCGCTTCCGCCGCGAGGCACGCATCGCGTCGCGCCTCGGGCATCCTCACGTCGGCGGCGTCGTCGAGCTCGTGGAGTCCGAGGGACGCTACGCGATGGCCCTCGACTTCGTCGATGGCGAGCCGCTGTCCGCGATCATGACGATGCCGGTCGCGCCCGAGCGCGTGGCGATGATCATCGGGCAGCTGCTGCGCGGCCTCGAACACGCACACGCGATGGGCCTCGTGCACCGCGACCTCAAACCCGACAACGTGCTTGTCGAGTGGCGCAATAGCCGCGACCACGCGCGCATTATCGACTTCGGGATCGCGATCGCGAAGTTCGGCAGCGACGACTCCATCGAGCGCATCACCGAGGCAGGGCTCGTCGTCGGCACACCGATGTACATGGCGCCCGAGCAGGCGCGCGGCGAACAGGTCGACCATCGCGCGGACCTCTACTCGCTCGGCATGATCATGTTCGAGATGCTGTCGGGCGTCGCCGCGTACGAGGGCAAGGCGCTCGACGTCCTCACCGCGAAGCTCAAGCGCGACGTTCCCGCGATCAAGGATCGCGTGCCGGCCCTGATCGTCGATCCGCTGCTCGAGCGGTTCTGCCGCAAGCTCGTCACGCGCGATCGCGAGCAGCGCTTCTCGAGTGCACGCCACGCGCTGATCGTGCTGGAGATGATCGCGAACGACCGCGCGGCCGCCGGCGTGGCGCTCGGGATCATGGACGTCGAGAAGGCGCTGGCCGTGGTGTCGCTCCCCTCGCCTGCCCCGCTGCGCCGACCGTAGCCGCGGAGTCCGTGCGATAACCGCGGCGTGGACGACCTGTTTCGCTGCGTGCTCGATGCCCGCCCGCCCGACGCCGATTCGCTGACGGCGTGGTGGGCCGCGACCACCGCGATCCGGGCGCCGTTCGACACGCCGGTCGATCGCGCGATCGTCGGGGGCGCGTGGGCGGATCGGCTCGGTTTCGCGTTCGCGGGCGGGTACCAGGCCGCGCTGCAGGCGCTCGTCCCCGAGCACGGTGGCATCGGCGCGCTGTGCGTCACCGAGGTGAAGGGCAACGCGCCGAAGCACATCGAGACCACCCTCGTCCCCGCCGGCGACCACTACGAGCTGTCCGGCACGAAGAAGTGGGCGACCGCGGCGCCGCTCGCGACGCATCTCCTCGTCGCGGCGACAACCGGGCGCGACGACGAGGGACGCAACCAGATCCGCCTCGTGCGCGTCGCGACCGACGCCGCGGGCGTGACGCTCGTTCCATCGAGCGCGCCATTCGTCCCCGAGATCCCGCACGCGGAGGTCACGCTCGACAAGGTCGTCGTGCACGCGCAAGACCTGCTGCCGGGTGACGGATACAGCGAGTACATCAAGCCATTCCGCACCGTCGAGGACACGCATGTCCACGCAGCGCTCGTCGGCTACCTGATCGGCGTCGCGCGCCGTCACTCGTTTGTCCGCGAGCTCGTCGAGCAGCTGGTCGCTGCGGCGGTCGGCCTGCGCGGCATCGCGGTCGCCGATCCGAAGGCGCCGATGACGCACTTCGCGCTCGCCGGCTCGATCGCACAGATCGGCAAGCTCGTCACCGAGATCGAGCGCGCGTGGGAAGTGAACCCCGACGACGAGTACGCGCGCTGGAAGCGCGATCGCCCGCTGCTCGGCGTCGCCAAGGCCGCGCGCGCGACGCGCCGGGAGAACGCGTGGGCGAGCCTGTCATGACGACTACCTCTTCGCAGTGATCGGCTGGCGGGTCATGCCGAACTTGTCCTCGGACGGACCGGCCTCCGCATCTGCCTTCACGTCGAAGTTCATGTTGTTCGCGCCCGCCTTGATCTCGATCTCACTCTCGATCGGAGCGGCGCTCTTCTCGCTCCACGCGCGGACCTTGTACTTGCCGGGCGCGAGGCTCTTGAACGTGAACTCCTTCGCGCCCTCCGAGACGATGTAGTGCGGCGCATCGACGACGACGATGTACGACGCCATCTTCGCGTGGATGTTGCAGCCGAGGCGCACGATGCCCGGCTTCTCGAACTTCACCTCGCGCGTGTCGCCGTCTTTGTACAGGCCAACGTCGAACTTCTTCGGCGCGGAGATCGAGAACACGTTGTGGAACACGCCGTCGAAGTTCGGGAACGCCACCGTCGAGCCGGGCGGCACCGCGAGCACGCGAGGCAGGAACGTCTTGTCGCGCTGCTCGACGAGGCGCTGCTTCGGTGTGCGGCGCTTCGCCTTGCCCTTCTCGGGCCACAACATGACCATGCCGAGGCCGTCGATCGGTTTGCTGTCGATGGTGATGTAGCCCGACAGCGACGCAGGGAGCTTGGGCCCCTTGTCGTCCTCGTCGGAGTTACCGACGGCGACGGCCTGTGGACCGGTGTCCTTCATCTTCTTGAGCGGCGTGTCGATGCGCGGCGGCGCACCGTCACGGAACGTGGGCGCTGCGGCGGCGACGACCTTGGGGCCGGTGAGCTGCTCGACGCGGGAGAACAGCTGGTCCGCGTAGTTTCGCTGGCCGCGTTTCGCCGCGACGATCGCCGCTTGCATGATGTCCGCGGCTTCGCCGGTGAGCTTGACCGCGACGCCGGTCGCCTTCGCGACGAGCGCGTCGGAGACTGGCTTCAGACGATCCTTCGGAGTCACGATCTGCGGCGCCATCGGGCCCAGTGCGCCGAGCAGCTCGCCCTTCTCCTTCGCGGGCACAGCAAACTTGTCGAGCGCGCCGGCGAGATCCTCGACGAGCGCGGTGAACTCCTCGTCGACGACTTCCATGCCCGCGTGCGAGGTCTCCATGTCGAGGCCGGAGTACCGGCACGGACCGCCCGTCGCCATACACACGAGCTCGACGAGCAAACGTTTGAGCTTCGGGATGTCGGTATTGAAGAAGCGGTGCTTGATGCGCGCATCCGCCGCGAGGCGCGCGACGAACTCGTCGACCACCGCGGTGATCGCCTCCTTCTTGCCGAGGCGAACGTAGAGCGATGCCGGATCGTTCGGCACGGGAGCATCGCCCGTGGCCGCGGTGTCACTCGGCTGCGATTCCATCGACTCGGCGGTCGCCTTCTTCGCGGTCGTCGACGACGGCTTGGACGAGCCGCCACATGCAAACAGAACACAGGCCAGTGCTGCGAGCTTCTTCACGATGCCTCCCGTGGCAGGTACTACGAGTGTGGAAAGGGCGCGGATCGACCTTCCGCGAGGCGAGATCGAACCGGGCGCAAGTAGCGATTCGCGCTGGCGAACGAAGACGTCGCCGGCGATACGCTAGCGAACGAAGCAGCGTGCTTCGATGCGGCTATTGGCCGGGGCCCCGGCACTCCCGCGCTTGATCGCGATGCCGAGGTTCGCGCCCGTTGGGCACGCGGTGGCGTCTTCGTACGCGTACCAACACGGGCCCGCCGCGCCGTCGCCATCCGAACACTGCGCGAAGTCGGTCTCGATGTCGCCGGCGATCTCGATCACCGTACAGTCGTCCATCTCGGCCTTCGCGAGCGCGGGGAAACACGAGCGCTGGCGATCGACGACCGGGGCCGTGATCTGCGCGTAGGCCTCGGTCTGCGTGCAGCTATCGATGATCGATCCGCCGAACGCGTCGACGACCGCGCCGATGCGAACCGCCGGATACGCGAGGCCGCCGGGACCCGAGCACACCGGGTTCAGTAGCGGCTGACCGAAGTCGCGCACGATGAAGTCCGTGCGCGAGCCGCCGACGGCGGACACCGTCACGTCCCGACGGTCGGCCTTGAGATCCGCGAGGAAGTCGATGTACCGGCCGACCGGCGCGACGAACTCCGAGTCTTCGCGCGGGCGACACCCGTCGTGGCGGCCGGGGCGTGCGGGATCGTCGGGATCGCAGATCACGCCCTCGCGCGTGCAGCGGAACGACGTCAGCGGGCCGAGGCTCGTGTCGAGCGGCTCGAGGAGCGCGTTGCGCTTCAGCGAGCAGTCGTCCTCGTTCGTGAGGAACACGACGTGGAGCAGCGCGGTCTCGCGGAGGAAGCCCGGGTTCGTCGCGGGATCGAGCGCGCGACGCATCGCCTCGAGCGGCTGTTCGATCTCGCAGCCCGCCGGCGGCATCTTCGGGTTCGTCAGCTTCGCGAGCTCGGCGGCGAGCTCGCCCGTGTAGTTCTTCACCCGCCCACCGCTCGCGTCGCGCTCGTCGGACAGGAAGCTGTCCGTGATCGTCGATTCGAACTTCTGGAGCTTGGCCTCTTTGCCAGCGCCAAGGCAGTTCATGATCGTCGGGCGGAGCGGAGCAGCGTCGTCGGTCGAGCTCGTCCCGAGGTCGGTCGTGACGACGCCGACGTGCAGGCTCGGCAGCTGGCCGTCGACGCTCGCGAGCTGCGAGCGCAGCGTGTCGATCTGCTGTGCCATGACGTCGTAGCGCGCGCGATCGTCGGAGTCGTCGATGACGAACAGGATGTCGAGCTCGCGTGCGGGTTGCACATCGAGGGGCTTGTACGACTCGATGTCGTGCGTACACCCGGCGACGAGGACGGCGGTCGTGAAGAGCTTCGCGATGTTCATGGAAGGCTCCATCCAATGGTGATCGAGCTCGGGTTAACACTCACGGTCATGCGCTCCTGCTTCGCGGGACGCCGCCCGAGGATGAACAGCGTCGCGCCGGTCGCAAGCAGCGCGCCGCCTCCGATCGCGGTGAGCTGCGCCGCTCGTGCACGGTCGTTGGATTGCTGCGCCATCTCGGTGGCCGCGCCGATCGGGCACTGCCCGCTCGAGTCGCATCCCAGCTCCTGCGCCTCGTCGAAGTCACGGCTCGCGATCACGCCGAGCGTGGCCGCGACACCGAGACCGACGACGCCGGCGACTCCGAGGCCGATGCCGATGCGCGACATCGTCGGGCTGCGCGGACCCGCGTCGAGCGCGACACTGCCCTTCGTGTCGACGACGGAGGTCTCGGGCTCCACCACCTCGCGCGGCGACGGGACCACCGGATCCTTCTTCGGGAGCTCGGTCGTCTTCGGCGCTCCCGTCGAGACCTTCGCCACGTCGCGTACGGGGGCCTTCGGCGCGGCGGCGACCTCGATGGCCGGCACACCGATCTGCGTGCTCTGCCCCCCTGCGAGGCGGACGGTCGCGCGGGACATCGAACCATCGGCGCGCGTGAACACGAGCTCGTCGCCGTCGGCGTTGATCGCGATCTCCTTGGTCGCGTCGACCTCGACGCCACCGCGGGTGACCACGAGCTTCTCGGCGCCGACGACGCGCACGCGTGCGACGCTCGTCCACAGCTTCATGATCTCGGCGGCGGCGGTCTCGCTCGCATCCTGCGCCTTCGCCATCTTCACCTTCGCCGCCGCGGCGGTCTTGCGCAGGCGCATGCCCTCCTTCGCGGCTTCGATCTCGCTCTCGCGGAAGAGGATGATTCGCTGCCACGTCTCGAGCGCGAGTGCGTACTGCTTGTCGGCGGTCAGCGCCTGCGCGTACAGCGTGAGCGTGTCGGTGCGCTCGTCGAGCTTGTAGCTCGCGAGCAGCTCCTGCGCCGCGCGCTTCGGATCGTTCGCGAGCAGCTTCTTGCCGTTCGCGAGATGGCACTCCGGCGTCGGCGGTGCGCAGTCACCCGCCCAAGCAGGTGATGCGGACGCGACGGCGAAGCAGACCGCGAATCCGCCGAGCGGCCCCGCGAGGTTGCGTCGTACGTGTTGTGTCCCCACGGCCGTCTTACGAGCCAGGTCTCCGATCGGCTCACTGGTAGGTGAATGTTGGCGATCCGCGGGCGATCTGCCCGCGAACCCGGGCGATTGGCCTACCGCACGCGCGGGCGATATCGATAGTCCACGGAGACCCGCAGCTGATCCGCCGTCACGTTGTCGAGCGCGCGATGCACGGTCAGCGACGAGAACAGGACGACATCGCCGAGCGCGAGATCACCGGTCGTCCACACGACATCGTCGGGCACGGTGGTACCAACGACGCCACCGCCCGTCACGACCGGCGCGTGTGGCCGGAGACCTCCGTGGTGCGAGCCGGCCCAGATCGCGAGCGGTCCCAACGCGCGCGGGCACGGCACGAGCGCGAGCCATGCGGTCCACACGCGCTCCGCCTCTTTCAGGTAGGCAGCATCTTGATGAGGCGGTGTCGTGAGCAGCGGATCGCCCGGTGACACGAGGCGACACACATCGCCGACGTGCAGCTCCGGCTCCGCGCCGAGGACGTCGGTCATCACCTCGACGAGCGCGGGATGCGCCGCGATCGCGCGATACGGCGCGCTCGGGAGCACCTCGCCGAGAAAGGTGAACCACCGCGTGTCGTCCCATCGCCCGAGCGCGAGGGACGGCGCGGTCGTCCCCGAGAGCAACGAGCCGTCGCGACCGCTAGCGTCCACACCTTCACGCGAACCGGGCACGAGCCACCCGCGCGATTCGAGCGCGTCGTGTAGGAGCCGGCGTAGCGGCGCGAGCACTCGCGCATCGAGGAGCCTTGGCAGATAGAGATACCCGTCGCGTAGCGACTGCGCGCGTCGCTCGTCGCGATCGGCGGGAGCAATGGTGAACGGGTGCGTCGACGGGGACGTCGCGGCCAGCGTCGAGGGTTCCGGGAAGGTCGACATGAGACCGAGCTCGTCAGGCGGGCTGGGGCGGCGTCGCGTGTGCTGGAATCGTCGCGGCTTGCGGCAGGCCATCCGTGATCTCGTAGTAGTCGCCCTTCTCGGCCACGAAGATGTGGATCTCGATGTGTGTGTTCGTCGGATCGTCGAAGGCGCCCATCGCCACGCCGATCCAGTCGTGCTTGACCTTGTCGATCGGATCGAACAGAAGGTTTGCCCCGCAGGTCCGGCAGAAGCCGCGGCGGACCTTGGCCGACGAGTGGTACCAGGTGATGTACTCCTCGCCGTGGATCGTGCAGTTGGCGCGTTTGATGTCGGCGCCGACGTAGTAGTGACCCGACGACTTCCGGCACTGCGTGCAGTGACACGCATCCGGTGGCTTGATGTCGCCGGCCACCTCGATCCGCACAGCACCGCACATACATGAAGCCTTGCGCATAGTTTGTCGTTTACCGCGAGCCGCCTCCTCGAGTCGACAACCTGTGCCCCGCGGTCGACAACAGGTGGTGGCTAACCCTGTAGCCACTGGTCGAAAACACCGGGCACACGCGATGCAAATCGGTTTCGTCGTCCGGTGCGTCGGCCCTCGCACTCGACCAACGAGGGGGCTCGTATGCACGCGATTGCGTTCGAATCGATTTCGGAAGAGATGCTCGTGTCGGTCGCCGGCGGTCAGAACAACCCCGGTTACGATCCGAATAGCAACGCACTCGGCCGCGTCGGTCCTGGGACGGGCTGGAGCTGGCTCGGCAACCACTACACGCCCGAAGCGCTCGCACACGATCGCGCGGTTCGCGACGCGAGGGCGAGTGGCGCGAGCGGCTTTGCGGCGCACATGGGCGCGTTGCCGAAGCTGCCCGCCGCGATCGGCTCGTGGTTCCGCGCGAAGCTCAATCCGGGCCCACAGGACCGCACGTATTAATCGTCCGGTGGTTCGGGGGGACCACGCGAACACGCTTCCCGTTGCTCGGCGGGCGAAGCTCACCACGGACGATCGGGTCAGGCGCTACACGCGCTCGATCGCCCCGCGCGGGAGCTTCGCCCAGCCGAGGCCGAGGAAGCCATCGAGCTGACCCTCGCGGATCATGGCCGTCGGCCACGACGTCGAGCGAACGTGCATTGCGGCGCGCAGCGGAATCGGACGCGCGCCCATCGCCGCGCCATACGCGAGCCAGTCGAACGCGAAGTCGACCTCGCGCGAGTCGCCGTGGGGAATCTGCAACGCATCCCACCGCGTGGCATCGCGCAACATCGCGACTGCATCGCCGCGTTCGATCGCGGCGACATCACCGACGAGCGACATGGAAGTCGCTACCAGCGTGGCCGCCACGTCGGCGACCTCGGCGTAGAACGCCTCGGGCTCTTCGAGGATGCGTGCGCACACGCCATCGATCGGCTCCCGGCGGCGCGTGCCCCACCCTTCGATGGCCAGGGTCGTCGCCCGCGCCGCGAGGATCGACTCGCTGAAGCGCGCGAGCTCGGTGCGGATCGCCGACAGCCGGGGCGACGTGGCGGCGAGCAGCGCGTCGATCAGCGCCGGTACCGGGATGCCGAGCGCGAACGTCGCGACGTGGATCGTCGTCTGCAGCACGCGCTGGTTCCACAACGCCGCGAGGAGGAAGCCGAACGCGTAGGCGTCGCGCCACGCGTCGACCGGAAGCGCCCGCGTCGCGACGACCAGCTCCTCGTGCTCGAGGACGAACGGGTCCTCCGCGGGATCCGGCGGGTACGTCGGCACGATGCGCGTCTCGATTCCGAAGCGTGCCCGATAGGTCGGCTCTGCGAGCTCGGCGTTGTCGAGCACGCGCGTGGGATAGAGGAAGAACGAGTCGTTCGGAAACGGCGTGATCGCCGCCGACACCGAGCGCCGGATCGACGAGGCGGTCTGCGCGGGAAGGCCGAGCATCAGCTCGTTGTGCGTCGGGATGTCCTGCGCGTGGCAGCGCGCACGCAGGTCTAGGGCGTCGGTCGGGCGGATGTTGTCGCGCTTGATCGCGAGCAGCACGTCGGCATCGAAGTCCTGCATCGACAGCGCGACCTGTGTAGCGACACCGTGCTCGCGCAGGATCTCGACCGTTCTCAGGTTCTTCGTCGTCGCGTTTTTGGTCAGGTGAAAGAACACGAAGCGTGGCGACGCGTGCATGCGTGCGAGCTTCCCGATCGTGCGCGTCAGCTCCTCGTCGCGCCGGCGGATGCCGAAGTTCGCGTCGACGAGGTAGAGGTACGGGACGCCGCGCTCGGCCAGCCACGCGAGCTCGCGCTCGACGCGCTCGAGCGGCAGCTCGTTGACCTTGCTCTGCGTGGCCTGGCCCCAGTCGCAGAACGTGCACGCGAACGGACAGCCCCGATTCGTCTCGACGACCGCCGCCCCGATCGGCGCGATCTCGCCACGTGCGACCAGCTCGTCGAACGTGCCGTCGAGATACGGCGAGCCGACGCCCGCGAACGCGTCGCCCGCGAGGCGCCTCCTGGGAGCGCCGATCTCCCCCGGACCCTCGCGTGGCGCGACGACACCCTCGATGCCAGCCAGGGCACGACCATCCCGAACGGCGCCGACGATGTCCACGAACGCGCGCTCGCCTTCGCCGAGCACCAGCGCGTCGAGCCACGGGTACTGCGCGAGGAACGCGCTCGATGCGTCCGGGCGTCGCGGCACCGACGGCCCACCGGCGATGATGCGAAGTGCGGGCGACAGCGCGCGCGCGCGTCGAGCGACCTCTAGCGAGTAGCGCTGATTCCAGGTGTACAGCGAGATGCCGAGCACGTCTGCGCTCGCGACGGTGTGCGCGACCGCGTCGGGATCGCGGCGCGCGGCGTAGACAGTGATCGACGTGACCAGCGAGGGCTCCGCGCGCAGCGTCGCGGCGAGCAGGCCGGCCGCGAGCGGCGGCGCGCGCATCGTCGTCGCCCCGTCGAACTGCGCGATCGCGACCTTCACCACGATCCGTAGCGTACGCCGATCAGCGCCGCCGAAGTCACGCCAGCTCCGCCTCGACGGGACTGCCGGTCTCGGGATCCAACGCAGATTCACTCCGCTGAGGGAACGGCGGCGAGAAGTAACCGGAGCGGCGGCGGTGGCGCTTGACTCCAACGGGCGGCAAGGCAAGTCTCTCGTCGTGGCCGACGACAAAGTCATTCTCTCTTGTGCTCTCACCGGCGCCGTCACGACGAAGAAGCACTGCCCGGCAATCCCCTACACGCCCGTCGAGATCGCCGAGGAGGCGCGCCGTGCGTACGAGGCCGGCGCCGCGATCGTGCACATCCACGCACGCAACGACGACGGATCGCCGACGTGGTCCAAGGACACGTTCACGCAGATCATGGCCGAGACCAAGAAGCGCTGCCCCGTGCTGATCAACTGGTCGACCGGCGGCGCGGGCCCGATGTCGGAGCGCGTCAGCCACCTCGGGCTGAAGCCGGCGATCGCCGCGCTCAACATGGGATCGATGAACTACGCGAAGTGGAGCGAGACGAAGAAGCAGTTCGCCTTCCAGTTCGTGTTCGCGAACTCGTTCGACGACATCATCGCGTTCGCGAAGGCGATGAAGGAGAACGGCGTGAAGCCCGAGATGGAGTGCTTCGATACGGGGCATACCAACTCGCACCGCGTGCTCGCCGACATGGGTTTGCTCGAGGCGCCGTTCCACTTCTCGTTCATCATGGGCGTGCTCGGCGGCATTCCTGCCAGCGCGCGCCACCTCGCGTTCCAGGCGGACCAGGTCCCGGCCGGCTCGCGCTGGAAGGTCATCGGCATCAGCCGCGAGCAGTGGCCGCTCGCCATGGCGGCGCTCTCCCTCGGCGGCGACGTGCGCGTCGGCCTCGAGGACAACTTCTATCTGCCGAACGGCGAGATGGCCAAGAGCAATGGCGACCTCGTCGCCGCTGCGGCGGATCTCGTCAAGCTCTCCGGTCGCTCGGTCGCGAGCGTGGACGACGCGAAGCGACTGTTGTGGCCCAGCGGCGGTAGTAACTAGTGACATTCGAGCAGGAGCTCGAGACGGCGATCGCGCTCGCAAAGGAGGCCGGCACGAAGGTCGTGCAGCTTCGCAACGGCGGGCTCTCCGTCGAGATGAAGCCCGGGGACGAGCCCGTCACCATTGCGGATCGCACGGCGAGCGAGATGATCGTGCGCGGTCTCGCTGCCGCGTTTCCGGCGGATCCGGTGATCAGCGAGGAGCTGCCCGCGACGAGCGCGCAGCTGTTGCAACGGCGGTTGTGGCTGGTCGATCCGATCGACGGCACGAAGGACTTCATCAAGGGCGGCGACGGCTTCGCCGTGATGATCGGCCTCGTCGTCGATCACGTGCCCACGCTCGGCGTGGTGCACCAGCCCACGATCGATCGCACGTTCTACGCGACGCCCGGCGGCGCGTTCGTCACCGTGAACGGCGAGACGACCCGGCTCGCGGTGTCGGACGTCGCGAATGCGGCGGACGCGCGCCTCGTGGCCTCCGCGTCGCATCGTACGCCCGACATCGATCGAGTGAAGACCGAGCTCGGCATCGCCCAGGAGATGAACGTCGGATCGGTCGGCGTGAAGCTCTGTCTGATCGCCATGGGCGTACGCGACCTTTACGTGAACCCGAGCGCGAAGACCAAGTCGTGGGATACGTGCGCACCCGAAGCCATCCTTGCGGGCGCCGGGGGCCGGCTCAGCGATCTCTTCGGAGATCCCATCGAGTACAAGGAGGAGCTGGCCCACCGTCGAGGACTGGTGGCCTCCAACGGCCATGTCCACGGCGAGGTTGTCGGCAAGCTCGGGCCTTTGTTCGCGAGCTTGCGCACCTCCCGCCCGTGATACGCTTTCTTTCATGCTGGGGTCCTCGCGTGTCATCGCGGCAATTTGTGCATCCCTCTTAGTCGCGAGTCCCGCGCTCGCGCAGCCGGGAGCACAATCCACGCCGCAGCAGAAGCAGCAGGCCGGCGATCTCGTGAAACAGGCGATCACGAAGAGCCAGAACAAGGATCACGAAGGCGCGATCGAGCTGTACCTGAAGGCGTACGCGATCGTTCCCCTGCCGACGTTGCTCTCGAATATCGGCACCGAATATCAGAGTGCGCAGAAGCCGGTCGAGGCGCTGAAGTACTTCTGCCTGTACCTCGAGAAAGAGCCGACCGGCAGCCTTACGGGTTACGCGACGAGCCAGGCCAAGTCGATCTACTTCCTCCTCGGCGGCAAGAACGTCGACGAGAAGGACGTGTGCAACGCGCCCGTGACGCCGGCCCTGACGACCACGAACCCCACGTCCGATCCAAATCCGACAACCACGGACCCGATGCCGATCACCGACAAGCCCGCGAGCGATCCGGGAACGGGCTTCAAGATCGCGGGCTACGCGGCCGGGGGGGCAGGCTTGCTCGCGCTCGGCGTCGGCTTCTACTTCGGAAGCGAAGCACAGAAGATCAGCGACGACATCACGGACCACACGGACACGACGGTCGCGTGGCGCGACGACATCAAGGAGTACGAGGCCCAAGGCCAGCGCGCCGAGAACCTCCAGATCGCGTTCCTCGTCGCTGGTGGCGCACTCCTCGCCGGTGGCGCCGTTCTCTACCTCATGGGGCGCTCGAAGAAGTCGTCCGAGAGCATGGTGCTGACCCCGACCGCCACCGCCCAGAGCGCAGGCGTCGCGCTGTCCGGCGCTTGGTAACGACCCGATCGCCTAGAGGATCGTGTCGAGCACGATCGTGACGTTCTCCGCGGGCAACGTCACGCGCGTCGAGCCCGTGATGTCGCCGGGCTGCTTCGACAGCGCGTCGCCATCCTGATCGTAGCGCGCCGAGACGATGACTTCGCCGACGAGCTCGGTGCCGCCGACCATCGCCTGCGCCTCGGTGAGCGCGAACGCCAGCTCGCCGGCCGCGTTCCAGTCGAGCTTCTCGACGGCGAGCGGCTGACCGGTGGGCGAGCCATCGGATCCCGCGCGCTTCACGACGAGGAACAGCGGCGTCCCTGCCTTCGCGCGCGTGCGTGCCTTCTCGTGGATCTTGATCGAGCCCTTCACGAAGCGCGTGGGATCGATCTTGCGATTCGGATCCGGCACCGGCAGACCGAGCTGCGTGACATCCGGACCGCCCGCGCCGTGGGGATCGGCCACCCCCATGCCACCCCCGCCACCGACCGGGGCGATGCCGAGGCCCGCATGTGGATCCGTCGGATCGATGCCGAGGCCGGCGTGCGGGTCGTTGGCGTGTCCGCCACCACCCCCGCCGTGCGGGTTCATCATGCCCGGCGGAGGCGCCGGCGGTGGCAGCGCCTTGGGGTCGAGCTGGCCCTGTTGGACCATTTGGCCTTGGGCGTTCTGCGACCACTCCTGCGCGGTCGCAGGCAGACCTTCCGTTGGCTTCTTGTCCCGGCCACAGGCCGCAAGCACGAGAACTGCGAGGAGAGCGCGCCGCATGGACCGGTACCTTAGCAGGCTCATACCCACCTCGCTGTCGTCGTAATTGTCGCAAGTGATGACGTGCCAGGATGGGGCTCGCGGAGCCACGCGTGGTAGCGCGCTGCGGCAGCGCCGGGCTCCGCGACCCCGGTGATCTCGTAGCGAGTGTGTGGTGCGGGGGCGAGCGTCACGGATACGTCGATCAGACGATGGCGACGGAAGACGGACAACACGACCTCGTCTCCAACCCGGCGTGCCCCCGCGAGATTCCTCAGATCTGCCTCGGCGCTCGTGCGCAGGCGATCCATCGCGACGATCTCGTCGTTCGGCGACAAGCCGGCGGCGTGCGCGGGCCCTTGATCGAACACGCCGGTGACCTTGGTCCCCTGCGTCGTCGCGCCGAGCCAGACTGCCGCAGCGCCGTCGGCGATCTGTGCGGGATCCGGACTGCCGCGCAGCTCGAGGCCGACGTGGCGCAGCTCCTCGGGGAGCTCGGGGTCAGACGTGCCCCGGACCTGGCGCTCGAACACCTCGGCGAGCGAAAGCCCGGTCGCCTCCTCGAATATGGGCTGCACGTTGTCCGGGTGTGGCTCGCCCTTCTTGCCGAAGCGTTGCCACAGCGCCCGCAGCACGTCGTCGAGGGTGCGCGCTCCTTCCGTGCGGCGGCGGATGTGGAGATCCAGCGCGAGCATCGAGAGTCCGCCCTTGAGGTAGTAGCTGACGGTCGTGTTGAGGTTCGACTCGTCCGGCTTGTACAGCTTGATCCACGCGTCGAACGACGACGCCTCGAGCGACTGCCGCGCGCGTCCAGGCGTGGCCATCAGTCGTGCCCAGTCGTCGAGGACCTTCTCGAGGAAGCTCTTCGCCGTGATGCGCGCCGACGTACGCAGCGCGAAGCGATCGTAGTGGCTCGTGAGGCCTTCCATGACCCACAAGCACGGCGTGTACGCCTCGCGCGTGTAGTCGAAGTCGAGCAGCGGCTTTGGCGCGATGCGCTTGCCGTTCCATGCGTGGAACAGCTCGTGCGAGAGCAGCTCGAGCAGTCCCTCGTAGCTCTTTCGTGTCGCCGCAAAGTGCGGGTTGTAGAGGTTGACGCTCGACGCGCGGTGCTCGAGCCCGCCATACGCCTCGTGCGACAGCATCAACACGAACGTGTAGTGCTCGAACGGCACGTCGCCGACGCGCTGCCCCGTGTCATGGAGACTCGCGGGGTTCGGCGAGCCAAACCGCGTGATGTGGTCGTCGACGATCGCGCCGAGATCCTCGGCGAGCCGCGTCTCGGTGAACGTGCCGCCCGGCGCGCGGTCGCCCCACACGACGAGCCGCACGGGGACCTTCGCAGGCACGGTGAACGTGCGCGAAACACCGACGTGGATCGGATGGTCGTAGAGCTCGTCGATCGAACCCGCGCGCACGACCGCGGGGAGCGCCTGCTCCCACGTCATCGCGGTCGCGAGCTGCCAGTCGGCCGGGCCGTCGATGGCGACCTCGATCGGCGACGTGCGGTGCGTCGTCGGGTACGCGAACGTCGCCGGTCCGTGGAGGAACGCGTGCGTGGGATCGACGTGGTTCGTACGGACAGTGAGATCGTGGCCGTACACGCAGTAGCGAACGACGACCTCCGTCGCCCCGCGGGTGTCGATGCGCCAGGTCGACTTGTCGATCTTCGTCGCCGCACGTGCGTTGCCATCGGCCTCGACGGTCAGGTCGCGAACGAACCGCGCGTAGTCTCGGATCAGGTAGCTCCCCGGGCACCAGGCCGGCATCGTGATGTCGGTCGTGTCGGAGGTCGGCGCGAAGCGAAGGGTCACGTCGACGGTGTGCCGCGACGGCGCGTCGAGCCGGAGGGCGTAACGAAGAGACGACATGGGAGCTGCGTACCATAGCTGCTATGCTCGGGGCCTCATGCGCATCGCGGATGTCGTCGCGGTTGTCCTCGTCGGTGCGGTCGTCTCGACCGCCGCCGCGGCGCCGCGCCCGCACCGAGGAAAGGTCGTCCGCGTCGAGCGCAGTCGCGCGGCCGACACCCCGCCGCGCGTCTGCGAGATCCACACCGACGGCAGCGGCGTGTGCATCGGAACGGAGCCCGCCATCGGTGACGTCGTGATGGTCATGAACGACTCCGGGGTCGTGGCCGAGACCAAGATCACCGAGGCGACTGGCTTCTCGACGGGCGGGAACCAAGTATGCGGCGCGCTGTGGAACGTGAAGAGCGACCTCTTGCGCGGCGATCTCACCAACCTCACCGCGCGCAACTTCGGAGTCGTCGACGCGGCGATCCATCCGCAGAAGGGCCGCATCGTCGGCAAGGATCAGACGCCCGTGTCGCCCGGTGATGCGAGCGACGCTGTCATCGTGGCGGTCGATCGCGATGGCGATCGCACGGCCGACATCATCGTCGTGCAGAGCAACTGCGACGGTCTGTCTCCAGGAGGCGGTGGTGCGTGCCTCGACTCGTGGGCACGCGTGAAGGGCCGCATGGTGCGCGTGCAACAGACCAACTTCGCGACCTGCGGAATCTGATGGACCGCAGGGCGCTCCTCGCCGACGAACGCGGCACGTTGTACAAGGAAGCCGAGCTGCGCGTCGCGCTCGTCTATCCGAGCCCGTACCGCGCGGCGATGTCGTCGCTCGGCTACCAGCAGATCTATCGCGTCCTTCACGGCATGCCGGGCGTCGCCGCGGATCGCGCGATGTTGCCCGACGAGGGGGCGCCCCCCGGCCACCTCACGAGCCTCGAGACCGGACAGCCGATCGGCGGTTATCCGGTGCTCGCGTATTCGGTCGCGTACGAGCTGGAGATCGCGGGCGTCGTCGAGACGCTCGATCGCGCAGGCATCCCTGTACTCGCGCGCGATCGTGAGCCGCATCACCCGCTGATCGTCGCCGGTGGGCCGCTCACGTTCTCGAACCCTGCCCCGCTCGCGCCGTTCTTCGACGTCATTCTCGTCGGCGAGGGTGAGGAGACGATCCGCGAGCTCGTCGAGATCGGACGCGATGTCGGCTTCGATCGCGAGCGCGTGTGGTCGGCGCTGCGCGGGCGTCCTGGCTTCTATCTCCCGCACGACGACGCGGGCTTCGTCGAGAAGGTGCCGCCGGTCGCGCAGGCGAGCGACGAGCTCTTGCCGGCGCGCTCCGTGATCGCCACGCCGAACACCGAGCTCGCGAACATGTTCATGACCGAAGCCGCCCGCGGTTGCTCGCGTGGATGCACCTACTGCGTGATGCGCCGCTCGACGAACGGCGGCATGCGCATCGTCGAGCGAGCGAAGATCATCGCGGGCATCCCCGAGGGCACACGACGCGTCGGCCTCGTCGGCGCGGCGGTCACGGATCACCCGGACATCGCCGCGATCGTGCGCGACGTCGTCGACGGCGGCCGCGAGGTCGGCATCTCGAGCCTGCGCGCCGACAAGCTCACCGACGAGCTCGTCGGCTTGCTCGCCCGCGGCGGCTATCGCACGCTCACCGTCGCGGCCGACGGCGCGAGCGAGCGCATGCGCCGCGTCGTGGAGCGCTCGACGCGCGCGGAGCACCTGATCCGCTCGGCGCAGTTCGCGGCGACGCATCGGCTCCACACGCTGAAGGTCTATATGATGCTCGGCGTCCCGAGCGAGACCGACGCCGACGTCGACGAGCTCGTCCAGCTGTCGAAGGAGCTCGCCGCGATCCACCCGCGTGTCGCGTACGGGCTCGCGCCGTTCGTCGCGAAGCGGAACACGCCGCTCGACGGAACGCCATTCGCGGGTATCGATCTAGTCGACGATCGGCTGACGCGCCTGCGCAAGGGACTCGCCGCGGCGGGACTCGCGCGCAAGGTCGAGGTCCGCGCCACCTCCGCGCGCTGGGCGTGGGTGGAATACATGCTCGCGCAGGGCGAGGCTCGCGCCGGGCTCGCGGTGTTGGATGCACACCGCGCGGGCGGAAGTTTCGCCGCGTATCGCAAGGCGTTCGCCGCACACGGCGTCGAGCCGACCGGTCCGCGTGCGCGGGTGCCGTCGAGCCAGGAGCTGATCGCCCTCAAGAGACAGCGCCTCGCCGTTGTCGCGACATGAACACCGCTGTGCTCGAGTGGTACGCTGCTCGCGTGATCATGATCTACCAGCCGCTCTAGATCTTCGCACGCGATCTATCAGCCACTCTCGATCTTCGCGCGCGAGATGACCTGCGCGCTGCTCGGCGTCACATCGAGGATCACGAGCTCGTTGTCGACGATCGCGCCGAGCCGCCCCGCCGGCGACCACGCGGTCACGCTCGCGCCGCGCAGTCGTGCCCACCACGTCGCGCCGTCGCCGATCGCGCCACTGTCATCGACGACGCGCCACGTACCGTCGGCCTGCCAGACCGACGCGAGCGTCATGGCCCTCGCCCGCGTCGTCGTGCTCGATGGCGTCGTCGCGCTCGATGACCTCGACGCGGCTCGGAGATCGATGAACGGGAGATCTGCGGGGCTATCGGGAACGCACACGAACGGGCGCCGCGACGCGACCTCGACCATCACGAGGGCGCGATCGAGCGCGTCCGGATCCTCGTGTGAGTGTCGCGCATCGATACCCGCCGCATCGATATCCGCCTTGTGGCGCGGATCTTCGGGCAGGCGCAACCGCGCGACCGAGAGCAACACGAAGCGCCCGTCGCGTGTTTGCGCGCGCTGACTCGCGCGTTGTGCGCCCGCAACCAGGTCGTGGGTCTCTCCCGTCGCGAGATCGAGCGCATCCGTGCCCTCCACATCGCTCTCGTCGACGACCCACGCGGGAAAGCGCTTGTCGACGAGCATGATCCAGCGCCCAGCGCGCAGATCGTAGGCGGCGACCGGTGCGCGCCACCCCGCGTCCTCGGGCCACGCGATCGAATCGGGATACGCGCGGCGTCCCCACACGTCGCGTTGATTGCCTGCGAACACGACGATGTCGCCGTGCACGCTGGTCGCCGTGGGCCCGGTGGGCGTCCACGCCGGTCCAACGAGGGCTCCCGCGCGATCGATCACGCGGCATCCCGCGGTCGTCTGGACCAGCACACGCTCCTCGTCGATGAACAGGATCGCCAGCGGCACTGCCGGCTCGACGGCCGGACACGGCATCATCGTGTAGCGATCGAGCGCCACGTGATCGCCGTGGGCGTGCCCGCCGCGTGCATGATCGCCGTGGGCATGATCGCGGTGGGCGTGATCGCCCTGTCCGTGATCGCCGCGTGCGTGGTGCGAGGCCGGAACTTCACCGCGGATAGCGGCGAGCACGTCCTCGAAGTGGTGCTGCACGTGGATCGACTCGGCCGCCAGTACACGCGCCGGGACATCGAGGCGTGCGAGCGCTTCATGCCGGCGCACCACCTCGAGGAACGCGAGCCACGCGTCGTTGGTGCGGCCGTGCCAGCGGGCTCGGGCAGCCGGATCGTCGGCGATGCATGGCATGCGGTCGGCGATCGGAGGCACCGGGACCTTCGTGATCGTCGCGCCGGCCAGCGTGACGCCCATCGGCACCTCGAGGTGTCCCCAGTGAGGCACCGAGCCATCGATCGGCCCGAAGATCGCCGGGTCGAAGAAGCCGCCGCGTACCGGCTCGTCGCGCCACAGCGTCTCGGGGCGTGTCACGCAACCGTGCGATCGGTCGGTCGGTGCCGCGCTCGGGTCGTCGACGGGACTCAGATCCTCCGGCGTCGCGCTCGACGAGAAATGGGTGTCGAGCTTCGAGCGCGGCCGCATATGGGACGCATCCTACGGCAACGCGGCGTGCTCTGGCTTCCGACCGCCAACGAGGTTGCGCGGTCACCGCGACGTGGGAGATGGCCAGCCGAACCGCGCGAGCGCCTCGAGGAGATCCGGATCGTCGATCGCGACGGGCGCGAGCCAGAGCTGCTCGTCGTCGCGCGTCCACCACGTGGCGGCGGTGATCGACTGCAGGTGATACGTGAAGCGCCGGATTCGCACGTACGTGGGCGGCTCGCCGTCGAACGGGTCGCGCGCGAGCTGCGTGCGGATCGTCGCGTCCCCAGCGAGGAGCTTGTAGACGAAGTGCACGACCCACGGATCGCGCGGCTTCTCGGACATCGCGGCGAACCAGATCAGCCAATCGAGACGGCGGTGGTACGGCCCGAGGAAACACGGCCGTCGCGCGAGGTCGCCGGGCTTGCACGGCAGCTCGTAGGCGTGCCACGTCGCGGTCGTCGGGTCCGCGTCGCGCGTGCCCTCGATGACGAGCTCGTCGCGCGTCTTGCCGACGGTCCCGAACGCGCCATACGTGTTCACCAGCGCGAGCCGGTCGTAGCTGCGGTTCATCGCCTGCCGGCCGCGGTCGGGCGCGACGAGGTTCTCGACGACGGGCAGGCTCTTGTACGCGACGACAATGCAGATCGCACCGAGTAGCCACTTCGCGACGCGCGAGTGCGGGCGCGGCTGTGCGGAGCGAGCGTCGAGCCACGCGCGCGGGCGTCGCGAGCCAAACCTCGAGCCAAAACTCGAGCCACAACTCGGAACGAGGCGCAACAGGAAGTCGTCGTCGAAGCACGCGAGGATCGGGACGAGTGTCAGCCAGTTGAGGAATGCGAGGTTCCCGCTGAGCACGAGGATGCCCTGGAACAGCACCATGCCGACGCCCGCGACGAGCCGCAATTTGCGCGGCCCGAACACACAGAACGGCAGGATGATCTCGACGATGTGGTTGAGTCCGACACCCGCGACGAGGATCGGTCGCGGCAGGTCGTGGAAGAACGCCGACAGCGGATTCGGGATCGGCTGGGTCTCGAAGTGGTAGTCGAGGCACGACAGCTCGGTCCAGCACGCGTCGCCGCGCAGCTTGATCATCCCCGCGCCGAACATGATGCGGAACACGAGCCAGCGCACGAGCGCCATGGCGACCGGCGACGGTGGCGGCGCTGCGAGCGGGCGCGGATCCCATGGATGCGCGAGCACCGCGGCAAGCAGCGTGGTCTCGAGGATCTGGATCTCCCAGCCGAACGAGAACCACAGCTGCCCCGTGCGCACGAACGAGCCGTAGATGATCCAGAGAAGGACGAGCGAGATCGAGTTCGCGTAGCCGCCGAGCAGCGCGAGTGACAGCGCGAGCCCGGCGTAGGCCCACGCGGCCATCGCGCCGTCGGAGGCGCTCCACCACAGCACGCTCGGCAGATCCCAGAAGCCCTGCCCGTTGGCGGCGAGCGCCTCGAGGTACGGCGCCGTCGGCGTCAGCCCGTGCGAGCCCCACAACGCAGGCCCCTGACGAAGTAGCCCGATGAACGCGAATACGTAGACGAGGCCGAGCAATCGCAGGATCAGCGAGCGTGTCAGCGTGTAGCGACGTGGCGGACCGGACCACGCCCGTAGGCGCCGAGCGATGCGATCGATGGGCGACGGCGCGAGCACGTCGGGCACGTCGTCATCGGAGGCGCTCACGCCAACACTGTACCGCCGTCAGGCGCCGAGACGGCCGACCGCTTCGGCGCTACACACCGGCCTCGAGGTCAGAGCTCGGCGTCGACGCCACCCTCGAGGTACGCGACGGTGTCGACGAGCGTGAGCTGCGGATCGCGCGCTTCGAAGCCGAGCTCGGCCTCCGCCTTGCGCGAGTCGATCCACCAGAAGTGCTCGCTCATCTCGACGGAGATCCGATCGATCGGCGGCTCCTTGCCGCGATGGCGATAGATCTCCTCGACGAGCGTCGCGCCCCACTTCGAGAGCGAAGCCGGCAGCTTGAGGCGCGGCGGCGCCTTCTTCGTGATGCGCCCGAGCCGGCCGAAGAACTCCTTCATCGTCCAGTTCGGCCCGCCGAGCAAGTAGCGCTCTCCGGCCCTGCCCTGCGTCAGCGCGTTCGCCGTCGCGATCGCGGCATCGCGCGCATCGACGAAGTTGATCCCACCGTCCGGCAGCGTCGGGATCTGGCCCTTCATGAACTTGCGCACGTCACCGGTCGACGACAGCCGGCGATCGCCGGGCCCGAGAAGCAGCGACGGGTTCACCGCGACCACCTCGATGCCGAGGCGCTGACCATGCTCGAACGCGAGCCGCTCCTGGTAGATCTTGCTCGCGTAGTACGGCCAGCCCGCAACGATCTCCTCGGCGTACGGCGCGCTCTCGTCGAGGATCTCCTCGTCCTTCGACACGCCGATCGTGCCGCTCGTCGACGCGAGCACCATACGCTTGACCCCGTGCGCGGCCATGCGCTCCAGCACGCGACGCGTGCCGTCGACGTGGAGGCGCATCATTCGCTGCGCGTCGTCCGGATCGCGAGACACCGCACCCGCGAGGTGGAAGACGGCCTCGCAACCGGGGAGCGCCTTGTCGAGATCGGCGACCGACAGGACGTCGCCACGGATCTGCTCGACCCCGTCGACCACCGAACGCGAGCGCGCGAGGCCGCGGACCGTGTGACCGCGCTCGATCAGCACGCGGCACAGGTGCTCTCCGAGAAAGCCCGTGGCGCCGGTGACGAGCAACGTGCTCACGTGTAGTCCTCGAGCGTGGCGTAGTCGTCCGCCGTCAGCGCGACGGCCGGTTTCGGGGCCGGCGCGACAAACGGTGCGCGCGGGCGAAGACCGAAACGTGATGCACGTGGCGCGACCGACTCGACAACGTCGACGACGATCTCGCTCGCTGGACGAACGTCATCACCTGCGCGCGCGCCGGACACTCGGAATGTCAACTTCTTCATGTCGTCGCCTCGTCGTCGGAGACCGTCTTGCCCTGCGCGGCGAGCCACTCCGCCATCGGTGTCGTGCCCGCGTCGCCGAGCGTCCATGCCTGGTCGCGCGGCGCGAGCCGGCGAATGATGCCTTCCACGTGATACGTGATCGCGCGGTACTGCTCGCTGCGCGAACGATCGCCGCCCAGCTTCAGGATGTCGGCGTATGACAGGTACGGCCCGACGTACGCACCGACCCGCTCGCCGCGCTTCGGCAGGTAGCGGCCCTTCGGCATCGCGTCGTGCGTACCCGACAGGTACATCGGCAGGATGCCGCACTTGTTGGTCATCGCGAGGTAACCGAGCGACGGCTTGAAGTCTGTCATCACGCCCGTGTCGCTGCGCGTTCCCTCGGGGAAGATGAGCAAGATGTACTGGTTCTTGATCACGTCGCCCGCAAGGCGCAGCGACTCGCGGAGCGAGCCGTGCCGCTCCATCGGGACGACGTTCGTGAAGTTCTCGAAGTACATCCGGCGCACCGGATCCTCGAAGAAGTAGTCCTTGGCGCCGAGCGCGACGAGCGCTTCTCCCTGTTCGCCGAGCGCGTACTTCACGAGGCCCGTGTCGAGATGCGACGCGTGATTCGCGGCGACGATGTAGCCACCAAACGGCGGGACCTGCGTCTTCCCGTAGATGTTCGTCTCGAGGACGCGCTCGTACAGCGCGCGCATTCCGCCACGCAATGCCCGGCGGCCGAGCGACACGAGCGGCGCCGGCACGTCGATGTCGTCGTCGAGCCTGTCCTTGTCCTTGCCGGCCTTCGCGCTGCGGGGCTTCTTGCTCGCGAGCTCCTGCTTCGCACCGAGTCGCGCGATCAGCTTCTCGACGTCGGCGACGGTCTCGAGGCCACTTAGCTCGGCCGGATCCGGAAGCGCCACACCGGCCGCTTCGATCGCCACTGCGAGCTCGGTGAACATCAGCGAGTCAAACCCGAGCTCCCCGAGCCGCGTCTCGCTCGTGATCGGGGCGCCCTTCTTCTGCGAGACGTTCGCGAGCATGTCGATGACCCACGACGTCGCGCCCGAGGTCTGCAGCTGCTTCGCCTCGAGGCCCGACTTCGCCGCCTTCTCGATGCGCTCGATCTCCTTGATCACCTCGCGGCGCTTCGGCTTGCGCGATGCCGTCTTCGGCAGCTCGAGGTCCGTCAGGTGCACGACCTTCGGTCGTTTGTAGAGCGGGAGGCTCTTCGTGACCTTCTTGATGTGCTCGCGGGCGTTCTCGCGCACCTGATCGCGCCCGAGACGATGATCGCCATCGTCGTGGTCGTACTCCGGGACGACCAGCATCGCGACGGTCTCGTTCTTCGCATCGCCCGCCGACGGCAACCCGACTACCGAGAGCTCCTTGATGTACTTCGAGCCCGAGAACGCTTCCTCGAGCTCGTCGGGGTAGATGTTCTCGCCCGACGCACCGAGGATCATCTCCTTCTTACGCCCGACGATGTAGAGGTTGCCGTCCTCGTCGATGCGACCGAGGTCGCCGGTGTGGAGCCAGCCGTTCTTGATCGTCTGCGCGGTCGCCTCGGCGTTTTCGAAGTAGCCCGACATCACGTTCGGGCCCTTCGCGATCACCTCGCCAACGCCGTTCGCGTCGGGCTGATCGATCTTCACGTCGATGCCCGGGAGCGCGCGGCCGACCGAGCCCGGGATGACCTTCTCGCCGGGCCGCGACACCGTCAACACCGGCGAGGACTCGGTCATGCCATAGCCCTCGTACAGGTTGAAGCCGAGCCCGCGGAACGCCTTCATCGTCTCCGGAGGCAGCGCCGAGCCGCCGCTGATCAAGAGCCGCATGCGGCCACCGAGCTTGCGATGCACCGGGAAGAACAACGCCTTGCCCACGCCCACGTCCCACGGCAGCTTGTCGCGCAGCGACCGGTTGAAGTCGATCACCGAGTCGAATGCCTTCTCGACGAGGACACCAGCGTCGCTCACGTTCTTGTAGATCTTGCGCTCGAGCGCCTGGAACAGGGCGGGCACGCCGACCATGCCGGTGATGCCCTCGTCCTCGAGCGCGCGCGACAGCGAGTCCGCCTCGAGCTCCTCGAGGTAGTCGATCGACGCGCCGTGCATGAGCGGCATCAGCAGCCCCGCGCTGAACTCCAGCGTGTGATGCAACGGCAGGACGGAGAGCAGCTTGTCGTGCTTGTACAGCGTGAACAGCGAGCTCAGCTTGCTCACCATCGACGTCAGGTTCTTGTGCGTGATCATCACGCCCTTGGGCGTGCCCGTCGTTCCCGAGGTGAAGATCAGCGACGCGAGGTTGTCTCCCTTGGTTTCGGGCTGGACCGCGCCTACCGAAACATCGGGCTCGCTGAGTAACTCGTCGAACGCAAGGACCTTCGCCTCGATGCCTTGCTGCTCGAGCCAGCCACCGAACGCGCCGTGCGCGGGCGACCACACGACCTCCACGTTGCCCTCGCCATCGCCCACAGGCACTGCGATATCCGCCTCGCCCGCGAGCCTCTCGACGACCTTGCGCGAGAGCACCAGCACCTTGGCGCGCGAGACCTTCGTCAGGTTCACGACCTCGGCGAGCGTCAGCTCCTTGTCGAGCGGGACGTTGGTCGCGCCCGCGAGCAGCACCGCGAAGTAGCTCACCGCCCACTCGGGGCGGTTCTCGGACATCACGACAATGCGGTCGTGGGCGACGACGCCCATCTGCCGCAACACGCCCGCGCCTTGCCACGCAGCCTCGGCCATCTGGCCGTACGTGTACGTGATGGGCTCCTGCTCCTCGTCGGTGCGAACGAGGCGCAGCGCGATGCGGTTCTTGTGCAGCTTGGTCGCGCTCTCGAACAGCTCGATGAGCGACTTGTACGTGTAGACGGACTTGGGCTTCGCGCCGAACTCCTCGTCGAGCTTGTCGAACGTCCACTTCTGGAGCCCCGGGAAGTGCGTCCCGAGCCAGTACTTGCGCCAATCGACGAGGTGCGGCGCCCACAGGAGCTTGTCCTGGTCCGCCGGGGTCACGCGCGCCCACAGCGCTCGCATGTTGTCGCAGCGGAACGCGATGTCGTGATCCGTGGTGAACGGCTTGAACAGCTCGACGAGCTCGATGATCTGTCCGGTGAAGGTGCTGATCTTCTGCAGCTCGTCTCGCGCGCGCTCCGCGAACGCCTCGATCCGCGGCGCGCCCCACGACGGCAGCTTCTCGTCGATGACGTGGATCAGCCGGTCCGCGACCTTCTTGAACAGCGGCGCGCTGCGCTGATTGAACGTGTCGTACGACACGGGCTTGGGCTCGAGGCGGGCGCGCAGGCGCGAGCGCATCTCGTCTTCGCCCGCATCCGCTTTGTCCTTGAAGACCCGGCGCACGGCGAGGCCCGTGAGCTCGGTGACGCGCTTGCTCGTCACGCGATTCTCGTCCGAGGTCCCCATCTGATAGACGGGCTCGTGCTCGCCGAGGAGCACCGCGGCCGTGGCCAGCCACATGCCGGCCGCGATGAAGTCGACCGGGATGATGTCGAGCGCGGCGTCCGCACCGACGGGGATGTTCCGGTGCCCCTTGAGCATCAGGTACATCAGGGGCGCCGTCGTGTTGAAGCCTTCGTTCCAGCCGGGGAATGGATAGCGGATCGCGCTCTCGACGACCGCGGGCCGCACGATCGTCGACGTCACGCTCGCGTCGGCGAGGATGATCTGCTCGCCGAGCGACTTGGTGTACGTGTACGTGTTCGTCCAGCCCCAGTGCTTCGCGCGCTCCATGCCGAGCTTGGTCAGCACGTCGTTCATCCAGATCTTGCGCTCGCGGGCGACGGCGATCTTGAGATCGTCCTCGTCGTCGGGATCGCGGCGCTGCGTGCGTAGGGACTCGGCACCCTTCTCGCGAAACTGCGAGATGTGCTGCCGATCGTTCGAGCGCTCGCGCGCCTGATCGATGATCTTCTGGCAGTCCGCGATCTCGGCGGCCGGATCGAAGTCGCGATCGAGCAGCTCGTTCTCGTTGCCGTAGTCGTGGGCGACCGAAGCGCTGCGCGGGAAGTAGCCGACGACAGGCTCGTCCTCCCACACGTCGCCGTCGCGGCGACCGGCGACGTAACACGTCGACACGTGGACGAGTCTCGCGCCGAGCTTTCGCGCCAGGTCGAGAACGTTCTTCGCGCCCATCGCGTTGATGCGCAGCGCGCTCTCGAGCGACGGCATGAACGAGACGAGGCCCGCGGAGTTCACGACGACGTGGATGCCACCGTGTTTGGCGACCTCGGCGAACTCGGTGTCGGTGAAGTTGCACAGCGGACGACCGATGTCGCCCGGCACCGCGACGATCTTCGTGCGCAGGAACGCCTCGTAGTTCGCGCCGTGTACGTCACGCACGGGGTCGAACGCCTCGACGTTGGCGACCTTCCGATAGAAGCGCTCGTCGGCGGTATTGCCCGCACCGGGGCGTACAAGGCAGAACACCTTGCCGACGTCGGGATAGCGATGCAGCAACATCGACAACGCGACCTTGCCGACAAAGCCGGTCGTGCCGATCAGCAAGATGTTCTTGCCGGCGAGCGTGGCGGCGACATCGATGCGCGGCTTGCCCGTGACGGTCTGGCGCAGCTTGGGCAGCGGGGCACCGCGCTTGGCATCGGGCCACGGCGAGCTCGTCGCGGTCGCGCCGTACGCGAGCTCCGTCTCGAGGAAGTACCCCGAGCTGCCGTTCTTGTTATGCCCGTTGCCGTGGCTCATCGGTTTGCCTCACACCACGTCGCAGATCATGTACGGCGGGTGATGCAGCATGCTGATCTGCGCGCTGCGGCCCATCGTCGAGCGCGCCATCGCGATCGCTTCGGCGAGCGAGCCCGCGGTCTCCCAGCCCATGATCGCCGGCACGGTCGCGTTGTCCGCGCCGACGACGATCACGCGTGACGTCTTCTCGCGCCCGCGCTGGCCCCAGTACCACATGAAGCAAGGATGCGCGCCGTGGTACGCGTTGCCGCGCCGGTACATCTCGATGTAGCTCGGGTTGTACGCGAGCTCGTCCTGGTACTTCTTTTCGATCGTGTAGCTGTCGGTGGTCTCCGTCAGCACGCGATTGAAGAACTCGATGTAGCTCGGGTGGTGCACCGGATCGAACTTGTCCGAGCAGGGGTGCGTGAGGATCAGGACGCCGCCGTCGCGCAGGATCGGCTGGTTCCGATACATGTGATAGAAGTAGCCGAGCGCCATCACCTGCACGAGCAGCGGGTTCAGCGCCTTGGAGTTCACGTTGTACGGCGAGATGTACGGGATGCCGTAGATCATGATGTCCGCGGGCCCGTCGACCTCGACGCAGTTCTGCTCGTTCTGCTTCGCGACGGTGCGGTCGTGGCACGGATCGCACTCGCCCGCGTAGCAAGCGATCAACTCGTACGCCGCGGGCGTGCGCATGAAGATCTCGCGACGCGCGGCGAACGGCAGCTTGTCGAGCGTCCACTTCATCGCCTGGTACTTCAGGCGATCCGCCTCGGTGAAGTCGTCCTCGTTCTTCGTCAGGAACGACAGCGGCCCGTCGAAGCACCGGTTGTTGAGCACCGTCTCGATGTGGAACACCTTGAGCGTCTTCTCGATCAGGTCGCCCTGCCGCTTGAACGAGTGCGACAGGTAGCTCTTCGGCGGATCCATGAACGAGTTCGACTGCACGATGCCGTGCGGCGTGTGGTGCGCCTTCAGCGACTCGTATCCGCACAACCCGACGGCCATGCTCTTGTTGCCGCCGTTCATCGGCACGAAGTTCAAGTTCACGTAGATCGTCAGGTCGCTCTCGGCGACGCGGCGATTCATCTCGACGAGCTCACCGTGGTGCGTCTTGCCGAGGACGATCATGCCGTCGGGATCGCAGCCGTCGTGGTTGTACAGGCGATCGGGCCAGTACTCGCTCCACACCTTCGGCCCGACCATCCGCTTGATCTCCCAG
>JBJXGN010000284.1:0-15067 GCA_046160585.1 Kofleriaceae bacterium
TGCACGTACGCGCGCAACCACGACGCGACCTGCGTACGCACGCCGATCGCGCCGCTGAGGAGGCCGCTCGTGCGATCGATCGGTAGATCCATCTCGTTCGTGACGTCAGCCGAGCTGTACATGTCGAGACCCGCTTCGACAAAGAATGGCCCGCGTAGCGTTCGCGTGCCGAACACGCCGAGGCCGTTCATACGGCACTCCGTCCAACCTTCGCCGGGTCGAGGATCACCCTCGCGCCGGAAACCGTAGCCGCCGATACGAACGCCGAGCTCGTAGGTCGGGCGGACCGATGTCGCGACGGCGGGTGCCTCGGCCGGGGCAGGGGCCGACGGATCAGCAACGGCGGTGGATGTGAGGAGGGCGGTGGTGGAGAGGACGGCGAGACCGATGCGCATGCCGGACGCTCGTTCACGGGCCGCGCCGTGACCGAGGGTTGACGATCGTCGTTGGGGCCGTGAACACGCGGTCATTCGCGATGTTGCGCCGCGTGGGGATTCACGACGGACGAACGGACGTATGTGGCGATCCTCGACACCGGGAAGGCCGTCGGATTACTGGCAGGACGTGAATGGCGCACACGTCCCACACGACCACCAGCACTCGGGGTCCGCGCAGTCGACGAGCCCGTCGCTGTCGTCGTCACCGCCGGTACACGCGTCGGGCAGTGCGGTCCCGTCACATGATCACGTCACACGATCACGTCACACGATCAGGTCACACGATCAGGTCACACGATCACGTCACACGATCACGGGGACGAGCCCGGCAGCACCTGCGAGGATGATCAGCACGCCAACGATCGTCATGCGCTTGCCGAGCTGCCAGCCACCGACGCCGATCGCGAGGCCGGTCTTCACGATGGTGTTCGCGGCGATGGCGATCGTGATCGCGACGGTGGCGACGTCGAGCGTGAGCGTGCCCGTCGCGAGCTTCGCCGTCGACAGCGTGACCGCGTCGACGTCCGTCGTGCCACCGAGAGCGGACGCGATGTAGAGACCGCTGGAACCGAGGTACGCGTTCGCGGCCTTCGTCGCGAGCAGCACGATCGCGAACATGAGGCTGACCTTCACGGCCGCCGTCAGCTCGAACGGGTTCGTGAGCTTTAGCTCGGCGTGTTCGCCCTTCGCGCCGCGGAACGCGAACGCAGTACCCGCGAGCGAGGCGACGGTCATCGCGCCAAGGGGGATCGCGAGCGTGTTCAGGAGCGGCGGCGCGATCAGCACGACGAGTACGCCGACGCGCACCAGCATCACCGACCACGCGATAGCGATGCCGCCGGCGGCGATCTTTGCGAGCGCCGGCGTCTGCTTGGTGCGATTCGCGAACGACAAGGTCGTCGCGGTCGACGAGACGAGGCCGCCGAGCGCCGCGCCGAGCAAGAGCCCTCGCTTCGCGCCGTACATCTTCATCGCGACGTAGCCGAGGAACGACAGTCCGCTGATCGTCACGACCATCAGGCCGACGTTGCGCGGGTTGATCGCTTCGAGCGGACCCATGTCGCGATCGGGCAGCAGCGGCAGCGCGATCACGGCGACGATGAGGAACTTCACGGTCGCGTAGAAGTCTTCGCGCGACACGCGCGCGGCGATCGTGTGGAACCACTCCTTCGACGACAGCAGGAACGTCAGCGCCACACCGACGGCGGCGACGAGGACGAGCCGTGTCTGCACGGGCTCGATCGCTCCCCGCGCACACGCGAGCGACCCGAGTAAGTAGACCCCGATGAGCGAGATTTCGGTGGTCATACCGTGGTCGGCGTCGCGCTCGATATCCGCGCGATACGACAGCGCCACGAGTCCGAACACGCCGAGCAACGACACGAGTGGGAGCCACATCGACGCAGTCTCGAGGAGCGTCGCGAGCGCCCCGACGAGCGCGAAGATCGGATACGTGCGGATCCCGCCGAGCTTCGGGCCTCCGCGTTCGGGCATGGTCTGCTCGCGCTCGAGTCCCACGAGCAAGCCAACAGCGAGCGCGACCGCCAGCCCCAGATGTGTCTCGTACGATTCCACGGCGGCAGTGTGGTACGAATCGCCGGCCATGTGGCAACCGCCGGAGCGCATCAAGCACGAGCTTCCGGGCACCGCGTGGCCGACCGCCGAAGAAGCCTCCAGGTCGCTCCTGTTCCAACCGCTCGAGATCGGGCCGCGCACCGCCTGCGCGCGCACATGGGTCCCGGCGATGGTGCCGTGGCGCTCCAACGAGGAGGGCTTCGTCACCCCCGACGTCATCGATTGGTACCGGCGCTTCGCGGAGGGCCGTCCGGGCGTGCTCGTCGTCGAGGCCACGGGCATCCGCGACATCCCGTCGGGGCCGCTCCTTCGCGCAGGTGACGATCGGTTCGTCGACGGGCTGCGCACGCTTGTCGAGGCCGTGCGCGAGGCGTCGAACGGCCAGACGCTGCTGTTCATCCAGCTAATCGACTTCCTCTCGATCCGCCGCCGACCGGCGCGCGACAAGTACTTCGGGCGTTTCCTCCAGATCACCGAGAGCCACCGCGAGGCCCTACGCGCCCTCGCTGCGGGTTTCGCCTCCGGTCTCGCCTCCGGCGGTCCCGACACGCGCGTCCTCACCGACGACGAAGTTCGCGCGGCGCTTACCGCGCTCCCCGACACGAGCCTCCCGTACGTGCTCACCGCACGCGAGCTCGAGGATCTCGAGCGTGGTTATCGCGAGCGTGTGACGGACACGCACCTCCCCCACATTCGCGAGCTCCCACAGGTGCTGCCGGACCTGTTCGCGAACGCCGCGACGCGCGCACTCTCGGCCGGCTTCGACGGCGTCGAGCTGCACTTCGCACACGCGTACACGATGGCGTCCTTCCTTTCGGCGCTGAACACGCGCGACGACGGCTACGGCGGCAAGCGCCACCATCGCGCTCGTCTGCCGATCGAGGTGATCGCCGCGGTTCGCGAGCGCATCGGGCGCAAGATGGTGCTCGGCTGCCGCTACCTTGGCGACGACGTGATCGAAGGTGGTAACCGCGTCGAGGACGCCGCGTACTTCGGCGTCGAGCTCGCGCGTGCGGGCCTCGACTTCCTGTCGATCTCTAAGGGCGGCAAGTTCGAGGACGCGAAGCAGCCCAAGCCCGGCTGGGCCGTCTATCCGTACACGGGCCGCTCGGGCTACGAGTGCATGCCGACGATCTACAGCGATCAGAAGGGCCCGTTCGCGCGCAACACGAGTCTCGCGGCGACGATCCGCACGGCGGTTCGCAATGCAGGGTTCGAGACGCCCGTCGTCGCCGCGGGCGGCATCTGCGAGTTCACGCAGGCCGAAGCCGTGCTGCAGAACGGCGAGGCAGACTTCGTCGCGTCGGCGCGCCAGTCGCTCGCGGACCCGGACTGGTTCGTCAAGATGCGCCAGGGCCGCGGCGCCGAGATCCGCCGCTGCGAGTTTACGAACTACTGCGAAGCGCTCGATCAACAGCACAAGCAGGTCACGTGCAAGCTGTGGGATCGCGAGGCGCTCGATGCGCCCGATGTCACGCTCGCGACCGATGGCAAGCGTCGCTTGATCGCGCCGAAGTGGCGCCGTTAGTTCCCGTTAGTTCCTGCTGTCGTCGACGTCGATCTCTTGTCGCAGTACCGTGCGTGCATGGACACGCTGACGACGATGACCTACGCAACCGACGGCCGCATCGCACGGATCACGCTCGACCGACCCGAACGCGGAAATGGCCTGACGCTGCAGACGCCGCGCGAGCTCGCGGCGTGCGTCGAGGCGGCGAACCTCGATCCCGCGATTCACGTGATCGCGCTGTCGGGAAACGGCAAGGGCTTCTGCGGCGGCTACGACCTCGTGGCGAGCGCGGAAGGCAAAGGACAGCCGGACACCGTCGGGCCGCCGGGCTCGCCGCTCGATCCGGCGGTCGTCGCGAAGAATCACGATCCGTCGAGCACGTGGGATCCGGTCGTCGACTACCAGATGATGAGCCGCAACGTGCGCGGCTTCATGAGCCTGTTCCACAGCGACAAGCCGGTGGTGTGCAAGGTGCACGGCTTCTGCGTCGCCGGCGGTACCGACCTCGCGTTATGTAGCGACCTCCTCGTGATCGAGGACCTCGCGAAGATCGGTTACCCACCCGCGCGCGTGTGGGGCGTCCCGACGACGGCGCTGTGGGTGCATCGCATCGGCCTCGAGAAGTCCAAGCGCCTGCTGTTCACGGGCGACTGTCTTTCGGGCACCGAAGCGGTCGCGTGGGGACTCGCCACCGAGTGTGCACCGCGCGCCGAGCTCGACGCGCGCTTCGAGTCGCTCCTGTCGCGCATCGCGCGCGTTCCCGTGAACCAGCTCGTGATGATGAAGGCGATGCTCAACCAGAGCGCGTACGCTACGGGACTCGCGCAGTCGCAGATGTTCGGCACGATCTTCGACGGCATCGCGCGTCACACGGCGGAGGGCTACGCGTTCCAGTCGCGCGCCATGCAGGACGGCTTTCGCACCGCGGTGAAGGAGCGCGACGAGCCGTTCGGCGACGCGGGACCGTCGACGTTCAAGGGCTAGCGACACGCCATCGTTGACCTTCGAGAGCGACGCGCCTCGGCGCGCCGACGATCGAGGGCGCCCGAGCCGCGAGTCCGACGGGAGTTCGACGGATCGCGCGGAATGCGCGATGATCGCGGGATGGGCCGCGGATGACGCTCGACGCGATGCACATCGCGCTGGTCGCGTTCGCGGCGTTCGGCGGCGGGCTCGTCAACGCGATCGCGGGAGGCGGCTCGCTGATCACGTTCCCGACGCTGGTGGCGCTCGGCGTGCCGCCGGTGATCGCGAACGTCACGAATACGGTCGCGCTGTGCCCGGGTTATTTTGGCGCGACGATCGCGCAGCGTGCGGATCTCGAAGGCCAGCGCGCGCGCCTCGTCTTGTTGCTACCGCTCGGCGCGATCGCCGGCGCGGGCGGCGCGTTGCTGCTCCTGCACACGGGCGAGTCGACGTTCGTCGCGGTCGTTCCGTTTTTGATCCTGTTCGCGGCGCTCCTCGTCGGAGCGCAAGGAAAGCTGCGCGGCTGGCTCGAGAAGCGTGACGGAAGTACGCGTTCGGAGACGCTCGCCGCGATCCCGGTGACGATCGCGGCCGTGTACGGCGGCTACTTCGGCGCGGGCGTCGGCGTGATCATTCTCGCCGCGCTCGGTGTGGTCCTGGCCGACACGCTGACCCGCTTGAACGCGCTCAAGCAGACGATCTCGCTCACAGTGAACGTGTCCGCGGCGATCGTATTCGTGGTGCGCGCGCCGGTCGACTGGACGCTCGCCGCGGTGATGGCCGGCGCCGCGCTCGCGGGTGGCCTCGCGGGGGGCGCCCTCGCGAGCCGGATCCCCGCAAACCTGTTGCGCGTAGGCATCGTCCTGCTCGGGACGACGATCGCGTGTGTGTACGTCGTGAAGGGTTAGTGAGCCCAGTTCCCTCGCACCTGCTCGTCTGGTGCGTGTTTGTCCCAAAGGGTTGGCGAGCGCAGCTGAATTCTTCGCTCGCGCTCGTCGATTTGGTAGATTTTCGGCGTGGTGAGCGTGAGCTTCGTCGTCCTCGTCATCGCGCTCGGCGTCGCGTGGTACATCACGATGCGCCTGCGCGTGACGCCGGAGCCAGTCGCGATGGTCGCGCAGCGCATCCATTTCGCGGGGCAGGGTGTCCGGATCGCGGACGTCGAGACGTCGCTCGTCGATCTGCGCAACCCCGAGGAGATCGTCGTCCCGTTCGAGACGGCGTACCTGATCATCGACTTCCCGCTGACCACGCCCGCGAAGATCCAGATCAGCGCGGCGCTGGCCGTCGGCTTCACGCGGCAGGAGCTGGTGCGCGCGGTCTGCGAGGAGTACGCGAACGTCTACGAGGTCGAGGAGACGACCGCCTCCACCAAACCGATCCCGCGCGACGAGCGCACGACGCTGAAGAACCGCAACCGCACGGACGGCGCGTACGGCATCTACGGGCACGATCTCGACGAGCTACGGCTCACGTCGCTGCGCTGGGATCGCGCGGTCGACGGATCGATCCAGATCGAGCTCTACGTCGAGACGCGCCCCACCCCGAGCAACGTGCCGCAGCTGACCTGACGGCACGCGTCGGGTGGTAGGCTAGAATGCGAAGAGCAACCAAGTGAGTTCGCGTGTCTTGATCGTGCTCGCATTGCTGGCCACTACGACGATGGCCGCGCGCGCCGCTCCGGACTCGATGACCTTCGGCACGCATACGATCGTGAGTCCGGCGCAGCGGGTCGGATACATCATGACCGCGGACACAAAAAGGGTGGCCCGGCTGGTCGCGGTCGATCTCGTCACGGGCAAACAGCGATGGTCGTCGTCGACCGCAGTGAAGCCGATCGTCGCGCAAGGGAACAGACTCGTTGCCCTCGATAACGCTGGCAACGTGATCGTCCTGGATACCAAGACGGGAAAGCCAGCGAAGCCGTGTGGCGCCATCGCGGGTGCGAAAGCGCCGTTCCTCAATGGGCTCGGCCTCCACCAGAGCGCGTGGGGCTTCGATGACGGCGCGGCGCTGTATTTGGTCTGGTTGCGCATGACGCACCACGTGGGTGGGGCGGCACCGAGCCCCGAGATAGAGAAAAGCTCTCGCACTCGCACCGAGACGACGTGGAAGCTCGATCTGAGCGCGTGCACGGCAACGGTCGCGACCCCGACGATCCCCGATATGAAGTTGACGATCGACGCGACGACCGACGTGCTCACGCCCGGGGGCAAGCTCGCGCGGTTCACGCGCGACGCGAACGCGGGGACGTTCACGTTTGTGCCCGCCGGTGGTGGTCAGGCGATCGATCTCACGCAGGGCGATCGAGCGCGTTACGCGGTCTCGGTGTCGATCGATCGCCGGTTCGCGATGTGCGGCGATCCCAGCAACGCGAACCTCGCCGTGTTCGATCTCCAGACCGGCGCGGTGTCACGCCCGAAGCTGCCGGGGTTCGTGAACAAGTGGATCGTCGTCGGCGCCAGGTTCGTCGTGTGGACGGGAGGTCTCACCGCGTATGACCCCAAGACCGCGAAGCCGCTGTGGACGTTCGGCGAGCGGAACACGAGCTACACCGGGCCGTATCCGCCGTGATCTGCAAACGAGCTGACTCTGTCATCTCGCAGTACCCCGCATGTGATCGCGGTCTTCTTCGAAGCCACCGTGGATCGCCACGCGCTGATCAACTCGATCCTCGACAGAGCCCGCGCGATTACGGTTAAGCACAGCAAGCTCGGGCAGCGGATGGAGAACCTCTGCGACGACATACGTGGCTGATGCTCGTCGGGCTCGCGGGGCCCTTGGATTGCCAGGCATGGCGGCTGATCGCGGCGACAAATGTTGCACTGCTCGTGCTGCACTTCGTGGTGCTTCGCTTGCGCGCTTAGACCAAGTCGGAATCAGGGCGCCCACGGGCACGTCCAGCTGCCGCGCGCCGGTCATCAAGCACGACAGCGAGTGCCAAACGACGGTGACCGAGGTGAGAGCCAGCGCAGGTCGGGAACGTGTTCGCGCCGAGCCACGTGGGCGCGCGTCCGGCCGTATGCGAGACGCAGCGGCTGCGAGGTCGCTTTACGAACGAGCATGCCCAGTTGAAAAAATCTCGTTGACGCATCGGCGCGCATGCCGTAGTTCTGCAGTCCTCATCGGGTGCTCACGCGCTCAGGCCAAACTGGCCTCGAGACGCACGCTCGGTCGACCAGGCAAGGTCGTCACCGGAGCGTGTCCGACCAGGGAATGCACACCCTTCACCGAGGTTCCAGGAGCGAACAGGTGGTGCTTGATGGGACCGGGATTTGAAGGTTCGACTCCTTCCTCCCCCACATCTACGGGGGGGTGGCGAAACGGTAAACGCACTGGGCTTGCACATCCCAGCATTCCAGCGGTCTTGCAAATCGCAAAAAACCTGTGCAGGTCGTCGTCGGTGATCGCCCGGAAGGATCATCGATCCAACCACGTGTCGTACGCCTCGAATCGATCTCGACCACGCTATCGCCTCGCCAGCCTCTCGGTCCCTAGCAGCCCGCTAGTCACCGTCGGGCACGCGTCCGCGAGCGCGTGAAACCGCATCGCTTCAACACGTACGCCACGGAGCCCCTCGCAACCGCGCGCGAGCAAGACAGCACGTGCGCCACGGCGAGTTGGTGGTCATCCGACGCCGGCCATCTTTCTTTTTACCCGCAGGTGCGGGTCGTTCGAAGGAGACTGCAATGCACAACATCCACCTGAACCTCCACGAGCGCGCGGTGCTCGTGCGCGACGGCAAGCCCGTTCGCGCACTCGGCCCGGGTCGCTACACTTTCTGGAAGCGGTACGAGGTGATTCGTTTCGACACGGATCAGCTCACGTTCACGGCGCCGGCCTCGGTGCTCGCGGGCATCCCATCCGAGTGGTACCAGACGGTGCATCTCGGCACCGCGCAGTACGGCATCGTCCTTCGCGACGAGCGTGCGGCAGCGTTCCTGCGTCCGGGCGTGCACCGCATCTGGAACGTCGAGGCGAACATCACGTGGCGCGTCTACGACGAGAAGGAGCCGCTGCCCGAGCTCACGGACGAGCTGCGCAAGGTCATCCCGTCGGCGGAGCTGCTCGAGGCGAACATCGACACGAACCAGCGTGCAGTGCTCCTGCGCGACGGTAAGCCCGAGCGCGTGCTCGGGCCGGGTCACTACGCGTTCTGGGGCAAGCACAACAAGCTCGCGATCTGGAACGTCGATGACATCATCTTCATGGCACAGCCCGAGGTGCTCGCGACGATTCCGCAGCACTGGTACACCACGCTCACGCTCGGCACGCTCGAGCGCGCGGTCGTGTACCGGGACGCGAAGCCCGTGAAGTACCTGCGTCCGGGTGTCCACCGTCTGTGGACGGTGAACCCGAACATCGAGGTGAAGTCGTTCGTCGTGACCGGTGAGGCTCCGGAGCTTACCGACGAGCTGCGTGTGGTGATCCCGGCGACGGAGGTCATCGAGCAGCAGGTGCGCCAGTTCGAGCGTGGTCTCAAGTACGTGCAGGGCCGCTTCGAGGGAGTCCTCGAGCCGGGCCGCCACGTGTTCTGGAATCACCCGGGCGCGCGCATCAACGTGGCCGTGCTCGACACCCGTGTGCAGCAGCTGAAGATCGAGGGTCAGGAGCTCATGACGCGTGACAAGGTCACGCTGCGCCTGACGCTCACGGCGGAGTACGCGCCGTCCGACGCGCCCACGACCGTTCACGCGGTCGCGGATGTGAAGGACTCGCTGTACCTTGCGGTTCAGCTCGCGGCGCGCGAGTACATCGCGGGCATCACGCTCGACGAGCTGCTCGAGGGTCGCGACACCCTGACGAAGTACCTCGAGGCGCAGGTCGTCCCGCGTGCAGAGGTATTCGGCGTACGTGTTCACCGCGTCGGTGTGAAGGACGTGATCCTGCCCGGCGAGATGAAGATGCTGCTCAACAAGGTGATCGAGGCGGAGAAGGCGGCGGCGGCGAACGTCATCCTCCGTCGCGAGGACGCAGCGGCGACGCGCAACATGGCGAACACCGCGAAGGTCATCGCAGAGAACCCGGTGCTCATGCGCCTCAAGGAGCTCGAGACGATGAAGGAGATCGCGGAGAAGATCGACGAGATCAAGCTCGTCGTGGGTGCAGACGGAATGAAGCAGCTCCTGCCGTTCGCCAACGGCAAGGCAGAGACCAACCAGGCGTAGCGAGCCTGCCGCAAGCTCGACGGACTCGAGCGACCGGACGGCCGGTCGTGGTGTGCACGCACCGCGATCGGCCGTTCGCTTTTTCGGCCTACGCCGCTCGCCTCGTGCGTGCGACGAGCCTTGTCCACGCGGTCTTCACGTCGCCGCCGAGGCCGAACGGTTGCGCGGTCACGAGGTAACCCTCACCGAGCTTGTCGCACTGCTTCACGTTCGCGAGGATCGCGAAGTTGCCCGCGTCGTCGTGAAGCACGAGGTCCGCGAGCCACGCGACCGGGTACGAGAACGTGCTCGAGAACACGATCGTGTTCGGGCCGACCATCGTCGCGCGGTGTTCCGCGCGGCCTTTACCCTGGACGACGAAGTCGGCCGGCCAGCCTTCGGTCGGCACCATCGCGCTCGTCTCGATCAGCGGGCGGCGCATGAGCATTGTCTTGTCGGCGGGAACCTCGAACGCGCGCAGCTGCTCGGACACGCGCGGCATCATCGTGACGATCGCAGACAGCTCGTCGTGGGCGAAGCCACGAGAGGCCTGCAACGCGGCGAGGTCCCCGTCCGCGCCGCGATCGAGGAGCGCGATCACCTCGTCGACGGAGGAGATGAGCTCGGTCATCGCGCGATTCGACTTCGCCGCCATCTGCGGCTGGTGATGGTTCGCGATCACGTCGGCGATATTCTCGGGCAGTTGCCATCGGGCGGCGACGATCATGCCGAGCTCGACGTGCAGGTCGTCGACGACCTTCTGCCACGCTTGCTCCGGCAATGTCGGCGCGTTCGGCAGCGCCTCGACGCACGCGAGCGTGACGACGGCACCGAAGTCGTGCAAGAGGCCGGCGAGGAACGCCTGGTCGCCGTCGAGTCCGCGACGCGGCGCGAGCTCTTTGCAGAACATCGCGGACAACAGCGATCGCCGCCACACGTTGCGGCGCAGCACGGAGAGTGGCCCCTGTCGCATCGCGGTGGAGCCGAAGCCGCAGGCGGTCACGATCTGCATCAGCTCTTCCATGCCGACGCGCGCGACCGCAGTCTCGAGTGTGAGCGCACCGTTCGCTCGCTTTGCAGCCGACGACGCGCGCCGCAGGAGCGCTGCGACGAGCGACGCGTCCTTCGACACGATCGCCGTGATCTCCTGCATCGAGGTCCCCTGCTTCGTCAGGCGCTCGATCGCACCTGCGACCGCCGGGTACGGCGGGATGTGCGGCTCCTGCATACGTAGTTGATGGACGACTTGCGACGCCAACGACACGTCAGAAGTGGGAGGGGTGGCGGTCCGAAACGTCACCATGTAGATGTGGGTCGACCGAGTCGCGATTCCCCCAAGGGGGGGGCGAGTGGATCGGCGCGTCTCTCGGGTATGTTCGCGGTATGTCCGCGAACTCGAAAACAAGGCCCGCGAACAACCCAGCGAAGCCCACGAAGAAGGCGCAAGTACGCGCTTCGACGAGGCGTGCGGGGAGGGTTCGCTGATGTGTTGCTTCTCGGTGGCGACGCCGATCGGTCTAGTCGCGAGCTTGGTCCGCGCATTCACGCCGCCCGTGCACGTGTCCTCGACCAACATCTTCGCGCGCATGTTGTCCCCCGGTGTGCAGGGGCTCGCGTACTCGATGAACATCAACGCGAAGAAGCCTGTCGCGATGATCCTCCCGCTACCCGTAGTGCCGGGCTCGGGCGAAGACGCGGTGAAGTTCATCTCGCTCGAGAAGCACGAGCACATGTTCACGCGGTTTCACGACCTGTTCGAGATCATGGCTCCGCTGGCCCGAAAAGGCGGCCCGAGGTTGTCGTTCGGGATCCAGCGCCAAACGCTCGTCATCCACAAGGTCGGCTCGTTCATCGCGTCGTACGTGCCGAGCCGCGCAGATTTTACGCGACTCGATACCCGCTTTCGCATGCCCGAGGTGTTGTTCGATGCGGTGCCCGCGTATGCGGACTACGGGTTCGCCGTGTTCCAGCTCGAACCCGGCAAGAAGACGATCCATCCGATGGCGCTGTCGTTCCCGACGCGAGCGCCCGACCAGCTGTTCTTCCCGACGGTCCACGTGCACGACGGAACGTTCAAGCCGACGGCGAAGTTCGATCACTCGCTGTACTACCAGACCAAGCGGTGCCAGGCGCCCAGCCAACACATCGCCCCGGGCGCCTTCGAAGGCGATGCCGTCGGATGGGGGCCACCGCAGGAACGCTACGAAGGACTCGTCGAGGCCGGGGATGCGCTCTTGCGACGAAAGCTCCGCGCCCGACTTCCAAACGTCGACACGTGGATCGCGGCCTGATCCGGCGGCGCCCGCGGAATCGTCGCGTGGCGTCGACGGAGATTGCACCGGCGTGTGAGCAGTGTGCGCATCGCACCTGGAGTCGACTGACCGCAACTGCGTGTCAGCGCGCTACCCGAGATCTGCGCACGCGATCGTGCGTGCGGCGCGCGAACAGGTCACGGCTTCCGCGCGGTTGCGATCGCGATCGCGCGCCGTGAGGTTGGTTCTGCGTTTGCTCGTGGCGACGCGCATGCGCAAGGGGCTCCGCATGCATCCATCCACGTTCGCGTTCGCAACACTCCTCTCGATGACCGCGCTCGGTGCCTGCACCGACGAGGCGTCCGACGAGAGCTTCGAGGACGGCATCGGTCCGCTCCAGGAACAGTTCGGCGATGAGGGAAAAGCCGATCTGTTCGGTGTCGACGCGTGCGCGCTCCTCGAGCCGCTCTTGCCGTTCGGCGACGACGCGATCCGCTCTGGGTTGATCCTCGGCGTGCAGGGGAACGGCGTGCTCGGCATCGGGGTCGGGTACGGCGGCTTCGATCTCGCGTGGGACCTCTATCATCAGCAGCTCGTCGTCTCGTACTACGGCGGTGCGGGTCTGGGGACCCCGGGGGTGGGCGCGTCGGTAACCGCGTATGCGGGCGCAGCGTTCGGCTTCGAGAACGGCGCGCGCGACTGGCGTGGGCACTCGGTAGTCACGGACGCGCAGATCGGCCTACCGTTCCTCGACGACTACATATCGCTGAACCCGGTATTCTTCACGAGCCCACACGACAGCGACAACGACGGCCGCGTCGCCGTGACCGAGGCGATCGCGCCCCCGGACGGCATCTACGGGTTCTCCCTCGGTGTGACGCTCGCCTACGACCTTCTCCCGGATCCTCTGCCGATCGAAGGCTCGATCACCGTCGGACAGTGGGCACCGTTCAAGCACGCGATCCGCGCGTTCTACGAGCGGCTGCGCCGGGTGACGATCCCGACGGTGGGCGCACTGAAGGTTCGGCTCGTCGATTCGCGGACGGGGGCCGCGTGTCCCGCGAACTGGCCGACGCAGAGCGGCTCGCGCGACTGCGTGATGGAGTTCGGCGATCGCAACCAGGGCTGGGTCACTCGCTCGATCCACACCGCGTATTCGATCTGCACGATCGCGGGCAACTGCGCGGTCCCGCTGTCGTGGCCGATGGCGGCGACCGCGGTCGCGATCGGCGTGCTGCGCTCGCAGGACGTGTCGATCAGCGGGCTGTGCCGCTGAACAGCGCGCGACGAGCGCTACAAGATCGGTGGCGCCGGGCAACCGAACACCACGTCGATGTCCGTCACGGCGTGTGTCGACACGCGCTCGCAGGCCGATCCGTAGAACGTGAGCGTCATCGTCGCGGGGTCGTAATCCCAGCCCTGGGTGTGCGTCGTGTCGCGATCGACGAGCTCCGTGTTGCCGAAGAAGACGTACGTCTGATCGATGTCCGGCGGCGGTGGATCGACCGTGTATTCGCAGCTCGCCGCGCGCTCCACGATGCTCGCGAACGTCTGCGCGAGCTCGGCCGGGCTCTCGGCCGCATAGAACTTCTTGCTGCCCGACTGCGGCGCACCACCCGCGATCGCGAACGCGTTCAGCGCCGTGGTGTCGACGTTTCCGCCAAAGCCGACGACGAAGGTCGTTATACCGTCTGCGCGAAGCTGTTCGATCGTGGCCTGCGTGCGCGCGTCGCCGTTCGCGCCACCGCAGTTGTTCGCGCCCACGCCATCGGGGGTCCCCGACTGCGCGCCGTCGGTGACGAGCATGACATAGCGCGTACCGGTCGCGGCGATCGCCGGATCCGCCAGCGCCTGGGCCATTCCCGTGTCGATGTTCGTCACGCACGGATCGTCGGGGTAGAGCGGGTCGTTCGGATCGAGCGCCGCGGTGAGTAACGCGTTGATCGCGGCGCCGCTCTGCGGTGCGACAGGAAGCGGGATCGCGTCCTGCGCACATGCCATCCCGATCGTGTCGGGGAACAGCGTGAGGCCAAAGGCGAGCGTGCTGTCGTGTGTGGTCACCGCCGCCGTCAACGCTTCGACCGCGACCTGCCAGCGGTCCTTGTTCGTGTTCGGAACCAGCTGGTTCTTCATCGAGCACGAGCGATCGAGGACGATCAAGAACGGAGGAGGCACGTACGTAAGGTCTAGCGAGACACCGCCGCAGGTTCCACGCCGGCATCGCCGGTCGGGTCGCCTCCGTCGGGAGGGCTGTTCGAGCCGGAGCTACACGCCGCGAGGACGAGTGCGAACGCGAGACGAGTGGATGGCATTCGCACCACTCGAGCAGCGATCGTGCCGGGCGTAACTGCGCGACTCCGTTCGGACCGCACAGGTGTGTTGTCGGGGACACCCGACGGGTTCGTTGACCCCAGGACGGCGGTTACTTGTGGCGACGAGCCGAAGACACGCCCGCGTACAGCGCGACCGCCATCGCCATATAGCCGATGTTGATCCCGACGTAGTACAGGCCGCTCGCGACCGCGCAGCCGGTCGACACTTCGGGCCCGGGCAACGTCAGCGTCGTCGTCTGGCCGGGGACGACCTCGATGTCGCGATCGAACGTCGCGCCCGTCTCGCAGCCGCCGCCGATCGCCACGTGAACGCGCGCGGACCCCGCCGGTACGCCGGCGATCGTCGCCTTGCGCGACAGCTTTCGCTCGACGACGAGCTGGTCGTTGATCGCGACGCTGAGCGCTGCCGACGGGTTGTTGAGCACGACCTCGACGTTGCCCGCCGGGATGTGCGGCGAGAGCGCGAAAGTCGCAGACACGTCGTGCGCCTTGGGGCCGCACGCCGCGAGGGCGAGAACGAGAGCGATGCGAGAGTACATGCCCACCAAGACCCGCGATCCTCGCCTGCGCGTTGCCCGCCCGACATGCGCGGTGCGGTTGGCCTCACGCCGTGCGCCAGGCAACCCGCGCGACGTCTGCGCGTTGAAGCACACCGGTCGTCGCACGGACTTGTTCCCGGGTCCTCGTTCCCGGTCTGCCGCGCCTGTGCGACAGCAAGACGTACCTACTCGACGCGGATCTCGGCGAGCGAGCGCAGCTCGCCGCTGGACTGCCAGCCGTCGCCTTGCTTCTTGTACATACGGAAGCGCAACGCGCCCTGTCGGTTGAGCTTGATGAAGGGGACGTT
>JBJXGN010000285.1:0-38865 GCA_046160585.1 Kofleriaceae bacterium
GGGATGTCGCCGCTCCGCTTCCGAAGGGGCGGGATCTGCAGCGGAACCACGTTGAGGCGGTAGTAGAGATCCTCGCGGAAGTTGCCGTTCTTGATCTCCGCCTCGAGATCGCGGTTCGTCGCGGTGATGAGGCGAACGTCGACCTTGATCGTCTTTAGCCCACCGACCCGCTCGAACTCGCTCTCCTGAATCGCGCGCAGGAGCTTCACCTGCATCTCGACCGGGATCTCGCCGATCTCGTCGAGGAACAGCGTGCCGCCGTCTGCGAGCTCGAACCGCCCGGGCTTGCTCGACGTGGCGCCGGTGAACGCTCCCTTCTCGTAGCCGAACAGCTCGCTCTCCATGAGCGTCTTGGGGATCGCGGCGCAGTTGATCTTGATGAAGGGCTCGCCCTTGCGGCTCGACTCCTCGTGGAGAGCCTTGGCGACGAGCTCCTTGCCCGTGCCGCTCTCGCCCGTGATGAGGACGGTCGTCGGCGAATCGGCGACCTTGTCGATGATCGCGAAGATGCCGTGCATCTCGGTACTCTGCCCGACGAGGCCGTATTTGCCGGTCGCCTCGGGGTCCCCGTACAGCGTGGGCCGCGGCGCCATGCGGTTCGCGGCGGCCTGGCCGATCGCCTTGTCGACGATCGTCTTGATCTGGTCCTGCTCGAACGGCTTCTCGATGTAGTCGAACGCGCCGGCCTTGATCGCCTCGACCGCCTGACCCACGGAGCCGTAGGCGGTGATGATGATGACCGGCGTCTGGGGGTGGTGCTTCGTGGCGTTGCGCAGCACCTCCATGCCGTCGGCGCCGGGCATCCGCAGGTCGGTGATCACGACGTCGACGTCGCCGAGGCGCTCGATCGCCTCGAGCCCGCTTCCGGCCTGCACCACGTCGTGTCCATCGCGGCGGAGGAGGGCGACCAGGACGCGACGCAGGTTCTGCTCGTCGTCGGCAACGAGGATGCGGGAAGCGGACGTCACGGGCGCGTCAGCCTACACCTTCTGCTGGCGGAGCGGCGCCTTCCTCGGTCGAGGTCTCTGGATCGAGCGTCGCGCGCTCGATCTCCGCGGTGGTGTCCGCGAGGATCACGTTCGGGGGCGTGGCGTCGGACCGGGGCGAGTTGCTCCCGAGCTGCGACATCGAGAGCAGGCGCCCTGTCTCCGTGATGTCCTCTACCTTGTTCGCGGGCACGGGCTCGGCCGCGGGCAGGAACACGGAGAACGTCGAGCCCTGACCGATCGTCGAGCGAACTTCGATCGTGCCGCCGTGCTGGTTGATGATGCGGTGGCTGATCGCGAGGCCGAGGCCGGTGCCCTTCTGCTTCGTCGTGTAGAACGGGATGAACAGCTTCTTCAGGCGATCGCGCGGGATGCCGATGCCGGTGTCACGGAAGCGCACCTCGGCGAACTGGCCGTAGCCGAGGCGCGAACGACGGCGTCGCGTCGACAGGATCTCCAGCGTCCCGCCCTCCGGCATCGCCTGCAGTGCGTTCTGCCCGAGGTTCAAGAACACCTGGATGAGCGACTCGGGATCGCCCGCGATGAGCGGCAGGTGCTCGTCGAGACGCACGCGGAGCTCGACGTTCTTGCTGTTCTCCTGCTGGAGCAGCTGCATTGTCTTGCGGACGACGAGGTTCAGATCGACCTTGTCCGCGCCTTCGCGGCCCGGGCGCTCGGGGCGCGCGTAGTCGAGGAACCGCGTGACGACGTTGTTCAACCGGTTCGCTTCCTCGACGATGATCGCGAGGAACTCGCTCGTCTCGCTCGCCATGCCCTTGCCGCCCGACGAGCCGTCGGTCATGAGCAGCTGCGCGGCGCCCTTGATCGCGCCGAGCGGGTTTCTGATCTCGTGCGCGAGACCGGCGGCCATCTCGCCGAGCGCTGCGAGGCGATCGCGTTCCTTCACGCGCTCGTACGCCTGACTCGATTCGATCACGCGCGCGGCGCCGATCGCGAGCTGACGGAACGTGTCGATGTCGTCGGCATCGAACGCGCTCTCGGTGCGATCGTCGCGCAGACAAAACAGGCCGAGGAGCCACGGACCTTGCTCGGTCTCGGCGCTGCCGAGCAGCGGGAAGACGAGGTCCGCGCCGAGCTCGTCCATCCGCGTGCGCAGGGCGATGAGCGGTGCGCGCTTGGCTTCGGCACCTTCGGTCTCCGCGGCGGCGAGCTCTTCGATCTCGCGGCCGAGCTGGTCCTTGTCGAGGTAGCCAGCGCGGACGCGATCGAGCAGCGCGCGCTCGGCGTTCGCGTCGAGGCGTTCGGGCGCGGCCTGGCCGACGATGCCCATGCGGTCGAAGCCCGCACCGTCGGAGTCGAGCAGGAACACCGCCGCGTCCGTGACGCGTCGCGATTCTTCGAGCGCCGTGGTGATGCGTGTGACCATGTCGCCGACATCGACAATCGATGGCAGCTCGCGGCGCACGGACTCGAGGCGACCGCGCAGCTCCGTGCGTTGCCGGAGCAACCAGCGGTTGATGCCGTTCTCGAGCCAGCTGCGCACCGGCTCGAACAGGATGAGGATGACGAACGACGCGACGAGCGCGTTGAGGAGATAGAGGCCCTTCTGGCCGCCGCCGATCCAGTAGAGGAGGAAGCCATAGACGGCCCAGAGCAGCACGACCAGCGTGCCGAGCACTGCCATCTTGCCGAGCAGCTCGTTGACGTCGATGAGCCGGTTGCGGAACAGTGTCTGCGACAGGAAGTAGAGATAGAGGATGCCGAGCACGTTGCCGACGGCGGGCCACGCGATGTCGAAACGCGGCAACACGTCGGTGAGCGTGAGCGTGGTCGCGACGAGACCACCGAGCGCGAGATAGCCGACGCGCGTGCGCTCCACGCGCTTCGTGGTCGCGCGATACATCATCCACATGTCCCAGACGCACCGGTACAGCCCGCCGAACACGTAGATGCCGAGCGGGAACAGGAAGTAGCTCGTCTCGTGGATCGGTTGCGCGATCGCGGAATAGACGAGCACGCCGTAGCACGCGAGCGTCCACGCGATCGTCACGCGCGGTCCGCGCTTGGGGCCGCCGATCGATGGCTGCGACAGGAACATGCGGAAGAAGCGAATCGCGGTGACCGGGATCGTCGCGGCGGCCCACAGCGCCAACCAGCGCATGACCGGCGACTCGGTCGCGGCGTCGATGAACGTGCACAGATGCCACGCGCTGACCGTGAACGTGAACGCGGCGAACGCCGTGTACATCTTGTCCCTGCGCGAGCGGAGCAACACGCTCGTGCCGATCGCGAGGATCAGCAACGCAGCGAGTAGCGCCGAGACGGCCTGGACGTCCACGAGGCCAGCATAGCTCGTATGCTGTGTACGTGGCGAAGACCCAGGAAGCGCCCCGCTCGTCGAAGAAGTCCGCGAAGAAGCCGGCGAGGGCGGCGAAGCCCACGAACGCCGGGAAGGTGAGCTGACCGGGCGGGTTCCTCGTCGTGGATCGCAGCGGCGAGACCGTGTTCACGTCGGAGATCTGGATCGCGCCGTACTCGAACAGATTCGCACTCGTTCGCAAGCGCACTTGATCGCGTCGTGGATAGCCTCGGAGGGCCAGCGTGGTAGCGTTCGCGAACGTGAGTCGCGAGCTGCTCGTGAAGTTACCGGCGGTCACCGCCCTGGCCAATGCCGCGGCGGAGCATGGGAAGGCGCCGCGATGGGCGCTGATCGAAGCGGCGCGTCGGGCGATCGCGGCGAAGCGCGACGCGATCCTCGGTACGCCCGCGACGATCCCCGAGGGGCAGGACTCGCCGCGCGTCGCGAAGGTGACCGACGCGACGACCGACGCGGCGATCGACCCCGCCGAGGTCGCACGAGCGGCGGTAGCGCTCGCGAAGCCCGCGCTGCGCCGGGTGATCAACGCGACCGGTGTCGTGCTGCACACGAACCTCGGGCGCGCTCCGCTCTCGGCCGACGCGCGCGCCGCCATCGACGAAGCGGCCGGTACGTACACGAACCTCGAGTACGACCTCGCGACCGGGGAGCGCGGCTCTCGCCACGATCACCTGCGCGGTCTGTTGTGCGATCTGACCGGCGCCGAGGACGCGCTCGTCGTCAACAACAACGCCGCGGCGATGGTGCTGTGCCTCGCGGCGATCGCGAGCGACAAGGAGATCATCGTCTCGCGCGGCGAGCTGATCGAGATCGGCGGCTCGTTCCGCATTCCCGAGATCCTGAAGCTGTCGCGCGGCGTACTGGTCGAGGTCGGCACGACGAACAAGACGCACCGCAAGGACTACGAGAGCGCGATCCGCACGCGCGACTCGAATGCGCGCATCGCCTCGGCGCTCGCGCCGCGCGCGAGCACGGGCTTGCTCCTCAAGGTGCATCGCGCGAACTTCGCGATGATCGGCTTCACGAGCGAGGTCAGCGTGGTCGAGCTCGTCGAGCTCGGCCGCGCGCGCAAGCTGCCCGTGATGGTCGACCTCGGCTCGGGCGCGCTTGTCGACGTCGAAATGCAGCGCGCGTGGGGATTGCCCGACGAGCCGACCGTGGCCGAGGTCGTGTCGACCGGCGCCGATATCGTCACGTTCAGCGGTGACAAGCTACTCGGCGGCCCACAGGCCGGCATCGCCGTGGGCTCGCGCGTCGCGATCGAGGCTGCGCGTGCGCATCCGTTGATGCGCGCTCTGCGGCCCGACAAGCTCACGCTCGCGGGGCTCGCCGCCACGCTCGCCGCGTATCGCGACGGCAAGCCAACGGACCTACCCGCGCTTCGGATGCTGTCCACCGCCGCGGAGAACCTCAAGGTGATCGCCGATGCGCTCCGGCGCACGATCGGCGCGGTGAAGGGCCTGACGATCGCCGTCGAAGCGTGCAAGTCCACGGTGGGTGGAGGCGCGATGCCGACCGCTCAGCTGCCGTCGTTCGCGGTGACCCTGAAGGGCCGGAGCGCCACGGCGATCGAGCGCAGCTTGCGGAGCGCGGGGATCGTGTCGCGCATCGATACGGGGCGTGTGTGGCTCGACCTGCGCACGATCGCGCCGGGAGAGCTGACCGATGTCGCCGAAGCGGTCCGCGCGCTCGCGCCCGCTTGATTTCGCACCGACAACGGCATAGGGCCGCCCACCAGGCGGCCCTATGATCGAGATCGACGTCTAAGCGTTCACGAGAACCACTCGAGGACCGTGTCGAACGTCTTGTTCCCCGACGTCGGCTTGTAGACGCCGTCGGCGCGACGGCGTTCGCGGCGCCACGTTCGCGATCCGCTGCAGGAGGGAGTGCGCGGACTCGGCATCGTTCGTCGGTGCATCGCTGCCCGTCGCCAGCCCGCGCTCGGACTCCGCGTCCTGCACGCGCGTGTTGTCATCGTGCGGACCTCGGAGGTCGCGCATGGCGACTTCTCGCAGTGAATCCCTATCGGAATTCGCTGGGGGCGCCACACGATCGGTGGGGCCGTCGCTCACTCTGCGATCCCGCGCTCGCGCGCCAGATCGCGGAGCCGCTTCGTCAGTCGCTCGTAGCGCTTGCGAAGCGCGGGCGCCTCGGCGCCGAGGATGGTCGCGATCTCGGGCCACGCGAGATCGCGATCGACGCGCAGGCCGAGCAGCATCTGATCGTCCGGCTCGAGCGTCGCACGGATCTCCGGGGACGCGTCCATCACGGCCCGAGGGTACCAGCCGACAGGCGTGACGCGCTGTTGACTCGTCGTCGGAGATCGCGGTTATGTCCGGCGGACCATGACCGCCCCGACCACGCTTCCGCGCATCGTCGCCATCGCCGGTGGCAAAGGCGGCGTCGGCAAGAGCCTGGTCGCCGCGAACGTCGGCATCTTCCTCGCCACGCTCGGCAAGAGGGTCATCCTCGTCGACGGCGCGTTCGGCGCGCCGAACCTCCACATCTTCGCGGGCGTCCCGCGTCCGCCGCGCTCGATGTCCGAGGCACTCGCCGCGCATGGGCCGAGCCTCGCCGAGATCGCGGTGCCCACGCACGTGCCCGGTGTGAAGCTGATCGGCGGCGTGTACGACCCGCCGTGGATCGCCGAGCCGGGGCCGCAGCTCGTTCGCGTCGTGTGCGAGCAGCTTCACCAGCTGCCCGCGGACTGGGTCGTCGTCGATCTCGGGCCGGGCATGGCGTCGCCGACGCTCGAGCTGTTCCTCGAGGCCGATATCGGCGTACTCGTGGCGGTGCCCGATCCGACGTCGATCGAGCTGATGCACCGCTTCGTGCGCGCGGCATTTTTGAAGAGCCTCGAGCGCCGCGGCCTCGCGCACCTCGCGGTGACCACGCGCGATCCGCGCGAATACGAGGGCGGCGCGCCAAGCGCGATGGACATCTGGCTGCACGCCGTCCAGAAGCAAGCCGCCGAGCCCAGAGTGCAGGCGCCCGAGCTCGGCTCGCGCGCCGAGCCCAGAGTGGAGATCGACGAGCTGCGCGCGGCGATCCTCGGATTCACGCCGCACCTCGTGGTCAACAGCGCTCGCAGCAAGAGCGACATGGAGCTCGGGCGCGCGGTCGCGTCCGTCGCGCGGCGCCGGCTCGGCTTGCCGATACGCTACCTCGGTCACCTCGAATACGACGAGGCCGTGTGGGCGTCCACGCGCCGGCGCCGTCCGCTGCTCATCGAGCACCCCGAGACCCGCATCGCGAAGTGCTTCGAGCGCGTCGCGCGCGGGCTGCTCGCGGTGCGCACGCCGGGCAACCGGACCGAGGGCTCGGGTGCGATGCCACCGCTCGACGACTCGCGGTACGACGTGCTCCCGTCCGACTCGCACTACGATCTGCTCGAGGTCCCGCCGACGGCGAGCTTCGAGGACATCCGGCGTGCGAATCGCCGCATCCGCGACATCTACGGTGTGGAGTCGATCGCGATCAGCGGCCTCTACGATCCGGCGAGCCTCGAGGCGGTGCATCGGCGGCTCGACCTCGCGTACACGACGCTGATGGACGCGGCGAAGCGCAAGGACTACGACATGGAGCTGTTCCCCGACGGCGTGCCGATGCCCATCGCGACGCCATCGCTGACGGAGCCGATCCAGCAGCGCGCGGCCGCGAAGGTCGACGAGGTGCAGCAGACGATCCGCCCACCGATGCCGGAGCTGTCGCCGCAGACAGACTTTTCGGGGCCGCTGCTCCGCCAGATCCGCGAGGCGGTGGGCGTCGAGCTCCGCGAGATCGCGGAGCGTTCGAAGATCGGCATGGCGTATCTGCACGCGCTCGAGGGCGAGGTGTTCGCGAAGCTCCCGGCGGCGGTCTACGTTCGCGGGTTCCTCGCGGAGTACGCGCGTGCGCTCGGGCTCGATGTCGAGCGCGTGAAGCAGACGTACCTCGCTCGCTATCGCGCGGCGCGCCCGTCGCCGGATGACGAGGACGAGCAACGCGATCGCCGCCCGTCGTAGCGGACCACAACTGCGTTCCCGCAAGCCTTGACCACGGCGGCGGAGCCAGCGACGATCTGGCGATGGCTACCCTGATCGACAACCCGAAGCGCGCGCGACAGCTGGCTCGCGCGATCGCCTCGGACTTGACCCTCTATCACGAGCCGAAAATCCTCGAAGGCATCAACAACGACAACCTGTTCGACGTGATGGCCGACGAGATCAATGAGGGCCGCGAGCTGTTCAAGAGCCGCGTGACCGAGGACATCTTCGGCCAGCACATCTACGAGCGCGCCATCGTCGACGTGCTCGTGAAGTCGAAGGGCCACGTCAAATCGAAGATCTGGTAGAGACCGACGAGGACGTCGAGGTCGACATCATCGATCTCGTCGTCGAACCGACGAACGCGGGCGGACGGCTCGATGCCGTGATCGCCGCACAGGTCGACTCGCTGTCTCGCGCGGTGGTGCAGCGGTTGATCGACGACGGCAACGTCACGCTGAACGGCGTCGTCGCAATCAAGGCAAAGACAAAGGTGAAGCAGGGCGACGCCATCGTCGTTCGCGTCCCGCCGCCGGAACCTCTCGAGGTCACGGCGGAGGACATTCCGATCGTCGTGCTGTACGAGGACGCGGACCTCGTCGTCCTCGACAAGTCGGCGGGGCTCGTCGTGCACCCCGCGCCCGGTCACGCGAGCGGCACGCTCGTCAACGCGCTCCTGTTTCACTGCAAGGATCTGTCGGGCATCGGTGGCGTGTTGCGGCCCGGCATCGTGCACCGGCTCGACAAGGACACGAGCGGCGTGATGGTCGCGACGAAGTCTGACCGCGCGCACTCCGTCCTCGGCGCCGCGTTCAAGTCGAAGAGCACGGGTCAGGGATCGACGATCCATCGCGCGTACCTCGCGATCGCGTCGCCACCGCCGCCGCAGACGCAGGGCACGCTGCGCACGCAGTACGGTCGACACCCCGTTCATCGCAAGCGCTTCTCGTCGAAGGTCGCGAGCGGCAAGCCCGCGGTCACGCACTACACGCGCGTCGAGGCGCTCTACGCGTCGGCGCTCGTCGAGCTGCGCCTCGAGACCGGGCGCACGCACCAGATCCGCGTGCACGCGAGCGACCACGGCTGGCCGCTGATCGGCGATCCGGTGTACGGGCGTGTCTCGACCGACGAGCGTATCGCCGCGGTCGCGACGGCGCTCGGGCGCCAGGCGCTGCACGCGCACACGCTCGCGTTCGACCATCCGGTGACGGGACAGCGCATGTCGTTCACGTCGGAGCTCCCGCCCGACATGGCCAGTGCGCTCGCGTCGCTGCGCTGACTCCTCGTCCGAACCTCGGACAGCGCGTCCGGCATCCGGCCGGACACCGGACAACCCGCGAACGACGCGCCCACGATCTCGCGCAGTTAACGAAGGGGCTCGACGGCACGTCGCGTGCTCGAGCGCCGGCGCATGAACAATTCCATTTCTTCGAATCGCTCGCCCGTGTCGTCGTCGTTTCATCGTTCGGCCACCACGTCGCGTTCCCGCGTCGTGGCGGCGGCGCCCATCTCGAGTGTGTCGCTCGCGAACGCGTTGATCCTGCCGTTCGCGATCGCCGCTGTTCTCGCACTGTCGATCGCTGCGTGTTCGCCCGAATCGGCGGACCCGAGCGCCGCGCCGGACGCTGCGCCGCCGCCGAGCGCGCTCGATCCCGCGGGTCACTTCACGCTCGCGAGCACGTATTCGCTGCCCGCGCCGCCGCCATCCGTCGCTCCGCTGCTCGCCGAGCTGTCGGCGGCGACCGACGGCGTGAGCGATCCGACCACATACCTCGTCGACCTCGTGGTGGCCGAGCTGCCCGAGGGCAATGCGCGCACGGTCGCGTCGGTGCTCGCGCCGTACGTCGCGATCGAGCTGCACGATCGGATCGACGCGTACGCGCCCGAGCTCGTGCCCGCGCTGCGCGCCATGGCGCTCGGCGCCGCGCGCATGTCGACACGGTTCACCATGCTCGAAAGCCTCGCTGTCGACTCGACGGTCGCGAGCGTCGAGGAATCAGACCAGCGCATGATGCGCGGCCGCGCGACGCGCACGATCCGCGGCGTGCGAGTCGACAACACGTCGATGATGTTCGCGTCCATCGGGATCCCGGACACGAGCGCGCCGACCGCAATCACCGTCGAGCTCGTGGGCATCGCAACGAGCGGGGCCGCCGAGGATCCGCGCGCGCTGTCCAATCGCGTCACGATCGCGCATCACGCGATCGCGCTGCCGGTCGGCGCGTGGTTTCGCGCGGCGTTCGATCGCGCGGTGATTCCGACGATCGTTCCGGGCGCGACAGATCTCGCGCAAGCGCTGCGCACGCTCGTCGATTGTCCACGGTTGGGCGCGCTCGTTGCCGAAGCGGTGGGCATCGGATCGGCGTCGCTGTACGCGCAGGCGTGCACGGTCGGGCTCGCAGCAGGTGCGAACGCGATCTACGCGCGGTTTCCGTCGGTGGACTCGCCGGCGCTGTCGCTCGAGGTCATCGGTGTCGCACGCGCGACGGACGCCAATGGGGACGGCGTGATGGATGCGATCGAGGGAGGCGTATGGACCGGCTCGCTCGGGGGCATGTCGGTCGGCACCACCGTTTTCGAGGGAGTGCCTCGATGAGCCGCGGTAAGCTCGCACGAATGATGGACTGGGAGTACACGATCCAGGAGTACGTTCGGCTCGAAGAGCACTCGAACCTCAAGCACGAGTACCTCGATGGAGAGATTCGTGCGATGGGAGGCGGAAGCCTGGACCATGCTCGCGTCGGGGCGAAGGTCGCGCGTATTCTGGGAGTGCAGCTCGATGGACAGCCGTGCGACGTGTATTCGTCGGATGCGCGGATCCGTGTCTTGGCTGCCAACCTCATCACGTACCCGGACGTGATCGTCGGATGCGGACCGGTCGAAACCGATGTCGATGATCCATACGCGATGCTGAATCCGACCGTGGTCGCGGAAGTCACGAGCCCATCCAGCGAGCGCTACGATCGTGGCCGAAAGTTGGCCGCCTACAAGCGAGTACAATCGATTCGCGACATCGTGATCGTTTCCCATCGCGACCGCGCGATCGAGGTGCACCATCGCCAAGAGGACGGGACGTGGTCGGTCGCGAGTGCCAACGCCGGCGAGCGTGCACATGTGCCGTCGATCCGATGTGTCCTCGAGGTAGACGCCGTCTATCACGAGGCGCGCTCGGCGTCGTAGGTACAGCGACGAGTCGCGCGTCTCGCGAGTGGCGCAGCGACGAGTCGCGGAGCGCGGTCAGTCGCCTTCGAGGCCGTACTGGCGCAGCTTCTTCCACAACGTGGTGCGGTTGATGCCGAGCATCGACGCGGCCTTGGTCTTCTGACCCTCGCAGAGCTCGAGCACCTTCATGATGTGCGTGCGCTCGAGCTCGTCGAGCGTGGGGACGTGATCGCCCGTGAACGTCGTGAGGCCGGATGCGGCGGAGAGCGGGCGCGGACCGGCGACGTCGGAGACGTCGAGGATGTCGCTTGTCGCGAGGATGACGGCGCGCTCGATCGTGTTCTCGAGCTCGCGAACGTTGCCGGGCCACGAGTGCGCGGTGAGATGCGCGATCGCGGCGTCCGTGAGGTGCGGGCGGCTGCGCTCCGCGCGAAGCGCCGCTTGTTCGGCGAAGTGTCGTGCGAGGAGCGCGATGTCGCCGGGGCGGTTGCGCAGGGCGGGGACCTCGATCGTGATCACGGCGAGGCGGTAGTAGAGGTCCTCGCGGAACGTGCTCGCCCTGGCGCCGTCGGTGCCCCGTGATCCGGGATCGCCGCCGGGCATTGCGGCGGCCAGCGAGCGGTTCGTGGCCGCGATGACGCGCGCGTCGACGCGGATCGATGCGGTGCCGCCCACGGGCTTGACCTCGCCGTCCTGGAGCGCGCGCAAGAGCTTCGGCTGGAGCTCCAGTGGAAGCTCGCCGATCTCGTCGAGGAACAGCGTTCCGCCGTCGGCCGCGAGGAACAGACCGCGCTTCGCGGTGTCGGCGCCCGTGAACGCGCCGCGTGTGTGACCGAACAGCTCGCTGTCGAGCAGCGTGCCGACGAGCGCGCCGCAGTTGACGGGCATGAACGCGCGAGAGGCGCGGCGGCCCGCGAAGTGGAGCGCGCGCGCGACGAGCTCCTTGCCCGTGCCGGACTCACCCGTGATGAGCACGGTGGCGTCGGACGCCGCGACCTTGTCGATGGTGGCGCGCATCTCGCGCATCGCCTGCGACTCGCCGATCATCGAGCCATACGCGAGGCGCTTGGTGAGCTCGGAGTGCGTGCGGCGCAGCTCGTCTTCATCGAGTGCGCGGCGGACGACGAGGCGGAGCTCGTCCGGGGAGAACGGTTTGCCGATGTAGTCGCGCGCACCGAGCTTCATGCCGCGCACCGCGGTGTCGATGGACGGATACGCCGTGATGAGCAGAACGGCCGGTGGCGGGCTGTCGTCGCCGCGCGGCGCGAGGAGGCGGGGGAGGATCGACACGCCGTCCTGATCGGGCAGGTTGATGTCGCAAAGGATCAGGTCGAAGCGGCGGCGCGAGACCGCGGCGAGCGCGCCCGCGGCCGAGTCGACCGTCTCCACCTCGTAGCCCGCGCGGCCCAGGACGTCGCCGCACAGCGCGCGGATGCCGCGTTCGTCGTCGACGACGAGGATGCTACTCACGGCGATCCTTCGTACGGTGACGGTTCGGCGTTCACCTGGAGTTTGGTATCACGAGCCGAAACTCGGCACCACGACCATCGGGACCCTCGCCGAGCTCGATCGAGCCACCGGCGGTGGCGACGAGGTGCTTGCACACCGCGAGGCCGAGGCCTGTCCCCACGCCCGCCGCCTTCGTCGTGAAGAACGGGTCGAAGATCTTCGCGCGATCGGCGGGTGCAACGCCGGGCCCCTCGTCGCGGACGAGGATCTGCGTCGCGACCGCTCCGGGTGCGGGCCTGATGGTGAGCGTGATGGTGTTCCCGCGAACGACGCCGGTCTGGGCGTCGGGATCCTGCGTCGCCGACATGGCCTGCGCCGCGTTCTGGACGAGGTTGACGAGCACCTGTTGCAACGCGTGCGCGTCGATCGCCAGCGGCGTCGCGCTCTGCACGTCGGTGACGAAGCGGAGCCGCGCTTTCTTGAGCTGGGGCTCGAGCAGTGCGCCGACATGGCGCGCGACCTGCGCCGGTTCCGAGGTACCCGAGCTTGACGAGGGTACACGCGAGTCGCCGCGATCGGCCGCGCTGGTCGCGACGGGGCCGGCGGTCACGACGGAGCCCGACGGCTGCGAGCCGCGCGGCGTGCGCGCGTATTCGAGCAAGCCGCCGATGATGCTCTTCATCCGCTGCGCCTCGCTCGCGATGAGCTCGAGCCCGGTGCGGTCGGGGTGCCCCTCGGGCTTGTCCTCGAGCAACAGATTCGCGTAGCCCATCACCGTGGTCAGCGGGTTGTTGATCTCGTGCGCGACCTGCGCCGACATGACGCCGACCGAGGCGAGCCGATCGCCGCGCGCGAGAGCGGCCTGCAGCTCGGCGCGCTCGGCGATGCGCTTGGCCATCTCGTTCACGCGCTGACCGAGAATGCCGATCTCGCCCGGGCCATCGATGGGCACGTCGTCGTCGGTGGAATCGTTCGTCCTGCGAGCCGCGGGGTCGGCGGGAGCGACCATGGCGCTCGCGATCGCGTCGGCGCGCCGCGCGAGCGCCTCGAGCGGACGCGTGAGGCGCGTCGCGAAGAACACGCCGAGCGCCAGCGCGATCGCGAGCGCGACGCCACCCATGATCAGCGTGTCGCGCGTCGTGCGCTGCGCGAGCGCGTACGCCTCGGCCTCGGGTTGCTGGTGCAGGATCGCCCAGCGCACGCCGCGCAATGACTGGTAGCTCGACAGGTTGCGATACGCGCTGACCCAGCCGTTCGTCGCGATCGTCCCCTCGACCGACGACGCGAGCGCGCGATCGACCGCGGGATCGCGCCCCGCGAGCGACTGCGTGCCGAGCGGTCCGAGGTCACTCGACGCGACCGGGACGCCCGCACCGTCGACGACAAGCACGCGCGCGCCCGCCCCGAGCCGCGCGGCGGACACCACATCTCGCACGAAGCCGAGATCGAGGCTCGCGACGAAGGTGCCCATCAGCTCGCCGGTGCGCCCGCGCGCCTGCACGACGAGCTGCACGATGCTGCGTCCCTCGACGTGCACGGCATCGCCGACGTAACCGCCGAACGACTGCGTGCCGACGTTCGCGCTCGCCGGCACCGGATCGCCGTGGCGAAGCGCGCCGTCGACGTCGACGATCGAGAGCGAGTGCACGATCGGGACATCGCGCCGCAGGCGCTTCACGAGCAGCTGCGTTTTTTGTGCGTCGTCGGTCGTGTCGGCCCACGTCGCCGCGGCAAGCTCGACGGTGCGGCGGGCGTCCTGCAGCGTGCCATCGAGCACCGCACCGAGAGCGCGGATGTGGGCCAGCGCACCGCGAAGCACCTCGCGCTCGACATCAGCCCGCGCGCGGAAGATCGCGAGGGCGCCGACGACGATCGTGGGCACGATCGCCGCCAGCGCGAGCACGAGCAGGACCCGCCAGCGAAGCGTGCCTTGCTTCACGGTGGGGCCGCGTCCTGGCGAGCAGCGAGGCGTGCCCAGCCGCGGCGAACGCCCGCGATCGCTTCCTCGGCCGTCGCGTCACCGGCGACGACGGCGGCGAGCGCCGGGTTGAGATCGTCGAACAGCAGCGGCGTGATCGCCGAGCGCGGCAACATCTCGGCGGTGCGCAGCGCGTCCGCAGCCGCGCGCGACAGGGCGGGCGCTTGCGCGAGGGCCGCGACGCGCGTCGGGATCGTGCGAAACGCGTTCGCGAACGTGACCTCGACGGGAACGCTCGCCAGCTCGGCGGCGAGTCGCCAGCCGTCGGCCGGGCGCTTCGCGCAGCGCGGCACGACGAGCAGCTGCCCGCCGCGGGGCGCGCCATGGATCGCGGTGACGGCGATGCGCTCGGGATCGCGCAGCGCGCCGAGGCGCCACGGCCCGGTGATCCAGTACGCGACTTCGTGCGAGTTCCACCTGCGTAGCTCGTCGGGTGCTTCACTCCCCGCGGGCGGCGGAGGCGCGGCGACGTCGCCGAACAGCGCGCCGTATCGTGCGAGGGCGCGCGTCGCACCGTCCTTGGTTGCGGGCGTGGTTGCCGCAGCCGTTGCCGCATCGGTAGCCGGCTCGGCTGCATCGGTGGCTGCATCGGCGGCAGCATCGGTGGCCGGCGCGTTCCTGCGTGCGGGATCGCCGACACGGTCCACCGCGACGTCTGCGCCCGCCGCGCGGAGCCACGGCACGAGCCAGTAGCCATCCACCCGGGTCGCGAGCGGAAAGCGGCGCCCCTCGGACTTCGTCGCGCGGGCCGCGGCGACGAGGTCATCGATCGAAGGCGACGCTGGCGCCGGTGTCGCCGAGTCGCGAATCACGATCAACCCGTCGACGGTTTGCGGCACGCCCCACCACACACCCTCGAGCTGCGCGAGCGTGGCAGCTTCGGGCGTCCAGTCGACCGACGTCAGCTCCGGGGGCGGTGCCACGAGATGCGCGCGCAGGCCGGGCAACCACGTCGCGTCGATGCGAATGAGATCGGGGCACGTGGTCCCGGCAGTCAAGATCTCGCCGATCACCTGTTGCCCGCGTGCGAACGGAACGAGCGAGCTCTCGACCACGAGGCCGCGCGAGGCGATCGTCGAGTTGAACAGCTCGGTCTCGTCGGGCGAAAACGTGTGCAGGAACCGCATCGGGGCGGGCGCGGGATCGGAGCCGCACGCGACGAGCGTCGCGATCGCGAGCGCGACGAGCGAGATCGCGATCCGGGGGTGGCGCACGCCGCGACCATATCCCATGCGTGTTAAGAACGTCGGCGATGAGGAGCATGACCGGCTTCGGTCGCGGCGTCGCCGAGCACGAGGGCCTGCGCGCCACCGTCGACGTGCGCGCCGTGAACCATCGCTTCCTCGATCTGAAGCTGCGCGGCGCATCGATCGCGCCCCCCATCGAGGAGGCAATCTCGTCGCGGGTTCGTGCAGCGATCGAGCGCGGCAGCGTGAGCGTGTCGGTCCATGTCGCGCACGAAGGGGGATCGAAGCCTCGCGTGTCGATCGATCACATGGCCGCGGCGGCAGTGCACGCCGAGCTCGTGGCGCTCGCGCAGAAGCTCTCCGTGGCGGGGCCCGATCTCGCGCTCGTGCTCGCGCAACCGGGCGTCGTGGTGACCGAAGAGCACGACAGCGACGACGCGCAGCTCGCCGCCCAGGTCGCGACCGCGCTCGAGGCCGCACTCGCGCAGCTCGATTCGATGCGCCGGGCCGAAGGCACCGCCCTCGCGACCGAGCTCCGCGCGCGGTTCGGCGAGCTCGCGTCGCTGCGCACGCAGATCGCCGCGCTCGCCGCGACGTTGCCGCAGGTCCTGACCAAACGCCTCCAAGATCGGGTGAAGAAGCTGCTCGAGGACGCTGCTGTCGATCCGGCGCTCGGCCCCACTCGTATGGCGCAGGAGATCGCGCTACTCGCGGATCGCAGCGACGTGACCGAGGAGCTGGTACGGCTCGCGAGCCACCTCGACCAGGCGACCGCACTGATCACCGGTACGGGCTCGGTCGGAAGGCGGCTCGATTTCCTCGTCCAGGAGATCGGCCGCGAGCTCAACACCATCGGAAGCAAATCGTCGCTCACGGAGATCAGTGCTGCAGTCGTCGACGCGAAAGCGGTGCTCGAGAAGGTGCGCGAGCAGGTTCAGAACGTCGAATGAGTCAGACGCCGTGTGTATGATGGCGTGCATCCAATGACCGAACGTGGAGTGCTCGTGATCGTCTCGTCGCCCTCGGGTGCCGGCAAGACCACGCTCACCCGCCGGCTCCTCGCGACCCACTCGCGTCTCGAGTTCAGTGTCTCTCACACCACGCGGCCGATGCGCGCGGGCGAGGTCGACGGGCGCGACTACCACTTCATCTCGAAGGATTTCTTCGAGAGCATGGTCGAGCGTCACGAGTTTGCAGAGTGGGCGTTCGTACACGGCAATCGCTACGGCACCGCGATGGCACCCGTTGAGGCGGCGCTCGCCCAGGGTCGCGACATGATCTTCGACGTGGACTGGCAGGGCGGGGCCGCGCTGTCGGCTCGGTGGCCCGCTGACTCGCTCAAGATCTTCATCCTGCCACCGGATCTGGACACGCTCGCCCGGCGCCTCCGCCAGCGCGCGACCGATGCTCCGGAAGTGATCGAGCGCCGGCTCCAGAAGGCGATCGAGGAGCTCGAGCACTTCAACGAGTACCAGCACTTGATCGTCAACGACGAGCTCGAACGCGCGTACTCTCTCCTCGAAGCCACGTACCTGACCCGTCGTTTCGGGGTAGTTGATCGTCCCGACGTTACCTACCCGCTGAGTGATCTCGGGCGCCTGGTCGACGCCAACAAGGCTGCGGCACTCGTGCACGCCGAGAGTCTCGTCGCCAAAGCGTGAGTCAGGGCGGGACAGCAACTGTCGCATTGACCTCGATTGCTGCGTCCGTCACTCTGGTTACATGAGGGGAACCGGTGCTCTGGTCGTAATGGTTTGGGCGGTCGTGGCGGCATCGGGTTGTGCGCGTACGTTCAGCGGCGAGGCGGTGCAACCGAATCCGCTTCGGAACCCGACCGAGACGCTGCCGATGAGCGAAGAGATCACGATCGTCCGCGGCGACATGGAGCTCGACATGCCCGAGCCTCCCGCCGCAGCGCGGACGGCATCCGTCACTCGAAATCACAAGTACCCCCTGATCAACCAAGCGAGCTTCACGATCGTGTCGCGCGATCGGCTCCGCTTCCACGTCCAGATCGATCACAAGTGGCAGGAGTGGGCGGACCTCAACACGTGGACGGTCAAGCTCGAGGACGACAAGGGTCGCCACTGGACACCCGAGGCCATCGAAGGTGCGCGGACGAAGATCCTCACGACGATGTGGGATCGCGAGAAGCGCACCGCCGTCTGCAACTCCGCAGGTCGCGATGGCACCGGCAACTGCTACTCGACGATCGGGTACCGCGATGACGGATGGCGCAACCGGCAGACGCTCGGGTCCCTGTCCGTGTTCCGCGGCAAAGCGGACTTCACGTTCTACCAGCGCGACCTCATGAATCGCGACGTCCGCGTGCTGAAGCTGACGGTGTCGCGCCCGGGCGAAGCGTTCGAGTTCACCTGGAACTTCGCGGATCACATCGCCAGCGCCCACTGATTTCGGCGCGAGCGACGGCTGAAGTGCTCGGCGCGACGCTCGGCCTGCGCTTCGTGCTTCGCTGAGGCCACCCCGGCCGGGGAGGTTCGCGGTCGACGCACTGCGTGGTAATCTGAAGCTTCGGTCGCGCAAGATGCACCAGCTCGATCAGCTCCTGTCTGAAGTCGCAGGCTACTTCCCGAACGCAGACCTGCCGCTGGTTCGGCGTGCCTACCAGTTCGCGGCGCAGGCCCACGAGGGCCAGACCCGCAAGTCGGGCGATCCGTACGTCACCCACCCGCTGGCGGTGGCGCAGGTCATCGCGGAGCTCAAGCTCGATGTCGCGAGCGTGTGCGCGGGCCTCTTGCACGACTGCGTGGAGGACACGTCCGCCACGATCGAGCAGATCGGCGAGATGTTCGGCAAGGAAGTCGCGTTCCTGGTCGACGGCGTGACGAAGCTCGGCAAGCTCCCGTATTCGACACGTGAGGAGCAGCAGGCCGAGAACTTCCGCAAGATGCTGCTCGCGATGGCGCGCGACATCCGCGTGATCCTCGTGAAGCTGTGCGACCGCCTCGACAACATGCGGACGCTCAACCACATGCCCGCCGAGAAGCAGGAGCGCATCGCGGCGGAGACGATGCAGATCTACGCGCCGCTCGCGAACCGTCTCGGTATCCAGTGGGTGAAGGTCGAGCTCGAGGACCTGTCGTTCAAGTACATGTTCCCGGGCGAATACGACCAGCTCGCGATCGACGTGGCGAAGTCACGCGCCGAGCGGCTGGAGTACATCCACTCCGTCGAGAAGCTCATCCACAAGGAGATGAGTGACAACGGTGTGCCGTGCGAGGTCTACGGCCGCGCGAAGCACCTCTGGTCCATCTACCAGAAGATGAAGCGCACGCAGCGCCCGTTCGAGGAGATCCACGACGCGATCGGGTTCCGCGTGATCACCGATTCGCAGATGCACTGCTATCAGGGCCTCGGTGTGGCGCATCAGACGTGGACGCCGATCCCAGGCCGGTTCAAGGACTACATCGCGCTGCCCAAGCCGAACCTCTATCAGTCGCTGCACACGGCGGTGATCGGTCCCCGCGGCGAGCGCATCGAGATCCAGATCCGCACGCGCGAGATGAACCTCGTCGCGGAGCACGGCATCGCTGCGCACTGGAAGTACAAAGAGGGCACGCCCATCGCGCCCGACGACAAGAAGTTCGCGTGGCTCCGCCAGCTCATGGAGTCGCAGAAGGATCTGCGCGATCCGACGGAGTTCCTCGAGAGCGTCAAGATCGACCTGTTCGGCGACGAGGTCTACGTGTTCACACCGGGCGGCGATGTGAAGGCGCTGCCCAAGGGCTCTTGTCCCATCGACTTCGCGTACGCAGTACACAGCTCGGTCGGCGATCACTGCTCGGGCGCGCGCGTGAACGGCATGATCGTTCCGCTGCGCTACCAACTGCGCAACGGTGACACCGTCGAGATCATCACGAGCCCGAACCAGAAGCCGAACAAGGACTGGCTCAAGCTCGTCAAGACGGCGCGCGCGCGGACCAAGGTTCGCTATCTGCTACGCACCGAGCAACGCGACAAGGCGGTCTTGCTCGGCAACGACCTGCTCGACAAGGCGCTCAAGAAGCACAGCACGTCGATCGCGCGCGCCGAGAAGCAGCTCAAGCACGCTGCCCAGGAGCTCAAGTGCGTCACGGTCGACGAGCTGATCATCCAGGTCGGGTACGGAAAGATCACGACGCAGCAGGTGCTCGAGAAAGCACTGCCCGAGCTGACGAAGGCCGAGAAGGAGCTCCCCGCGAAGACCGAGAGCATGCTGAAGACGCTGCTCAAGAAGGTCACGCGCCGCACGTCGTCGAGTGGGATCAAGGTCGCCGGCGAGGAGGACATCCTCGTACGCTTCGCGAAGTGCTGCTCGCCGCTCCCAGGCGATCCGATCGCCGGCTTCATCACGCGCGGTCGCGGCGTCACCGTGCACCGGCGCGATTGCGACAAGGGCCTCGATCTCGATCCCGAGCGCCGCATCGACGTCGAGTGGGACGGCAACTCCAAGACGCAGCACGAGGTCGCGATCCAGGTGCTGTGCTCCGACAAGCCGGGCCTGCTCGCGCACATCTCGCAGTCGTTCACGGACCAGGGCGTCAACATCAACCAGGCGCACTGCCGCGCGACCGACGACGGCCGCGCCGTGAACACGTTCCACGCATCGGTGAAGGATCTCGATCAGCTAAAGTCCGTGATCCGCTCGCTGACGCGCATCAAGGGCGTGTTCAGCGTGGATCGCGTGAGCGCGGACGTGGGGTAGTACGTCTGGTCAGATCAGGCCGCGTGGCGCGTCTCGGCGATCGGCGTCGTGCGGCATGCGCGGCCGTCGAACCCTCGACGGCGCTTGCACGACGGGCACGTGGTGCTGCCGATCGATCCCGTCGGCACGCGCAGGCGCCGCGCGCAGAAGCAGCGGATGACGACATGCGCGTCGAGCGGCGCGAACGCGAGTGGTCGACGCGCCGTGATCACGCGCGCGACGATCCACGCGATCGCGATCGCGAACCGCACGCCGCCGTTCGCGAGCGGCAGATCGATGGTCCGCGACAGCGAGATCCGTAGCGACGCGCAGACGCGCGCGTGCAGCGACCACACGGCGCGCGGCGGCAGCGGCCCTTCGCTCGCGTGTCGATGGAGCGAGCGCTCGCCGTGCTCGTCGAGCGCCGCGATGAGCAGCGGACCGAGTCCGAGGAGCAACGCGGCGAGCTCGATGTCGATCGGCGTCGGGGCACGGATGATGTCGCGCGTCGAGAGGACGCAACGCGCCGCCTGACGCGCGAGGATCGCGCCGAGCGCGGCGCCGTCGCGCGAGAGGTTCTTGTCGATCTCGAGGAACCACGTGTGGCCATCGCGATCGGTGCGCGCGATCTGAGACGGCGCGGACTTCCACACGATGACCGTCGCGTCGCAACCGAGGCCCGCGTGCTGGAACACGCGCTTCGCGGCGCGCTGCAGCTCGACATCGGAGGCGGTGCACTGCGCGACGAACGCAGCGTCGGCGGAGAACAGGAAGCTCTCGCGCACCGGGCATGGCAGTTCCATCGCAGCGGCGAGGGTCGCGAGACGTCCGGTCCGATCCACGAAGGATCCGGACGGAGGTGGGGGAACAATGTCGCGATCGCGGTCAGAACCCAGGAACGATCAGGCCTTGGGAGCGCGAGGTGCGGCCACCCCCGGCTCGCCGAGAGCCGCGAACAGCTCGCTCGTCGACGGGGTCGACTTGCGCGCGAGCTTGTTCTTGCGACGGCGTCCCGCCTTCTCGTGCTTGTTCTTGCGCTTGACTCGGGTGGCGGCGGTCCTGGAAGCCATGGGAGGGGCCTTTTAGCGTCTGCCGTCGAGGGTTGTCAACGTGAGAGGGTGGAACAGGGCTCGGCCCGACGATCGGTCGACGTCGAGAGTGGGCCGCGCTAGATTGCTTTCCCTCGCGGATCTCCTTTACGATTCGCAGAATTAGAGAGACGCGGCGATGAAACTCTGCCCGAAGTGCCAAAAGCAGTTCAGCGACGACGCGAACTTCTGTCCCGTCGACGCTGCACGCCTGATCCCGCTCGACGCCCAGCCGGCTTCCGGCGGAGACACGCTGGCGGCGAAGTTCGACCTCGGCGACTCGCTCGGTGGGTCGCGGACCGGCACCGTCTACCGAGCCAAGGACAAGTCCACCGGCGCGGCGGTCGCGGTCAAGGTCATCTCCCCGGCGGTTGTCGCGTTGCCCGGCGTCGCGCAGCGTCTCGACCGCGAGCTCAAGCAGCTCGAGCGCGTTCAGAGCGCGGGTGTCGCGAAGGTGATGGCGAGCGGCAAGCGAGCCGGCTCGAAAGGGGAGGAGACGTGGGTCGCCACGGAGCTGGTCGAGGGCGCGCAGACGCTCGCCGAGGCGATCACGGCACGCGGCCCGATCCCGCTCGCCGAGGCTGCACACCTGATCGAGGTGATCGGCGAGGCGCTCATCGAGGCGGCGCAGGTCGGCGTGGTCCACCGCGATCTCGCACCCAAGAACGTGCTGTTCGCGGGTGGCGACATCAAGCTGATCAACTTCTCTGTGCCGGTGCCGACGACGGAGCGCGTGCCCGGCGTGCCCGAGTTCGTCGCGCCCGAGCAGGTCGATGGCAAGGCGGTCGATCAACGCTCGAACCTCTACAACCTCGGCGCTCTGTACTACTACGTGCTCACGGGCATGACGGTGCACGCGGGTGCGGTCGACGAGGTGCATCGCGCGCACGTCAACGGCGCGATCAAGACGCCGTCGTCGCTCGCCCCGGTTCCGGCGAACGTCGAGGCCGTGATCATGCGCTCACTCGATCGCAGCCCCACCAAGCGCTTCCTGACGGTGCGCCAGTTCGTGGACGAGGTCTCCCGCGTCGCGCGCGGCGAGTCCGATCCAAAGTCGACCCAACCGATGGGATTGGTCAAGTCCGGCGCACGGCCCAAGGCCGAGCTCGTCGCGACGCTGCTCGGCGTGAACCGTGGTGGCGGCCTCGCGCCTACTCTGTCTCCGGCACCAAACCTCGCGCCCACGCTCGTGCCGTCTCCTGTCGTGGGCGCGGCGCCTGCCGCCGTCGGAACGTCGACCGTGATCGGCGTCAGCCTCGGACCGCAGACGCCCGCAACCGCAGCCACCGAGCCCGCACAAGCGATGCTTGCTCCAACGGACGCACCGACGGTATCGCCAGCAGTCCTGGCCGCGCAGGAGTCACGGTCGCCGTGGGCACCTCCGGGAGCGCAACCAGCGATAACCGAGGTCGCGAAGGCCACCGCAGCTACGGTCGTTCCGCCGGCCGCGCCCGTCGCACCCGCCGCGGCCGCGCCCGCCGCGCCCACCCTACCGGCCCCACCCGTCGTGGCCGCTCCGGTCGTCGCGCAGCCGGCTGCGAAGAAGGGCGATGGGAAACCTGCATCGGGCGGCAAGAAGGACGCCTTCCGCGAGACGATGTGGTTCAAGAAGGGCGACCTGGACGCACAAGCGGCGGTCGCCGCCGCCGAGGAGCGCGCACGCACGGGCAAGGACGCTACGAGCGACAAAGCGGATTCACTCCCGATCGACGAGCGCTATCGCGACGATGGGTCCATCTCGCGTGGCGACAAGGAGAAGTACAGCCTCCGTACCGGGGCCACGCAGATGATGTCGGCGGTGAAGGAGTCCGGAGCGAGCGGCTCGCAGGTCAAGGTATCCGAGGATGCGCTGATCGGCGAGATGAAGCAGGGGCGGGGAAAGGTGGTCGCGATGATCGGTGTCGCGGTCGTCGTCGTGGTGGTGATCGTCATCCTGTTTATCAAATAACTGTTGTGGCCATCTTCGGGCTGTGACCCACTGAGGGTGGGATGGGTAATGGGGAGAGCTCGGAGGCGACCCAACTCGCGCTCGCGGAAGCGGCGCTCGAGAAGAACGAGTGGACGCGCGCGCGCGAGCTCATGCATCAACTCGCGTGCGCAGTCCCGATGAACAAGCACTACCGCGCGCAGCTCGGATACGCGCGCGCAGGCGAGCTCATGGCCGCCGGCCAGCACACGCGCGCGAGAGAAGAGCTGGAGCGCGTGATCCGGATCGCGCCGGATCACGCCCTAGCCCTCGCGATGCTCGGTCGGGCGCGCCGTCCGAGCAGTCGCCTCCTCGCGCTGTTCCGCCGCTGATCCGCTACTTCGTCGAAAGGACGCGGGCCGGGCGGCGCGCCGTGAACGCAGGCGTCGCCTTGAGACGTGACATCGTGATGCGGGGACGGGCCGGCTGGATGGTGAGCGGGAGCGACGCCGCGGTGATCGCGTCGTCATCGAACACGGGGATCTTCTTGGTCGCAGCGTGAAAGCCGATCTCCCCGATCGCATCGGACAACGAATCGCGGACGAACGGCGTGTTCAGCATGCGCTCGATGCCGAGGGAGTTGCGAAGCGCCTGCGGAGCGGTGCCAAGACCGACGATGCGACCGCACCATCCGCGCTCGCGGATCTGGTGAAGATAGAGGAGGTCGCCCGCGTTGATCGCATCGATGTCGATGACGAGCACTTGCGGGCGGGGCGGCGGATCTTCGACGAGTGCGCCGATGATCTGCTCCACGGAGCGCGCGATCTGGACGAGCGCTTTGACGTGACCGAGCTCGCTGTCGATCCAGCCGGCGCGCTGTTCGGCCGGCGCATACACGATCACGCGGAGCGCGGGATCTTTGCGCTGTGTAGTGGTGCGCGTGCCACGCGCGAACGTGTTGGGGTGCTGGTTTCCGCCGTCCATGACCTACCGCATCGGCCGCCGCTCGCGGAGATCGATGTAGGTGTTAGCGGTCGGGAACCGAAATCTGAAGCTCGCCCTTCATGACGAGTGCGGCGATCTCGGTGACGAGGTCCGGATGGGCGCCGGCCACGGGAATCACCGTCACCTCCCGAGTCGCGAGCTCGCCGGGGAGGGTAGGCACGGGTGCGAGGACTGTCAGTGTCGCGCGAGGTCCGCAGAGGTCGGCCGCGCGGGCGACGGTTTCGGGCCCGGTCGCGATCACCCGCCACGGCCGATGTCCGAAGCCTTGTTCGGCGAAGCTCGCACGCACGTCGTCGGTATCGGTGCCCGGCGTGATCCCCTTGGCGCGCAGCACGGCAACGAGGTGTCGCGCGATCGGCGAATCACCGACCACGACGACGGGATCGCGCGGACCGACGCCGGTGCGCGCGTAGAGCGTGTAGGCGATCGCGAGGTCACCCGCGACGACGGCGCCTCCCGGCGAAGGAACGTCGACGCCCCCGGGCTCCCCGAGCGTCACGAGCCAGCGCGCGGCACACACGATCGGACTCTCGAGCGGCGCACTCCGCCGGCGCGCCGTCGGGCACACGGCCGCACCACCACGGCGACACACGTCGCACTCGCCACACGGGTCCACTGGACCCGCGAGCACGCGCTTTCCGACGAGGTGCTTCGCTCGGGCACCCGCGTCGATCACGCGGCCGATCGCGGCGGCGCCGTTCGTGCCTTCGAGCTCGATCGCGACGTCATCGTCGCCGACGAACGATCGCGCTCCCATCGCGCGCGATCACCAGTCTTCGCCGCGGTTGCCACCGCGACGCGCACCCGGCGACGCCACCTCGGTGCCGCCGTCATCCGCCGGCGCTGGCCCGGGCGCGCTGCCGATCGAAGTCGAGTCCTCGCCATCGCCGTCGCCAGCCACGGCACCGGCAGCGCCGAACGCCATGGCGAAGTCGTCACCCTCGCTCTCGTAGTGCGCTTCCTCGATCAGGGCACCGTCGACATCGAGGACCGAGTCTCGAGTCTCGTCGTACGTCTCGGCCGCGGGCGAGAGGGGCGGCGGCGTCGCCACGGTGCCAAGGAACGGCTGTGCCGGACGGGGTGCGGGCATCGGCGGTGGCACGAGCTGCCCGGACATCTGGGCGACGGGAAGGCCCTGCTTGGCGCGCCACGTCTGCAGCGCGATCACCAGCTCCTCGTACGGAATCATGGCCCGACGTTACCATGGTAAGCCCCACGCGATGGCCGACGCGCCCGAGACGATTCGCATCCTCCGCTCGTGGGTGATTCCCACCGAGGGGTTCGTGCATGGCTTCCCCGAGCGTACCGGCGGCGTATCGGTGGGGCTCCGCCGGTCGCTCAATCTCGGCAGGCGCTGGGGCGACGACGAGGCGAACGTGATCGAGAACCGCCGGCTCCTCGCCGCGTACGCGGGGTACGACCCGTCGCAGCTCCACGCCACGCGGCACGTGCACGGCACCGGGGTATGGAACGTTCGCGATTCGCGCGAGGCCGACGAATACGACGGCGTCGTCAGCGACGTTCCGGGTGCCGTGCTCGGCGCATTCGCTGCCGACTGCGTACCGATCGTGTTCGCGGATCCCGAGGCGCGCGTGGTCGGTGCCTGTCACGCAGGGTGGCGCGGAACCATCGGCAGCTCGCCGGGGCCGTCGATACCCGCGAGCCCGACGGGCATCGTGACGAACGTGATCGCGAAGATGGTCGAGCTCGGTGCGCGAACAGAGCGCATCCGCATGGCGCTCGGTCCGTCGATCGGCCCGTGCTGCTTCGAGGTCGGTGACGAGGTCGTGGACGAGTTCCGCGCCGCGTTCGCGCGAGGCGGGGGCGAGCCGGCGGGGCTTGTCGTCGACCCGCCTGCACACGCCACGCGGCGTGACGGTCCGGCGAAGAAGCACATCGACCTGCGCATCGCGAATCGCACCGTCGCCGAGCGCGCGGGGGTGCGGCCCGAAAGTATCGACGACCGGCCACCCTGCACGAAGTGCGAGAGCGACCGGTTCTTCAGCTACCGCCGCGACGGACGCGACGGCGGCGTTCACATGGGGTTCATCGGCCTGGTGCCACGACTGTGATCAGAGCGGGCAGGTACCGACGGTCCACGTGGTGTAGTACTCGCCGCTCGTCGAGTCGAACGCCTCGTCCCCCGACACGCACTGTCCGGCCGTCGCCGAGAAGCCGTACTGCGCAGGGTTTGTGGTGATCGAGAACGTGCCGCTCGACACCTCGACGGCCGACGTGTCTTCGCGCGAGGTCAACTCGCCGTCCAGCAACACGCGCGTGACGTCGTAGAGGGGCGCGGACGAGCCAAGCGCGGCGTGGTTCACGTCGATGCGCACGTCGAGCTTCGGCGAGACGGAGAGCGTCTCGTTGCCGAGGCCGTCGCCGTCGATCGTCGCGGAGAACGCCCGGCCGTCGTCGGGGTTGAGGTCGATCGCGATCGCCTGCACGCCGTTGCGCTTCATCGTCGTCGTGTGCTCGCCGAGCGAGATGTTCGTGATCTGCAGCGGCTGGCCTGCCGTCAGCGACGCGGCGGCCGACAGGCCACCGAGGTCGAGGTCCATCATCTCGGTGTCGTCGGGGATGTGCGCGGTCGTCGCGCCGACATCGAGCGCGAAGTCACCGAGTCCGGCGTTTCCGTCGAGCTCGACCGACACGACGTGCGACGCGGCCGACGTGAAGCGGAACGCGTCGGCGCCGTCGAGGTCGATGCCTTCGTCGGCGAACGCGACGTCGAGTGCGCGATCGATCGTGAGGTCCACGTCGACGTGCGCGGTGTCGAGCACGGTGAGCTTGCCGGTGACGCGACCCGACAGTCGCGCGTTGGGTGCCTCTTCGCCGAACGCTCCGGCGACCGTCTCGGCGGCTGCCTCGGCCGCGTCGAGGTCGACGGTGACGGAGACCGAGTTGCTCGTGAGTGCGATCGAGAGCGGCTCGTCGTGGTGCGAGCCGACCTGGATCGCGAACACGAGCGCGTCGTCGTCTTCCTCGACGCGCACGCGCAGATCGATCTCGTTCCACTGCTGAACGCAATCGGGGTCGAGCTCCTCGGTCTCGTTGCCGAACTGGTCGATCACCAGTGTCGTGCAGGCGAAGTCGGCCGGGATGTCGTAGATGCCATCGCCGACGTGGTTCGCGTCCGTGAAGATCGTGTTGTTGAGCTGGTCGATGATCGCCTGCCCGTCCTCACCCTCCACGAAGCCACGGCGCATGGGCGCGAACAGGCTGCCGCCGCCCTCGTCGCTCGACGAGACGAAGCCGCCCAGAGCGTTCGACAACACGTCGAAGGACGCGAGGCCGGGCATGCCGGCAGTGGTGCCGTCGGCGGCCGCCGCGGTCTGATCGATGATGTTGCCGAGGTCGCTCGCGATGCGTGCGCGGACCTCCGATGGGGGAGGCGGGTCGCTACAGGCGACGAGACCTACGGAAACGAGCGAGAGAGCGAGAAGAGTTGATGGCGTTCTCATAGAGGTGCGGGGTTGACCCTCCAACGGGCATGCCAGTCACCTGTGCGCAAACGAGTGATGTCGTTTGCCCGCAGTTGCCGAGACATGCGGATCAGACCGGCGCGTAAGTCCGTTGGTTGCTCGCGTTGTGCGGAGGTGGCAACTCTCGCGACATCCGCGCCGTGTGAATGCACGGTCACGGCAGGCCGTCACCTCATGTCGGTCTACGTCGAATTTCGCGCAGTAGATGTCGCGATCACCGCCGGTACGTGACGAACAGATCGAGTTGCCGGACGTCGGCGCTCGCGCTCGATCCCGTCGCGCGGCCGCCCGCGATACGTGGGAGCTCGAAGCGCACGCCGACGTCGAGGTGTGCGCTGATCGCGTAGAGCCCGGCGAGGCCGATCGACGCGAAGTAGCGATCCGCGAGCTCGGACAGCGGCGCGAAGAGGCCGGCCTCTGCGAACAGCACGAGCTTGTCGGTCGCCTGTACGGCGAGCTGGACGGGCAGGTCGAACGCTTCTTTGTTCCCATCCTCGCGACTCGACAGTCCGAGGCGCAGCGCCCAGTCGGCGATCAGCGCGACGCGCGACGCGAACGTGTACCGGGCGAGCGCGCCCGCGCGGAGGTACACGAACGTCGGATCGAACTGCGATGCTCCGAACGTCGCATGTCCGGCGAGCGCGAAGTGCTTCTCGGGCTTGTCGACGAGAAGGTAGAAACCGTCGAGCGCGAAGTCGTCGTAGACGCCGCTATCGCACTCGTCGATCTCGGTACCGAGCAAGTCGCGCGTGCCGAAGAGGCACAAGCCGGGATCGTGGACGACGCCGACCTGGAGCTTCGGCAGGAGGCCGTAATACGCGCTCGGCGCGACCCAGATCGGGCTCGCGACACTCTCGGCGGAGAGGTTGATCCGCACGACGCCGTGGATCGCGAACATCTTCGCCGGGAGCACGAGCGGGCGATCGATGAAGCGCTCGGGGTACAGCGCGGCCGCGGGCTTCTCGGGCGGGTCGGGCTCGAGGATGTCCTCGGCGGACGCCACTCGTACCAGACCAACGACCAGCGCAACGACGGCGGTCACCCTCATGGATCTCGATGGTAACTCAGCGAGGTGGATCCGAGCGCTCCGGGCCACTCGACGATTCGCTCAATCGACGGTGATGCCGTACGTCGGGAGGATGTCGCCGGTCAGCGCCTGCACGATCGCGAGCGCCTTCTGCCAGTCGATCATCGCCTGCGTCTTGCGCAGCTCGGCCTGACGCAGCTCCTCCTGGCGGCTGAGCACGTCGAAGTTCGTCGAGCGGCCGAGGTTGAACCGGTCGGTCTCGAGCTTGATGTTTTCGTTCGCGAGATCGATCGCGCGTTGCGAGAGCCCGAGTCGGCGCTTCGCGAGCTCGAGCTGCGCCACGGCGCGGGCCATCGCCTGCGCGATCTGCGCGCGGATGTCGAACGCGGTGACCTCGAGCTTGCGCCGGTTCTCGCGGAGCTCGCGTGCGCGGCCCTTCACATCCTCCTGGCCGAGCGAGTGCTGGTAGCGCAGCTGGCCGGTGATCGCGATGGAGCTTCCGCGAACGAGATCGCGCAGTGCGGTCGTGAAGCTCTCGCTCTGCGTCGTCGGACCGAGCGTGAGCGCCGCGTCGAGCTGCGGCAACAGGCCGTTCTCGGTGATCTCGATGTCGAGCTTGACCACGTCGCCTTGCTTCGCCAGCTGCGCGAGCTCGGGGCTCGACGCGAACGCGCGCTCGGTCAGCTCGCCGAGCGAGGTGTTGGTCTCTTTCGTGTCGAGGTCGGTTCCGACGCGAAGCCCGAGCTCGCCCTGACCGATCGGGAGCCCGACGGCGCGGCGCAGCGCGATCGAACGTTCGACGATCGCGAGCTCCGCGTTCAGGATCTCCTCCTCGCGCGTCGCGATGATCTGTTGCACGGCCGGGATCTCGCTGCGCGGGATCTTGCCGCCCTGATTCCCGAGGGTCGTGATGCGCAGGCGCTCGTTCGCGAGCGCGAGGCTCGACTGGGTGATCGCGATCGCGCGCTCGGCGAGGACGAGGTCCCAGTACGCCGACACGACCGTCTGCACGGCGTCGATCGCGGCGAGGCGTTTCGCGAGCACGGCGGCGTCGCGCGAGAGCGTCGCGCGCCGCTCGTTCGCTTCGTACAACCACGCACCACGTCCGCGGAGCAGTGGCTGCGCGAACGTGACCGACAGCTCGTCGGACCAGTTGTTGATGCGATCTCCCGGGTTCAGCGGGTTGCTCGTGCGCGAATACGTCGATCCGGCGTGCAGGTTGAGGGTGCCACCCGTTGGCAGCACGCGGAACACGTCCACGGTCGCGCCGATCGTCGTCGAGCGATCGATACGCAGGCCGCTGAAGTAGCCCGACGAGCTCGACGCGGAGAGCTGCGCATCGATGCGCCAGTCGTCACGTGCGAAGGTCTGCGCGATCTGAGCCTCGGCGATCGCGATGTCGATCTTCGCGGTCTGTAGCTTCGGCGAGTGTTGCACTGCGTGCTGGAGGAGGAGAGGGAGCGATGTCTGGCGCGCGGGTCCGGCCCACGCCGTCAGATCGTCAGACGACGGCGGCGGCGATGGCGGTGCGCCACCGGCCGCATCGGCGTCCTGCAGGAAGCGCGCGAGGAGGTCGGCCTCGGCGGTGTGGGGAACCAGCAGTACGAGGAGGAGCGCGATCGACGGAGCGCGACGCATCGAACGGGCGCAGCATGGCACCCTTTCCGGCCTCGCGCGACTGCGACCGGTGGGACGCGAGAATCGTGCGCACGCGCCCCACCTGGCGAAACCGCGTGTGTTAGCGTGCGCTGCATCGATGGCAACGGTCCTGCGTACCTACTGCTTCCTCGATGCGCTGCAGCCGCAGCAAGCGACGTTCATCGGCAAGACCGCGCGCGGCTTCTTGCCGGTGCCGTATCAAGCGTCGTTGTGGGTCGAGATCGCGCCGGGCATCGCGATCAATCAGGTCACCGACGCCGCGCTGAAGGCGACCGCCGTGCAGCCCGCGGTGCAGGTCGTCGAGCGCGCGTACGGTCTCCTCGAGATCCATCACCACGACAAGGGTGAGGTCCTCCAGGCCGGCGCGACGATCCTCAAGTATCTGGGCGTCGAAGAGGGACAGCGCCTCAAGCCAAAGCAGCTGACCAACCAGATCATCCGCGGCGTCGAGGCCTACCAGACGCAGATCATCAACCGCTCGAGTGCGGGCATGATGGTGCTGCCGGGTCAGTCGCTGTTCATCTTCGAGTGCGAGCCCGCAGGATACGCGGTGCTCGCCGCCAACGAGGCGGAGAAGGCCGCGCAGGTGAACCTCGTGAACGTGACTCCGTACGGCGCGTTCGGCCGCCTCTACATGGCGGGCCCGGAAGCAGAGATCGACGCGGCAGCGGCGGCCGCCACCGCAGCGCTCAATGCCGTCACCGGCAAAGAGCCGGAGAAGTTCGTCGACAAGTAAGTCATCTCCCGGGCTTGCCCGGGTGGGGAGAAACCGATGGCAGATGCTCTTGGAATGATCGAAGTGAAAGGCTTTGTCGGCATGGTCGAGGCCGCCGATGCCATGGTCAAAGCGGCCAAGGTCGAGCTCGTAGGGTACGAGAAGACCGGTGGCGGCTACGTCACCGCCGTCGTGCGCGGCGACGTCGCGGCCGTGAAGGCGGCGACGGAGGCCGGTCAGCGCGCCGCGGAGCGTGTCGGCGAGGTCGTCTCGGTGCACGTGATTCCGCGTCCGCACGCGAACGTCGACGCGGTGCTGCCGCTCGGCCGCGCCGGCAACGCCAAGTAAGCCGCATGGTCCTCGGCAAGGTCATCGGCACGCTCGTCGCGACGCGCAAGGAGCCCACGCTCGAGGGGCTCAAGCTGCTCGTCGTGCGTGCGTGTGACGTCGACGGAAACCCAAACGGTTCGATCGCGATCGCGGTCGACGCGGTGGGGGCTGGTGTCGGCGAGGTCGTGCTGTATGCCGCGGGCTCGTCAGCGCGGCAGACGCAAGTGACCCAGAACCGACCCGTCGACGCGACGATCATGGCGATCGTCGACGAGGTCAGCGTCGGTAACGAGCGGCGCTACGTGAAGGACTGACACGTGGCGATGCTCGACGAGCGAAAGATCGAGGAGATCGTCGCACGCGTACTGGAGCGGCTCGGCGGGGGGCCAACGACCGCTCCAGTGCGCGGCGGCGGTCCCGCTGTGTCCATGCCTCCGTCGAAGGCGAACATCCCGCGCGGCACGAACGGCGTGTACGGCGATGCGGACAGCGCCGCGAAGGCCGCGCGCAAAGCGTTCGAGCAGAACGAGAAGACGCCGGTCGCGACGAAGGTCAAGATGGTCGCCGCCATGCGCAGGGCCGTCCTCGACAACAACGAGAAGCTCGCGCAATACGCCGTCGAGGAGACGGGGCTCGGTCGCTACGAGGACAAGCTGGCGAAGAACCGGCTCGTCGCAGAGAAGACGCCCGGACCGGAGATCCTCCAGACGGTCGCGTTCACCGGCGACCATGGCTTGATGCTCACCGAGCGCGCGCCGTACGGCGTGATCCTCGCGATCACCCCGACGACGAATCCGACCGAGACGATCCTGTGCAACGCGATTGGCATGGTCGCGGCGGGTAACGCCGTCGTGTTCAACGTGCACCCGTCGGCGGCGCAGGTCTGCAACTGGTGCGTGCACCTGCTCAACGAAGCGATCCAATCGGTCGGTGGACCGCGCGACGTCATCGTCTCCGTCGAGCGCCCGACGATCGAGAGCGCGAATACGCTGATGAAGCACGCTCTCGTGCGCCTCATCGTGGTCACGGGCGGCCCCGCCGTCGTGAAGGCCGCGATGAACTCGGGCAAGAAGGCGATCGGAGCGGGCCCGGGCAATCCGCCCGCCGTCGTCGACGAGACGGCAAACCTCGCGAAGGCAGCGGACGCGATCGTGCGCGGCGCGTCGCTCGACAACAACATCGTCTGTATCGCCGAGAAGGAGATCATCGCGGTCGATTCGATCGCGACGGACCTCGTACGGCAGCTCGAGAAGTCCAAGGCGCTGCGCGTCGACCAGCGTGGGATCGCCGCGCTCGAGAAGACCGTGCTCGAGGGTGATCACGTCAACAAGGACTTCATCGGCAAGGACGCCGCCGTGATCGCCCGGGCCGCGGGCATCGGCTCCGGTGCAAGCCTCGGGCAGGACTTGAGGATCCTCTTGTGCGAGGTCGACGAGCAGCACCCGTTCGTGCAGCACGAGCTGCTGATGCCGGTCATCCCGCTGTTCCGCGTGCGCGACGCCGTCGAAGGTATCGCGGCCGCGTTGCGCGTCGAGCACGGCTTCCATCACACCGCGACGATGCACTCGCTGAACATCGACAACATGGCGACGATGGCGCGGTTGTGTAACTGCAGCATCTTCGTGAAGAACGAAGCCTCGTACGCGGGATTGGCGCTCGGCGGCGAGGGCTACACCTCGTTCACGATCGCATCTCCGACGGGCGAGGGCCTGACCACCGCCGTTCACTTCACGCGCGAGCGCCGCTGTACGTTGAAGGAAGCCTTCCGCTTCGTCTGAGATGCCGACGACGCGTGGCCCAGCGCTCGGCGTACTCGAAGTCGGCACGATCGCCAAAGGCATCGTCGTCGCCGACGCGGCGTTGAAGCGTTCGCCGGCGTTACTCGTTCACTCGCGCGCGGTCTCCGGCGGCAAGCACCTCGTGGTGCTCGAGGGCGGGGTCGCCGAGGTCGAGGAGGCCATGATCGCCGGAAAGCTCGCCGCGGCCGCCGTGCTGCTCGATCACGTGGAGCTGCCAGCTGCGGACGATCAGGTGTGGCCGATGCTCGGCGCGCCGATCTCGCCGCCGGACTGGACGGACGACGTGGATGCCGAAGCCGTGGCGATCATCGAGACGTCGACGGTGTGCGCTGCGATCGCCGCCGCCGATGCGGCGTGCAAGGTCGCGGCGGTCACCGTGCGCGACGTGCGTTTCGCGGTCGACCTTGCCGGCAAGGCGTATTTCACGCTGACCGGAACGCTCGACGCGATCGAAGCCGCCCGCGACGCGGCGACCGGCGCGGTCGATCACGACAAGCTCGTCGCGCTCGAGGTCATCGCTCAGCCATCGCCGGATCTGCGCGGGCGTTTGTTCCGCTGATGCGGATCTATCGCTACGTCGGACCATGCACTCGCCGAAGGACCTCCAGCTCGACGAGCCGATGACGTTCGTCGTCACCGTCGATGCGATCGAATGAAGACCAGATCGACTCCTCGTCGCTGGCGGCTCGGACCGACGTCGGAAAATGAAACAGGGAGAAGGGGAGGGAGGGGAGCGGAGAGATTTCTTTTCGCTTCGCGAAGAAGAACTCTGCCTCCCATCCCACAATAGCTACGAGCCGACCAGATCGATTCGTCGACGCGAAGCGACCGAAATGGTCTCCTCCCCTCACTCACCTTCTCCCTGTTTATCTTCCGACCAGATCCGCTTGTCGGGGATCGTGCGTGCGTGCGCGGCGGCGATGTTCTCGCGGCGAGCTCACCGTGTCGTGCGTGGCAAACGCCGTGCGCGTCGTCGAGGACAGACCAATCGACGGGCTTCTGCCCGGAGGGGCCGCTTCCCGATCGCGGTCGTGTTTCGTCGCGCGAAGTGCGTCAGTCGACCAGGAAGTTCTTCCACATGCGTAAGTAGGTCGCGAACGCGGGCGATACCCCTCGCGCGAGCAGCTCCGCTCGGGTCACCGGTGGCTTCTGGATCGCTCGCCCGGCGGCGACGTCCTTTGGCCAGTCCGGGTTGACGATCCCGCTGCGGCCGAGCGCGACCACGTCCGCCCCTCTCTCCAGGGTCGACTCGGCATCCTCACGTGTCCAGATCTTGCCCGCCGTCAGAATCGCGACGTCGGCGGGTAGCGCGGCGCGCAACAACGTCAGCACGTGCTTGTCGGGATACTTCGCGGACATTCGCTGCACGTCCCACAGCGACGCGTGGATGAAGTCCGCGCCGTCCTCGACGAGCCAGGCGGCGACGCGCAGGTTGTCGTCGAGGTCCATGCCTTTGGCCTGTGCGAAGTCCTCGAACGAGAGCCGCACGCCGATCGAGAACCGCGGCGACGTGGCCGCGCGGCACGCACGCACACACTCGCGAACGAGCCGCGCGCGTCCCTCGAGATCGCCACCCCAGCCATCGGTGCGCGGGTTCATGGTCCGCGAGAGGAACTGCGAGAGCAAATAGCCGTGCGCGCCATGTAGCTCCACGCCATCGAAGCCCGCCTTCTCAGCGCGCGCGGTGGCGCCGGCGAACGCGCGGATCGTGCGCGCGATGTCGTCGGCGGTGCCGACACGCGGGACGTGGAAGTCGGCGCGATCTTCGGTCCACGTGCTCGCGCTCCACGTCGGCTCGCCCGAGAGGGCGGGGTCGGCGCGCACGCCGCCGTGGAACAGCTGGACCATCGAGGTCGCGCCGGCGTCGCGAAGGCGCTTCGCGAGGCGTGTGAGGCCGGGCAGGCACTCGTCGCGATCGATGCCCAGCTCGCCGGGCCACGCCTTGCCGTCGAGTGCGACGTACGCGGCGCAGGTCTGCACGAGGCCAAAGCCGCCGTCGGCGCGGCGCGCGAGCCACACGAGCTCGTCCTCGCCGAGGAGGCCGTCCGGCTGCGACTGGAGGTTCGTCATCGGCGCGAGCGCGACGCGGTTGGGGAGCACGAGTCCGCAGCGCAGCGTCAGGGGCGTGAACAGCATCGAGCGCGGTGTATCACGCGCGAGCCCGTCGCCGGCGCAGTACGAGCCCGCCGACCAGCATCGCGAGGACGAACGAGCCGCGCGAGTCGCCGACGCCGCAGCAGCCACTCGCGTCCGTGCCGCCGCCACCGTCGACAGCGGGATTGGCGCTGTCGATCACCGACGGGTCCGCTTCCTGCGTGTCGGTCACGCGCACCGTGACGGTCTCGGTTCCGATGCCGGTCGACGACGCCTCGAGCATCGCGATGTCCTCGACGGTGTCGCCGTCGATCGCGCTCGTGACCTCGACGTATTGCGGCTGGTCCCAGTTCGCGGGAGTGAACGTCAGCGTGCCTTGTGGGACGCGCACGAAGGTCGATCCACTGGCGCGAGCGAGCGTGACCGTGACGTCGGACGCGGGCGCGATTGCGAGGCGCACGCCGACGAAGCCGCGCGACGTCTCGGACAGGCGGAGGTTCTGTGGCGAGACGACGATGCCCTGCGCCGTCGTGTCGTACGAGATGCGGCGGATGTTGCCGCCGTGGTCGACGACATACAGTGCGCCGTCGGGGCCTGTCGACGCGTCGATGTGATTGCCGAGGTTCGTGCCGAATCGCGACACGCGCGAGACGCTGTTGTCCGAGGCGGTCTCGACGCGCACGAACTGACCGGTACCGAAATCGCCGAAGAAGTAGTTCTGGCGGTACTGCTGCGGGAACAGCGTCGCGTCATAGAACGCGCCGCCGAGGATGACGTTGCCGTAGTCATCCGGCTGCGCCGTTCCGTTGCCGCTCGTGGCGTCCCCGGCCGTCTGCGCGTAGGTGAACGATGTCAGGCTGGGCACGCTCGCGATCGCGAACGTCCCGTCGAACGACGCATCGTCGATGCCAGCGATCGTCACGGTGGCGCCCTTGCGGAGGCGATGTGCCCCCGACGTGGTGATCGTGACGACGTTGTTCGCGCGCACAGCGCTCGCCGCGCCGAGGTTGAGGCCGTTCGTCCCTCCCGTGCGATACGCGACGATCGGGCTCGTGGTGGCACCGCCGACCCCGGGCTCGACGTTCTCCATCGGATAGCCGACATGCGCGTTCTCGCCCACCGCGAAGATCTGCTCCCATCCATCACCGACGATGCTGATCCACAGCTCGCCGGTGACGGGGTGGAACAGCATCGAATACGGGTTTCGCGTGCCGCGCGTGTGGATGTGGTCGTAGTTCGGACCGTCGCCGTCGTTGAACATGCCTGGAGGCGGTGGCGCGCCGACGACGGTGGTCGCGCGGCCGACCTTGGACCCGGCGCTCTCCAAGTCCTCGCCGTGGCCGACGCCGCTGCCGTTGTCGCCGACCGCCCAGTAAATGAGACCGTCCGGGCCGAAGTCGAGACCGCCGCCGTCGTGGTTCGCGCCCGTCGATGGGAGCCCGTCGATCAGCGTCGTGCGCTCGGTCGCGGTGTCGCCCTGCATCGTGAACCGGATGATCTGCTGCTCGATCTGGTTAGACGCGGCCGGCACGTGCAACGTGACGAACACGTAGATGTATCCGTTGTCCGCGAACGCGGGATCGAACGCGATGCCGAGCAGTCCGCACTCGCTCGACGTCACGAGCTCGCCGCCCTGGTTTCGGGGCATGAAGCGGAACGCTGGGTTCGGCTGGACGACGCTGCCCTTGACGATCCAGATGTGGCCCTCTTTCCCCGTCACGAACAGCCGGCCCGAACCGTCAGGCGCCCACGCCATCGAGGTCACCTGCGGGTTGTTCTCGATCCGCGTCACGTCGGTCTGCCGGAACGCCGGCTCGCTAACGTCGGCCTCGGCGGGGGAGGCTACGAGGACCGACGCTCCCAGAAACGCACCCACGATTGCGCGCATGCCCCAGCGTATCACTGTGCCGAAGGTGGGTGCTCTCGTAAGTGGGGACCTCGTCGACGAGCTCAGCTGACCATGCTCGAAGAAGCGAGACCGGTGGGAGGAGCGGACGCAGCGCACTACTCCAGCGACAGGTCACGGATGAGATCGGCGAGTCGCACGCGGGCCGTGGCGAGCGCCTCGGTCTTCTCGCCGAGCGAGCGGGCGAGGACGTCCGACTCGGTCGTCGTGGTCGCGAGGTTCGCGAGCAGCTTCTTGCGCAGGTCGTCGGCGCCGCGGACCTTATCGATCGTGCGCAGCGACTCGCGTAGCTCGATGGCGCGCGCGGAGATGTCGACGATGCGCGTGCGGATCTTGCGCGCGTCCTCCTCGAGGACGGCCATGTCTCGGCGCAGCGCGCTCGCCATCTCGATCTTCGCGACGACCGGCGCGGGCAACTTCGCGCCCTCGATGTACGCGCCGATCGTCGTGTCGTCGGCGCGGAGGATCTCGATCGTCGCGCGGCGTGGCTGGCGCTCCTCGATCTCGATCGTGCTGGTCTTCGCCGCGGTAAGCGGGACGGGCACGAGGTATGCGTCGGGCTGCTCGATCGTGCGCGGCGGGAGATCGCGCGGACGAAACCCATGAGTCTTCGCATGGCGGATGTAGATCGTGCGCGTCGCGTCGCGTCCCGCGGCGATCGTGTACTTCGTCGTGACGATGCCTGCGTTCTCGACGGTGAGGACGCCGTGGCTGATCCCGACGAGCCGGATTGGGCGCTCGTCGGGCACCTGCGTACGCACGACCGTCGTACCCGCGTCGACGGCGTACGCGATCCACGAGGTCTCGTCGACCTGCAGGCGCTCGAGGATCGAATCGCCAACGAACGTGCCACCAGCGAAGATCGCGATCGGCCCGGACTCGAGGGTGAAGCCCGACGTGTTCACGAGGCGCGCCGCGCGGAACGGATGGGTTGCACTCCCCGGCGCGTTCGCATCGGGCCGGAATAGCAGCACGTCCTCGCCCGTGATCGGCTTGTTCAGGATCGACACCATCGTGGACTTGCCGCGACCGATCGTGACCGGCTCGCTCAGTACGTAGCGAACGCTCCCCGCAACACCGGTCGGCGTCGTGCGTGCGTGCATCGATGACTCGAGCGCCTTGGCATCGACCACCGGCATCGGTCGCCCCCGTGTCGATCGCGGCGCCGTCACCTCGTCGCCTCGCTTCAGGATCATGAATGTCGTGCGGCGGTTCTTCTCGCGCCCCGCCGGCAGATCGTTCGTCGCGACCGGCTGCACGGCGGCGTACGGCTGGATCTCGATCCGCGAGGCGGCGACGCCCTTCGCGACGAGCGCAGCCCGGACTGCGGTGGCCCGTCGCGCAGATAGTGCCCAACCGTCGGCCTCGTCGTTCGACGTGTGCCCGCCGATCTCGACGAGCACGATGTCCGGGTTGCTGATCAGCGCCGCGGCGACGGTGTCGATGATCGGCTGGCTCGCGCTCGTGATCGTCTCGCTGTTGGCCGCGAACTGGATGTTCTGCAGGATCACGAGCCCCGTGTCGCGAACGACCACACGTCCGCGATCCGGACATCCGTCGTCGTCGATGTTGCCGTCGTACGTCTCGCTCTCGTCAGGGCAGCGATCGTCGACATCGGGGATCGCGTCGCCGTCGCGGTCGTGCGCTGTTACGGTCTCGGTGCCGATCGGCCCGAGCACGGTCGGTTGCACCATGCGCCCCGTGACGTCGGGGCGCGCGACGTACTGGGGCTTGGTCATGTCCTGCGCGAACGACATCGGCGCGCCGGTCCCGAGCGTGAGCTGCACGCCGCGCCAGTCCTCGCGCGTCGCGTTGTGGACCATGGCCCACGCCTGGAGCAGCGAGGCCTTGTCGTCGAGGACCACGCGATACGCGGCCTTCCACGTCGGCGTCGGCACCGCGTAGCCGACGTGCAGGTCGTGCGCGCGGCCCGTTGCCATCTTCACATCGATCACGATCGTCTTCACGTCGTCGTTCGCACGTGGAACGTCGACGGTCGCCACACCTGCACCCTGGCGATCGATCACCGTCAGCGTCTTCAG